>NZ_WMBA01000100.1 GCF_009707865.1 Amycolatopsis pithecellobii
GTTTCGGTGGTTTTGGCGGTGGGGAAACGCCCGGTCCCTTTCCGAACCCGGAAGCTAAGCCCACCAGCGCCGATGGTACTGCACCCGCCAGGGTGTGGGAGAGTAGGACACCGCCGAACTTCTTTTCAAGCCCTCGAGGCCCTGGGAAAACCTGACAACAGGATCCCCCAGGGCCTCGAGGCATTTCTGACACTTGAGTCGATGAGGTGGTGTCGGCCCGCACCGCCCGTAAGTGGGCCGACCGTTACCTCGCCGAGGGTCCGGCCGGGATGGCCGATCGCAGCTCACGCCCGCACCACAGCCCGGCCAAAACCAGCCCCGGCATGGTGCGGCGGGTCGTGCGACTGCGGTGGCGTCACCGGTAGGGCCCAATCCAGATCGCCGGCCGGCTCGGCATGCCCGTTGCTGGGCACAGCGTTCGTGCACACCGTCATCGACGACCACTCCCGCGGCGAACGCGTCCTGTCCGACAACGAACCGCCTACCGATCCCACGCCTGCACCGAACTCGGCATCACCGGTAAGAAAACCCGCCCAGAAACCAACGGCAAAATCGAACATCACAACCAGGCCGGCTGATAGCGGCGGTACTGGATCAGTGGCTTCGGGCCATCGCTCTCAGCGCGACAGTGGCCATGAGCCGTGGCGGCAGCATCCGGATCACGAAGGCGGTGGTCTTGTTGCCGCCGCCGTCGACGACGGCAGGTTTGGTTCCAGCCAAGGCGGTCAGCGCGGTGCGGGCGACCTGTGCCGGCTGCCGCTTCCCGCGGCCCGGTCGGGAGTTCATGGGTGTCTCCGTCGGTCCCGGGCTCACTGCTACGACCCTGACGCCGCTGGCCTTGGTCTCGGCCCACACGGCTTGGGTGAAAGAAAGTACGTAGGCTTTCGAGGCCGCGTAGGCAGCCACATGGGGGGCGGGGGTGTAGGCCCCGGTGCTGGCGATATTGATGACGGAACCGTGGCCACGCTGAACCATCTTCGCAACCATCAGTGCGGTCAGCTCCGTGAGTGCGCCGACGTTGAGGTCGACGAGTCGACGCAGCGTGGCCGGGTCGCTGTCGGCCACCGTCGCCAAGGAACTCATCCCGGCGTTGTTGACCAACATCTCCACCTCGACGCCGGCCTTCTGCACAACCTCTACCAGGCGGCTGGGTGCGCCCTCCTCGGCCAAGTTGAACGGCACGCTCAGCACCGTGACCCCGTGCCGTTCACGCAAACCGGCGGCAGTCTCTTCCAACTGTTCAGCGTTGCGTGCGACGAGCACCAGGTTTGCTCCATATCCGGCGAGCTCGTCGGCGATCGCCGCACCAATGCCGCTCGACCCTCCCGTGATGAGTGCGTAGCGGTTCTTCATTTGTGATGCGGTTGTCATGACACCCAACGTAGACGTTGACGTCAGTGTTAAGGTCAAGGCTGTATCGACAGGCGCGCGACTACAAGCGAGAGAGAAGTGGAGCATCGTGCGTATCGGAGAACTCAGCCACGCCACCGGGGTCAGCACGCGAGCCCTGCGGTACTACGAGGAGCAAGGACTGATCCACAGCCAGCGCCTCGCCAACGGATACCGCGCTTACGGGCCTGAAGCAATCGAGACGGTGGAGTTCATCCAAGACCTCTTCGCGGCCGGCCTTTCCTCCCAGATCCTGCGTGACATCATGCCGTGCATCACCGAGGGCCACGACCAAGCTGCGTGCACTGACTTGATGGCACAGGTACAACACGTCCGCGACAATCTGCTGGACCAAGAACAACGCCTTCGCGGACGCCGAGAAAGACTCGAGCAATACCTCACCGGCCAGCGCAGCCCGAGAGGACGCTCCGGAGTCGCCCGCCCGCAAGCTGTCGAGCCTCACTAGGCCGTTTTCCTTGCCTGCTATGGCAGGTGCTTCGACAGCAGCGCCTCGACATCCGCGCGAAGTGCCGCCAGCCGGTCCGCCGCGACGGCCTTCGCCTCGTCGAGGGAAACCGCCACCGGCTCGACGGTCTGCAGATACGTCTTCAACTTCGGCTCGGTCCCGGACGGCCGGATCACCACTCGCACACCGGCACCCGACATCCGGACCGCATCGGTCCCCGGCCGCAGGTCCTCCGTCGACACCGGCACGCCGGCCAGCGACGTCGGTGGGGACTGGCGCACGGCGTCCAGCACCTCACCCCGCACACTCAAATCCGTGACCCGCAGGGACAACTGGTCCGTCAGATGCACCCCGTGGCGCCTAGCCAGCTCGTCGAGCACATCCAGCAGCGACCGACCCGTAGCACGCAACGTCGCGGCGAGATCGCACGCCAGTACGGCTGCCGCGATGCCGTCCTTGTCCCGCACGAAGTCCGGGTTCACACACAACCCGAGCGCTTCTTCGTAGGCGAACACCAGCCCCGCGCCCGCGCGCGTGAGCCACTTGAAACCCGTCAACGTCTCCGCATACCGCGCGCCGTGCGCCTCGGCGATCCGGCTCAGCATCGACGACGACACGATCGTCGTCGCGACCAGCGGATCTTCGGACGAAGTCGTCGACAGCACATGCTCCCCGAGCAGCACCCCCGCCTCGTCCCCGCGAAGCATCCGCCACGAACGGCCCCGGTCCCGCACGCCCAGCGCGCACCGGTCGGCGTCCGGGTCCAGCGCAATGGCCAGATCCGCCTCGACATCCGCGGCCAGCGCGAGCAACAAATCAGTCGCGCCAGGCTCTTCCGGGTTCGGGAACGACACCGTGGGAAAGTCCGGGTCCGGCACCGACTGTTCGGCCACGAGATGCACATCGGTGAAACCGGCCCCGGCCAGTGCCCGCTGCACCACATCCGCGCCGACACCGTGCAGCGCCGTCGCGGCCACCCGCAGCGTCCGCGCGCCTGCGGGCGGGATCGTGGCGACCCGCGCCAGGTAATCCTCGACGATTTCCTCGCCGAGCACCGGAACCCCGGGTTTCCTGGCCACCTCTCGCGCGACGGGGGCAGCCGCGATCGCCGCCTCGATTTCCCCGTCCGACGGCGGCACGATCTGCGAACCACTGTCGTCGTAGAGCTTGTATCCGTTGTCCGCCGGGGGATTGTGCGACGCCGTGATCTGCACACCCGCCGCCGCGCCCAGGTGTTTCACCGCGAACGCCAGTACCGGCGTCGGCAACGGACCGGGCAGCAGCCGTGCGTCGAACCCGGCTGCGGCCAGCACTTCCGCCGCCGCCAACGCGAAACGTTCCGACCCGTGCCGGGCATCGCGGCCGACGACGACCGTCTCACCGGCCTTGCCGTGCGCCGAAAGCCAGGCGGCCACCCCGGCGGTCGTGCGGATGACGACCGCGGTGTTCATCCCGTTCGGCCCGGCGCGCACCGGTCCACGCAACCCGGCCGTGCCGAATGTCAGCGGGCCGCGCATCCGGTCCTCGAGGTCCACGACCGCACCGGGTCCGCCACGCATTGCTTGCGCCAGCACGGTTTCCAGCTCATGCCGGGTGCCGGCCTCGACGTCGCCGGCGATCCAGGCGAGCGCGCGCAGGCGGTCGGTCACGCCCGCGCCACCAGCTCCCGCAGGAGCGTGCCCATTCGCTCGGCCGACGCGCGACCGGCTTCGATCACTTCGACGTGGCTCAGCGGCTCACCGGTCATGCCCGCGGCCAGGTTCGTCACGAGCGACAACCCGAACACCTCGATCCCGGCGGCGCGAGCGGCGATCGCCTCCAGCACCGTCGACATGCCGACCAGGTCGGCCCCGAGCGTGCGCAGCATCCGGATTTCGGCTGGGGTCTCGAAATGCGGCCCCGGCAACCCGGCGTAAACCCCTTCGGCCAGGTCCGGGTCGATCGTGCGGGCGACCTCCCGCAGCCGGGGCGAGTACAGATCCACCAGATCCACGAAGTTCGCACCCGTGATCGGCGATTTCGCGGTCAGGTTCAGGTGGTCGGAGATCAACACCGGTTGCCCCACCTGGAAATCCTCGCGCAGGCCGCCCGCCGCGTTCGTCAGCAGCACCGCCCGCACACCGACGGCCGCCGCCGTCCGCACGTTCTGCACGACCCGCCCCACACCCTTGCCTTCATACAGGTGTGTGCGGCCCAGGAAGACCAGCGCCCGGTTGCCGTTCACCCCGACCGACCGAACCGTGCCACCGTGACCGATCGCCTCGGGCTTCTCGAACCCGGGCAGCTCTCCGACCGGGATTTCCGCGTCGCCGCCGCCGATCACGTCGGCCGCGGGCCGCCAGCCCGAACCGAGGACGACCGCGATGTCGTGCTTCGCATGCCCGGTGCGCTCGGCGATGGTGGTGGCGGCGGCCTCGGCGAGGTCCTGTTCACTCATGCGGCGAGCTTAGTTGCTGACCGGGGCTCATCCCGTGATCGAGAAGGTCGGCACCATCCGCTCGTACAGCTCGGTGCGCGCACTGTTCTCCTGCTCGGTCGGCACGGTCACGCTCACCGCCCACAGGCTCGAACCGTTCCGGAAGACTTCGGCGAACGTGGTGCGGCTGATCTGGCTGCCGCTGCCCTTGTCGAACGTGCGGTAGGTCAGTGAGTAGCCGTCCCGGCCGTCGGTCAGCCGCTCGGCCGGGCGCACCTGGCTGTACGCGCTGGATCCACGGCTGGAGGCAAGCCCCTTGAGGTACTGGTCGATCGCGTAGCCCGGGAAGTAGCCCGCGATGTGATCGACCGCCAGCATCTGGGCGCCGTCCGGGGAAACCCACTCGACCAGCGTCGAGGGCGGCAGCCCGTCTCCGACGCCGGAACCGGTGAACCTGGTCCAGTCCTGTGGTGCCTCGACCGAGAACGTCGCGTCCTGGCCGCGCACACTCGACGCGTCACCGGTGCGGCGTTCGAATTTCGTGGGCGGCGGTTCGACGGTGGCCGAGCTGCTCTGCCGCGCGGGTGGGATGACCGGTTCCGCGCCGATCACCCGCGCCGCGACGAACCCGCCGGCCGCCGAAATCAAGAACAGCAGGATCGCGACGCTGGTCAGCACCGCCGTCGCGGTGACGCCGCGACCGGCCGGCACGGGTTTCGTGGCGGGGCCGGGCGCGAACGGGAGCGGGCCGGGGTCGAGGGCGAGCGCCTGGCTCGAGTCCGGGGACCGCACCAACGCAGGCGCCGGTGCGGGCGAGATTTCCCGCGTGTCGGTCGCCTCGGTGCGCTGTCCCTTTGCCTGCTGGAACATTTCGGGGCTGAACAGCACCCGCGGGGCCTTGGTGAGCCACGGGTACAGCTGCTGGCGGGCCTCGCGCAGCGAGATCCGGTCGCGTGGCTCCTTCGCCATCAACCCCGTGATGATGTGCGAGAGCGGCCCGGGCGACGGCCGGGGCACCTCGCCCTTGACGACCTTGCCGATCGTCTCCAGCGGGTCGCCGTCGGCGTCGTACGGCGGGTGGCCTTCGATGGCGTTGAACAGCGTCGCGCCGAGGCCCCACAGGTCCGCGCTCGGCGTGACGGCCTTGCCGGACGCCACTTCCGGCGCGATGTAAGCCGGTGAACCCAGGGCGATCCCGGTGCGGGTCATCGTCGCTTCGGAGACGTTGCGCGCGATGCCGAAGTCGGTGAGTTTGATCCGGCCGTCGTCGGCGACCAGTACGTTGCCCGGTTTGACGTCGCGGTGGGTGATGCCGGCCGCGTGCGCGGCCTCGAGCGCCGCGGCGACGGCGTCCGCGACGGCGGCGGCCTGCTCGACCGTCAGTGGTCCGTGCTCGCGCAGCAGCTCGGCCAGGCTGTGCGAGGGCAGTAGCTCCATCACGACGAACGGCTCGCCGTCCTCGCGGGCGACGTCGTGCAGGATGATCACGTTCGGGTGGGAAAGCACCGCGATCGCACGGGCTTCGCGCAAGGTGCGCTCGCGTAGTTCGTCCGCCTGGCCCGCGCTCACCCCGGGCGGCAGGCGGATTTCCTTGACGGCGACCGGACGTTGCAGGAACTCGTCGTAGGCCGACCAGACCGTCCCCATCGAGCCCGAACCCAGCACCGATCGCAGCCGGTAACGTCCGGCGACGACACGGGAATCCTCACTGTCGGCGGGCACACGCATATTGTGGCTGATGGCGGTTGAAGTAACCGCGAGCAGGCTCACACTTGCCGCCTTGAGTACCCCCCTAACATCGATGAGTATGAGTCAGGCAGGGACTGCGGGGCCCGATGAGCTGGCGCTCGCCGCCGAGTTCGACACGCCGGAGCGCGCCGGCTGGCAGGAGCTCGTCGCGGGGGTGCTGCGCAAGAGCGGGGCGCTGCCGGAGGACTTCGACGGTGCGCCGGAAAGGTTGCTGGCCACCAAAACCTACGACGGCATCGAGATCCAGCCCCTCTACACCGCCGACGACGAGACGGTGCCCGCCGGGTTTCCCGGGCTGGCGCCGTTCGTGCGTGGTGGCAGGCCGGAGGGGACCGGCTGGGATATCCGGGTCCTGCACACGAGCGCGGACAACCGGGCCATCCTCGCGGATCTGGAGAACGGCGCGAGTTCCGTGTGGTTACGCGCTGTCCCGCCGTCGTCGCTGGCTGACGCACTCGACGGGGTGTACCTCGATCTCGCTCCGGTAGTGCTTGAAGCCGGCGCGGAGTACGAAGCGGCGGCAGAGGCTCTGCTGGCGTTGCCGGCCGAGAAGAACATCCCGGACAGCGAGGTCATCGGCAATCTCGGCATCGACCCGGTCGGGCTGCACGCGCGCACCGGCACGGCGCACGAGCTGGCCCCCGCCGCGGAAGTCGCCGCGCGGTTCGCGGCGAAGCATCCGAAGCTGCGCACGATCGTCGCCGATGGGTTGCCCTACCACGAGGCCGGTGGCTCGGACGCGCAGGAACTGGGTGCGGCGATCGCGGCCGGTGTCGCGTACCTGCGTGCGCTCACCGCCGCCGGGCTGAGCGTCGACGACGCCGCCGCGCAGCTGGAATTCCGGTTCGCCGCCACGGCGGACCAGTTCGCCACGATCGCGAAACTCCGTGCCGCACGGCGGTTGTGGTCGCGGGTCACCGAGGTTTCCGGTGGCACCGCACGCGGCATGAAACAGCATGCCGTCACCTCGCCCGCGATGCTGACGCAACGCGATCCGTGGGTGAACATGTTGCGCACCACGGTCGCCTGCTTCGCCGCAGGTGTCGGTGGCGCCGACGCGGTCACCGTGCTGCCGTTCGATTCCGCGATCGGCCTGCCGGACGCGTTCGCCCGGCGGATCGCCCGCAACACGCAGGCGATCCTGCTGGAGGAATCCCGGCTGGCCGGCGTGATCGACCCGGCCGGTGGCTCCTGGTATGTCGAGAACCTGACCGATGCGCTCGCGAACGCCGCGTGGCGCGAGTTCACCGAAATCGAGCGTCATGGCGGCATCGAGGCCGCTCTCGACTCCGGTTTCGTTCGCGACAGGCTGGCCGGAACGTGGGAAAAGCGCGCGCGGCGGCTGGCCACCCGCAAGGACCCGATCACCGGCGTCAGCGAATTTCCCCTGCTGGCCGAGAAACCTGTCGAGCGCCCGGCCAATCCGTCTATTGTGGATGGTGGATTGCCGCGGCACCGCTATGCCGAGCCATTCGAGCAGCTGCGTGACCGTTCGGATGCCTACCTGGCTGAGCACGGTGACCGACCGAAGGTCTTCCTCGCCACGCTCGGACCGCTCGCCGCGCACACCGCGCGGGCGATGTTCGCGTCGAACCTGTTCCAGGCGGGCGGAATCGAGCCGGTCAACCCGGGCGCGGTGCAGGACCCGGTGGCCGCCTTCGCCGAAAGCGGCGCGACCGTCGCCTGCCTGTGCGGCAGTGACCGGTCGTACGGCGAGCAGGCGAGTCAGGTCGTCGCCGGACTGCGGGAAGCCGGCGCGAAAGCCGTGCTACTGGCCGGAAAACCGGACGAGTCATACGGTGACGTGACGGGGTTCGTCCACATTGGATGCGATGCGCTCGCCGTGCTGACCGGCACCCTGGACACGCTGGGAGTCAAGTGATGACGATCCCCGATTTCACGGACATCGAGCTGGGTGTTCCCGAGCCTGCAGGTCAGGCCGAGTGGGCCGAGGCGCTGCATGCGAGCACCGGCAAGGGCCCGGACGCGCTGGCCTGGGAGACGCCGGAGGGAATCGGCGTCAAACCGGTATACACCGCCGACGATCTGTCCGATGTGGACTTTCTGCACACCTATCCGGGTGTCGCGCCGTTCCTGCGCGGGCCGTACCCGACGATGTACACCACGCAGCCGTGGACCATCCGCCAGTACGCCGGATTCTCCACCGCGCAGGAGTCGAACGCCTTCTACCGGCGCAATCTCGCGGCCGGGCAGAAAGGGCTTTCCGTCGCGTTCGACCTGGCCACCCACCGCGGGTACGACTCCGACCACCCGCGCGTCGCCGGTGACGTCGGCATGGCGGGCGTGGCGATCGACTCGATCTACGACATGCGCCAGCTGTTCGACGGCATCCCGCTGGACAAGATGAGCGTGTCGATGACCATGAACGGTGCGGTGCTCCCGGTGATGGCGCTCTACATCGTCGCCGCCGAGGAACAGGGCGTCGCCCCCGAACAGCTCGCCGGGACCATTCAGAACGACATCCTCAAGGAGTTCATGGTCCGCAACACCTACATCTACCCGCCGCAGCCGTCGATGCGGATCATCTCCGACATCTTCGCCTTCACCTCACAGCGGATGCCGCGGTTCAACTCGATCTCCATTTCCGGCTACCACATGCAGGAAGCCGGGGCGACGGCCGATCTCGAACTGGCGTACACGCTCGCCGACGGAGTCGAGTACATCCGCGCCGGCCTCGACGCCGGGCTGGACATCGACAAGTTCGCGCCGCGGTTGTCGTTCTTCTGGGCCATCGGCATGAACTTCTTCATGGAAGTCGCGAAAATGCGTGCCGCCCGGCTGATCTGGGCGAAGCTGGTGAAGCAGTTCTCGCCGGGCAACCAGAAGTCGCTCAGCCTGCGCACGCATTGCCAGACCTCGGGCTGGTCGCTGACCGCGCAGGACGTCTACAACAACGTCGTGCGCACGTGTGTCGAGGCGATGGCCGCGACCCAGGGGCACACCCAGTCCTTGCACACCAACGCGCTGGACGAGGCGCTGGCCTTGCCGACCGACTTCTCCGCACGCATCGCGCGCAACACGCAACTGTTGCTGCAGCAGGAATCCGGCACCACGCGCGTGATCGACCCGTGGGGTGGCAGCGCTTTCGTCGAGCGGCTGACCTACGACCTCGCACGCAAGGCGTGGGGGCATATCGACGAGGTCGAGTCCGCCGGAGGGATGGCCCGCGCGATCGACGCGGGAATTCCCAAGCTGCGCATCGAAGAAGCCGCGGCCCGCACGCAGGCCCGCATCGATTCCGGGCGGCAGCCGGTGATCGGTGTCAACAAGTACCGCCTCACCGAGGACGAGCAAGTCGAAGTGCTCAAAGTGGACAATGCCGGGGTGCGTGCCCAGCAACTGGAGAAACTGCGGCGGCTGCGCGAAGAACGGGACGCGGGCGCCGTCGAGGATGCGTTGCGCCGGCTCACCGCGGCGGCCGGCGGGGAAGGGAACCTGCTCGAACTCGCCGTCGACGCCGCCCGCGCCAAGGCGACGGTCGGTGAGATTTCCGAAGCGCTGGAAAAGGTGTGGGGGCGGCATTCGGGCCAGATCCGTACGATTTCCGGCGTGTACCGGGACGAGGTCGGCAAGACCGCCAACGTGGACAAGGTGCGCGCCCGGGTGGAGAAGTTCGCCGAGGCCGAAGGGCGCCGCCCGCGCATCCTCGTCGCGAAGATGGGGCAGGACGGGCACGACCGCGGCCAGAAGGTGATCGCCACCGCGTTCGCCGATCTCGGTTTCGACGTCGACGTCGGTCCGCTGTTCTCCACCCCGGCCGAGGTCGCGCGGCAGGCCATCGAGGCCGACGTGCACATGGTCGGCGTTTCCTCGCTCGCGGCCGGGCACCTTTCGCTCGTGCCCGCGCTGCGCGAGGAACTCGTGAAACTCGGCCGCGAGGACGTCATGATCGTCGTCGGTGGCGTGATCCCGCCGCAGGACTACGACGAGTTGCGTGCCGCGGGCGCGGCCGCGATCTTCGGGCCGGGCACGGTCATCGCGGACGCGGCGCTGAACCTGCTCGACCAGCTGGAGCAGGCCTGAGTGGCTCGTTCCGTTGACGTCGGCGCCTACGCGAAGGGCGTGCTCGCGGGAGACCGGGGCACCCTGTCGCGGGCGATCACGCTGGTCGAATCGAATCGCGCCGATCACCGCCGGCAGGCGCAGGAGCTGCTGATCGAGCTGCTGCCGCACGCGGGCGGTGCGCGCCGCGTCGGCATTACGGGCGTGCCCGGAGTCGGCAAGTCGACTTTCATCGATCAGCTCGGCACCGATCTCACCGAGTCCGGGCACCGGGTCGCCGTGCTCGCGGTGGACCCGTCGTCCACCCGCACCGGCGGCAGCATCCTCGGCGACAAGACCAGAATGGCGCGGCTCGCGGTGGACCCGGCGGCGTTCATTCGCCCCTCACCGACGTCCGGCACGCTCGGCGGCGTCGCCAGGGCGACTCGCGAGACGATCGTGCTGATGGAAGCCGCCGGCTACGACGTCGTGCTGGTGGAGACCGTCGGCGTCGGCCAGTCCGAAGTGACCGTGGCGAACATGGTCGACTGCTTCCTGTTCCTGACCCTGGCCCGCACCGGCGACCAGCTGCAGGGCATCAAGAAAGGTGTGCTCGAACTCGCCGACGTGATCGCGGTGAACAAGGCCGACGGCGAGCACGAACGCGACGCGAAACGGGCCGCGCGAGAGCTGGCCGGGGCGCTGCGGATGATCTACGGGCCGGACGCGGAGTGGACACCACCGGTGCTGACCTGCAGCGGGCTCAACGACATCGGCCTCGACACGATCTGGCAGCAGATCGAACGGCATCGCGCGCAGCTGCTCGAATCCGGGGAACTGGACGCCAAACGCAAGCAGCAGCAGGTCGACTGGACCTGGTCGATGGTGCGGGAGCAGTTGCTCGGGCGCCTCGCCGATCATCCCGGGGTGCGCTCGATCGTGCCGGAGGTCGAACAGGCCGTCCGCGACGGCGAGCTCACCGCCACCCTCGCGGCACAGCGCATTCTGGACGCGTTTTCGTCCAGACCATGACAGACTTGTCCCCGGTGCCGAGGGAAAGGCCGGGAAGATGACAAAGCCGCGTCGTGTGCTGGCCGCCTTGATGCTCGGCGTGCTGCTGTCGTTCACCGCACCCACCGTGCTGGCCGTCGCCGCGCCGGCCGCGGTCTCGGCCCCGGCACCCGCCGTGCAACCGGTCGTCACACAGGCGCAACCAGGCCCGGTCATCGACCCTGCTGACAACGCGCGGGCGAACGCGCAGAAGACCAAGAGCAAGATCGTGGTCGGGGTCGTCGCGGCCGTGCTGCTCGGCATCGTCCTGTGGGGGCGCAGCATCCGCGGCAAGAAGCGAAAGAAGTCCGCCGACCAGGCGAAAGGTAAGTGAAGCGGCACCATTAGTACAGGTGGGCCGAAGTACCCTGTGCCGTTCAACGCAGATCCACTACCGGCCGTCCCGAGTCCCCCACGCGAGCGGTTTGTTGCCGCCTGCATCGTGCAATATTGCGTCAAATGGGTTACACGCTTTTTGCATTTGGAGGTTCGGTGTGACCGTGCTGGACTCACGGCGGGAGCTTCCCGGCAACCGCGACGAGCGCGCTGCCTCTTTTGGGGGAACGGACGCGCTGATCACCGAGGACGGCGTCAGCATGGCACCCGTGACCGACCTCGGTGCTGGGAGAGGGCCGTTCTGGCTGGATTCGTGGCTTGAGCACCATGGCGCCGACCTCGTGGCCTGGCGCCGGCATATCCACGCCAACCCGGAGCTCTCGCGGCACGAGCACGGAACGACCGAGCTCATTTGCTCCGTGCTGCGTTCGGCCGGGCTGGAACCGCGGATTCTGCCCGGTGGCACGGGTGTGCTGTGCGACGTCGGCACCGGTCCCACCTGCGTGGCGCTGCGGGCCGACATCGACGCGCTGCCGCTCACCGAAGCGACCGGGCTGCCCTACTCGTCCACTGTGGACGGTGCGGCGCACGCCTGCGGGCACGACGCGCACACCGCGATCGTGCTGGGCGCCGCGCTGGCGCTGGCGTCCGCGCCGGAGCTGCCCGGCCGGGTGCGGTTCATCTTCCAGCCGGCCGAGGAGGTCATGCCGGGCGGTGCGCTCGACGTGATCGAGGCCGGTGGGCTCGACGGGGTGGACCGCATCTTCGGGCTGCACTGCGATCCGCGCGTGCGGGTCGGCCAGATCGGCTCGCGCGTCGGTGCGCTGACCTCCGCCGCGGACCTGATCGAGTTGCGGCTGACTTCGCCCGGCGGGCACACGTCACGGCCGCACTTGACGGCCGACCTGGTGCACGCGCTCGGCGTGGTCATCACGTCGTTGCCGTCGTTGCTGTCCCGGCGGGTGGACCCGCGCTCGGCGACGGTGCTGGTGTGGGGCGCGGTGCATGCCGGTCAGGCGGCCAACGCCGTGCCGCAGGACGGCGCGCTCCGCGGCACGCTCCGCACGGCCGAGCACGAGGTATGGAAGGCGCTGGAGCCACTGGTCCAGTCATCCGTCGAGTCGCTGCTCGCGCCGACCGGGGTGGGGTTCGAACTCGACTACCGCCGCGGGGTGCCGCCGCTCGTCGGCGACCAGGACAGCACCGCGCTCCTGCAGGCCGGTGTCGAAGCCGCGCTCGGCGAGCGTGCGCTGACCGGCACGGAGCAGTCGTCCGGCGGCGAGGACTTCGCGTGGTACCTCGAGCACGTGCCGGGCGCGTTCTTCCGCCTCGGCGTCTGGAGCGGTGAGGGCGAGATGCGTGACCTGCACCGCCCGACGTTCCAGCTCGACGAACGTGCCCTCCCCGTCGGCGTCCGCTGCATGGTCCACACCGCGCTGACCGCACTCGCCTGACGAGTTCAGCGGGCCGGACTCGCGCGAGTCCGGCCCGCTCAGGGCGCGATGCCGCGACAGGGGCGGGTGCGCAGATCGTCGACGTAGTCGGTGGGGGCGCCCGCGGCTTCGGCCGCGTCGGCGAGCACGCCGAGATAGCGCGCCGACGGGAGGCCGCCCTCGTAGGCGTCCAGGACGTAGAGCCACGCCAGCACGGAACCGTCCATCGTCTGCACCCGCAGCCGGATCTTGTTGTGCAGCCCCAGTTCGCCGCCTTCCCAGCGGTCGAGCTGCCCTTCGTCGAGTGGCGTGACGTCGTAGAGCACCACGAAGACCCGCGAGCCCGGGTCCTCCACGATGGTCGCGAGTGCGCCTTCCCAGCCGATGTCTTCGCCGCCGAAGGTCAGCCGCCAGCCTTCCAGCCAGCCCGTGCCCGCCATCGGCGAGTGCGGGGCGCGCTCCATCATCTGCGCGGGTTCCATGTTGGATCCATAAGCGGCATACAACGGCACGGCTAGAGAGTAGCCGCCGGCGAGTCACCCGACCGGACGTACTCCGGGTACGCCCTCCTAAGGTGGACACGAGCAGTGCGACGAGGAGGGGACAAACGTGACCAGGATCGTGATCATGGGTGGTGGCCCGGCCGGTTACGAGGCGGCTCTGGTCGCCGCCCAGCACGGAGCCAACGTCACGATCGTCGAACGGGACGGGCTCGGCGGCGCCTGCGTGCTCTACGACTGCGTCCCGTCCAAGACCTTCATCGCCTCCTCCGGTGCCCGAGCCGCGATGCACGGTCTGTCCGAGCTGGGCGTGGTCACCGACATGGCGGACACGAGCATCGATCTGCGCACCGTGCACGGCCGCGTCAAGGGCCTGGCGCTGGCCCAGTCCGCCGACATCCGGGCGCGCGTCCAGCGCGAAGGCGTGCGGGTGATCATCGGCGAGGCGAGGTTCCACGATGCGGAGCCGGGCCTTGCCCAGCACAAGGTGCTGGTCACGCCGCGTTCCGGTGACCCCGAGGTGCTCGACGCCGACGTCGTGCTCATCGCGACCGGCGCCACCCCGCGGGTGCTTCCCGGCGCGGTGCCGGACGGCGAGCGCATCCTCGACTGGCGGCAGCTCTACGACATGCGGGAGCTGCCCGAGCATCTCGCCGTGATCGGGTCCGGGGTCACCGGCGCCGAGTTTGCCTCCGCCTACACCGAGCTGGGCGTCAAGGTCACCGTGGTGTCCAGCCGCGACCGCGTGCTGCCGCACGAGGACGCCGACGCCGCCGCGGTGCTGGAAGAGGTGTTCTCGCAGCGGGGCACGGCGGTGGCGAAGCGTGCGCGCGCCGAACGGGTCGAGCGGACCGAGAAGGGCGTGGCGGTGCACCTGGCCGACGGTCGGGTCATCGAGGCGAGTCATGCGCTGATGACCGTCGGGTCGATCCCGAACACTCAGGACATCGGCCTGGACCGGGTCGGCATCGAGCCGGGGCCTGGCGGGTTCATCACCGTGGATCGCGTGTCGCGCACCAGCGTGCCGGGCGTCTACGCGGCCGGTGACTGCACCGGGGTGCTGATGCTGGCGTCGGTCGCGAGCATGCAGGGCCGGATCGCGATGTGGCACGCGCTCGGTGAGGGTGTCGCGCCGATCAAGCTCAAGACGGTCGCCGCGAACGTGTTCACCCACCCCGAAATCGCCACGGTCGGGATCTCGCAGCAGGCCATCGACTCGGGCGAGGTGCCTGCCCGGACCGTCATGTTGCCGTTGGCGACCAACGCGCGAGCCAAGATGGAAGGGCTACGTCACGGTTTTGTGAAGCTGTTCTGCCGCCCGGCGACGGGCGTGGTCGTGGGCGGTGTGGTTGTGGCGCCGTCCGCGAGCGAGTTGATCCTGCCGATCGCGCTCGCGGTGCAGAACCAGCTGACGGTGGAACATCTGGCGCTGACGTTCTCGGTGTACCCGTCGCTGTCGGGTTCGATCACGGAGGCCGGCCGCCAGTTGATGCGGCACGACGATTTGGATTGACCCGTCCGAGTCTGCTCGGCCTGTTTTTGTCGGTGGGTGGTGCCACACTGTGGCCCGCAGCACAAATCGACGAAACAGGAGGTCAGACCATGACCATTCGCGACACTCCGTGGCCAGAAGGTACCCCGTGCTGGGTTGACGTGATGGTGCCCGATCCCAAGCGTGCGGCCGATTTCTACGGCCCGCTGCTGGGGTGGAACTTGATCGACCAGGGTGGGGAGTACGGCGGCTATCTGATCGCACAGGTGGAAGGCAGAGGCGCGGCGGCGATCGGGCCGAAACCACCGGGGATGGAAGAGATGCCGTCGGTGTGGACGACATATCTGGCCACGGACGACGCGGACGCGACGGCGCAGAAGATCACCGCCGCGGGGGGCCGGCTGCTGATGCCGCCGGGCGATGTGGGTCCGGCTGGCCGGATGGCGATGGCGTTCGATTCGACGGGTGCGGCGTTCGGTATCTGGCAGGCAGGGCGCACGACGGGTATCCAGATCGCGAACGTGGCGGGCACACTGGTGTGGAACGAGTGCATGACGCGCGATTTCGAAGCCGCAAAAGCCTTCTACAGCAGCGTTTTCGGCTACGAATACGACGACATGTCCGGCGGCGGCTTCCAATACGCCACGGCGAAGGTGAACGGCAACATCATCGGCGGGATAGGTGGGTTGCCCGCGGAAGTGCCCGCCGAGGTCCCGGCACACTGGAACACCTACTTCGGCGTCAAGGACACCGACGCGGCGGTCGCAAAGATCGGCCAACAGGGCGGTTCCGTACTCCGCGCGCCGCAGGATTCGCCGTACGGGCGGATGGCACAGGTCGCAGACGACCAGGGCGTCCCGTTCAACGTGATCTCCGTATCCGCGGACAGCTGACCGGACGTTTTCCCAGTCGCTCTCTCGAGCCGTAGGAGGTGCCTGAAAACCGAAGCCCGACAACAGAAAACGGACCGCCCGCAAGGGGGAGACGCGCCACTCCGGTGAGGGACCTCGCCGCGCCTCGGGCGACTTTGCGGCCCTGCCGCGAGGGTTCTCGCGCCGCTCCTGCGAAGGCCTCCTGCCACCCCGGGATGGGGTGAAGTCTCGCCCCTCCCGGTGGCTGGCAAGGTGCGGCTCCTTTTGGTGAGGGCATGAAGCGCCGGCGTTTCCGCGCGGGATCGCCCGGGCCCCTCGTGCGGGTGCCTGTTTCCGCAAGCGAGCGACCTGCTCGCCGTCGCATGAGACGGGCGCCTTCCTGAGGAGACGAAGTCCGCACGAGCCCTCGCGGGTTGCCGTGCTTGTGTAGCGGACCCGCTGTGGCATGAGCTACAGCCCTGCCACGACAAGCCGCTCCGCTTCGCTCATGGCCGACGCTCGGCTTGGGCTGGCTGAACCACGCAGTGCCACCGAACCGCGGTGCGCCGAGACCGCGCAGCCCCATCGAACCGCGCGACACCGTCGAACCGTGCGGCGCCCTCGGATCGTGCAACGCCGCCGGACCGGGCAACGCCGCCGCAGCGCGCGGCATCGTCGAGGCAACGCGGCGCCGCTGCGCGCACCGCGACCGAACCGGGCAACGCCGCCGACGACGGAGTACGGCAGCCGCCAAACTGCGCACTCCGCCGAAACCCTGCCACGCGGCCGAAACCGTGCCGGACGGCCGCCAAGACCGCGCGGCTACCGAAACCGCGCCGCCCTGGAACCGCACGGCACCGAAAGACCGCGCCGCTCAGCCAAAACCAGGCCACCGCGGCCAACTACCGGCTGCCCCCAGCGGACCCCCTTCGGGCGCAAAGCCGCCCGAAGGGGGTCCGCCCGGCGAGGGGTCACTCGACCCAGTCGAAGGTCTTCGTCACCGCCTTCTTCCAGTTGTGGAACTGGGCTTCGCGGGTCTGCTCATCCATCGCCGGGGTCCATTCCTTGTCCTGGGCCCAGTTGTTCCGGATGTCATCCTCGCCTTCCCAGAACCCGACCGCGAGCCCCGCCGCGTAGGAGGCGCCGAGGGCGGTCGTTTCGTTCACCACCGGCCGGATCACGGGCACACCGAGGATGTCCGCCTGGAACTGCATCAGCAGCTCGTTGACGACCATGCCGCCGTCCACCTTGAGCGACTTCAACGGCACGCCGGAGTCGGCGTTCATGGCCTCGATGACCTCCCGCGTCTGGAAAGCCGTCGCCTCCAGCACGGCGCGCGCCAGGTGCCCCCGGTTGACGAACCGGGTCAGCCCGACGATCACGCCGCGCGCGTCGGAGCGCCAGTACGGGGCGAACAAACCCGAAAACGCGGGCACGAAGTACGCACCACCGTTGTCCTCGACCGTGCGCGCGTGCTCCTCGATCTCCGCGGCCGTGCTGATCATGCCCAGGTTGTCCCGCAGCCACTGCACCAGCGAGCCGGTGACCGCGATCGAACCTTCCAGCGCGTACACCGTGTCGTTCGAGCCGATCTTGTAGCAGACCGTGGTCAGCAAACCGTTCTGCGACATGACTTTCTCGGTGCCGGTGTTGAGCAACACGAAGTTGCCCGTGCCGTAGGTGTTCTTCGCCTCGCCCGGTGACAGGCACGCCTGCCCGAACGTCGCGGCCTGCTGGTCACCCAGGATCCCCGCGATCGGGACCCCGGCCAGCACACCCCGTTCCCGGACCCGGCCGTACTCCTCCGACGAGGACCGGATCTCCGGCAGCATCGACATCGGAATCCCCATGTCGGCGGCGTTGTCCTCGTTCCAGCTCAGGGTGTCCAGGTCCATCAGGAGCGTGCGGGAGGCGTTCGTCGGGTCGGTGACGTGCACACCGCCGTCCGGGCCGCCCGTCATGTTCCACAGCACCCAGGTATCCATGTTGCCGAACAGCAGATCACCCGCCTCGGCCCGCGCACGGACGCCCTCGACGTTGTCGAGGATCCACTTGACCTTCGGCCCCGAAAAGTACGTCGCGAGCGGCAGTCCGGTCCTGTCGCGGTAGCGCTCCTGCCCACCGCCGAGCCCGCCCAGCTCGTCGACGATCTTGTCGGTTCGCGTGTCCTGCCAGACGATCGCGTTGTATACCGGCTTGCCGGTTTTGCGGTCCCACACCAGCGCCGTCTCGCGCTGGTTGGTGATGCCGACCGCGACGATGTCCGTCGGATTCAGGTCCGCTTTCGCGAGCGCGCCGCCGGTGACCGTGCGGGTGTTTTCCCAAATCTCCTCGGCGTTGTGCTCGACCCAGCCGGCCTTCGGGAAAATCTGCTCGTGCTCCCGCTGGTCGGAGGCGACCACCCGGCCCGAGTGATCGAAAATCATTGCCCGGGTCGAGGTCGTTCCCTGGTCGATGGCGGCGACATAGGAACTCGGCATGGTGCCCTCCTTGGGCTCGTTGAAGTGTGCCGGCTCAGTCCGCGGACTCGTCGGAGGGAACCCGCCCTGGCTCCGGCGGCACAGGCGCCGGTGCTTCTTCCCGTGCTGCCAATACCTGACCGATGAGCAGGTCGTACACGAAGATCCCGACGACCCCGCCGACGAGGGGCCCGACTATCGGGATCCACCAATAGTTGCTGAACCAGTCACCGTTCCCCGGGAACGCCTTGTTGCCCCAGCCCTCGAAGAGGGTCAGGAGGCGGGGCCCCAGGTCACGGGCCGGGTTGATCGCGTATCCGGCGTTGGTGCCGAACGACAGCCCGATCCCGGCCACGACCAGCCCTATCGTGACGGGGGCGAAATTCCCTCGCGGTGCCTGGTTGCGGTTGTCGATCAGCGCGGCGACGAGACCGACGAGCAGGGCCGTGCCCACGATCTGGTCCAGCAACGGTCCCCACACCCCGTTCCCGAAGTATTTGGCCGGGAAAGTAGCGAAGATGGCGAACGTCGACAAGGAGTCCGGCCGCGACAGCGGCGGACGCTGTGCGGCGTTGAAGGCATTGATCGCATCGTGGTACACGGCGTAGACCACCGCTGCCGCCGCCAACGCGCCCAGCAGCTGGGCCGCCCAGTACGGCAGCACCTTCCGCCACGGGAATCCGCGCCGCAGCGCGAACGCCAGCGTCACGGCGGGGTTGATGTGTGCACCGCTGACACCGCCGGCTACGTAGACGCCGAACATCACGGCGAAAGCCCAGCCCCACGCGATGATCAGCCAGTTGGAAGGCCCAAAATCAACCACCTGTCGGCCCGAACCAGGCAGGCCGGCGACCGCGACAGCGACCGAACCACAACCAAGAAGAATGAGGACTGCGGTCCCGAGAAATTCAGCAAGCAATTCTCCACCGGTGTTCTGTCGCATGCGGGCCCACGCCGCCGACTGCCGATGAGAAACCTGATCGCTCATGGCGCACCTCCGGTTCCGAGGCAACTTCGCCTCCAGAACTTCATGGTGGTGCACGTTTATACGTTGGACAAGTTGCCGGCCGGTCTGACCCGCACGAACGTGCCATGCTTGGGTCGGCAGGACACCCGCGAGAAGGGAAGCCGGAGTGACTGAGGCGGAACTGGGGCCGGCCGCGCGTGAGGAATCCTGGCGGCGGCTCACCGAAGAAAAGTTCGATGTCGTGGTGATCGGTGGGGGCGTCGTAGGAACCGGCACGGCGCTGGACGCCGCGACGCGCGGGTTGCGGGTGGCGCTGGTGGAGGCGCGCGATCTGGCTTCAGGGACGTCGAGCCGCTCGAGCAAGCTCTTCCACGGCGGGTTGCGATATCTCGAACAGCTCGAATTCGGGCTGGTCCGTGAGGCGCTTCACGAGCGCGAGCTGATGCTGACGAAGCTGGCGCCCCACTTGGTGAAGCCGGTGAGCTTCCTGTACCCGCTGACGCACCGCGGGTGGGAGCGGCCCTACACCGCGGCGGGGCTGTTCCTGTACGACACGATGGGCGGCGCGCGGTCCGTGCCCGGCCAGAAGCACCTGACCCGCGCCGGCGCGTTGCGGTTGGTGCCCGCGCTCAAAGGGAACGCCCTGATCGGCGGGATTCGTTACTACGACGCACAAGCCGACGACGCTCGGCACACGATGACGGTCGCCCGCACGGCGGCGCACTACGGCGCCGTGGTGCGTACGTCCACCCAGGTCGTGCAGTTCCTCCGCGAGGCCGACCGGGTGTCGGGGGTGCAGGTTCGGGATGTCGAGGACGGCCGGGAGACAGAGGTCCAGGCCAATGTGGTGATCAACTGCACCGGTGTGTGGACCGATGAGCTGCAGCGCCTTTCCGGCAGCCGGGGCCGGTTCCGGGTGCGTTCGAGTAAAGGTGTCCACATTGTCGTGCCGCGGGATCGGATCGTGTCGGAGTCGGGGCTGATCCTCCGGACCGAGAAGTCGGTGCTCTTCGTGATCCCGTGGCGGAATCACTGGATCGTGGGGACAACTGACACCGACTGGAACCTCGACCTGGCGCACCCGGCCGCGACGAAGCACGACATCGACTACATCCTCGAGCACGTCAACTCGGTGCTCGCGACACCGCTCACGCACGACGACATCGAAGGCGTGTACGCGGGGCTGCGGCCGCTGCTGGCGGGGGAGAGCGAGGAGACCTCGAAGCTGTCACGGGAGCACGCGGTGGCGCGGGTGGCGCCGGGCCTGGTCGCGATCGCGGGCGGCAAGTACACGACGTATCGCGTGATGGCCGCCGATGCCGTGGACGCCGCCGCCGTGGACCTGCCGGGCAGGCCGCAGTCGTCGATCACCGACAAGGTCCCGCTGATCGGTGCCGACGGGTACCACGCGCTGGTGAACCAGGCCGACCACCTGGCCGCGCAGCACGGTCTGCATCCGTACCGGGTGCGGCACCTGCTCGACCGCTACGGCTCGCTCGTGCACGAGGTGCTTGCCGCTGCCGACGAGCAGCCGGAGTTGCTGCGCCCGCTGGAAAACGCGCCCGACTACCTCGCGGTGGAGGCCGTGTACGCGGCAAGCCACGAGGGAGCGCTGCACCTGGAGGACGTGCTGGCGCGGCGGACCAGGATCTCCATCGAGTACCCGCATCGCGGTGTGGACTGCGCGCCGCAGGTCGCGATGTTGATGGGCCGGGCACTGGGCTGGTCGGACGCGACGATCGAGCACGAGGTCGAGGTCTACACGGCGAGGGTCGCCGCCGAACGCGACTCCCAGACCCAGCCGAACGACGAAGCAGCGGACGCCCGCCGCTCATCGGCGCCGGAGGCCCGGGCACGGCTGACCGAGCCGGTCGGCTGAGGACCGCTGTGCCGGTGTGGTGGCTGTCGCGCTGACACCGTGAGGGTGGTGGGGCGGCGGGGCGCCGTCAGTGGGCTGCGCTCGGCACCGTTTCCGGGGCGTGTTCGTGCAGGAGCACCGTGTCACCGGCGAGGAGGGCCTTGAGGGTGATCCGGTTGCCGATCGGGTGTGACATGGGGGCGATCAGCAGCACCTGCTGCGGACCATCCGGATGCGGCGTGACGGTGCGCGCCATCTCCTCGTATTCCTCGCTCAGCGAGATGACGCTCTCGCCTGCGGTGGGGAACAAAGTCTCCACCGCACGCGGCATCACGATGTCGCTCTCGACGACGTTCGTGCCGCGGCCCTTCACCAGCGGCCCGCAGTCGGGGTCCGAGGAAAGCACGTGGTCGGCATCGACGCCGTCACCGCACGCCACGTCGTCCCGGTGCACCACCCGCGCCCCGCGCAACTGGGCCGCGATTTGCAGGAGAATTGTTTCCGGCATGTTTCCGCCGATTATTGCGACTGTTTCCCCCGGGGTGACGCCTTCGTTTTTCAGCGTGGTGTGCAGCCGTCTCAATGTGTCGAACGTCTCCTGGTAGGTCATCGACCGGCTGCGATGGGCAAAGGCGATCCTGTCGCCGCCCTCGCAAAGCACGTCCAGGATGCGTGTCAGAAACAGACTCGAGTCGCCCATGTTTCCCCCGGTTCGGCGCTGAAGCAAGGTTATGGATTTCAGGTCATCACAACATCGGACATCGCGAAACGAATTGTGTCACCCGGCACAATGCGAAATCGGTCGAATTCCCATTGTTCAGGTCTGTACCCAAGTTACCAGTTGCTGGCCGGGCTGGTTGGCGTCTTCGCTGAGACCGATCTGGGTGAACCCGCAACGCTTCGCCACCGCCGCGGACGCGGAATTCTCCGGGTGGTGGCGATACACCACTTCCCGCAGCTCGAGCGCGCCGAACCCGAAACGCACCGCCGAGCTGACCGCGACGACGCTGATGCCGCGGCCCCGCGCCGCCGGATGCACCCACAGCGCGACCTCGGCGCGGCCGCCGTCCAAATCCAGCTCTTTGAGCCCGACCTCACCGAGCAACGCGCCTGTCGTCGGCTCGGCGATCGCCCACGAACAGCGCTCGTCATGACGCCACTGGACTGTCCGCTGCCACACGTAATGCCCGGCTTCGGCGAGGTTGCGCACGTTGTAATTGACGATGTAGCGCGAGTGTTCCTCGTCCGCGAACGCCTCGATCAGCGCGGGCCGGTCGTCGAGGCGTTCGTCCGCACGCAACTGGCGCAGGTAGTACTCGCCCGCGTTGATCTCCACTGGTTCCATGGGGCTAACGGGACCTCGCTCCGTAGACGAACGCGACTACCACGGGGATCAGGAAGACCAGCCACAATCCGCGGGCCACGGTGAAGAACAGCAGCAGGGCGATGATCGCCGCGATGGGAACGGCGCCGACGCTGAACCGGCGTGCGGGCGCGGCGGGCCGCGCGGGCACCGGTCTCGCCCTCAGCACACTGGGCTGCGGTTCCGGCAGGTCCTCGAACAGCGGCGCCAGGTCCCCGCGTGTCCTGGCCGCGGTGACCTTGGCCGAACGGGTGCCGTACTCATCGATGTCGAGCCGCCCGGTGCGGACGTGCTCGGACAGCGCCTCGATCGCCTCTTCACGCTCGGCGTCGCTGAGCCGCATGTCGGGCATATATCCAATCTAGCGGCGCGAAGCGCCTCCGCTGAGGGTGGTGGTGGGGGAGAGGT
>NZ_WMBA01000101.1 GCF_009707865.1 Amycolatopsis pithecellobii
CACCTTCCCACCCACAGCCACCCTCTGACCCCACGGAGTTCGCGCGTCATGAGTCCGGGCGGCGAGTACGACCTTGAATGGCGACGTCGTCGAGTTCCGCCGCGACGAGTCGCGGCCGGTTGGTCTCCGCTTGACACATGGGTTTTGCCGGGCTGGGACGACGCGTTGCTGGACACCAACCGCTGCCCGGTCGCCAGCGGATCACGTTATCGGGTCGGGGTTGCGGGGGTGCCGGCCAGTCCGCCGGCTCCGGCAAGGATGTGGCCGTTAAGGAGTAGTACCCCTGTTGCCACGACGACGGTGTGACGAGGGCGATGGCGCAGCCGGTGATGCCGCAGAAGAGCAGGTGAGCATTCGTGACGTGGTGACGGTTTTGGAGAGTGAACCCCATCAGCTCCTAGGGATCTTTGGGAAGTTCGCCGCCGTTGCCGAGGTGGTCACGGCGCTCACCGCCGGGTTCGTCGACGAGCTGGGCGAGTTTTTCTTGCGCGCTCTGTGCGTGCTGGTCCGACGACGCGCGGAGCGCACGGGCCAGCCGGTTCACATCGTGGAGGACGGTGGTCGAGGCGACGCGTTGGAGTGCCCCGGCGCCATCCGTCGAGCCGGCCGCGCAACTCGACACCGCACCAAGCCCGCGATGAGGGTCCGTACCACGAATGTGAGCGGCCCAGTCTGCGAGCGGAGGAAGATTACTCGATCAAGGTAAGTCGGCTTGCACATGCACGGGTGCAGGCTGTCCTGAGTCAGACGCTCGGCGCCCCAGGTGGTCGGTATCGCCGGGTTTCGGTGTTAGTAAACCGGCCGGAGCGGTTGGCGGCTTCGTGCAGGAGGGCGGCAAGGTCCGTCCCGTTGATCCACCTGTGGCTGAGCATGTCGGCGGTCCATGCCAGCAGCTCGCGGTGGCTGGCGGGCAGGCGAACATCGTGCAGGGCGCCTTCGTCGGGACCGCATTCACTGTGCCCGAGGCCCCAGCATGAGCGTGGTGGGTGCTGCTCGAGATGGTCGAGGTAGTTCTCGAAGGTACGGCTCTTGTTCCTGTGCTCGAGGTAGGCGATGGCGGCATGGATGTCAACCCAGAGCCACGCGTCGGCGGCTTGGACCGGGAACCCGCAGACGCCGCAGCGCAGTTCCCCGAGATCACTGGCGGTGGAACCAACGGCTGCGGCGGTATGCGTTGACGGCGCGGCCGCCCGCGGGGTGTCGCCGTCGGTCTCGTCCCCGCTGCTCGGGGCGGGATCGGGCCAGTCGATGTCAGGCAGGCTGGTGGCGAAAGGGGGCGCGATTCAGCACGCGCAGGAACAGAGTGCGGGTCATGGCCGCGAGTTCGAGTCCTGTCTTGGGGCCGAACGGTTTGACCTCGTGGGCGGGGTTGAGGGCCTGCTGAGCGTAGGACTCGAACCGGTTGTCCGCGTGGGTGGTCATGTGCGCCTTGGGCGCATGGGGGTTGCGCTGCGCGGCCGCCGGCGGCGTCGCGTGCCGAACGCCAGGCCAGGTTGTAGAGCTGCGACAGCGGGCGGATGCGGGCGACCTCGTAGGCCGCCTCGACCAGCTTGTCCCAGTGATTCTCCGGGACCTGCGGCAGGTTGTGCTCCTCGAGCAGAACAGCGAGGTAGCGCAGCATTTCCTCGGCGAGCAGTTCAACGACCACGTCCTGCATCTGGTGCTGCCGGGCGGCGGTGAGCTGGGCCGGGTCGAGCCGCCAGTTCATCTCGTCGCGAACCGCGGCCGCTGCCGTGTCTAGACTGTGTCCAAACGGAGCGTAGTAGATGGCGCGCAGAGGGTAAGAGCGATCGGTGCGGGCAACGCGCTGGATGTGGTCCTCCGCGTTCACATCGGCTTCGTTGATCGCCGCCATCGCGTCGTCGAATGTCTCAGGCTCCCAGACGACACTGTTGATCGAGGTGTCCGGGTGGATGCGGATCAAGCCGGCTCGCGGTACCTCGGCGAGCACTGTGCCGGCTTGCGTTTCCCGTGGATAGAGCGGGTCGACCCAATCCTGCAACGGGCTGATCCGAGCTGGTTGCGGTGCGTAGCGCAACAGCGCCAGCGCAGCCAGCTCCGTGCGGACTGGCGCCTGCGGAACATCGGCATCCGGCAGTAGCTCGATCGCGTAGTCGTTGTGCAGCACCGCGATCTGCGCGTCCCGGCGCAGCTGCTGCAACCGTTGAACGTTCTGCTGAGCCGCGGCGCGGGCTCGACGCAGCTGCGCGTTCTGGAGCTGGTTCGAGCCCACCAGGCCCGCGACGTTGTCCTTCAACGACTGGTCGCACTCGACGCAGACCGGCTCCTCCCCCGCCAGCACCCGCTCCAATGCGGTGCGCGAAGTCAACGACAGCGCACCGCCACAGCCGCGGCAGGTCTGCCCGGGCAGCATCGCGCGCACCGACGCCGCGGCGACCACGAACGGCCTGCCCAGATCGGACTGCAAGGCGATGTCGCTGCTCCGCTCCGCCCAGCGGACCCGCCCGGTGTCCAGCTCGACACCCTCCAGATTCCAGTAGCGTCGGCCGATCTCGACCAGATCACTGTCCGCGCCGGTTGACAACTCGGAGTAGCGACGTCCAGCGCAACTTCATCCGCTACGTGGCAGATCTGCTGCATGAGGTGCTTCCCCGGAGTGCAGAGCGCGTGCCCATCGACGACCTCGCCTGCCTGCTGGTCCGCATAGCCGAGTCGTTCTCCTACATCGACATGATCACGGGCGAGCACGAACCGGACGCGACCAAGGTGGGCGTTGCGGTTCGGGCCATTCTGACCTGATCGACCGGTCGTGCGGCGCAAGGCTGGGACGCCGAACCCTTGCCGGGTGGCCCAGCCCGGCTCTCACCGGGTGTCCTGCCGCGGTGCGGCAGGACACCCGCATCATCAGTCGAACAGGACGACGCCGCGGATGTTGAGGCCAGCCCGGAGGTCGTCGTAGGCCTTGGTAATGTCGTCGAGCCGATAGGTCTTGGTGACCAGGTCGTCCAATTTGAGCTGCCCGTTGCGGTACATGTCGATCTGGCGCGGGATGTCGGCTCGGGGGTTGCAACCGCCGAAGAGTGAGCCCTGGATGCGCTTCTGCATCAGCGTGAGCTCGAAGAGGCTCACCGGGATGCCGATCTCATCCATCGGGGTGGTCCCGGTGACGACGACGACACCTCCCTTGCGGATCGCCGCGAAGGCGTCGGCGACGTCCTGCCCGCTGACCACGCCGGGGGTCACGATGGCGGAGTCGGCACCCTGACCGTTCGTCATCGAGCGGGCGTGCTCGGCCGCTTCGGCGATCGTCGTGAAGGCGTGCGTCGCTCCCATGGCCAGCGCGGTGTCGCGCTTGAGGGCCACCGGGTCGACCGCGATGGTCGCGGTGGCACCCGCGTGGGCCGCTCCTTGGACCGCGTTGATGCCGATACCGCCGACGCCCATGACGATCGTGATGTCTCCCGGCCTTACCCCGGCGGAGTTGATCGCGGAGCCCATCCCGGTGCCGACGGCGCAGCCGAGCAGGCACAGCTTGTCGAGCGGCAGGTCCTTGTCGACCTTGATCGCGGAGTCCACGGAGACGACGGTGCGTTCGGCGAAGGTGCCGACGGCACAGTTCTGTCCGACCCCGGTGCCGTCAGGCAGGGAGAACCGGAAGCTGCCTTCTGCGTCGAACCGCGAGCCGATGAGCAAGTACGCACCCAGGTCGCACAGGTTGGTCATCCCTTCGCTGCAGAAGCGGCAGCGGCCACAGCTCGGCATGAAGGAGAACACGACATGGTCGCCGACGTCCCAGCCCGGTGTGTTGGGCCCGACCTCTTCGACGACTCCGGCACCCTCGTGCCCCCCGATGAGGGGCAAGTGGCCCGGAGGCATGTCGCCGGTCTGGAAGTGGTCGTCGGAGTGGCAGAGTCCGGATGCGACCATCCTGACCTTCAGCTCGCCCTGACGAGGGTCGTCCAGCTCGACATCGACGACCTCGAACGTTCCGGGCGACTCGCGGATGATGGCGGCGCGTGTGTGCATTCTTCGTCTCTCCTGGTGGTGGTCGTGCTCGGGTCTGAGCGGACGTGGTGTTTGAGGCCCGTCGATGGGTAGGGGCTGGTGAGGCGAGGCCGACTTCCGCGGTGGCGGTCCCCGCGAGGTCAGGCGGCGGTCGCCTGGAGCTCGTCGGCCTTCGCTCGGGCGCGCGCTCGACCTGCTTCGGTGGCAGCAGCGATGTCCCGTGGCGGGACGTGGTTCGTACCGATCGACACCGTGCGCCGCTCTCTGTGTGCGGATGACCGGGCTGAGCGCTGACGTCGGTCTCGGTGTCGCTTAGCTGCGTGACCTCGAGGTGCCCGCTTGACGATCTGGGGTCATTGGTGCACAGTCTGTGTATTCTAAGCGAGCGCTTAGTCAATTGCAAGGCAGAGCATCCCTCGCTGGATGTCTGTCCCTCGCCTCGCACGTGTCCTACGGGGCGTTGCCCGGACTGACTCCCCGAGCCGACCAACCTTCGAAGGACCTCACATGACGACCAGTTCCCAGATCCGACTAGCCGCCTATCCGGTCGGCGAGCCCGGCGATGACGCGTACGAGAGCGTCACCGTGGAACTCCCCGAGCTCGAAGAGGGCCAGGTCCTGCTGCGCACGATCTACCTGTCCCTGGACCCCTACATGCGCAGCCGGATGAGCACTGCGAAGTCGTACGCCGCGCCGGTGGCGATCGGGGACGTGATGGTCGGCGCCACGGTGAGCGAGGTCGTCGAGTCGCGTGCTCCCGAGCGCGCCGTGGGGGATGTCGTCCTGGCTGACGCCGGGTGGCAGTCGTATGCCGTTGTCGACGGGAGGCGAACTCGTCGTATCGACCCTGCTGCTGCTCCTGTGTCCACGGCGCTCGGGGTGCTCGGGATGCCGGGCTTCACCGCGTACGCGGGGATGCGGGTGATCGGCCGGCCCAAGCCGGGGGAGACCGTGGTCGTCGCAGCTGCGACCGGTCCGGTCGGGTCCGCGGTCGGGCAGATCGCGAAGATCGACGGCGCGCGGGCCGTCGGCATCGCCGGAGGTGCGGAGAAGAGGCGCGTGCTCCTGGAGCAGCTGGGCTTCGATGCGGCCGTGGACCACCGGTCATCGACGTTCGTCGACGATCTTGCGGAAGCCACGCCCGATGGCATCGACGTGTACTTCGAGAACGTGGGTGGGCACGTCACCGAGGCGGTCCTCGACCGGCTCAACCGCTTCGCTCGGGTGCCGGTCTGCGGCTTGGCTGCCTGGTACAACGCAACCTCGGTGCCTGAGGGGCCTGACCGGTTCCCAGGATTCATGCGCAGGATCCTGACCAAGAGTCTCACGGTTCGGGGATTCATCCAGGATGAGTTCGCACCTACCCACCACGCTCCATTCTTCGAGGACATGCCGCGCTGGCTGCGGGAAGGCAAGATCCGCTACCAGGAGGATGTCGTGGAGGGGCTCGAGAATGCGCCTGCCGCACTCCGCGGGCTGCTGAATGGCGCGTTCACTGGCAAGCTCCTGATCCAGGTCGGCGATCTGCCACCTACCCTCGGCTGACGTGCGCGGGACTTCGACAGGGGCGGACCGGAGGCGCCACGAGGCGTTCCGGCCGCTCCGCCACGCATCAGCCGGGAGGCCGCGGGCGTGCGGGACGGACATGGCGATTCCCATTGACGCCTTCCACCGTGAGTGTTTACGCTCTAAGCAAGCGCTTAGTAATCGGAGGTTGTAATGGTGCCCGAAGCCTCGACCCCAACCATGACCCTTTCGATCTCGGAGTCCCGGGTGCGAATCGAGCAACTCTTGCTGGTGCTCAAGACCGCAGGGTTGATGGGCACCGTCGGCAACGAGGAAGTTCACAGCGAGGTCCAAGCGATCAAGATCGCCACTGCGGCGACCGTGCAGTGGATTCTCGATAAGGCTTTCCGGGCGCACGGCGCGGCTGGGCTTTCGCCGGATCATCCGTTGGCGCAGGAGCTCGCACGCGTGTGGCCCCGGCGCTTCGCCGATGGTCCCGGCGAAGCGCACGACAACTCGCTGGCGAAGAGCGAGCGTAGGCGTCAGAAGGTCACAGGGCGCCGAAGTCACACTAGGACTCCTCGCCTGGAGATGCGCTGA
Organism: Amycolatopsis pithecellobii; assembly: GCF_009707865.1. GTDB lineage: Bacteria > Actinomycetota > Actinomycetes > Mycobacteriales > Pseudonocardiaceae > Amycolatopsis_E > Amycolatopsis_E pithecellobii. Next base: position 6,073 of record NZ_WMBA01000101.1, read on the forward strand.
GATGTCGTTTAACCTCGCCATGATCCTGCGCGAGTCCGCCGCCTCGAACCCGGACCACGTGTTGGCATACGTGGACGGCGGCTCTTTGACCTACGCCCAGGTCGAGGAGATGTCGGGGCGGGTGAGCGCGTCGCTGCGCGCCCTTGGCCTGCAACCCGGTGACAAGGTCGCGGTGCAGTTGCCGAACGTGGCCGAGTTTCTCATCAGTTACTTCGCCATCCTCAAGGGTGGGCACGTCATGGTCCCGCTCAACCCGTCGCTGAAGAGTCGAGAGGTCGCTTACCAGTTGGCGGACAGCGATTCGAAAGTGCTCATCACCTCGAGCCAGTCGACCACAACGGCCTTGGTAGGGGCGAATCGGGCCAAGGGCGTGATGGCCTACGTAGTCGGACTGCTCGAACAGCCTGCAGGTGAGGGTGCACGTCCCTTCGAAGACTTGCTCGCCGCGCCAGACGACAGGTGGCTGTACGCGGCGTCGTCCGATGATACGGCCGTGATCGTTTACACCAGCGGGACGACCGGCAAACCCAAGGGCGCCGAACTCACGCACTTCCAGCTCTACATGAACTGCACAGTGGTGGGCTCGCTGTTGGAGGCAGGGCCCGAAGACACGTTCGTGGGTGTGCTCCCTCTGTTCCACGTGTTCGGTCTGTCCTGCATCCTCAACGTCACCGTGCGCTACGGCGCGTCGCTCGTACTCATGCCCCGGTTCGACGCTTTGAAGGTGGTCGACGTCATCGAGGACCATCGCGCCACCATCTTCATGGGCGTGCCGACGATGTACGTCGCTCTGCTCCACCTCGATGCGGCCGGCCGGGACGTCTCCTCGCTGCGCAAGGCCGTCTCGGGCGGCGCGTCCATGCCGGGAGAGGTGATCCACGCCTTCGAAGAGAAGTTCAAGGGCGTGGTGATCCTTGAGGGCTATGGTCTCTCCGAAACCGCTGCTTCCACCACATTCAACCTCGACGCCAAGCGGCGCAAGGTGCTCTCGATCGGCCAGCCGATCTGGGGCGTCGAGGTCCGCGTGGTCGCGCCCGACGGCACCGAGCTGCCGCCAGGGGCGGACAATATCGGGGAGCTCGTCGTCCGTGGACACAACGTGATGAAGGGCTACTACAAGCAGCTCGACGCAACCGCCGCTGCTCTACGAGATTGCTGGTTCCACACCGGCGATCTGGGCTACCGGGATCACGACGGCTACTTGTTCGTGGTCGATCGGCTGAAGGATCTCGTCATCCGGGGCGGTTACAACGTCTATCCGCGGGAGATCGAGGAAGTGCTGTACGGACATCCTCAGGTCGTGGAAGCAGCTGTCGTCGGTCGGCCTCATGACCGGTTGGGCGAGGAGGTCGTTGCCTTCGTCGCCCTACGACCCGGCGCTTCGGCGACAGAAGAAGAGTTGGTCGCCTACTGCGCCGAGCGACTTGCCTCGTACAAGTATCCGCGTGAGATCCATCTGGTCAACGGCCTCCCCAAGGGCCCGACAGGCAAGGTACTCAAGCGCGAGCTCCAGGCGGCGAGCGGCGAGCAGGGTGACCGGGCCTTGTCCGTCGGACCGTCCAGGACGTGAGAGGCCTACATCGTCGAAGTCTCGCGCCGCCTCTCCAGGTGTAGCGCCCAACTCACAGAGACGTCAGCTGCCGCACGTCAGCCGAGTTCAAGAAGGGGAAGTGACAAGTGCCGCTGAAGGCAGCCACCAGCTCGACACGATCTGCGACAGCGCTGTGTGACGCAGTCGATCGACCGACAGAATGGACAAGAATGATCAACGTGATCGCGGCCCTCAGCGTGCGTGAGGGGCAGACGGCCGCCTTCGAGAGCGCCGTTGCGAAGGCACGTCCCGAGATGCTCGCCGATCGGGGGTGTCTGCGCTACGACCTCCAACGATCCAGCGAGAGGGAGTCGGACTACGTCCTGCTCGAGGCCTACGACTCCAGCGAGGCGATCCGCCGGCATCGAGAGTTGCGGGCGTACCGAGAGTTCGGCGAAGTGGTCGGCAGTCTCCTGACCGCGGAGCCGGTCATCTGGGTGCTCGAGCCCGTCGGCGACCAGTGTGAGCCGATGTGAACGGCCCTGCCCACGTCACCGTGGTCGACGCGCCGTTCTTTCATGACGGGGACGGCAAGCACCTGCTCGGCGCCCCCAGAAAGGGAGGCGTCCGATGAGCCGGACCGTCTTCGACTGCGCCGACCCCGAGGTGGATCCTTATCGCTTGATGACCTCGCTGATCGTTCCGCGACCCATTGCGTGGATCTCGACGATCTCCGCGGATGGGGTGGGCAACCTTGCGCCGCACTCGTTCTTCAGCGTCGCGTGCGCCTCTCCCCCCATCGTGTGCTTCACGTCGGTCGGACGCAAGGACACACTGGCCAACATCATCGCTACGCAGGAGTTCGTGGTGAACGTCGCCAGCGAACCCATGCTGCACCTGATCAACAACAGTGCAGCCTCGTTCGAGCCGGTTGTCGATGAGGCCGAGGTCCTGGGCATCGAGATGGAACACAGCGAGACGACCAAGGTCCCCCGCGTTGCAGCCTCACCGGCCTCGCTGGAATGTGCCTTGCACTCCACGCAGGAACTCGGGGATTCCGTCCACGTGCTGGGTAGGGTCCTGCGGTTCTCCATAGACGCCGACGTGCTTGTGGCCGGGCGTCCCCAGATCGATCGTCTCCGGCCGCTGTCCCGCTTGGGCGGGAACGAGTGGGGCCTCGCCCCCGTCGTCGTGGCCCTCGAACGACCGATCGAGCCGCGCGACATCGCCCGGTAGCGTCGCCGCGCGACGGGTGACGCGCGCCGCTGGTCTTCGCAGCTAGGTGCGGGCCCCCACGATCCGCAGAGCGATAGCCGCATACTCGTCGCCGATCTCCTCAGGCGTCCAGCGGCCTCCGTCGCGGTACCAACGGGCGAGATCGACGCCCAGGGACAGCAGCGCCGCGGCGGCGATCCGTGCGTCGCGTACGTCGAATCGGCCGGTGTACATGCCCCACGCGACGACGTGCCGCATCTCATCATCGATGTCGTGTCGAATAGCGCGGATCTCCGCGAGGTGGTCCGGCGCGAGGGCCGCCAGCTCGTAGTTGACGACGCGGGCGCCGGTATGGCCTCGTGCATGGTGGGCTGCGAAGTCGTGGACCACTGCGCGAAGCGCCTCCACTGGGTCGTCGGCAGAAGCGATCGCCGCGCGTATCAACTTGAGGACGTGGTGGTGACCGTCCCTGGCGATGATGAAGAGCAACTCCTCCTTCGACTTGTGGTGGATGTACAGCGCCGCTGGGCTCATGCCGGAGGCGGAGGCGATGTCGCGTGTCGTCGTAGCGTGGAAACCCTTCTCAGCGAAAGTTGTGAGAGCGGCCTCGAGCAACCGTCGTCGCGTCTCTTCCGCTCGCGACAGAGGGATATGTTCAGTCATCAGAAATCATCGGCCCGAACGTAGGGTACGGACATGTGTTGGACATGGATGCGGCCCGGATCGATCTTGCCAGTCGCCGTTCTCCTGCCGTACCTCGGCGTCCGTCGGTGGAGTCCTTCACGTGTCGGCGCGGCTGCCATCTGTCCCCCAAGGTCCCGTTGGTGAGGCGCCTCGCTGGGGCGTCGTCGAGCGATCTCTTAGAGGATCGAAGAGCCATCCCCAAGGTGCCTGCTGCACCCCGAAAGGTATGACGGCCCACCTTGCTGACTGAGCGCTTAGTTTATGAGCGCCCTGTTTGTGCTGTCAAGAGGACGCCCCAGCGGTAGAGGTGGCCCGATTGGACCGACGCGATGCCGGTCAGGCCAGCTCATTCACAGGCGTCCGGAAGGACGCCGAAACCAGGGACCTACCTGAGGACTTGGCCACCGTCGACTGGCAACGCGACCCCAGTCACGTAACGGGACTCGTCCGAGGCGAGAAACAGAACGGCGTTCGAGACGTCGACTGGGTCGACCCACGGGATGGGCAGCACCATCAGAGGTGCGACTCGTTCTTCAAAGTCGTCTCGCGAGACGCGCTCCAGGTCAGAGGCGAAGACTTCGTAGGTTCCCGCGTTGTGGATGAGGGGCGTGTCCACCGCGCCCGGGTTGACCGCGTTGACTCGTATGCTGCTGGGGCCTAGTTCGAGTGCCATGGTCTTCATCAGACCCAGGACTCCATGCTTGCTAGCCGCGTAGTGCCCCATGTTTTCTGCGGGTTTCAGGCCTGCGGACGAACTGGTGATGACGATTGAGCCCCCTTCGCCTTGCTCCAAGAGCGTCGGGACGGCCGCACGGCAGGTGTTCCACACGCCGGTCAGGTTGACGTCGATGGTCTGCTGCCACTCAACCGCCGAAAGCTCATGCGATCTCGCGTAGGACACCACGCCTGCGTTCGCACAAACGATGTCCAGTCGGCCAAGCTCTGCCACACCCCTCTCGAGCGCGTCGACCAGCTGACCGTAGTCCCTGACGTCGGCAACAGCGGAACTGATTCGCCGGCCGAGCTTCTTGACCAGTTCGGCGGTTTCCTCCAGGTCCTCGCCGGTGGCAGGTGGTGCGAAGTTCGACGAGACCGCACCGCAAATGTCCACCGCAATGATGTCCGCCCCTTCCTCCGCCAGCCGTACGGCGTGACTCCGCCCTTGGCCTCGCGCGGCACCAGTAACAAACGCCACCTTGTTGTCCAAGCGTCCCATCAGGGTTCCTATCGAGAGTTGGTTGCGGAGTGACCGTGCGTAAGAACCCCACTGGGGCCGTTTTCGAGAGCGGTATTACTTGGGCCCGTAAATCTCCAGGACCGTCCCGTCCGGGTCTCGGAAACAAACGCACGCGTGACCGGCAAGCGGCCCCTCGCTGACGTCGAATTCGACGATCGGCGTCAAGAACTCGACACCCCGCTCGAGAAGCGCGTCGTGCGATGCCTGGACGCTGTCCGTGGCGAGGCACAGACGAGCTAGCCCGACGTGCAATACGCTCGGATGTACCGATCCAAACGTGGGTGGGTTCACCGACTCGATCAGGTCGAGGAACGTCTGTTCGGGCCCTTCGCCCCAGCCAAGAAGGGCAAAACGAATCTTCACTTCGTCCGCGCCCACGCCCAAGTCCTCGAGGCCGAATGAGATGCCGCGAAGGTTCTCACCTTCGGCTTCGAACGGACCATCGATCAATGACGCGCCCAGCACCTCCGTGTACCACTTCACCGAGCGGTCCATGTCGCGAACGACGATGTTCGTGTGGAAAATCCGCGTGATTCCTGGTTTGGACATTTTGTATCCCTCTCTCTAAAGCGGTACTTGTGGTATGCCTCGGACTCTGTCGGCCGATCTCTTGGAACGTTTGACAGGTGCTACTTCTTGAGCCGGTAGCCCGCGTCGATCGGCAGAGCAACTCCCGTGATGTAGCGGGACGCATCCGAGGCGAGGAACAGCACGGCTTCGCTGATGTCGGACGGCTCGACCCACGGAATCGGCATGAGATGCATACGGACGTACTCGGAGTCCGAGCTCATGGCATCCGCCCTGGTTGGCGCATCGACATGGGGCATGAACAGCTTGCGCACCTTTTCGTTGTCGAGCATCGGGGTGTCGACGTTGGTAGGAATGACCGCGTTGACGCGGATGAACTCTGGACCGAACTCCAGCGCGAACGATGCCATCAACGAGTTCACGCCCGCCTTCGCGGCGCTGTAGTGCGCGAGGTGCGGCGGTGGTATGAACGCGGCGCCTGAGCCGGCGAGAATGACGGAACCCCCGCGCCCACCAGCCTGCAGGTGAGGCACTGTTGCCTTCACCGTTCGCCAGACGCCGGTGAGGTTGATGTCGATCATCTCCTGGAATGTCGCCTCATCGAGATCATGAGTGCCGCCGATCGAGCAGATTCCTGCATTGGCGACGACAATGTCCAGCCTCCCGAGATTCGCGACTCCCTCATCCACGACCGCGCGAAGCTGATCCAGGTCTCTGACATCGGCCTTGCGAAGAATGGCGCACCGACCCAATTTCTCGATGAGCCGAGCCGTCTCATCCAGGTCGCTCTCGGTCGCAAGTGAGTAGTGCGGCGATGCGGCATCCTCGCAGATATCCAGACCCACGATGTCGGCACCCGCCTCGGCGAGTTTGAGAGCGTGACTGCGGCCCTGTCCTCGTGCAACACCGGTGATGAACGCGACTCTGCCGTCCAAAGATCCCATTAGCTTGATAGCCCTTCTACTTGGTTATGCGATTCGATGCCGGCTGCCCCAGCGGTCGGTGCCGGAGGGGGTAGTCGGCGGTTGGGGCACCCCCTGAACATCGAGCCGAAGGCCAGGTATCGCAAGGTGGTGGCCAGCACAAGCGCGCCGGCCTGCACGAAGTACTGGACCGAGCTCGGTGCGCCTAGGGAACTGCTCAGCTGATCGAGTTGGGTTAGGAACAGAGCGGCCGCTGCTGTGGCGATAAGGCTGCCTCGCCCCCCAGAGAGGGGGGTTCCGCCGATCACGACCGCGGCGATGGTCAATAGGAGAAATGGGTTGCCCAGGTCGGATGTCGCTGTGCCGGTGTAGCCCGCCAGTAGGACCCCGGCAAATCCTGCGCAGATCGAGGAGACGACATAGGCTCCGACTTGGTAGCGCGTGACCTGTATGCCGGCAGCCCGGGCAGCCGATGGGCTCGCTCCGACCAGGATGAACCTTCGCCCGGCGACGCTCTTGCTCAGCGCTAGAGCTAGCAACACGACGAGCGCGATCGCGATGATGACGATCGCCGGAACGCCTGCCGGTTTGGCTCGAGTAAACTCGGTCATCGTGGCGGAAATCGAGACCGCCGAGCCGTTGACGTATGTGAAAGCGCCACCGACCAGCAGGGCGTTGACGGCCAAGGTGGTGATGATCGGTGTCACCGAGAACTTTGTGACGATCAATCCGTTGAGAGCGCCGATGCACGCCGCCAGGACGACGGCCGCACCTGCGGCGATCAGCAGGGAGTGGTCAATCTCCATTTTGGCCATCGCCAAGGCACACATCGCCATCGTGCCCGGTATTGAGAGATCCAATCCCCGCTGCTGAATGACGGCTGTCTGGCCCACCGACGCCACCGTCAGCACACCGGCAAAGGGCAGCAACGAAGCGAGAGTGTCTGGCCGCAGTGTTCCGGGAGCAACCACGACGCTGACAGCGAACACAGCGATCAGCCCGAACCAGATCCAGCCGAACTCTCCGACACGCAGCCTTGCTTGTGCTCGGCCCTGGCCGGCGTCAGGCTTACCGGCCGAGACCGGAAAAAACGGGTCCTCTCGAGGAGCGGCCTTCATCGCGGCAACGCCAACTGACGGCTCTTGCTGTATGCAGCAGCTCCGACGATCATCATTCCGCCGAGCAGGTATGAGCTCCACGCCTCACTGAGATTGAGGAAGCTGGTAACGGCGTCGATCTGCCCGATCAGGAGAGCGGCCAGAAACGCTCCAACGAACGATGCTCGGCCGCCGAAAACGCTTGCGCCGCCGATCACAACGGCCGCGATGCTGCCGATGGTGTACGAGATGCCCGATGCCGGATCACCCGAACCGACCTGAGCCAGAAGCGGAATGGCCGCCAGCGCTGCGAAGAGCGAACATCCGATATAGGCGAAGAAGTGCACGCGGTGAGGCACGACACCCGCAACGCGGGCGGCCTCCGGTTTGGAGCCCAGACCGCGGAGCGCGATGCCGAAGTGTGACCGAAACAGCACCAACTCCAGGCCAAGCGCAAGGACGACAGCGATGATGAAAATTACCGGAACGGCGCCGTATTGCGTGCTGATCGGGTCAGTGATTGCCGTCGTGATGACCCCTCCAGGGACCGGCCTGAGGGTCAACGACAGACCTTGCAAGGCGGTGTAGGTCACGAGAGTCGCGATCATTGGCTGCAGTTTCACCAGGTCGATCAAAACCCAGTTAACGACACCGACGCAGATAGCCACGCCGAACAGGAGGAACCACCCGAAAGCTTGGGTGAGGCCGGTCGCATTGTCGACCAAGAAGTACGACTCGATGACTACGAGACCGCCCATTAGCGGGCCGACCGATAAGTCGATGCCTCCGATGGTCAGCGCCAACTGCTGCCCACACGCCGCCAAGGCGAGCGTGGCTGTGAGGGACAGGATGACGCTGATGCTGTGGCCGCTCAAATAGTTGTTATTCGCAAGACTCGCCCAAATTCCGAGAGCCAAGACTGCGGTCGCCACGCTGATGGGTGGCGCCCAGGACCCGGCCAACCATCTGACAAGCCGCGATGCTCGTTGGGGCCTCACACGTTCGGCCGTGGAAGTAAGGACAGCGCGAGTGATGTCCCGCTCGGACACGTCCGCGCCGGCCAGTTCGGCCACCGTGGTTCCCCTGGAGAAGATGATCACTCGATCACAAAGTCCCGCGAGTTGGGCGGCATCAGCCGAGACCACCAGCACAGCGGTGCCGCTGGCCGCCGATGACCGGATCAGTTCATAGATCTCCAGGCGAGCACCGACGTCGACGCCCTGCGACGGCTCATCAGCCAGTAGGACTCGCGGCTCGGTTGCAAGGACGCTCGCGAGCACGACCTTCTGTTGATTTCCTCCGGATAGGGAACTGATCGGCGTCTGCATCGTCGGAGTCTTGATACGAAACGACGAGATGGCTCTCCGCGCCGCATCATCCTCGTCTGACCTGCGAAGGAAACCCAGGGAGGCATAGGACGCAAGCGAGCGCATGTTCAGGTTCTCGCGCACACTCAGGCTGCCCGCTATCCCCTCGTGGTGGCGGTCAGCCGGCACGTATGCGACGCCCGCATCACGCGCGCTGGTCGCCGAACGGATCGAGATCGCTGTGGAGCCGATCTTGACGGTGCCACGGCCGCGATTCAACCCAGCCAAGGCACGCATGAATTCACGCTGACCATTGCCCTCGATGCCGGCGAGCCCGACGACCTCTCCTTGCCGGATGGTCATCGAGATGTCACTGAATCCGTTTCCCCGAAGGTTCGTAACCTCCAAGACTGTTGGTCCAGATTCAGAGTGTGCCGGCTTGTCTGGGAAGGCACTGGCGACCGAGCGACCGACGATGAGGTTGACGATCTTGGACTCGTCCAGATCCTCTGTCGCGTGTGTACCCTGCACCCGCCCATCGCGCAGGATGGTGACTCGGTCGGCAATCTGACGCACCTCATGGACGCGGTGAGAGATGTACACCACCGCACACCCCGCTGCCGTCAGGTCGCGGATGCGAGCAAACAGACGTTGCACGTCCTCGGTCGAGAGGTGCTCGGTCGGCTCGTCGAGGACAAGCACGTCCGGGCTCTGTGCGAGCGCCTTGCTGATCTCGACGATGAACTTCTCCTCAGGCACCAACGAGTCGACGCGTGTGCTCGGGTCGATCGAGATGTCTTTGTCCCAGGACTTCAGGCACTGCCGAGCCCAGGTCGTCATGGCTTGACTGCTGGGCCTATGGGACTTTTGAACACCGAGGTAGAGGTTCTCCCCGACTGTCAGATCAGGCATGAGGGCGGGCTCCTGCCTGACGATCGCCAACCCCCGTCGCCGCGCCTCCTCCGGGTTGGCGTCCACCAGGCGCTCTCCAGTTATCGAGACACTCCCGGAATCCGGGGCGAGTGCGCCGGATGCGATCGCCATCAGAGTCGACTTGCCGGCTCCGTTCTCCCCGACCAGCCCGAGCACCTCTCCGGCGCGGACCTCGAGGCTGACACCCTTAAGTGCACGGACACCGGCGAAGCTCTTGCTGACATCGTCAATACACAAGCTGGCTGCGGTCGGCAGGTGCTTGGGAGGAGTCACGAGTTCTTTCTCGCTCATCAAGCCGCCTTTCATTCGGAGGTTCACCCTGGTGGGGTTTGGTCATTTGAAGAGCGTGGCCAGTTCTGCGGTGCTGAGTCCCGCGGAGAGGTCTGCGTCGGGCGGGAGGTTGGGATCGCAGGGGGGCTCGTGTCCGGCGGGAGTGTCATTGAACAAAGGTGCCGCGAACTTCTGGTCCGCGCTGTACTTGTTGCCGGTGGCTGCAGCCACTCCCTGACGCAGGGCGATCTCGGCCATTGACGTGGCGCCGTCGATGCTGAAAACCGGGACATTGATCGACTTGTCGGCGAGCTTGTGCCACTCACAGCCGAACTGGTTGTCAGTCGATTCCGTCGCGATCGCGGGGATGGGTTTGCCGGCAAGCTGAAACGCAGCCATCGCGCCTCTTGCGGTCACTCCGTAGTCAGTGACCACCGCATCAATGCTCGGATACTTCGCGATCAGACCGGCCATCGCTTGCTGTGCGCCGGCTGCCGTCCAGTTCGTGGTCACCGGGGTGTCGGTCACCAGCTTGAGGTCTGGGAAGCCCGTCAACGCGTCCTTGACACCATCGAAGCTGTCCTTGGACGACGCAGCCCCGGGGATGCCGCCGAGGTAGACAACGTTGCCCTTCTTGACGTTCTCACCGAGTTTGGTGCCCAGTGCTTTGCCTGCAGCGTGACCATCGAGGATGGTCTGTGCCGTGAAGTCGGTGCCGGGCTTGCCGCCGATCGCCGAGTTGTAGACGACGACGGTGACACCGGCCTTTTTCGCGCTGCGAATCGCCGGTAGCTCAGCGGCACCGAAATCAGGCTGCACCAACAGCACGTTCACGCCTTGGGCCACTTGGCTGTTGATCTGGCTGATCGCTTTCTGCTGGTCCCCACCACCACTGGTGTACAGGATGTCCGCGTCGACCGAATTGCATTGCTTGGCTGTCTTCGTGAACTGGTACCGCAACGTCTCCACCCAGGAATTCGTGCCTTCACCCACAGCCAGACCGACCTTGACCTTCTTGTCACCACACCAACTGCTGAGCGACTGATTCGGAATCGGCTGCCCCTTGGCGATGTCAAAGCTCACCACCGAATCAGTCCCCGACGCCCCGCCACCAGAGGAGTCAGAGGAGTCAGTACTGGAACACGCGGCGAGCAGCGCGGCAGCTCCAAGCAACGAGAAAGCAGAGGCACAAGTCTTCATGCGCATTTTTGACGCACCTTTCGATTGGAACGACCAACCAGGTCGGATCGTGAGCCCACACGTGTGGAGCGTCGAGGCAGGGATGGTGATGTGAAGGCGTGGCTGCGGGCCCGGGAGCGCGGATCCGACCCGGGCATCAGGCCGGGAGGCCGCCGACAAACCCCCGGATGTCGCGGATCGTGGACCGGTACAGATCGGGGAGAGCTTGGCGGAAGATCGAGTCCGCGGCGTGGACAACGCCCAAGTTGACCCGACCCACGACCGCAACGCCCGCGGCCGCCAAGCGGCGCGCGTAGGCGATCCCTTCGTCCCGGAGCGGGTCCAGCTCGTTGACGCTGATCACGTGGGGCGGCAGGCCGGTGAGGTCTTCCACGGTGGCGAAGTACGGCCACGCGAGAGGGTCCTCCCTATGCGCGTCGGTCGGATCGTAAGCAGCCACGAACAGGTCCATGTCCGCGCAGTCGAGGAAGTAGCCGTCGGTCTCCACAAGCGAAGGCAGTTCCGCGAGCTTCCGGTTTCGGGTCCAGCCGTAGCCGCCACTGATGTAGGGCACCATGGCGTAGGCACCCGAGATATTGCCGAGGGTGTCGTCCCGTTTCGCCTTGAGCACGACCGCCAGGACCAGGTTCCCGCCGCCGGACTCGCCTTGGAGGACGATCTTGTCGCTGATCCCTAGCTCACTGCGGTGCTCGGCCACCCACGCGACAGCGTGCGCACAGTCGTTCAGACCCTGAGGGAACGGGGCGAGCTGGCCTGAACCGGCACTCCTGAAGTCGACGGCGACGACCACGAGCCCGGATGCGGCGAGATCCCGGCACCAGCGCTCGTGGACCTTGTTGACCGTGTTGAGGAGGACCATCCCGCCGCCGTGCAGGTACACCAGCGCGGGAAGGGCTTCCGCGGCGCCTGCGGGGCGGAAGATGTGCAGCGTGATCTCGTTGCCATCCGGTCCGTCGATCGCGCGGGTGGTGTGCTCGGTCTCCGTCGCGTCGTCATTCGACAGCTCATTGGGCAAGGCTTCGTACAAAGCCTCGAAGCCGGTGTGTGAGGCAACGATCATGTCCGCGAAGGCGGCGGACGTGGTGTCGCGAGCGACGCCGGACGACACAGCCGGCCCGTCCATGCCGACCGCCGCCAGAGCGGCCAGCAGCCGCGGATCCGTGCGTGGATCTGTTGCCGGCGACATCTGCGGGTCGCCGATACGTCCCTGTCCACCCAGCTCGGAATGCAGCGACATGAGGGGATACCTCCGTTGGTATCTAAGCGCTTGCTTAAGTTGTTGTCAGCGTGCACGACGTCATTCGGCGTGTCAACGGTCGCAGGGCATTGATAACGACTGAAGTCGATGGCACTGACGACTACAGGGGCATGTGACGCACAACAGTGGATCTCTCATCCTGGTCTTGACGCTCGGGTGGATCTGCATCAGAGTATCGCTAAGCAAGCGCTCAGTTAGGAGTCAGCGATGCCCGAAGCAGTCATCGTCAGCGCGACCCGTTCGCCGATCGGGCGTGCCGGCAAGGGTTCGCTCAAGGAGGTACGACCGGACGACCTCGCAGTGCAGATGGTGCGGGCGGCATTGGAGAAGGTGCCCGCCCTGGACCCGCGGGAGATCACTGACCTGATCCTCGGCTGCGGCCAGCCGGCTGGAGAGTCGGGCAACAACCTCGGCCGCGCGGTGGCGGTGTTGTCGGGGATGGACCACCTCCCCGGCGTGACGGTGAACCGGTACTGCTCGAGCAGCCTGCAGACCACCCGGATGGCCTTCCACGCGATCAAAGCCGGCGAGGGGGACTCGTTCGTCTCCGCCGGCGCGGAGACAGTCAGCCGCTTCTTCCACGGCATGGCCGACAACGCCGAGGGCCAGAACCCACTCCTCTCCGCGTCGCTGGCCCGCACGGAGAAGCGGGCCGCTGGCGGAGCGGAGAGCTGGATCGACCCGCGTGAGTCGGGCGACCTGCCGGACCTCTACATCGCGATGGGCCAGACGGCCGAGAACGTCGCCCAGGTGCTGGGCATGTCCCGCTTGGAGCAGGACGAGTTCGGCGTGCGGAGCCAGAACCTCGCGGTCCAGCGGATCGAGGAGGGATTCTGGGCCCGCGAAATCACTCCAGTCACGTTGCCCGACGGGACCGTAGTCTCCGCCGACGACGGCCCGAGGCCCGGCACCACGCTGGAGGGTGTTAGCAGCCTCAAGCCGGTCTTCCGCCCCGATGGCACCGTGACGGCCGGCAACTCCTGCCCGCTCAACGATGGCGCCGCCGCGGTGGTGGTAATGAGCGACACCCGGGCCAAGGAGCTCGGCCTGACTCCGCTGGCCCGGATCGTGTCCACCGCGGTCACTGCGCTGTCCCCAGAGATCATGGGCCTCGGTCCGGTGGAGGCGATCCCGGCCGCGCTGCAGCACGCGGGCATGTCGCTCGACGACATCGACCTGTTTGAGATCAACGAGGCATTCGCGGTGCAGTCGCTCGGCTCGGCCCAGCAGCTCGGCATCCCGCTCGACAAGCTGAACGTCAACGGCGGCGCCATCGCGGTCGGGCACCCGTTCGGGATGACGGGCGCCCGGATCACCGCGACTCTGATCAACTCGCTGCAGTGGCACGACAAGCAGTTCGGCGTCGAGTCGATGTGCGTCGGCGGCGGTCAGGGCATGGCGATGGTGCTGGAGCGGCTCTCGTGACCCGCCTGGCAGGGAAGACCGCGATCGTCACCGGCGCCAGTCGCGGGATCGGGCTGGGAATCGCCGAGCGGTTGGTCTCCGAGGGCGCCCGGGTGGTGATCACCGCACGCAAGAAGGAGGCGCTCGACGGGGCGGTCGAGCGGCTCGGCGGCCCTCGGCACGCACTCGGCATCGCGGGGCGGGCGCACGATTCCGAGCACCAGGACGGCGTGGTCCGGCAGGCGATCGGGAGCTTCGGCAGCATCGACCTGCTGGTCAACAACACCGGCATCAACCCGACGTACGGGCCGATGGTCGACCTCGACCTCGACGCGGCGCGCAAGACCGTCGAGGTCAACTGCTTGGCCGCGTTGTCGTGGGTGCAGAAGGTGCACACGGCCTGGATGAAGGAGCACGGGGGCGCGATCGTCAACGTGTCCGCGGTCGCCGGCGTGCGGCCGGTCCGCGACATCGGCTTCTACGGCGCCACGAAGGCGATGCTGAACTCGATCACCGAGCTGCTCGCACTCGAGCTCGGTCCGGACATCCGGGTCAACGGCGTGGCGCCGGCGGTGGTGAAGACCAAGTTCGCCACCGCCCTCTACGAGGGCCGCGAGACGGAGGTCTCCGCGGGCTACCCGCTCGGGCGGCTGGGCGTGCCCGAGGACATCGCCGGCGTGGTCGCCTTCCTGCTCTCCCAGGACGCCGGCTGGATGACCGGGCAGACGCTCATCGTCGATGGCGGGGCAACCTTGACCTCGGTCGCGGTCTGAGGTGAGGGCGTGGCGCGTGACCCGGCTCGGCGAGCCGACGGATGCGATGCGGCTGGCTCCGTGATGAAGCTTCTCTTCGCCCGCACGGCACGAGCAGCGGCGCTGGCAGTCGGTGCCTGGCCAGAGACCGATTACTACACGCCGCGTTGGCACCGTGTGGCTACGGGACGACCTCGCGGCGCAGGTGGCGTTGGTCCTGGAGCGGCTCCACGCTGGTCGCCCTCGTCGACGCTGCGGGCCCTGGGACCTCATGGAAACCGCGGCCTCGGCGGGCACACAGACCGCGGTTTCCGCCCTGGCGCGGGCGATGCTGCCCGTCGCGATCGAGAGATTCACGGACGATGAAGTCGGGACAACAATGCCGCCGGTCGCTTCGACGACGTCATGCCCATGAGCCCAGGTCTCCATGATGCGCGCCGTGGCCACCAAAGCAACGCTCACGGGCAGCCCGAACCATGGGATTGGCGAGTGAGCGCACTCCGGGCCCGAACGTAGAGGTGCCCCGCGGATCACCGCGGGGCACATCGATACTTCGCGTCAGCCGCGACGAGCGCCGTCGGCTGCTCGATCACGAGCGAAGCCGACGAGCGAACGCGATGCCCTCGTCCCGCAGCGGATCGAGCTCGTTGACGGAGATAACGAAACGGCGGCAGTCCACGCAGCTCTTCGATGGACGCGTGGTACGGCCACGCGATCTGGCGAGCCTGCGGTCACGGTCCCACCCGTAGCCGCCACTGATGTACGGGACGCTCGCGCCACCCGGCTCGCCCTGGACGATCACCGTCGAGAGGCCGAGCGCTTCGCGCTGCTCGTGCACCCAGGTGACACCCGTGAGGCAGTCCTCGACGCCGGCCAGGAAGGTGCTCGTCGCCGAGATAGGCGTTGCAGGCGCCCCGGACGATCCGTCGCAACCTGGAGTCGAGCCCACTCTAGGGCTAGCTGTTCTGGCTCGGGAGGTTGTGAACGGTGGGACACGTGATCGGATGATCTTGGTCTGAGGGAGGGCCTCCGGGTTTGGTGTGGATTGCGACGTCGACACCAGCCCACGGAGGCCCTCATGTCTTACCGTAATGCCCCGCTGACTCCGACCGGCAGACTCCGGTTGGCTCGTTGTGTCGTGGACGATGGTTGGCCCCTGCGGCGGGCCGCTGAGCGGTTCCAGGTGTCGGTCTCGACCGCGAAACGCTGGGCCGACCGTTATCGCCAGGACGGTGAAGGGGGATGAGTGACCGGTCCTCACGGCCACATGCCAGCCCGCACCGCACACCGGCCCGCACCGAACGCCGGATCATCAAGGTCCGCGTGATGCGGCGGTGGGGACCGGCTCGGATCGCGTTGTTCCTGCACCTGGTGCCCTCCACGGTGCACCGGGTGCTGACCCGCTACCGCCTGGCCCGGCTGGCCCATCTCGACCGCGCCACCGGCCAGCCGGTGCGCCGCTACGAACGCGCCACCCCGGGCGAGCTGGTGCACGTGGACATCAAGAAACTGGGCAACATCCCCGACGGCGGCGGCCACCGCGTGCTCGACCGCGCCCAAGGCCGGCGTAACGCCCGGGCCACCACCACCGAACGCCGCAACAACCGGGCACCAATCGGCTACGGCTACCTGCACAACGCCGTGGACGATCATTCCCGACTGGCCTACACCGAAATCCTGCCCGATGAGAAGAAGGAAACGGCAGTCGAATTCTGGCAACGCGCTCAAACCTTCTTCGCCACCAACGGAATCACCGTCCAACGGATCCTGACCGACAACGGGGCCTGCTACCGCTCACAGCTCTGGCGCGACACCCTCACCGACGCCGGCATCACCCACAAACGCACCCGCCCCTACCGGCCACAAACCAACGGGAAAGTGGAACGGTTCAACCGCACCCTGCTCGACGAATGGGCCTACGCCAAGCCCTACCAATCCGAAACCGAACGACGCCAAGCACTACCGCACTGGCTCCACACCTACAACCACCACCGCGGCCACAC
>NZ_WMBA01000102.1 GCF_009707865.1 Amycolatopsis pithecellobii
ATGAGTATAAGAGACAGGAATTGGTAGTGGTGGGGGCCGTGGCCTGGGAGGGGACGCGGGCCGATGTAGCCGGTGCGGCCGCGGTGGTTGGGTAGGTAGCGGAAACGCTGGTTGTCCGGGGTGAGTTCGCCCTCCGCCAGGGTGGCTGTCGTGGCGTCGAACAAGGCGGCCGTGTGGATTGCCGGACGCTTTGTGGGCGTGTCCAAGTCTTCGATCACGAGCAGCAGCGTGCGGGTACCGTCCGGGGGCTTCGACCAGTGCAAAGCTGGGGAAACGTTGTCCCCGATGCCGAATCCGCAATGCTTCGCCGGGATGACTTCGCCATCCCGGAACGCGTCGGACGTCAGCTCGAGCCGGTTTTCCGTGGCCAGCTCCGGCGCGCGGGCGACGCTGAGGCCGGCATCCGCACGCTTACCACGCAACGCCCAGCCGAGCGGCAGGAACAAGATTTCGAGCGGGGACATGGAACTCGCTTTCAGTCAGGAATCGGCGATCTGCTGGAGGATCGGGGCGGCGTCCGCCAAGATGCGGCGCTGATCAGGGGTCAGGGCCGCCAGCCGGTCGTTGAGCCAGGTCTCGCGGTGCCGCCGTGATTGGTCGGCCATCTGCGTGCCTTCGCGGGTGAGGACGAACAGCACCCGGCGGCGGTCCGCGGCGTCCCGTTCCCGCACGAGATGACCGGCCGCCACGAGCCGGTTCACCGTCTGACTCATCGAGCCCGGTGTCACCCGGGCTCGCTCGCTCAGCTCGCCCAGGCTGAGCGGGCCGTGCTTGCGCAACTGCACCAGCACGAGCATCGCGGCCTCGGCCACTTCGCCCTCGGCACGTTCCGAGCGGAACCGGCTGTACACCCGGGCGACCGCGGTCCGCAGCTGCGCGCCCAACTCGGCGATCGAGGCATCCGTCACGATTCTTTAGTATAACAAAGCATTATGCTTAGTACTACTAACGGATGTGGAGGTGTGCGCCATGACTCGCTCGAACGATCGTGAGCCGGGCAAACCGTTCGGACTGCGGTTCACCCTGCCGCTGATGCTCGGGACCACCCTGAACCCGATCAACAGCTCGATGATCGCGGTCGGGTTGGCCGGGATCGCCGCGGAGTTCCGCCTCGGCCCCGGCACCGCGGCGACCCTCGTCTCGGTGCTGTACCTGTGCAGCGCGGTGATGCAGCCGACGCTCGGCAAACTCGCGACGGTCTTCGGGCCACGGCGGGTGTTCGCGTCCGGGCTGATGGTCCTGATCGCCGGAGGGGTGCTGGGCGGCCTCGCCGTGAACTTCGGGATGCTGCTCGTCTCGCGGGCGCTGATCGGGGTCGGCACCTCGGCCGCCTACCCGGCCGCGATGGCACTGGTCCGACGGCGCGCGGACCGGCTCGGGCTCGACGTGCCGAGCCGGGTCCTCGGTGATTTCAGTATCGCGTCGCAGGTCACCGTCGTGCTCGGGCTGCCGCTGGGCGGCGCGCTCGCCGGTGCGCTGGGCTGGCGGGGGTTGTTCTGGATCAACGTCCCGCTGGCCGTGATCACGCTCATCACCGCCCTCGTGGTGGTCGAGAAGGACGGCCCGGTCAAGCGGACCGGGCTCGCGGGGACGGCGGCCGCCATCGACCTGCCGGGTATCGGCCTGTTCGCCGCCGCGATCGTCAGCCTGCTGATCTTCCTCGACGAGCTGACCCACCCGGTCTGGTGGGAGCTCGGTGTGGCGGTCGTGCTGTTCGCCGGGTTGATCGCCTGGGAACGCCGCTCGCGCAGTCCGCTCATCGACGTCCGGATGCTCGCCCGCAACCCGGCCCTGCAACGCACCTACCTGCGGCAACTCATCGTCGGCCTCGGCGTTTACACCTCGCTGTACGCGATCAGCCAGTGGATGGAGGGCGCCGCCGGCTACACCTCCTACGAGGTCGGGCTGATCCTGCTGCCCATGTCCGTGGTGAGCATGGTGCTCGCCCGGATCGCGTCGAACCGTGGCTGGGTGCGCCGGCCCATCGTGATCGGCAGCGCCATGGTCGTCGGCACCGGCGCGCTCCTGGTGGTCATCCAGCACGGTTCGCCGGTCGCGCTGCTAGTCGCGGTGTCCGTCCTGTTCGGCGTCACCAACGGGCTGTCGAACTTCGCCAACCAGGCGACGCTGTACGCGCACTCGCCCAGCGAGACATTGGCCATCGCCGCCGGTTTGTTCCGCACCTTCGGCTACGTCGGCGCGATCTTCTCCTCCAGCCTCATCGGCATCACCTTCGGCGCCCACACCAACGACAGCGGGCTGCACCACCTCGCGCTCGTCGTCACCGCCATCGGTATCGCGGCGCTCGCGTTCACCGCACTGGATCGCACCATCCCGGCGAAAGCGACCGCGGACCAGGTCACCTCACCGTCCGCACACCCGCGATCAAGCAGCCCGCGGCCAGAGTGACGAGGCCCGCGGCGGCGAAAAGGCTGGGGTAACCGCCGAGGCCGGCCAGGATGACGATGGCCAGCAGCGGTGCGATGACCTGGGGCAGGAGGTTCGCGAGGTTGACCACGCCCAGGTCCTTGGCCCGGTCCTGCGCGGTCGGCAGGACCTGGGTCAGGATGGCGAGCGCGACTGCCCAGTACGCGCCGAAGCCGACCCCGAGCAAGGGGGCGGCGAGCAGGGCCGCCGGCCAGGTTTGCCAGCCGGTCAGGATGAAAGCCGCTGCGGCCATGACGACGGCGGCCAGCTGGACATAGCGCTTCCGGTTGCCGGAGCGGTCGGAGAGCCGGCCGACCGTCAGGCCGCCGATCACCAGCGCGACACCGTAAAGACCCATCATGATCAGCAGACCGGTGTCCGGGTCCGGGTAGTGGACGGCGTCTTTGAGGAAGAACAGCAGGTAGTAGGTGCCCAGCGCGTTGCCCAGAATGATCAGGAAATGGCAGCCCCACGCCCAGGCGAAGTCCGGGTGTGCCCGTGGTGAGACCCAAAGTTCGGCCACGGCGGCTCGCCGGCTGTTCGCCGGTTTCCACGTGCGGGGCAGGGCCGGATCCTTGGTACGCAAGACAAATCCCAGCACCCCCGCCACCACGACGAGCGCGCAGGCCAGGTAACCACTTCGCACGCTCGTCACCACCACGGTCACCAGCACCGCGCCGAGTACCGTCCCCAGCATCTGGCTGATCCCGACCAGCCCACCGATCTCCGCACGCTGGGCCACCGGGACACGGTCGGGCAGCGCCGAGGTCAGGGTCGCGAGCATGCCGTTGAGACCGGCCTGCACCACACACCAGCCGATGGTCATCACGACGACGTTCGGCGCCAGCGCCAGGATCACCAGCCCGATCGCGCCGACCAGCGCGCCCAGCAGGGTCCACGGGTGACGCCGGCCGAACCGGGAGCGGGTGCGGTCCGAGGCGAGGCCGACCAGCGGGTTCGCGAACAGCGAGACCACCGCACCGACACCCATGACCACGCCGAACACCAGTTCCTTGTTCGCCGAGTCGAGCAGCTCCGCCTGCTCGGGCAGCAGCACCTGGATCGGCGCGTAGATGCCCAGCCAGAGACCGATGTTCGCGACGACGAGCAGGCTCGTCCAGCCGCCGCCGACCCGGGTGACCGGCTCCGCGAGCGCCGCGGGAAGTTCGGTCTCGGTCATCGAGCCCCCGATCCAGAAACATGAAAAGTTCTCATACGATAGCCGGTTCCCTCGACCGGGGGGAAGCGTTTCGGCACGCTAAAGTCGCAGTTCAGCAGCTTAGAAGGAGCAGAACGTGGCGGACACCCAGGCGACCCCCTTGCGCCGGCAGCCCGTGCAGCGACGCAGCGCCAAACGGGTCGAGCAAATGCTGGACGCGAGCGCACAGCTGATCGACGAGGTCGGCTACGACGCGCTGACCACCACGCTGATCGCCAAGCGGGCCGGGGTCGCCGTCGGCTCGCTCTACCAGTTCTTCCCCGACAAGCGCGCCGTCGTCCAAGCGCTGACCCAGCGCAACCTCGACCGCTTCGTCGCCGCCACCAACGAGCGGCTGACCAGGGAGGATCCGTCGCACTGGTGGGACGTCGTGGACTCGATCCTCGACATCTACCTGGAGATGCACCGCAGCGTCCCCGGGTTTTCCAAGGTGCATTTCGGGGACGTCGTGGACCGTCAGCTGCTGGACGAAGGCCGCGACAACAACAAGGTCATCGCCGACTCCCTGACCGAGCTGGTGCGCGGGTACCTCGACGAACCCGGCGAGAACCTCCCGCTCGTGATCGCGGTGGCGATCGAGATGGCCGACACGCTGCTCAAGTTCGCCTTCCACCGGGACCCGCAGGGCGATCAGGAGATCGTCGACGAGACCAAGCACGTGATCAAGCTGTACCTCGCCAGCAAGCTCGGCGAGTAGTCCACAGGCACCCGGAAAACCTGTGGATAACTGGACTGCCGGCTAGCCGAAGTTTCGCCCCTCGCCGCGGTAGGTCTCGACGGTGCGCTCGACCCGGCCCTCGGCCACGATGTGGTAGTGCGTGAACCGCTCGGCGAGCTCGCCCGCCTTGGCGTGGCGCAGCCAGACGCGATCACCTAACCGCAGGTCACGGGCTGCTTTTCCGCGGACGGGAGTCTGCACCTCGCCGGCGCCCTCGAACGGCAGCAGCTTGAGGCCGGCCGGCAGGTAGGGCGACGGCAACCGCGACGCCGAAGCGGGCCCAGACGCTATATATCCGCCCGCGAAGAGGGTCGCCATACCAGGGGTGGGCTTGTGGACAACTGGGAGCGCGAACAGTGCGGCGGGTCGCGGATGGAAGCGGCTGTACCCGTCGAAGAGGGTCGAGCCGATCAACCCCGAGCCGGCCGCGACCTCCGTGATCGCCTCCTCGGCGGCCGTCGTCTCGAGGCTGCCCGAGCCACCGCCGTTGACGAACGCCAGTTCGGCGATCTCTCGCACCGCCGCCACGGCCGCGGCGCGCCGGCGCGTCAGCTCGTGTGCAGAACGCCGTTGCATCCAGCGGACCGCGCGGTCGCTGCGTGCGCCCGTCGCGTCCGGGAACCCGGCGATCTGCCCCTCGTAGGCCATCAGCCCGGCAAGCCGGAAACCGTTGCGCGCCAACACTTTCCGGGCGAGGTCGACCGCCTGACGGGCGGAGAACACCGGTGAGCGGCGGGTGCCGACATGCACCAGGCCGAGCGGACGCCAGGACGCGTCGAGCTCGATGCACACCCGGATGTCGGCATGGTCGTAGCCGGCCGCCGCGTCGACGACATCGAGGTGCTCGACCGAGTCGATCATGATCGTGATGGTGGTGCGGGCGTGTTCGTCGGTGGCGAGCCGGCGTAGCGCGCGATGATCGACGCTCGGGTACGCGACCAGGATGTCGTCGCTCGTGCCCAGCTCGGCGTGCCAGAGTGCCTCCGCGAGCGAGTAGCACATCAAGCCGGCGAAACCGGGCTTCGCGAGTGCTCGTTCGATGAGGTAGCGGCAGCGGATGGACTTGCTGACCAGCCGGATGGGGACCCCGTTCGCGCGGCGGACGAGATCCTGAGCGTTGGCGTCGAACGCGGCAAGATCGACCACGGCGAACGGCGGATCGAGATCCTTCGTCGCCTGGTCGTAGCCAGCCGCATTCGGCGTGGTCATGGAAGTACGGTACGTCAACAGGACTTCAAAAGCGAATATCTTTCACTTACGTTTCGGCAATTTCCGACACGAACGGGATGACGATGAACCGGTGGACCAATTGGGCGGGTACGGCGACCGCTGATCCGCGACGCGTGCACACCCCGCGCAGTGTCGGCGACATCGTCGAAGTCGTGACCGGCGCCGCGGCCGAAGACCGCCGGGTCCACGCGCGCGGCTCGGGGCATTCCTTCACGCCGATCGCCGTCGCGGAAACCGACGCGATCGACCTGACCGGCTGGACCGGCATCGCCGCCGTCGATGCCGGGAAGCACCGCGTCACCGTGCGGTCGGGCACGACACTGCGCCGGCTCAATGCCGAACTCGATGCACTCGGCCTCGCCATGACCAACCTCGGCGACATCGACGCGCAGACCATCGCGGGCGCGGTGTCGACCGGCACCCACGGGACCGGCGCGCGGTACGGCGGGCTGGCCACCCAGATCGTGCAGCTCGAACTGGTGCTGGCGGACGGTTCGATCGTGACCTGCTCGGCCGGCGAGCGGCCCGAACTGTTCAACGCGGCGCGCGTGGGACTCGGCGCGCTCGGCGTGATCACGCTCGTGACGCTGCAGTGCGAGCCTTCGTACGTCTTGTCGGCGCAGGAACGACCGGAACCGCTGGAGCAGGTGCTCGAGGGGTTCGACGAGTTCGCGCGGGACAACGACCACTTCGAGTTCTACTGGTTCCCTTACGGCCGCAATGCGCTGGTCAAGCGGAACAACCGGACGGAATCCGAACGCGCGCCGCTGAGCCGGCTACGGCAGTTCGTCGACTACGAGATCATGGAGAACTTCGCCTTCGGCACGTTGTGCCGGATCGGCCGCACCGTGCCGCGGCTCGTGCCGCCGCTGGGGAAGTTCGCGTCAGCGGCGTTGTCGGCACGCGAGTACCGCGACATTTCGCACCGGGTTTTCGTGACCCACCGCGGGGTGCGGTTCGTCGAGTCGGAATTCGCCGTACCGCATGACTCCGTGCAGCACGTGCTGGCGGAACTGCGGGCACTCGTGCCGCGGCTGGAAAGTCCGGTCGCCTTCCCCGTCGAAGTCCGCGTGGCCGCGGCGGACGACATCTGGCTTTCCACCGCGCAGGGCCGGAATTCGGCGTACGTCGCGATCCACCAGTTCACCGGCATGCCTTATCTGGAGTATTTCGCGAGTTTCGCCGCCATCGCCGCGGAGGTCGGTGGCCGGCCGCACTGGGGAAAGATGCACAACCTCGACGCCGGAGAATTGCGGAAGCTGTACCCGCATTTCGACGATTTCCGCCGCGTCCGAGACGAAGTGGACCCGGCTGGTGTGTTCAGCAATCCTTATCTGGCACGGGTTTTGGGGCGTTAGATACGCGCGATCGCTTCGGCGATGGGCGTGTTGCCGCCGACCACTTCGAGGGTGCGACGGAAAGTCCGGCCTTCTTCGAGAATCGCGACGATCACCGAGGCGACGTCTTCCCGCGAAATCGCGCCGAAGTCGACGGAATCGGCCAGGTGTACCTCGCCCGTCGGGTCTTCGTCGGTGAGGCGACCTGGCCGCAGGATGGTCCAGTCCAGGTCCCGGCTGCGCAGCTCGTCCTCGGCGGCTTTCTTGGCCTGCAGGTACGCGGCGAACACCTCGTCCGTCCCGGGGCGCGGCGGGCGGCCGACCCCCATCGAGCCGATCTGCACATGCCGCCGGACCCCGGCCCGTTCGCACGCCGCACCGAAGAGGGCGGCGGCACCACGGTCCACTGTGTCCTTTCGCGCGGCACCGCTGCCGGGACCGGCGCCGGCCGCGAACACGGCGGCGTCGGCGCCATCGAGCACCTCGGCCACTTCGTCGACGGTCGCGTTCTCCAGGTCCAGCACCACCGGCTCGGCGCTCGAATCCCGCAGCTCGGCGGCGTGCGCGACGTTGCGGATGATCCCGACCGCCTGGTCACCGGTGGCGGCCAGCTGCCGCTCGAGGCGAAGCGCGATGTTCCCGTGCCCGCCGGCAATGACGACTCGCATGGAACCGAGCCTAGGTCAGGCCACCGGCAGGTCGTAGGACGCGAGGAGCTGCTCGTAGACCATCTCGTTGATCCACCGCGAAACCGCGTCCTGCGGCACCGTGTTGTCGCGATGCCCGGACAGGTCGAGCGCGACGCTCGCGTCGCTGTCGGCGGACACGATGGACAGGCCGTAGGAGCGGGCCCGCGGGAGGCAGCCGTCCACATAGTCCTTGGTGAGAACGGCGGACGCGGGCAGGACCATCGCAGCCTCGCTGTAGCGGGCGAACGGCACCGTCGCGGCCATCCCGGTGCGCCAGTGCCGCGCGACCGACAGCACGCCGATGATCTCCGCGGCGGGCGCGGGGGCGGACCTCGCGAACTCGGGCCAGGTCCACGTCGCGACCGTGGTGCGGTCGGCGACCGGGCCGATCCCGCAGGCGATCCGCTCGGCGTGCACATCCGTGCGCAACCGCGCGACGACGCAGACGCGGCGGCCGAGCATCGTCACCTCCGGCAGCACGACCCCGCGCCACCCCAGCTGCGCGGCCGCGGCACCGGCCAGATACGACGTGCTCGCCGGAAGCTCGACGGGCGGAACCACCCGGGTGGGAAATGACCGGGTCTTGCCGGTCACTACCGCGTCGCCGGTGTGCCCTGGTGTAACCGCCACGAGTCCGCCTCCTTGGTCGCACACTTTTCGTTCTGCATGCCACTCCCCCTCGTGAAAAGAGGCACATGAATTGAGTACCAGCGCAGCGGCTCGAGGTCTTCGGGTTGGGAGACCGGCTGCGATCGGCGGCGCCCGGGGGTCGGTGACCGGTCGATAAGCGGTAGCTCGACTTCAGTCCGACTCTGCGACCGAACGGGTGACACGGAGCTGAACGGTGCTACCCAGAGGGTTGGCCGTCCGGGGCTAGAGTGACCGGCATGAAACCGCGGCGGTCTGTGCTGTACATGCCCGGTGCCAACGAACGAGCGCTGGAAAAGGCGAAGACGCTACCGGCCGACGCGTTGATCCTCGACCTGGAGGACGCTGTCGCGCCCGACGCGAAGGACGCCGCCCGCGAGCGGGTGTGCGGTGCCCTCGGCGACTACGGCTCGCGTGAGGTGGCGATCAGGGTCAACGGCCTGGAAACCGAGTGGCACGAAGCGGATCTGCGGGCCGCCGCGCAAGCAGGCCCGGCGGCGGTCGTGGTACCCAAGGTGAACTCGGCTCGCGACGTGCACGCCATCGAACGCGCGCTGGAACTCCGCGGCGCGCCCCAGGAGACCAAGATCTGGGCAATGCTCGAAACCCCGGTCGCGATGCTGCACGCGGAGGAGATCGCCACGGCGAGCGAGCGGCTGACCGTGCTGGTGATGGGCACCAACGACCTGGCGAAGGAGCTGCACGCCGAGCTGGTGCCGGGCCGCGCGCCGCTGCTCGGCGGGCTTTCCCTGTGTCTGCTTGTCGCGCGTGCGACCGGCAAGGTCATCCTCGACGGGGTCTACAACGACGTGAAAGACGTCGCGGGTTTCGAGGCGGAATGCTTGCAGGGCAAGCAGTTCGGCTTTGACGGCAAGACGCTCATCCATCCAGGGCAGATCGAGCCGTGCAACCGGGTGTTCGCCCCGTCGGCCGAGGAGATAGACCAGGCGCGCCGGGTGATCGCCGCGTTCGAAGAGGCCACAGCGGCAGGCCGCGGTGTGGCGACTGTGGACGGCAAGATGATCGAAAACCTGCATGTCGGCAACGCGCAGCGGCTCCTGGCACTGGCCGAAGCCATCGAGGCCTGATCAGTCGTCGGGTTCGTGGAGCCAGTCCAGCGCCTTGCGGGCCGCGTTGGAGACCATGCGGTCCGGGTGGGCGAGGACCATCGACTCGAGCACCTCGCGGGTACGTGGGTGGCCGCAGATCGTCGCGTCCGCGAGGAACAGCAGCTGGGCCGGGCGGGGTTGGGTGGCGAACTCCTCCATCGCCTTTTTCCGGCCAGCCGAACGGATCCCGGCCGCCAGCACGTCGACCATCGTGTACGTCCGTTCACGGCCGCTGACCTGGCTCTCGTCGATGAATCCCGCGTCGAGCAGCCAGCTCAGCGCGGCCGGGCCCGCGGCGGAATGCTCCCGCAGCCCCGCGATCGCCTCGACGCCCTGCTCGCCGTACTCCGCCAGCAGCTGGAACGCGAGCATCCGGTGTTCGAAATCGTCCGTGCGGCGGGCCAGTTCCGTCAGTTCGGCGACCGCCTGTGGCTGCCCACGCGCCGCCAGCCACAGCCGCACGCCTTTCTCGAGGGCGTCGGGCGACAGCGGGGCGACCCGGGCGAAAAACACCTCCGCCGTTTCGGTCGCCAGATCTTCCAGGGTCAGCGTCGGGACCCCGGCCTGCTGCCGCGCCTCGTAGATCGCCTGCGCGCCAAGTGGCCGGATCCGCACGACCTGCCGCTCCTCCTCCGGTATCTCCTCGACCGACAGGACACCCGCGAAGTCGACCAGATCTTCGTAGTACTCCTCGGTCGCCGGGAAGACTTCGACGAGCCCGTATTCGGCGAGCTGGTCGAGCACCCGCAGCACCGGGGCCGCGTCGGCATCGCGCCAGGCCAGGTCGGCGGTGTCGTCGAGGATGTCGACGAGCATCGGGATCGTCGCGCAGTCATTGTCGGCCTTGAGGGATTCCAGCAGCTCGTAAGCGAGGTGCCGCTCGGGCAGCCGGTACCGCACCCGCCCGTCACCGGTGTCGAGCACATGCGGCACCGCGGCCCGCCACAGCTTCAACGGGTTGTCCAGCAACGGTTCCGCGCGCTTGACCCGCACCAGCCTGCCCTTGAGCACCCGCACCAGCCCGGCGGTTTTCGCCAGTGAGACCAGGCCTGCCGGATCGGGTTCGGCGAGCCGGGCCGCGAGATCACGCGCGTCGTGCTCGGCGAGACGTCCCTTCGCGGCCAGTTCACGACCGTCCCCGACCCAGCCGGTGAACCGGCGCAACCGCCGCAGGATCGGCAGGCCGCCCGCTTCCATGACCAGCTCGTCCTCCGGCATCAGCGCGAACACCGGCGCCGGTTCGAGCGGCTCGACCTCCGGATCGCCCTCGTAGTGCCGGTAAGCGATGTCGTGCAGTAAGTCCTGATCGACCTCGACCTCACCCTGCTGCACGCGGTCGATGAACTCCTGCGCCCCCAGCTCGTCGAGCGGGTCGACGCCGTGTTCGGCCATCGCGACGGCCCAGAACTTGGCGAGACCGAAGTTCTCCGGTTCCTTCATCGCCTCGTCGAACTCGTCGACGATGCCGCGCAGGAACGACCGCAGCACCGCCGGCGGCTCACTCCGGTCGTCGTACAGGTCCGCGTCCTCGAAGAAGTCCAGCAGTGCCTCGACCGTCGTCAGCACGGTGGAGGAGTGCGGATCGAGCAGCACCACCTTGCGCGGGAACCACGTCAGCAACGCGCCGCGCAGGATCTCGCGCGTCCACCGCCCGAGTAGCCCGTCGCGCTCGAACCGATAGTCGAGCACGGCACCGGCGACCACGGGATCGATCGTCCGCTGCCGCATCTGCGACCACGCCTCGAGCTCCACGAGCAGGCGCTGACGAGCGTCGATGAAGTCCTCTTCGTCCACCCCGGTGTAGACCATGCGCATGAGACGATGGTCTCAAAATTCGGCGGCCGATTACAGCGGGAGAGGCCCCTACGCTTCCAGCCGCGCCAATTCGGCACGGAGATTCGGCGCGGCATCGAGCAGTTGGCGGGTGTACGGATGCTCTGGCGAGCCATAGACGTCGCCGACGGGACCGCGCTCCACGATCTCACCGCGCCGCATCACCGCGACCGTGTCGCAGACCCGCCGCACCACCCCGAGATCATGGGACACGAACACGAGCGTCAGGCCGAACCGGGCGACGAGCTCGGCGAGCAGGTCGAGAATCTGCTTGCGCACGGACACATCCAGCGCGCTGACCGGCTCGTCGGCGACCAGCACCCGTGGCCGCGGCGCGAGCGCGCGGGCGATCGAGATGCGTTGCCGCTGGCCGCCGGAGAACTGGTGCGGGTACCGGTCACCGCTGTCCACGGGCAGGCCGACGGCGTCGAGCAGCTCGGCGACTCGGGCGCGGTTCGTCCGGCCGAGCGGTTCGCAGATGATGTCGCGCACGCGCATCCGCGGGTCGAGTGAGCCCATCGGGTCCTGGAAGACCACCTGCAACGCGGAGCGGAGAAACCCGAGCTTTCGTTCGGGCAGCGTGTCGATTCGCTTGTCCTCGAACAGGATCTCGCCGGACGTCGGCTTGTCGAGCCCGGCGAGCAGGCGGATCATCGTGGACTTCCCGGAGCCGGACTCGCCGACGACGCCGAACCGCTGACCCGCCTCGATTTTCAGTGATACCCCGCGAAGGGCGTGCGTCCGGCCATACTCGCGATGCACGTCCCGAAGCTCGATCACGCCACCTCCAGGTCGCTCGCCGCGAGGAGTTTCCGGGTGTACGCGTGCGCCGGGTTCGTCAGCACCTCGCGCGTGCTGCCCTCTTCGACGATGCGCCCGTCGAGCATCACCAGCACCCGCTCGCAGACGCGCGCGACGACGGCGAGATCGTGCGTGATGAACAGCAGCGCGGTGGACCGCTCGGTGACGCCGGTCAGGATCAGGTCCAGCACCTGCGCTTGGACCGTGACGTCGAGCGCGGTTGTCGGCTCGTCGCAGATCAGCAGCGACGGATCGTTGGCGAGCGCGATCGCGAGCATCACGCGCTGCCGCTGCCCGCCGGAAAGCTGGTGCGGGTAGGCGCGGTAGGCGTCGGGCAGCTGGACCGATTCGAGCAGTTCCTGAGCCCGCCGCGACGCGGCACGCCTCGACTTGCCGCCGTGTAACCGAATCGACTCGGCGACCTGCCGGCCGGCCCGCATCAGCGGGTTGAGCGCCGACATCGGCTCCTGGAACACCATGGCCAGCTCGTTTCCGCGCAGCCGTGACAGCTCCCGCTCGCGCGCGGACAGCAATTGTTTCCCGTGGAACCGAATCTCGCCGGTCGCGCTCAGCCCCTCGGGCAGCAAACCCATGAGCGCCAACGCGGTCAACGATTTGCCCGAACCCGACTCCCCGATCAGCCCGACCCGCTCGCCGCCGCAAATCTCGAACGACACGCCCTGTACGAGCGGGCTGCTCGCCGCCACGGTCAGGCCCTCAACGCTGATCATCGGCGCTCCAGTGTCCTGCGGGACACCCGCACCCGGTCGCGCCCGACGAGCAGGGCTTCGCCAGTGTCGCTCATCGGCGCTCCAGTCGCGGGTCGAACCGGTCACGCAGCCCGTCCCCGAGGAGGTTGAAACCCAATACGGCAACGGCAATCGCGATCCCGGGCACGAGCGCGAGCCGCGGCTGCACGGTCAGTAGTTC
This sequence comes from Amycolatopsis pithecellobii, assembly GCF_009707865.1. Classification (GTDB taxonomy): domain Bacteria; phylum Actinomycetota; class Actinomycetes; order Mycobacteriales; family Pseudonocardiaceae; genus Amycolatopsis_E; species Amycolatopsis_E pithecellobii. The sequence goes on from NZ_WMBA01000102.1 coordinate 12,942, forward strand.
CTGCGATTCCTGCAACATCCGGCCCCAGGACGGCGTCGGCGGCCGGGTGCCGAACCCGAGAAACGACAGCGCGGCCTCGGCGAGTACCGCGATCGCGAACGACACCGAGCACTGCACGATCACCAGCCCGGCGATGTTCGGCAGCACATGCCGGCGCGCGATGAACGACCGCGATCGGCCGCCCGAACGTGCGGCCAGCACGTACTCGGTGCTCATCACCTGCAGCGTGCCCGACCTCGCGATGCGCGCGAACGACGGGATCGTCGCGACCCCGATCGCGATCATCGCGGTGACCGTGCTCGCCCCGAACACCGCGCCGAACATGATCGCCAGCAGCAGCGCGGGAAAGGCGAGCACGAGATCGTTGACCCGCATGACGAATTCGCCGAGCAGGCGCCTCGACATCCCGGCCAGCATCCCCAGCGGCGTACCGACGATCGCCGCCACGCCCACCGCGATCACACCGACGTAAAGCGTCGTCCGCGCGCCGACCATGATCTGCGAGAACAGGTCACGGCCGAACTTGTCGGTGCCGAACCAGTGTTCGCCGCTCGGCGCCGCCAGCCGGATCGCGGCGTTGACCTGCACGGGATCGTGTGGCGTCCAGACGAACGACACGAGTGCCGCGAGCACGACCAGGCCGACCAGCACGGAGCCGGCCCACAGATTCCGGTTCATCGCCGCACCCGCAGCCTGGGGTCGATCACCACATACAGCAGGTCCACGAGATAGTTGACCAGCAGCACCGCGACCACCAGCACCAGCACGATCCCTTGCACGGCAAGGAGATCCCGGGAGGACACCGAGTCGAGCAGCATGCTGCCGAGCCCCGGCAGCACGAACACCCGCTCGACCACCACCGCGCCGATGAGCAACGTGGTCAGCTGCAGGCCCAGCACCGTCACCACGGGCACCGCGGCGTTGCGCAACCCGTGCCGCAGCAACGCGGCATACGGCCGCAGGCCCTTCGACCGCGCGGTGCGCAGGTAGTCCTGGCCGAGCGTGTCGAGCACCGCCGACCGGACGTACCGGGTGAGCACCGCCGCCTGCACGATGCCCAGCGACAACGCCGGCAGGATCAGCCCGCGCACGAACTCACCCGCGTTCTGGTCCGGCGGGGTCCAGCCGCCCGAGGGCAGCCAGCGCAGTCGGACCGCGAACAGCTGCACCAGCAGGATCCCGGCAAGGAAGGCGGGAATCGCCACGCCCAGCTGGGAAAGTCCGGAAATCGCGGCGCCTGAAGCGCGCCGATGCCAGGCCGCGGCGAGCGTGCCGAACGGGATCGCGAGCACGAGCGCCACCAGCATCCCGGCGCCGACGAGCCACAACGTCACGCCGAGCCGGTCGGCCAGCTGCGGCCCGATCGCCTCGCCGGTGACGTAGGAACGTCCGAAGTCACCGTGCAACGCGCCGCCCAGCCAGCTCAGGTACTGCGTGACGAGCGGCCGGTCGAGCCCGAAGTCGTGCCGGGTGCGCGTGAGCAGTTCCGGGGTCGCGTTCACGCCGAGCGCGACCTGCGCCGGATCACCGGGCAGGATCGCCATGAACGCGAACACGATGATCGACGCGACGAAGACACTCACGAGCAGAATCGCCGTGCGGCGCAGGATCGCCGTCACGACAGGCCCGTGAGGTCGAAGGACTCGCTGACCTGGTTGCGCGCCAGCCCCTTCACGTTTTTCTTGGCCACCACGACATTCGGGAACAGGAACAGCCAGTCGGCGGCCGCGTCCGCGGTGATCGTGCGCGCGACCTGCTTCATGTCGTCGAGCTGTTCGGCCGGCGTGCCCGCGTCAGCCCGCGCGAGCAACCGCGGCACCGCCGGGTTGTGATAGCCCCAGTAGTACTTCGGGTTGCCGAACGTGGTGATGTCACGCGCCTCGACATGCTGCACGATCGACAGGTCGAAGTCGTGGTCGGTGAACACCTGTTTCAGCCATACCGCGGGAAAATCGAGCGGTTCGATACTCACGCGCACCCCGATGCCCGCCAGATCGGACGCGACGACCTGTGCCGCCGACACCGCGTAGGACAGGTTCGAGATGCGCAGCCGCAACGAAAGATCGGTCCGCCCGGCCTGTGTCAGCAGCTGTTTCGCGCGCGCCGGATCGTACGGGTAGTAGCCGGAAAGGTCTTCGTACCAAGGATCCGTGGGCGGCACCATGCTGCCGATCAGCGTGCCGCGGTTCGCCGACACCGTGGCCAGCAACGCCTTCCGGTCGATCGCGAGGGTCAGTGCCTGCCGCACGCGCACGTCGTCGAGCGGGGCCCGGTCGCCGTTGAACGACAACACGACCTCGCTGTTCGTGGTGCCCTGCAGGACGTTGAACCGGATATCGGACTCGAACTGCGGGATCGAGTCCGGCGCGGTGATCGTGGAAATGACGTCGATTCCGTTGCTCAGCAAGGCGTTGTTGAGCGCGGTCGGGTCCTTGATGTACTTGAGCACGACAGTCCGGTACGACGGTTTCGGGCCCCAGTACGCCGGGTTCTGCCGCAGCACGATCGAATCACCGCGCCGCCGTTCCGCGACGACGAACGGCCCGGTGCCCACGGGTTTGTTCGCCAGGTCGGCGATTCCGGCCGGGCTGAACATCGCGCCGACCCGGCCGGTCATGTCGAACAGCCAGCCGTTGCTGGGTTTTTTCAACACGACACGCGCGTGCAGCGGATCCACCACGTCCACCCGGTCGACGACGTCCATTTTGGACTTGAGCGAGATCGTCCACGCGGTTTTCACGCGCTCGATGGAGAACTTCACGTCCGAGGCGGTGAACGGCGCCCCGTTGCTGAACGTCACACCCGGCTGGAGCAAGAAGTCATACGTCGTGCGGTCCGGGCTGATCGTCCATGATTTCGCCAGCAACGGCACGATCTGCCCGTTCGCGTCGGCCTTCACCAGCCCCTCGTACACGTTGTAGAGCAACGCCTGCGGGATCGCGGCCCCGTCGGTGCGGGTGAAGTCGAAGTTCTGTGGCTCGGCGGCAAAACCGACCGAGAGCGTGCCGGGTCCACGACTGACCGAAGCCGTGGACCCGGCCGAACAACCACACACGAGCAGCGCGACGAGGGCCAGTGCGGCTGCGCTCTTGGTCAACGGAGGGCGCTTTCCAAGTCCTGCCACAGGTCCTCGGGATCTTCCAGTCCGACGCTGAACCTGATCAGCCCCGGCGGCACGTGCGCGTCACCCGGGTACATCGCGCGCCGTTCGACGAGGCTCTCCACGCCGCCGAGGCTCGTCGCGTGCACGATCAGCCGTAACCGCTCGATGAACCGCTCCGCAGCCTCCACATCGGACAGTTCGAAGGCGATCATCATGCCCTGTCCCGGATAACGCACTTTCGTCACGGCTTCGTGCGCGGCGAGCCGCTCTGCCAGCAGTGCCGCAGTTCTGGCCTGTTCCGCCAGCCGCACCGGCAACGTCCGCAGCCCCCGCAACGCGAGCCAGGATTCCAGCGCTCCCGGGGTCGCGCCGTTGCGGACACGCGCGTCACGCAGTTCCCGCGCGAGAGTTTCGTCCGCGGTGATCGTGATGCCGAGCAAGAGATCGCTGTGCCCGCCGATGAGCTTGGTCGCGCTGTGCACCACGAGGTCCGCACCCTGCTCGAGCGGCCGCTGGGCGAGCGGGGTCGCGAAAGTGTTGTCCACCATGACTTTGGCCCGGCGCCCGGCCAGTGGCGCGATGTCGATCAGCTGCAGGGTCGGGTTGGTCGGCGACTCGATCCACAGCGCATCCAGCTCACCGGCGGCGGCCCGCCACGCCGCGGTGTCGTCCGGATCGAGCCGGTGGACCGTGAACCGGCCCGCCTTCGCCGCGTGCTCCAGCAGTGCGCGGGTGCCGGAGTAGCTGAACTCGGGCACCGCGATCGCGGAACCGATGGGGAACAGCTCGAACACCGCCGCGACCGCCGCCATACCCGACGCGAACGCCGTTGCCTGGCCGCCTTCGAGCCCGCCGACGGCTTCCTCCAACGCGGCCCACGTCGGCGTGCCGTTCTCGCGGGCGTAACTGAAATCGCCGCCCGCGACATATGTGCTGGCCGGGACGATCGGCGTGTTCAGCGGTGCGCCCGGTTCGCTCGGCCGCCCCGCGACGACCGCACGGGTTCGAGGAGACCACGTCATGCCTGCACCCTAGAGCGTGCGACCTGGGCACGAGGTCGATACGGTGCAGCGACCGACAACGAGGAGTGACCATGGCATTGGAAAAGCCCGAGGTGGAGCGACCGGACGGCCCGCCACCGGCGGAGCTCGAGGTGACCGACGTGACGGTCGGCGAAGGCGACGAGGCGGCCGCGGGAAAGGTCGTGTCCGTGCACTACGTCGGCGTCGCGCACTCGACGGGCGAAGAGTTCGACGCGTCGTGGAACCGCGGCGAGCCGCTGCGTTTCCCGCTCGGGCAAGGACATGTCATCCCGGGCTGGGACCAGGGAGTGCAGGGGATGAAGGTCGGCGGCCGGCGCAAGCTCGTCATCCCGCCGGGGCTGGCGTACGGCGAGCGCGGGGCGGGTGGCGTGATCAAGCCCAACGAAACCCTCATCTTCGTGGTGGACCTGGTCGAGGTCGGCTAGGGCGGGCGCGGCAGAGTGAGGGTGTGACAGCCACTCACTCTGCCGAAGTCACCGCGGCTGCCGACCGGATCCGGCGTTACGTCCGGCGCACGCCGGTGCTGCGCACGGAACTCGACGGCCGCCCGCTCGTGATGAAGCTGGAGCAGCTGCAACGGACCGGCTCGTTCAAACTGCGCGGCGCCCTCAATGCCTTGCTCAGCGGTGCCCGGCCGGAGCGCGTGGTGACGGCTTCGGGCGGTAACCACGGCATCGGTGTCGCGACCGCGGCCGCGATCCTGGGCTTGCCCGCGACGGTGTATGCGCCGGTGTCGATCCCGGACAGCAAGGCGCGCCGGATCGAGGAAACCGGCGGTCGCCTCGTGCGGGCCGGCTCGACCTACGCCGAAGCGGTGGCTGCCGCGCGCGAGGTCACGGACGCGCGTTATGTCGAGGCGTACAACGACCGCGACGTGATCGCCGGGCAGGGCACGGTGGCGCTGGAGATCGTGGAAGACGCACCCGAGGTCGATGCGATCGTCGCCGCGGTGGGCGGTGGTGGTCTGACCGCGGGTATCACGGTGGGCTCCGGTGGCCGGATGACCGTCGCGGTCGAGCCGGAGCACTGCTCGTGCCTGCACCAGGCGCTGGCGGCCGGTCATCCGGTCGACGCCGAGGTGAATTCCGTCGCGTCCTCGGCTTTGGGTGCGACCCGTGTCGGCGAGGTGCCGTTCGAAATCCTGTCAGGGAGCGGGATCCGGTCGGTCCTGGTGACCGACGAGGAGATCCTCGCCGCGCGTGACCTGTTGTGGCGCGAGTTCCGGCTGGCGGTCGAACCCGCCGCCGCGGCGCCCTTCGCCGCTTGGCGCGCCGGCCGGGTCCCTGGCGAACTGCCGTGCCTGGTGGTCTGCGGCGCCAACGCCGACTGGACCCCGTGAGGGATCGCGCTGGTGCCGGTCGATAGCTGGAGCACTGTTCAGGCCGAACGCACCGTGCTGGCCGTCGTGCACAACACGACCGCGGCCACCCGGCTGTTCGACATCCTGCCGTTGTTCGCGGAGGACCCACGGGTCGAAACCGTCTTCACCTGCCCGGGTTCGAGCGCGTTCACCCGTGGTACCAACGAATTCCTGGCGCGTGCGGGTATCACCCAGGTGCTGCCGTGGCCGCAGGCGTTGCGCCACCGGGCGGATTTCGCGATCGCCGCGAGCTATGGCGGCGACCTGCACGAGATCAGCGCACCGCTGATGGTCGTGCCGCATGGCATGGGCTACAACAAGTTTCTCGAAACGAACGGCCTGTCCGGGGTCTTCGGCCTGTCGAGTCCGTGGCTGCTGCATCGCAACGAGCCGGTGCCGTCTGTCCTCGTGCTGTCTCATCACGAGCAGTTGGCGCGGCTCGGCGAGTCCTGCCCCGAGGCGGTCGGAGTGGCGCTGGTCGCCGGTGATCCGTCGTTCGATCGGATGCTGGCGAGCAGACCGCTGCGCGAAACCTACCGGCAGGCGCTGGGTGTGCGGCCGGGCCAGCGACTCGTGGTGGTCTCGTCCACCTGGGGCGCATCTTCGTTGTACGGCAAGGATCCTGATCTGATCCGCCGACTCGCCGCACAGCTGGATCTCGACACCTACCGGCTCGTCGTGGCTCTGCATCCGAACATCACCGGGCACCATTCGCCTTGGCAGGTAAGGATGTGGCTCGCCGACTGTGCGCGGGCCGGGGTGTTGGTGCTGCCAGACGAGCTGTTGTGGGGTCCGGCGCTCGTGGCGGCGGATCTGACGGTCGGGGACCACGGTTCGGTCAGTTTCTACTCGGCCGCGCTCGGCACCCCGTTGCTTCTCGCGGCCGCGCCGGCGGACGCGGTGGACCCGAAGTCTCCGGTCGGACGGTTGCTGGAGGTCACCCCGAAACTCGATCCGGCTGCCCCGGCGGCACCGCAGCTGGAACGCGCACTGGACGGGCACGAACCTGTCCGGTCGATCACCGACCTCACCACGTCGCTGCCCGGCAAGTCGGCCGCCGTACTACGCGAAACGATCTACCGCTGGCTGGACCTTCCCACACCGCGGGCTTCCGTGGAAACCCGGGCGCTCCCCGTGCCGCGGGTCGCGTCGCCCCCGGCACACGCCCAGCTGGTCCGCGTGGAATTCGGTGCAGCAGAGCCGAAAGCGACCCGGTTCGCCGCGGAGGCCCTGCGCGAGCCGGCCTGGGTTCCGGCCGACACGCACCTTGTCGTCGACACCCGGGAGCCGGGCATGCGGCTGCTCGACCTGGCCGACATCATCGTGCACGATCGTCCGGCCGATGCGCAGCGGTGGATCGAGAGCACGTTACGCGCGCTGCCGGGCTGCCAGGTCGCCGCGGCGCGAGTCGATGACCGGACGTGGATGATGGGCACGGCGGAAAAGCTTCTCGTCCGGCTCGACGGCGTAACCGGCCCCGCCGCGGCGTTCGCCGCCGTCTTGCTGCACGGCCATTTCCCACCGCGGCTCACCGTGCTGACCGGTGCGGAGCGGCACACCGCATCGGTGACCGTGCTCAGTTCAGCCGGGCCAGCCGGTCTTCGGCCTCGATGCTCAGCTCGGTGAGTCCTCGCTCGCGGAAGATCTCCACTGCCTCGGCGAGGTAACGCCGAGCTTCGTCCACTTCGGACAGTGCGGCCAATTCGACGAGCGCCTCGCCGCGTTCCCTCGGCTGACCCTGCGCGAGCACCCGGCGCAGCGCCGCTTCATCGCGCCCTTTGCGGCCACGCCACAGATCGATCTTCGCGAGATTGTCCGGTTCGGACGCCAAGCCGGCCACCGCATCGTCCAATAAGGACAGTGCTGCTGCCGCTGGTACGGCTTTGGCGAGATGGAGGCGGGCCAACGCGATCCGCCGCTCGTCCCCGGTCGCCGACGCGAGCTCGAGGTTGCGCCGCAACAGGCCGATCGCCTCGGCGTCCCCGTTGGCGAGATGGGCCAGCCCGAGTGTCTCGACCGCGGTCGCCTCGGCTTCGTCGTTCCGGGACCGGATCGCGGCTTCGTGCGCCCTCGCCGACGCCTCGACCGCCCGCTCGACGGCGCCGCGTTGCAGGTGCGCGAACCCGAGCTGGCAGCCGAGTACCGCCTCGGCAACATGGTCCCGCAGGTCATTCGCGGCACGGATGCCGAGCTCGCTGACCGCGGCGAGATCCTGGATGTGCCCACCGCGTTCGTAGTAGGCCCACAGTGCGATGCCGAACTGGCGCACCTGCTCGAGTTCGCCGAGCCGGTATGCCTCTTCGACCGCGGGCCGTAGGTTCGCCGCCTCCCCGTCCAGCCACCGCGCGGCGGAAAACTCACCGGAGATCCGCACCGCCGGCAGATATGTCTTGTGCCAGAAGCGGTTGGGCCGCAACACACCGGCCGCCGCGGACGCCGTGATCAGGTAGTACTCGATGAACCTTCGCACCGGATCCGCCTGCCCGGCCGCCTTCGCCCGCGCGTGCCGCCGGACCAGGCCGGACATCAGGTAGCGCTCGTCCGGCGTCACCGTCACGAGCCGCGCGCGGGTCAGTTCGTCGAGCGCGTCTTCGACCGGCTGCCCGACGGCCGCCGCGAGGGCCTCGGCCCCGACGTCACCGGCGCCGGGATGCACGCCGAGCGCTTCATAGGTGGCACGGGCTGTTTCGGACAGGCGCTCGTAGGCAGCGTCGAAGACCACCGCGACGGAAAGATTGCTGTCCTTGGAAAGTTCCCGGAGCACCCGCTCGTCGTGGCTCAGCTTCTCGGCCAGCCGCGCGATGGGGCGCGGGGAGTCGGCGAGCATGGTGCCCACGACGCACAGCGCGATCGTGGACCCTTCGCACACCGAGATCAGCTGCGCGAGCGCGTCGGGTTCGGCCGCTGTCCGCTCGGCGCCGATGATGTGGTCGAGCAGTTGGCGCGCGGCCGCATCCGCCATCGGATCGAGGTCGACCACGGTCGCCGTCACCGAGGCACGGAGGCTGCCCAACTGCCCGGCTTCGGTGACCAGCACGGCGGACTCGCCCGCGCCGGGCAACAGGCTGCGCACCTGGGACGCGGTCAGCGCTTCGTCGATGACGAGCCCGACCCGCTTGCCGTCGGTCCAGGACCGCCACCAACTGGCCCGGCCGTCGAGACTGTCCGGTATCTCCGCGGGCCCGTGCCCCACGGCCAGCAGGAGTTCCCGCAGCACGGCACGTTCACGCTCGGGCCCGTCCGGCCCGCTCGCGAGCCGGACGAAGAACCGCCCGTCGGGATAGTCGTGCCGATGCCGCTGGATCCAGACGTTCGCCAACGTGGTGCGCCCCGACCCAGGAGCCCCGCGCACGATCGCCACCCGCGGCCCCGCCGCCCCGGAGAACCAGTGGTCAAGCTGTTCGAGGGGGCGATCGTTGTTCC
>NZ_WMBA01000103.1 GCF_009707865.1 Amycolatopsis pithecellobii
CGGCTGCCCTTTCAGCTGGCCTCGCACCTGCACCGTCACGCCTACCGAGGGCCTAGACACATGCACGGTTGTCCCTCCCCGGCGACCCCGTACCAACGCTGTTGCCCTTCCGCTCAGCCGTTCCCTGCACGGTGCCCGTTCCGAGGGCGGCCGGACTGGCATGGTTGGCCCCTACAGGGCGGCCTCGGTATCTCCGCGGTTTGTCCCTTCCGGGCGGCCCGGTACTGAGCGCTGTTCCCTCTTCCGGGCGGCCCCGGTATCTCCGCACTTGTCCCTCCCCGGGCAGCCCCGACACCTGCACAGTCACCCCTTTCGGCCGACCGGTACCTCCGCGGTTGCCCTTCCGGGCAGGCTTGCCCCTGCACGGTTGCCCTATTGGCCCAGTCGGCCAGACACGACACCGCTTCCGGAGCGGCCCCGTACCCGCACCTTTTTCCCGCCCCGGCGGGTGGTCCCGCGCACGGTTGCCCCCTTGGGCGGGTCCGGACCTGCACGGTTACACCGTCTGGGCGGCCCGGTACCTGCACGGTTGCCCCTGCCCGGCCTCACCGGGTACAAGCACGGTTCCCGCTTCCGGGCCCCCCGTACGGACACGGTCAACTCCGCCACCCCAGGGCGTCCCGTAGACCGCCCCGCCCTGCGTTCCGCCGGCTGTCGGCCTGTGCGGCACGATTCTGGCCAGCCCACCAGCTCGTGCGGCGCAGGCCGTCAGCCCGGCGGCGCAGGTGCTCGCATAGCCAGGCAGTCCATGCGGCACACGTCCTTCGCACACCCCACCCTCGCGATCCGAGCTGTGTGCCACCGTCGGCACCGCGTGAGCGCTGTGTGCTGCCCGCTCAAGACAGCCGAAGAGCCACGCAACCCACGGTTCCCACCACCTAGCCACACCACCGCACCAAGCAAGCGACCTATGCCTTCCCTCGGCCCAGTGACCACAAGCCAGCAGGCACGCGCACGCCCGGCTGCCGCCAAAGAACCGCTGCACAGGGTTGCCGCCCGGCACGCCAACCAGGCAAATGCGTCGCGGGAATCAGCCCAGTCACCAGCTCAGCCAACCGACCACACCACGTCGCCTCAAGCCATCTCGTGCGCCTCAAGCCGACCCGCCCAGGCACACACCCGAGCATCCGGTCGGTGCCAGCATCGCCACTCGCCGCTCCATCGCATGATCCCGCTCAGAGCAAGACCACCGCCGATGCGCGCCGGCGATGCCTCCAGACAGCGCCGCCCTGCGGCGCCTACTCTCGCCCTAGCTCACCTCCCCCAGCACAGCGCTCACTCCTCGTTGTCCAGCACGCTGATCCCCCAGCCCGCCGCGGCCGAAAGACCCTCCAGATACCCGATCGCCCTGTCCGCTTTCGGGTAGCGCTTGACCAGAGCCCAGAACGTCGAGTCGTGCCCGGGCACGCGCAGATGCGCGAGTTCGTGCACGAGGACGTAGTCGAGCACCCACGGCGGCACTTGCAGCAGCCGCTCACTGACCCGGATTGTCCGTTCGGTCGGCGTGCACGACGCCCACCGCGTGCGCATGGGCGGCACCCACCGCACGCTCGCCGGCAACGCCCTTTTGTCCAGGTAGCGCGCTGACAACTGGGCGCAGCGCGCGAGCAGCGCCGCGTCCGACTCCCTCGGTGGTGACGCGCGCCGCGATTCGGTGCGCTGCAGTTTGCGCTCCATCTCCGCGACCCACCGTTTCTCCTCTGCCCGGCTCATCCCGGCGGGGACGAGCACAACCAGCGTGTCTCCGTCGCGGTAGGCGGAGATCGTGCTTCGCCGCCGCGCGCTGCGCCGTATTTCGACTTTCTGCTGCGGGTTCGCCACCTGCTCGGTTTTGTCCCGGCCCCTCAGCGAGGGCACCCGTGCGTTCGCCACTCGTCCACGGTAAAGGCAGCCACCGACAACCTGGGAGCCCTTGGGCCGAGACGGGCCTGGTTATCCACATCGAACTCTCCCTGTGGATAACTGCTGTGTTCAGCTGGCGCTCTTGTAGTCGGCTTGTCACCGTATGTGGCATGGCGAAACCATCGACCCGCAGCGCGGAACCCCGCCTGCCCAAACGCCCCCGGCTGAGAGCCGGCCTGGCGGTATACGACCGATCTCCGGGCGAGATCCAGATCGGGCTCGATCCCCGGCATGCGATGGTGGCCACTGAGCTGAGCCCAGATCTGGTGCGGGCCGTGCGCAGTCTCGACGGACGGCACCGGACCGATGAGCTGCTCGCGATGGCGACCGCCGAGAACACCGACTACCTGCGCGAACTCATCACGGACCTCACCCGCCTCGGCCTCGTCGAGGAGTCGTGGACGCCGGCCGGGCAACGACGCACGGCAGGCGAGGTCGGAATGTGGTCGCTGCGGGCGCGGCAATCCGGTGCGGACAGCTTCGTCAGACGGGCGCACAGCGCAGTCGTCCTGTACGGCGCCGGCCGGTTGACCATCGCCATCGCCACGCTGCTCGCCACTTCCGGCGTCGGACACGTGCAGGTCGAGGCGGACGGGGTGGTCGGCGAGCTGGACACCGGGAGTGGGTACCTCGACTCCGACATCGGCCGGCAGCGCCGCGCGGCCGCACGGGACGCTGTCAGCCGCGCGAACCCGGCGGTCAAGCAAACCAGGCTTCGCGGTGATCGCCAGCCGGAGCTCGTCGTGCTGGCCGACGCGATCGTGCCCGCGCCGGAAGTCGTGAAGATGCTGTTGCACGAAGGCATTCCGCACCTACCGGTGCGCGTCCGCGAAGGTGTCGGCATCGTCGGGCCGCTGGTGTACCCGGGCCGCAGCACGTGCCTTGGCTGCGCGGACCTGCATCGCAAGTCGATGGACCCGCAATGGCCGACGGTGGCCGGGCAGCTCGCCGGTCGCAGTCAGCAGGCCGACTTGTGCAGCGTGCAGACCACCGCTGGGATGGCCGTAGGTCAGGTACTCCGCGTACTCGACCACATGGGAGGTCCGCCGCCGCCGGCATGGAACACGACGATCGAGATCGACCCCCATGGAGGCGCCGTCAGTCATCGCCCGTGGCCGCCAAATCCGGCTTGTAGCTGCGGGGCGCGGTCGCCACAGAGCTGAGCGAGTACATCAGCTGGAGGCTGCGCGGGGGATCATCAACAAGGCAGAATCATTCAGGTGACAACGGACTTCCACGATCGCGACGACGAGAGCGGTCCCGGCATTCCGCGCCGGACCGCAGCGAGGACAGCGAAACTGGCCAGCCTTCCACTCGGTATCGCCGGGCGGGCCGTCGGCGGCTGGGGACGCCGCCTGACCGGTCAGAGCGCGGAGGAAGTCAGCGCGAACCTGTCGGCCAAGGCGGCCGAGCAGCTGTTCGAGGTGCTGGGCACGCTCAAGGGCGGCGCGATGAAGTTCGGTCAGACGCTGAGTGTGTTCGAAGCGGCTGTGCCGGACGAGATGGCCGCGCCATACCGGGACGCGCTCACCCGGCTCCAGGCAGCCGCGCCACCTATGTCGGCCAAGCAGTCGCACCGGATGCTGGCCGAGCAACTAGGACGTGGCTGGCGGGACAGGTTCACCGAATTCGACGACGATCCCACGGCAGCAGCCAGCATCGGGCAAGTGCATCGGGCTGTCTGGCACGACGGCCGCGAAGTCGCGGTCAAGGTTCAGTACCCGGGCGCCGACCTGGCACTACGCAGTGATCTTCGGCAGCTACAGCGGTTCAGCCGCCTGTTCCAGGCGCTTGTCCCGGGCACCGAGGTGAAGCCGCTGCTCGCCGAACTCTCGGCACGGATGGACGAAGAGCTGGACTACCGCCACGAGGCCGACAACCAGCGCGCCTTCGCGGCAGCGTTTGAAGGTGACGAGCGGGTTCGCATCCCCCACGTCGTGGCGAGTGCGCCGAAGGTGCTCGTGACCGAGTGGATGAGCGGCACGCCGCTGGCCAAGATCATCGCGGGCGGCGACAAGGCGACCCGTGACTCCGTTGGCACGATGCTCGCCGAATTCCATTATTCCTCGCCGGCGAAAGCCGGGCTGCTGCATTCCGATCCGCACCCCGGTAATTTCCTGCTCCTGGAGGACGGGCGGCTCGGGGTGATCGACTTCGGCGCGGTCGCCAAGTTGCCGCATGGCATTCCGCCGAACCTGGGCGGAATGACGCGGCTGGCACTCGACGGGCGGTCGGCCGAGCTCATGGAGCTACTGCGGAAGTCTGGTTTTGTCCGGCCGGGCAGCGATTTGCGCGCCGAGGATGTGCTCGCCTATCTGGGGCCCTTCACCGAACCACTGGCAAACGAACGCTTCCATTTCACCCGTAAGTGGATGCAGCAGCAGGCGATGCGCGTCGGCGACACGCGGGGCCCGGACTTCCGTGTGGGCAGGTCGCTGAATCTACCGCCGGAATACCTGCTGATTCACCGCGTCACGGCTGGGTCGACAGGCGTTCTCTGTCAACTGGATGCCGAGATTCCTGCACGGGCAATCGTGGAACGGTGGCAACCCGGCTTCGCTGACGAGGCCATTTGACCTTATCCACAGGTGAACTGGATTTTCGCGCAAAATAGCCATTCGCATCTGCGAGTTATCCACAATTTTCGAACACGGGTTCCCTGAACCCCGATCCGACGGCAAGCTGGATGCATGGCCCGATTGACCTCCGCAGAACTGGCGACCCTAGCTGCGCCCGAAACGGACAGCGTCACGACGAACACCCGGCTGCGCAACGCCGGCGTGACGGCGCATGCCATCGCTTCACGATGCCGCGCCGGCGGTCCATGGCGCCGAGTGCTGCCGGGCGTCATCCAACTCGGCGACGAAAAGCTGTCCCGGCGGCAACAGCTTCGCGCGGCGATGTTTTATGGCGGCGCGGGTTCGATCGTCACCGGCGTCGATGCGCTGCGGGCACAAGGTATCCGAGTACCACCGCCGCGCCATGTGCACACGCTGGTGCCGATCCACCGGCGAGTCCACTCGCAGGACTTCGTGCGCCTCGAACGAACATCCCGGCTGCCCGATCCGTTCTGGGACGAGGGCATCGCGTTCGCTCCGCCCGCCCGCGCGACGATCGACATCGCCCGTCGCGAAACAGCGCCGGAACGTCTCCGCAGGTTGCTAGGACTTCCGATCTACTATGGACTGTGCACATCGGACGATCTGCGGGCCGAATTGGATGCGGGTAACCAGCGAGGCACAGCATCCGTCCGGGACATGCTGCGCAGTCTGAGCCGGTTCACCGGCGAGACATACTTGCAGGGCCTCGCCCGCGGACTGCTCGAAAGCGTGCCACTTCCGCCGCCGGTGTGGAACGTGACTATTTGCGACGCGCTGGGGCGGCCGATCGGCGTGGTGGACGCATGGTGGGACGAGGTCGCGCTCGGCTGGCAACTCGGCGTGGACGCGTGGGGACGGAGCGGCCCGAAGATGAACCACCTTGCCCTCACTGCGGCTGACGTGATCCTGGTACGTACCACTCCGGACCAGCTGCGGGCAGAGGGCGGCTCGGTTGCGCGGCAGTTGGCCAGCGCGTTCGCGCACGCAGCAAAGCGAAGGCGGCCGAGAGTCCGCGCTCTCGGCTCGGTTCCTGCGGCGGTATGAATGGCAACTACCAATATTCGGCTGGGAGCCTGCCTTCGATGTCCCGGGTGTGTTCGCGAGCGCACCGCAGGCACAACCATCGGACGCCGCCGCGATCGCGCTCGGACACCCAGGCGAGCGCGAGCGCCGGCTCCTCCTCCGCCTCGCGCGCCGCACCACACCTGGTGCAGATCGTGGTCACGGCTTTAGTCCGAAGTGGACGGTCCGGGTGCTGAGCATGTAAAGGTCGTCCCGGCTGCCGAGGTAGTGCGGGTCGCGGGGGTCCAGCAGGCGCCCCACGGTCTGTCGGTCCTCTTCGCCTATGCCGTCGTCGATCGTCTCGGCCAGCCGGGCGAGGCGAGTGATCACGAACTGGCGGACCTGGTCGGTCGGTGGAGCCGGATGATCGGTGAGCACCGTGAAGGAGCTGACGTGAGCCAACCCGGCTCGGGCCAGTGCAGTGGTCCAGCCGTAGGGCATACGAACGGCGCCGTCCATTGACGCACGCATCGCGCCGAACCACTCGTCCCGCACCGCGAGAAGCCGACGTTCGAGGCCTGGGTCGCCGATACCTAGGTCCCACGGCAAGGTCTGGCTCTCGAGCCCGCCCTCGGCCACAGCGAGCACGCCACCAGGCGCCAGCGCCGAGGCCAGGCTGGTGATCCCGGCTTGCTGATCGGGCAGGTGATGGATCATCGACGCCGCCCAAATCAGGTCGGCCGGCGGGACGAGGTCCTTGAGCGTTTTGGTTGCCACATCAGCCTGAACGGTCCTGATCTCGACCGTTGGTCCCGCCGCGCCGGACACCGTCGAGGCAGCTGTCGCGGCGGCCGTTGTCAGCAACTCCGGTACCGCATCGACCAGGAGGAGGACGCCACCGCCACGCACGCCAAGAGCAGCCGCCAACGCGGCACTCATCCCACCCGCGCCCGACCCGACATCGACGATGGTCGCCCCGTCGGGGAGTCCGTCCGTCAGCCGCGCGGCGATCGCCGCAAAGGCGTCGGCGTCGAGCTCATCGACCTGGCGCAGGTCAGGGATGCGCGCGGCCCAGTCGATGTGGTCGTGAGTGTGCGCATGCGCCGCCATGGGCCCATTCAACACGACGCGACAACGCGAGCAAGACCCTTCCGCCGCCACGACCCAGAGCAGACATCGCCTTGATCGCGCCAGAGAACTCTGGCGGCGCCGTGCGTGATTTCCGGCCAAACCCGGTGGTACTGCCCGCAAGCGCTGCCCACAAACCCGCCCGCGACACGGCCGCAACTCAGCCGCCCCGCACCCGCGCACCCCTGCTTTCGGACGACCAGCTCACGCCGGCCCCCGACACCGACGTGCAGGCCCCGCGCTGACCAGGCCCAGCGCCGTGCGCCCGCCAGGCGTGCGGCCACCGCCGGGTCCGGCGCCCACCGTCGAACGGGCGACTTCAGCCTCGGCGGCACAGCCGGGTACACCCAAGCTCAGCCACGCCCGCCGAAACGGCCGTCCCCCGACCCACGAGCGCTGCGCCAACCACCCCCAAGCGCTGCGCGCGGTCACCGCGGCACTAGCCCGACACCACCCGCGTACAAACGCGGGCACGTCCACCGAACCAATGGGCACAGGCCCACCAGCGCTGCCAATCACGCCAAGCGCTGCGCCCGACCACCCCAACGACTCGCCGCACCAACACGGCACAGGTGGTGTGCAGTCAGCGCGCCACCAGCCCACCGACTTCCCACACCACCACGCCCGAGTGCGGTGCGCGGCCAGCCACCGCGCTACCAGCTTTCCGCGCCAACGCCCAAGAGCCTTATGCGGTCATCGCGCCATCAGGCCCCACCGAACCAGCAGCCTCACACCGACGACACCCCAGCGCGGGCGCGACCACCGCAACAGGCCCACCAAACCAACAGGCTCACCCAGCCACACGAAAGCGCGGCCCCGACCACCGGACCAACACGAAACCACCAGCTCGTCGCACCAACAAGCCCACACCACAAGCCGGGCCCATCAGCCCCGCACCAACCACCCAAACGCGGCGCACAGCCGGCACACCACCAGACCCACCGCACCATCAGACCCACCGCACCACCAGACCCTCCACACCATCAGACCCTCCGGCCTCGGCCACTTGGCCCGGCACCGGCTGCACCCAAGCGCGGCGCGCAGCCAGCACACCAAGGCCCCGCCGCACCCCACGGCCGCACAACCGAACATCGGCGGAGTGGCGCGCGGCCGCAGGATCGGCGGCCGCGCGCCATGAGGGGTGTGGTCAGGAACGGTGGTGCCGGGCGCGCCGGGCGGCCCAGTAGGCCATCCGGTCCCATCTGCGGGCCGCGCGGTGGTGGCCGCGTTCCTGTTGCGCACGGATTTCCCGGCGCAGGTCCTGTATTCGGGCTCTGGCCAGTTCTTCGTACATCAACATCTGCGTGATCTCCTTGGTCAGGATGGGCGCCGAACTCGGGTTGGCGTCCACTGTTTCTGGCTTTTCACTGGTGCGGAACAGCGCGGCGTTCATGCGGCGGCGCTCCGGCGCTCGGTCGAGCTTCGCTGCTCGAGAGGCTGTTCCACAGCCGACCGCTCCGCGGCCGGGTGCTCCACGACCGGGTGCTTGCGCGGGCGGCCCCGCGGGCGTTTCCTCGCGACTACGGCGCCGCGCTCAAAGATCTCGCCGCCCCAGACGCCCCATGGCTCGCGCCGGGCGACGGCGCCCGCCAGGCAGGACTGCCGGATCGGGCAGGCGCCGCACAGGCGCTTCGCCCGCTCCAGGTCCGCCGGAGTCTCCGCGAACCACAGGTCGGCGTCCCCGGACCGGCACGGCAGGTCCAGTTCCGGTGAGACAGCCGCGTCGAGCAGATCGCCGGTCCCCACAGCCGCGGGGCCGGTGAACTCGGCGGGTAACGCCCCCTCTGACGCGAAGGCGATTGCCGATGACATTCCCATTCTCCCTTGTGTAGTAACAGTTTTCGGTTCTGACGGGTACCGCACAAAACACGAAGGCCGCGGATCCGATGTACGGTTCCGCGGCCTTCGTGAGCCTGTTCCCTGAACGGGTATCAGGGACTTCGCTCAAGCGGAGGATGCGGAACATGGAACTTCGGCTGCTCGTACGTCGGCAGCACAACGGCGACTGGCGCCAGCCCGGCATCGAAGACACGGCGGCGTTCGGCGACAAGGCGCGTCTGACTCCCCGCGGACAGCACACTTTCCTTGCCCCAGCGCACACCGGTGCCATGGCGGCCGGCTGCACCCATCGAAGCGGCGCAGGACAGCGCAGTGCCAGGGTTACCGATCGTGGTGGTGATCTTCATTCCAGGCGCCTCCTTTCGCTGTCCATCGCTCATCGCCTTC
The DNA here is from genome assembly GCF_009707865.1 of Amycolatopsis pithecellobii. GTDB lineage: Bacteria > Actinomycetota > Actinomycetes > Mycobacteriales > Pseudonocardiaceae > Amycolatopsis_E > Amycolatopsis_E pithecellobii. The sequence goes on from NZ_WMBA01000103.1 coordinate 8,859, forward strand.
ACGACGGGCGGAATCCCCATGAGGGTGGCTACCCACCCAGCCCCTGCAGGCTATTGCCCCTGGCCATACGGCTGCAACCTATTTTCCGAAGACTCTTCGAATCGACGAAGATCAGCGGCTTTCCCGCACGGATCCCGCCTGAAACGCGGTCAATCTCGCTCGCTGTTCACGACCGCCAGCACGTCGTCACCGAAGCGTGAAGCCTTGTTCGGGCCGATACCCGAGATCGCCACCAGGCCGCCCCGGTCGGCGGGCTGCTGCTCGGCGATCGCGATCAGCGTCGCATCGGTGAAGACGACGAACGGCGGCACCTTCAACTCCTTCGCCCGCGTGCCACGCCACTCCTTCAACCGGTCGAGCAGCTCCTCGTCCACATTGGACGGACACCGGCGGCACCGGCCGAGCTTGATCTCCATCGTGTCCAGCACCGGCCCGCCACAAATCCGGCACCGCGGTTTCGCGGCGCCTCGCGACGGCTGGCCACGCGGCGCCCGCGCCGCAGGATGGTGCTCCGGCAGCAACCCGTACAGGAACCGGCTGCGCCGCCGATGCCGCTTGCCGCCCGGATGACGCGACAGCGACCAGGACAGCCACAGGTGCTCCTTCGCCCGCGTGACACCGACATAAAACAGCCGGCGCTCCTCCTCGATGGCCTCGCCGTCACCGTCGGCGTGCAGGATCGGCACCGTGCCCTCGGCGAGCCCGACCAGGAACACCGCGTCCCACTCCAGGCCCTTCGCCGCGTGCAACGACGCCAACGTCACGCCCTCCACCGTCGGCGGATGCTGCGCCGCGGCGCGCTGTTCCAGCTCCGCCACGTACCGCGGCAGATCCGCGCCCTCGACCGTCGCCGCCAGCTCCTCCGCCACCTCGACCAGGGACAGCAACGCGTCCCACCGTTCCTTCGCCGTCCCGCCCGGCGGCGGCTGCTCGGTCAGGCCCACCCGGGACAGCACCGAACGCACCGCTGTCACCAGCTCCGTCGGCGGCGGGTCCGCGGCCGCTGTCCGCAACGAGGCCATCGCCTGCCGGATTTCCCGGCGATCGAAAAACCGCTCCCCGCCACGCACCAGATAAGGAACACCGGCCTCCGTCAGCGCCTGCTCGTAGACCTCGGACTGCGCGTTGACCCGGTACAGGATCGCGATCCCGCTCGCCGCGACCCCCGAGTCGAGGAGCGCGCGGATCCGGGCCGCGACCGCGGCGGCTTCCGTGGGCTCGTCCTCGAACTCGGCGAACCTCGGTTCGGGGCCGGGCGGCCGCTGGCCGAGCAGCCGCAGCCGGGATCCGGCAGGCCGGTTGCGCGCCGCACCGATCACCTTGTTCGCCAGCTCGACGACCTGCGGGGTGGACCGGTAGTCCCGTTCCAGCCGCACCACCGTCGCCTCCGGGAAGCGCCGGGTGAACTCCAGCAGCGGGCGCGGCGACGCCCCGCCGAAGGAGTAGATCGTCTGGTTCGCGTCACCGACGACGGTGAGATCGTCACGCCCGCCCAGCCAGGCGTCGAGCAGGCGCTGCTGCAGCGGCGTCACGTCTTGATATTCATCGACGATGAAGCAGCGGTACCGGTCCCGGAACTCACGGGCGACCTCGCCGTGCTCCTCCAGAATCGCCGTGGTGTGCAGGAGAAGATCGTCGAAGTCGAGCACCTGCGCGGAGTTCTTGAGTTTCTCGTACGCGCGATAAACCTCGGCGACCTGCGGCGGCGCCGCCGGACTGTCCCGCTGGGCACGCGCGGCGACAGCCGGATAGTCCTCAGGACTGACCAGCGACGCCTTGGCCCACTCGATCTCGCTCGCCAGATCCCGCAGGAGTTCGGGCTCCGTGCCGAGACCGGCGCGGTTCGCGGCCTGGCCCACAAGCCGCAGCTTGCCTTCAAGCAGATCCCACGGCCTGTCCCCGATCACACGCGGCCAGAAGTACCGCAGCTGCCGCCGAGCCGCGGCGTGGAACGTCAGCGCCTGCGCGCCTTCCACCCCGAGCGCCCGCAACCGAGTGCGCATCTCGCCCGCGGCGCGGGTGGTGAAGGTGACCGCGAGCACCTGGCCGGCGGCCACGTGACCAGCACCGACGAGATGCGCGATGCGGTGCGTGATCGTCCGCGTCTTGCCCGTGCCCGCGCCGGCGAGCACGCACACCGGCCCCCGCGGCGCGACCGCGGCAGCCCGTTGCTCGGGATCGAGCCCGTCCAGCAGGCCTGGCCGGTGCGTTCGAACGGGTCCGTCAACCACGATGGCATCCTCGCAGAGGGGGCCGACAGATTCCGTGCGGCCCGCCCGCCCGTATCCTGGAGAGATGGCGGGAAAGCAGGACAAAGAAGCTGCCAAGCAGGCGAAGCGGGAGAAGCGCGCGGCGAGCAAGGCTCGGCGCTCGCAGATCTGGGAAGCGTTCAAGATGCAGCGCCGGGAGGACAAGGCGCTCATTCCGTGGATGCTCGGTTCGGTCATCGTCGTCGCCGGCGTGGTGTTCGGTGTCGGGTTTCTGTTCAACGCACAGTGGCTCCTGCTCCCGATCGGCATCGTGCTGGGGATATTGGCCGCGGTGATCATCTTCGGCCGCCGCGTGCAGAAGACCGTGTACGCCAAGGCGGACGGGCAACCGGGCGCGGCCGGCTGGGCCCTGGACAACATGCGCGGCAACTGGCGCGTGACCCAGACCGTCGCCGCCACCACGCAGCTGGACGCGGTGCACCGGGTACTCGGGGGGCCGGGCGTCATCCTGGTCGGCGAGGGGGCGCCGCATCGGGTGAAAAACCTCGTCTCGCAGGAGAAGAAGCGCGTTGCGCGGCTGGTCGGGGAAACCCCGATCTACGAGGTGATCATCGGCAATAACGAGGGTGAGACCCCGCTGCGGCGCCTGCAGCCGAAGCTGATGAAGCTGCCGCGCAACCTCAAACCCGCGCAGGTCGACGCGCTCGAGGCCAAGCTCGCAGCGCTGGGCAACCGGGGTGCGGCGATGCCCAAGGGCCCGATCCCGCAGGGCGCCAAGATGCGCAACGTGCAGCGCACGATCCGCCGCCGCTGACTCCTCAGCGCAGCCGCACCACAACGGTGCCGGTCAGCCGGTCGAGCCAGCTGCGGCCGTCGACGTTACGGATCGCTGCCGGGATGAGCAGGAAGGTCAGTGCGCCGCGCACCACGGCGCGCCACAGTCCCACCATCGACTTGCCATCGAGCCGCGCGACACCTACCCCCGTCATCGCCATCCCGGGTGTGAAGCCGAAGAACGCCACCGGCAGTACGGTGATGACCGCCCACACCAGGATCGACCACAGGTTGTAGTTCTGCATGGCCGCCGTGTCCTGGAGCACCGGGTGCACGAACAGCGAGGTCAGCAGTGAGGCCATGACCAGGTCGAAGACGAGCGCGAGCACCCGTGATCCGCCGCCGGCGGCCGAGCCTGGACCTGCTTCGGGGAGGCCCAGCCGCTCTCCACGCCAGCGCTGCGGCTCCTCTTCACCAGTGCTGAGACCGGTGTGAGAGCCCGACAACCACTCGCCAGTCCATCTCGCCACACATTCAGGGTATGTCGGTGGCAGAATCAGGCGTCCACCTGGTGCGCCGGCCCCGCTGGCAACTCCAGTTAACGTCGCCGAAACATATGGGTGACGGTGGGGCAACACCGCACTTCTAGCTTTAGCCGAAGAGAGTACTGCCCCCGGCGAAACAGTTGAAGGAGTTACAGAGGGTGTCCACTACTCCAGAAGATATCCAACGCCTCATCGTGGATGAGGACGTGCAGTTTGTCGATGTCAGGTTCTGCGACCTGCCGGGCGTCATGCAGCACTTCACCGTCCCCGCGAAGGCTTTCGATGACGAGGCGTTCGCCGAGGGGCTGGCCTTCGACGGTTCGTCGGTCCGCGGTTTCCAGTCGATCCACGAGTCGGACATGCTGCTGTTGCCCGACGCGGAGACCGCGCGAATCGACCCGTTCCGCAAGGAGAAGACGCTCTCGATCAACTTCTTCGTGCACGACCCGTTCACGCGTGAGGCCTACAGCCGGGACCCGCGCAACATCGCGCGCAAGGCCGAGCAGTACATCGCCGAGTCGGGCGTGGCGGACACCGTGTTCTTCGGGCCGGAGGCGGAGTTCTACATCTTCGACTCGGTCCGCTTCAACTCCACCGAGAACGGCACCTTCCACGAGATCGACTCGATCGAAGGCTGGTGGAACACCGGCCGCGAGGAAGAGGGCGGCAACCGCGGTTACAAGACCAAGTACAAGGGCGGCTACTTCCCCGTCCCGCCGGTCGACCACTACGCCGACCTGCGTGACGAGATCAGCCAGAAGCTGATCAACTCCGGTTTCGTGCTCGAGCGCGCGCACCACGAGGTGGGCACCGCCGGCCAGGCCGAGATCAACTACAAGTTCAACACGCTGCTGCACGCCGCGGACGACCTGCAGCTGTTCAAGTACATCGTGAAGAACACCGCGTGGGCGGCGGGCAAGACCGCGACGTTCATGCCGAAGCCGCTGTTCGGCGACAACGGCTCGGGCATGCACTGCCACCAGTCGTTGTGGAAGGACGGCCAGCCGCTGTTCTACGACGAGTCCGGATACGCGGGTCTGAGCGACACCGCCCGGCACTACATCGGCGGCATCCTGGCGCACGCGCCGAGCCTGCTGGCCTTCACGAACCCGACGGTGAACTCGTACCACCGCCTGGTGCCGGGCTACGAGGCGCCGGTCAGCCTGGTGTACTCGCAGCGTAACCGCTCCGCGTGCGTGCGTATCCCGATCACCGGCACGAACGCGAAGGCCAAGCGCATCGAGTTCCGCTGCCCCGACTCCTCGGGCAACCCGTACCTGGCCTTCGCCGCGATGATGATGGCGGGCCTCGACGGCATCAAGAACAAGATCGAGCCGGCGGAGCCGATCGACAAGGACCTCTACGAGCTCCCGCCCGAGGAGGCGAAGGACGTCAAGCAGGTCCCGGCCGACCTGGGCAGCGTCCTCGACAGCCTGGAGTCCGACCACGACTTCCTCACCGAGGGTGGCGTGTTCACGCCCGACCTGATCGAAACCTGGATCTCCCTCAAGCGGGAATCCGAAATCGACCCGCTGCGGCTGCGCCCGCACCCGTACGAATTCGCGCTGTATTACGACGTGTAAATCGTCGCACTGGGAAACAAAGCACGCCGGCGGCGGGGAGCGGAATACGCCCTCGCCGTCGGCGCTCCTTTTTGGGGTAACCCTGCGTAGACCAATAGGACGCACTCCGGTGCGGGGCGGGTGAATCCAGGCGGGCAAACGGGCGGTTGACACGCCACGTGGTTCAGCTTTGGCGGCCTGTCCACTACACCGGGAGATGCCTACCTCGTCCGCAGGAGGTTTCCCTTGCGTACCCTCAGCGCCGAAGATGACCGCGCCGACGCCCCGGATCTGCCCGCCCGGGTCGATCGGGCATTGATGGATTTCCTTGACAGCAAGGCATCGGTGTTCACGGACCCGCCGGCTTTGGCGCGAGTATTCCGCGGAATCCGCGATTTCGTGCTCTCCGGCGGAAAACGGCTCCGGCCGCTGTTCTGTTATCAGGGCTGGCGTGGTGCCGGCGGCACCGATGACGAAGAGGGAGTCGTCGTCGCGGCGGCTTCGTTGGAGCTGTTCCACGCCTTCGCGTTGATCCACGACGACATCATGGACGGCGCCACGATGCGGCGCGGCCGCCCGTCGCTGCACCGGGTGCTCGGGCAGCCATTGGGAATTCTCAGTGGTGACCTGTGCCTGACCTGGTCGCAGGAAATGCTCGACACCTGCCGGCTGCCGGTGCAACGGATCCGCGAGGCGCAGTCGGTACGCCACCAGATGCACACCGAACTCATGACCGGCCAGGCACTGGATCTGCTCGAAGAGACCGCGAACGGCTCGCTTTCCGAAGCGCTGACAATCGTCCGGTACAAGACGGGCAAGTACACTGTGGAGCGTCCATTGCAGATTGGCGCGGTGCTGGCCGGCGGCAAACCCGCCGTACTGCGGGCATATACGGATTTCGGCATCCCGCTGGGTGAAGCCTTTCAACTGCGTGACGATCTGCTCGGCGCGTTCGGTGATCCGACGGTCACCGGAAAGTCCATTATGGACGATCTACGGGAGGGCAAGTCCACGGTGCTGATCGCCGTCGCCCGGCGCGAGGCCACCAGCGAGCAGGCCGACCGGATCCGTGCCCTGTATGGAAAACCTGACCTCGACGAGCGCGAAGCCGAGACGCTGCGTGAGGTCATCACCGACACCGGCGCCCCGGCCGTGGTGGAGCAGATGATCGCCCAGCGGACCGAACGGGCACTGACCGCTTTGGACGGTGCACCGATCGCGGACGATGTGCGGGTCCAGCTGGGTGCCCTGGCCGGCGCGGCAACCGCTCGCGTCGCGTAAGTTGCCAATCCGACCAAAAGTAGGCCAGAAGAGCCGGAAACCCTTACCACTCAGCCCGAATCGCCGTGACTGTGGTCGGATTGGTAACGAACGACACAGTACTCCGCTGTGGAAAGCGCTTTCAGGTCGTACCCCGCCTGCTCGAACCGGCCGCGCGGGTCGTCGACGAGTTTGCGCCGGTCCAGATCCATGAGCCCCAGGGTGCAGGTCAGCTCGGCGGACAAGGTCTGATCCGACTTGTAGATGTGCTGCTGCATCTGAAAGGTTTTCCCGGTACCGAACTTGGCATCGCAGGTGACCTCTACGGTTTCGCCCGCCCGGATTTCGCGCCGGTAGACGATGTTCGATGCCAGTAGTACCGGTGAGATGCGCTGATCGTCCAACGCGGTGCTGTCTCCGGCGGCGTTCTCCAGCAGTTCTATGCGCGCCACCTCCCCGTACGAGTGGTACACGGCATGATTGAGATGACCGAGGACGTCCAGTTCGTACTGTCGTACCTTGATCCGCGTCCGGAAGGGTTCGCGTTCGCTCACCAGTTCACTGTAACCGGGCGGTTTTCGAGCGGGTTCAGTCCTCGAAGAACACGCGTTCGACCGCTGCATGCGCTCTGCGGGTTGTCCTGCGGTAGTAGTCGAGGAACTCGCCCGGGTCTTCTTCGTCACTGTGGCCCATGACACGGGCGACGGCGGCAAGATCGCGACCGCTGCCGGGCACCTGGTCGGCCGCTTTCCCACGCACCAACATCGTCGCGTTCCGGACGTGCGTGGCGAGCAACCACGTTTCGGTGAGGGCCTGTGCGTCCGCGGGGTCGAGCAGACCCGCTTCGGTCAGCGCGGCGAGTGCGCCTGGCGTGGAAGTGGTGCGCAGCGTCGGCACTTCGTGCGCATGCCGTAACTGCAGCAGCTGCACGGTCCACTCGACGTCGGCCAGTCCGCCGCGGCCAAGCTTGGTGTTGAGGGTCGGGTCGCTGCCACGCGGAATGCGCTCGGTCTGCACACGCGCCTTCATCCGGCGAACCTCCCGGACGCGCGCGGCGTCGAGCCCGCCCTCGGGGTACCGAGTCGCGTCCACCATCTCGATGAAGCGCTTGCCCAGCTCGGCATCGCCCGCGATGTACCGGGCACGCAGCAGCGCCTGCGCTTCCCACACCTCGCCCCAGCGCGCGTAGTAGGCGCGATACGACTCGAGCGTGCGAACCAGTGGGCCGCCCCGGCCCTCGGGTCGCAGGTCTGCGTCGACCTCCAACGGCGGATCCGCGCTGGGCTCCCCGAGCCTCTTGCGGACAATCTCCGCGACCGATGAAGCGAACCGGACCGCTTCGCCGTCTTCGGCGCCCTCGTCGGCTTCACAGACGAACAGCACGTCGGCGTCGGAGCCGTAACCGAGTTCGGCACCACCGAGCCTGCCCATGCCGATGACCGCGATTTTCGCCGGGGCACGGCCGAGTTCGGCATGCCGCTGGCTGATCGCCGCGGCGAGCGCGCTCTGCAGCACCGCGGCCCACACACTCGACAACGCTTCGCAGACCGCGCGCACATCCAGCAGGCCGAGCAGATCCGCGGCGGCGACCCGCAAGACCTCGTGCCGCCGCAACGATCGCGCCGCCGCGACCGCCGCCTTCATGCCCGGTTGCCGTCGCACGGTGGCACGCAAGGAATTCGCGACCTCCACGGGGTCGCGGCCCGCAAGCTGCACCGGATCACCGAGCAGCCGCAACACTTCCGGAGCACGCATCAACAGGTCCGGAACCAGCTTCGACGTCCCGAGCAGGCACGTCAGCCGTTCGACGACCGCGCCCTCGTCACGCAGAACCCTGAGGTACCAAGGGGTTTCTTCAAGGGCCTCGGACACCTTGCGGTAGGCGAGCAGGCCCCCGTCCGGGTCGGGGGTGTCGGCGAGCAGGTCGAGGATCACCGGCAGCAGGGCGTGCTGGATCGAAGCCCGTCGCGTAACGCCCGCGGTGAGCGCCCGGATGTGCTGCAGTGCGCCGTCGGGAGCCGCATATCCGAGGGCGGTCAGCCGCTGCGCCGCCTGTTTCGTGTTGAGGCGCAAGGCTTCGCTCGGCACACTGGCGACGGACTGCAGCAGGGGGCGGTAGAAGAGTTTCTCGTGCAGCCTCCGGATCCGCTGCACACACCGGCGGAAGTCGGCGAGGAGCACCGCCGCCTCACTGCGACCACGTTCGGGCCGGATGCCGATCGCGCGGGCGAGGACCCGCAGCTCCGCGGTTTCGGAGGCATCGGGGAACAAATGGGTGCGGCGCAGGCGACGCAGCTGCAGCCGGTGTTCGACGGTGCGCAGGAACTCGTAGGACTTCTCGAGTTCGGCCGCGTCGTCACGACCGACGTAACCACCGGCGCCGAGCGCCCGGAGAGCGTCCATTGTGGACCGAAGTCTCAGTTCGGTGTCCGCGCGGCCGTGGACCAGCTGGAGCAGCTGAACCGCGAACTCGACGTCACGCAGCCCGCCGCGGCCGAGTTTCAGTTCCCGGTCGGCGAGATCGGCGGGCACGTGCTTCTCCACGCGCCGGCGCATCTGCTGGACATCGTTGACGAAGTTCTCGCGCTCCGCGGCCGACCAGACGACCTCGTCCACCATGTCGATGTAGCGGGCGCCGAGTTCGGCGTCCCCGGTGACGGCCCGTGCCTTGAGCAACGCCTGGAATTCCCAGGTGCGAGCCCATTTCTGGTAGTAGGCGGTATGCCCGTCGAGGGTGCGGACGAGCGCGCCGGCCTTGCCTTCCGGTCGCAATGCCGCGTCCACTTCGAAGCAGGCATTGTTGACCACGCGCATCATCGTGCTCGCGAGCCTCGTCGCGAGCTGCAGATCACCCTCGCCGACGAAGATGACGTCAACGTCGCTCACGTAGTTCAGCTCGCGCCCACCGCATTTTCCCATGGCGATGACGGCCAGCTGCGTCCCGTCCAGATCCTTGCCGGCGAGCTCGGCGTGTGCGACGGCGAGCCCGGCGATGAGCGCCGCCTCGGCAAGGACGGTGAGCCTTCCGGTCACTTCGGTGTAGGACGGCTCGTCGAGCTTGGGTTCGACGACGTGACCGAGATCCGCCGCCGCGATTTCGAGCAGCAGGCCGCGGTATCCGGTCTTCAGCGCCTGTTCCGCGACCGTGCCTGTGAGCGGCTCGGTGTCCTCCGCGTGCACAGCGGTGAGGAGTTCGTCGGCGAAGCTGCCGGGTTCGTTGCACTCGTCCCGGGTGAGCCGCCGCCACTCCCCCGGCGAACCGACGAGGAAGTCGCCGAGTGCGGTTGACGTGCCGAGCACGCCGATCAGCCGGCCGCGCAATCCCACGTCTTCGCACAACGCGGCGGACAGGGCGGGCCAGCCTTCGGGGTCCGCTTCGCGGATCCGGTCGAGGCCGCGCAACGCGAGATCCGGATCGGCTGATCGAGACAAGGCGATGAGGACATCCGTGCTCGACTGCTCGGGCCCCCCGCCGGTCCACCAGCCCGCGGCACACAACAGCCCCTCGGCCCGGTCGTCGGTGAAGCCGTACCGTGCGGGGGACGCGGCCCCGCGTGCTTGCTCAACCATCAGGTTCCACCGTAGCCCTCCGCCGGCCGCGATCAGGCGAGCGGAAGAGTGCCGCGGGGTGTGGGCGCCGCGGGTTTGAGCGCGCCGGCCGCAAGATCCACGAAACGCGCGGCGAACGGTCGCCAGGTGTCGGCGAGGTCTTGGTGGATTTGGCTGAGCGTGGCGGTGTCGAAGGCACCGGGCTTGGCGGTGGCGGCCATCTCCGGTGCGTGCCGTGCCCAGGACTGGACGACTTCGACGGTCGTCTCGATGTGGAACTGCACCCCGTAAGCGCATTGCCCGAGGCGGAAGGCCTGGTGGGGGTACTTGGGCGAGGACGCGAGCAGGACCGCACTCGCCGGCAGTCGGCTGATCTCGCCCGCGTGGAAGTGCATGACGTCCGGCATCAGTGGTAGCTCCGCGAACAGCGGATCGGTCCAGGCGGCGTCTTTCTTCGCGATGAGGTGCGCGCCGACTTCGGGGCCGTTCGCGCCTTTGCTGACCTGGCCACCGGTGGCGACGGCAAGGAGCTGGGAGCCGAGGCAGATGCCGAGCGTCGGAAGCGCGGTGCGGGCTCCGGTGGCGAGGAGATCGCGTACCCGTTTGAGCCACGGGTGTGCCGCGTCGTCTTCGGCGTTCATGCCGCCGCCGAGACAGATGAGTCCTTGGTAGCCGTCGAGCCGGGCCGGAAGTTCGTCGGCCGGCGGCTGACGGATGTCGAGTTCCGCACCGGCCGCAGTGAGCCAGTCGCCCAGCGGGCCGATGGGGCCGGTTGCGTCGGGCTGAAGGACGAGAAGGCGCGGTGCGGTCACAAATTCAGGATACGGACTTTAGGTCAGTTTCGAATGTCAGGCGCGACCGGGGCAGGGACGCATTCGGGCCCTGAAAATGCCTCGAGGCCCTGGGGTTCCGTTGTCGGGTTTTCCCAGGGCCTCGAGGGCTTGAAAAGAAGTTCGGCGGTGTCCTACTCTCCCACACCCTGGCGGGTGCAGTACCATCGGCGCTGGTGGGCTTAGCTTCCGGGTTCGGAAAGGGACCGGGCGTT
>NZ_WMBA01000104.1 GCF_009707865.1 Amycolatopsis pithecellobii
CCACTCCCCCACCACCACCCTCAACGGACCCGCTTTGCGGGGCAGTTACTCTCTGTGGCATGCAGAAGCGACAACTGGGCAGGTCGGGACTCCGCGTGTCCAGGATGGCGCTGGGCACCATGAGCTGGGGCCGCGAAACCGACCCCGACGAGGCGGCGAGCCAGCTGGTCGCGTTCGTCGACGCCGGGGGCACGCTGGTGGACACCGCGGACGTCTACGCCGACGGTGAGTGCGAGCGGATCCTGGGTGCCCTGCTCACCGAGCTCATCCCGCGTGACGACGTGGTGCTCGCGACGAAGGCGGTGGCCCGGCGCGGCGACGGCCCGTTCGGCGGCGGCGCGTCACGGGGCGCACTGTTGTCGGCACTGGACGGTTCACTGCGGCGGCTCGGTGTCGACCACATCGATCTGTGGCAGCTGCACTCGTGGGACGGCACCGTACCGCTGACCGAGACGCTGTCGGCGGTCGAGTACGCGATCACTTCGGGCAAAGTCCGCTACGCCGGGGTCTCGAACTATTCGGGCTGGCAGCTGGCGACCGCCGCCTCGGAAAGTACGTGCCTGGTGTCGGCGCAGGCGGAATATTCGCTGGTCGAACGCCGGATCGAGCGTGAGGTGGTGCCGGCGGCGGGCTATCACGGGGTCGGGCTGCTGCCGTGGGCTCCGCTGGGCCGGGGCGTGCTGACCGGTAAGTACCGCACGGGCACACCCGCCGACTCGCGCGGCGCGTCCGCCGCCTACGCCGGTTACGTCGAGCAGCACCGCACGGAGCGGGCGGCGCGGATCGTGGAGGCCGTCGCGACCGCGGCGGACGGTCTCGGCACGTCGCCGCTGGCGGTCGCGCTGGCCTGGGTCCGGGACCAGCCCGGGGTCGTCGCGCCGGTGGTCGGCGCGCGGGACACCGGGCAGCTCACCGGTTCGCTCGCGGCGGAGGAAATCGTGCTGCCGAGCGCCATCAAGGCCGCGCTCGACGATGTCAGCGCGATCCAGTTCGGTTACCCGGAGCGGTGGCCCAAATGACAAGCAGGTGACACACACGTGACGTGGCGGGCATTGTGGAGCATGCTGGGTCCGGTCGGGAAATCCGGAGGTCGGGTGCGGAGGTCCACGATGGCGGTGGCGTTGCCGGTGGCGTGCACGCTGCTGGTGAGCGCCTGCGCTTCGGACACCGGGAAGGGCGACGACGCGCTGCAGATCGTCGCGAACCCGGTCGCCGCGACGGCCGCGCTGTCCCCCACGCCCGCCGCGCCGCCCGCCGGCACGGTGCTGCCGGCCGGTCACGTGACGGCGATGGCGGCGGATCCGGCGAGCCGGGTGCTGGCGGTCGCGGTCGACGAGCCGCCTGCCGTGCTGCTGTACAAGCTGGCCGATCCGGCTGCCGCGCCGGTGCGCGTGGACGTGGCCGGTGTGGTGGAGCAGCTGAGCGTGGCGGGTGACCGGTTGCTGGCGAGTATCCCCGGCAAGGGTCAGGTCGCGAGTATTTCCGTGGCCGGTGCGGTGTCGGAGCTGGGGGTGCCGGGTCAGCCGGCGGGTGCGATCGCGGATGGGGCGCGGACGCTGGTCGCGGTGCGGGACCGCAAGGCGGTGGACGTGTATCAGGACGGCAAACTGGTGAAATCGGCTGCCGGCGGGCTCTACAGCGCGGACGAGGTCGTGCACAGTGGAGCCGGGACCGTGGTGCTGGACCGGCTGCGGACGGCGGTGTTCCTGGTCGATGTGGATGGCGGCACGGTCGGCGAGGGTTTGCGGGCGGGTGACGGCGCGACGAACGCGGTCGCCGATTCGTTCGGCCGCGTGCTGGTGACCGACTCGCGTGGCGGGGCGCTCCTGGCGTTCTCCACGGACCCGTTCCTGCTGCGGCAGCTGTATCCGGTGCCGGGCGGGGTTTATGGAATTGCCTACGACGCTTCGCGGAACCTGGCGTGGGTGACGCTGACGGGGCTCAATGAGGTCGTGGGTTTCGATGTGCGTGGTGGCGAGCCGGTCGAGAAGTACCGGTTCCCCACCGTGCGCCAGCCGAACTCGGTGACGGTCGACGAACAGACCGGGAAGGTCTACGTCGGATCGGCGACGGGAGAAGGAATCCAGGTGATTCAACCATGACCAACACACCCGAGGCGGTGGTCGACGCAGACTGGGAATACCGGCGGCTACAGTTACCGCCGGGCTTGTCCCGGCGAGCCGCCGCGACCCAGCTGTCCATCCACGCGGAATTCGCCGGCTGGGAACTGTCCACGGTGCGGCTGTACTCCGACGGAAGCCGCAGAGTCTGGCTACGCCGCAAACGCAAGCCGGCTGACGTCGGATACCTGGCCTCGTAACGGCGGGGCTGGGTAGGCCTCGTCCGCCTTCGGCCGGCCCAGCCAGCTGCTGGCGCCCGCCCCAGAAAACCGCCGCCGTGCAACAAAAGCCGCCGGGGGGACCCACCGCCCGCTCCCACCCCTGGACCAACACGAAGCCTCCGCAACTGGCTCCGGGATGACTGGCCCAACGGGACCACACCTTGACAAGGTCGGTCTGGGGCTTGCGTTACGCCGCGCGGAAAAACCTGTCGAGGACCTTTGTGCCGAATTTCAGTGCTGCTACCGGTACTCGTTCGTCGACGCCGTGGAACAGGCCGGAGAAGTCCAGGTCTGCCGGCAACTTCAGTGGCGCGAAGCCGAAGTTGCGGATTCCCAGCGACTGGAACGATTTCGCGTCCGTTCCGCCGGAGAGCATGTACGGCAGGGTGCGGGCGGCCGGGTCTTCCGCGACGATCGCCGCCGTCATGGCGTCGACCAGTGCGCCGTCGAAGGTTGTTTCCACCGGGGGGAGTTCGATCCACTCCTTTTCGATGTCGGGGCCGAGGATTTCGTCCAGTTCACTGTTGAACGCATCCAACCGGCCCGGCAGGATGCGGCAGTCGACGGTTGCCTCGGCGATCGAGGGGATCACATTCGTTTTGTAGCCGGCCGTCAGCATGGTGGGGTTCGCGGTGTCGCGCAGGGTCGCACCGATCATGCGGGAAATGTTGCCCAGTTTCGCGACCGAGCCTTCGATATCGTTTTCCGGGAAATCCCAGCCGGTGATTTCGGTGACGCCGGCGAGGAATTCACGGACCGAGTCGGTCAGCACGAGCGGGAACCGGTGGTTACCCAGCCGGGCAACGGCTGCCGAGAGTTTCGTGACCGCATTGTCGTGGTGGATCATCGAGCCGTGCCCTGCGGTGCCCCGCACCCGCAGTTTCATCCAGCGGATACCTTTCTCCGCCGTCTCGATGACGTACGCCCGCACATCGTCTTTCAACGTGATCGAGAACCCGCCGACCTCGCTGACCGCCTCGGTCGCGCCCTCGAACAGGTCCGGCCGGTTCTCCACCAGCCACTGCGCGCCGAACTTGCCGCCGGCTTCCTCGTCGGCCAGGAACGCGAAGATCATGTCGCGTGGCGGGACGATGCCTTCACGTTTGTAGTGCCGAGCCAGCGCGAGTGTCATGCCGACCATGTCCTTCATGTCGACCGCGCCCCGGCCCCAGACGTACCCGTCCTGAACCGCGCCCGAGAACGGGTGCACCGACCATTCCGAAGGATCCGCCGGCACCACGTCGAGATGCCCGTGCACCAGCAGGGCCCCACGCGACGAATCCGCCCCGGGCAGCCGGGCGATCACGTTGTGCCGGTTTTTCCCGCCGGACTCGACATATTCGATCTCGTAACCGACTTCGGTGAGCTTCTCCGCCACGAACTCCGCGGCGGCCCGCTCCCCCACCAGGGTCTCCGGATCGCCGGTGTTGGTGGTGTCGATGCGGATCAGGTCACTGGTCAGCGTGACGGCTTCATCGGCCGCGGTTTCGATGGTGCACACCACGCCTTCCTACCATCGGCTCACCCCGGACCCGGTGGCAGTCCAGCCGCACCGCCATCGATGACCTGCCGCGCCGCACGCGGCACCCGCCAGTCGAGACGGGTACCGGCGCTGCGTTCCAGTTTCGCGAGCACCCCGCGCGCCGCGGCGAGCGCGGCCTCCTGCTCCGCCGGGGTCGCCCCGCCTTGCGCGAGCTCGAGCAGTTTGATGCCCTGCGCGATCAGCGCGCGTTCCTCCGTGGTGAACCGCGACGCACGCAGTTTCTCCGCCGCCTCATGCGCCGCCGCCCACGCCCTTTCCGCGGTACGGGCGGCGTCGATGAACTTGCGCGCCATCGGCTCCGGCGGGAACTCCTCGGTGTGCAGGGCCATCGCCTCGTGGAAGGCGTCGATGAACCGGCCCGTGGACGGCACCGCCGGGTCCGCGAGCGCGGGCAGCTTGAGCACCTGCAACGGATCGGACTCGTACCCGCCGTACTCCTGCGCGACCTTGGCATACCGCTCGCATGCCTCGTCCCAGCGCGACCGCACGGACCTGGGCTGCGGGGGCGGGACGGTCCGCACCCCAGCCGGATGTGGCGCCGGCTGCGCGCGCCATCGCCGGTGCAACGCCGCGCGCGAGGACATCGACACGACGAGCCACAGCAACACGATGAACGGCCACATCAGTGGCTCGAGCTCATGCAGCGGGTACATAGCGGCTCCCTCTGCCCCAGGGGCTTTCCTCCATGATGCTCCCGCGATCGGGCATCGTGCCGGGCCCGCATCCCGTGGAAAAGCACCGGGCCGAACGGCCCTATCGGTGACCAGGCACGGCGGCGCATGGTGAGGGCCGAATTTCCCCGCAATTTCCCCACTGCACGGCAAAAGGAACGACCGCGATGCTCGACCAGTCTGGCCTCGAAATCCTGGACCGGGACGAGTGCCTCGCCCTGCTCGCCACCGCTGCGGTCGGCCGCATCGTGTTCACGACCCGCGGCCTGCCCGCGGTGGAACCGGTCAAGTTCCTCTGCCGGCGCGGTGCGCTGTGGTTTCCCGCGCGCGCACAGACGGATCTGTTCGGCGCCGCCCGTGACGGAGTCGTGGCGTTCGAGGCGGACGAGTTCGACGCCGTACTGGAGACCGGCTGGTGGGTGTCCGTACTCGGCCGGGCGGACGCGGCGACGGACTGCGACCTGCCGTCGCGGCTGCCGGACCTGTCGTGGGGCGACCTGCATGGCGACCTGCGGTGCGTCCGGATCCCGATCGAAGTCGTTTCCGGGCGGCGGGTGACGAGGTAATCTACTGGACCTTCGGCAGGGGAGATCCAGTTGACGGAAGCCGGCGCGCGGGCGTTGTTGGACGCGGTCGTGGGGGTAGCGGGTCAGCTGCTCCTGCCCGACGTGTTGCGCCACACCGTCGATTCCGCCCGTGAGCTCACCTGCGCGCGCTACGGGGTGCTCGCCGAGGTGCTGCCCGGCAACAGGCTCGGCAAGGTGGTCGAGGCCGGCGACTCGCGCCCCTACGCCGGTCCGGACGAACTGCCTGCCGGTCCCGGCACGCTGGCCGTCCCCGTTCACCTGGACGGCGGTGAGTACGGCCGCCTGTGTGTGACGGGCGGCGACTTCACCGACTGGGACCGTGAACAGCTGGAGACCCTCGCCGCGGCGGCCGGCATCGGGATCGGCAACGCCGACCGCCACGAGCGCGCGCTGCGGCGTGAACGCTGGCGGGACGCGTCCCACGAGGTGACGTTCGCGCTGCTCAACGGCCAGGACAGCACCACGACCCTGCACACGATCGCCGACCGCGCCCGGGTCGTGGCGGACGCGTCCGGTGGCGCGGTCGCGCTGCCCAGCGACACCGACCCCGACACCCTGGTGTTCGAGGTGATCGCGTCGCCGTTTCCCGAATACAAGCGGCTACTCGGCGCGATCGTGCCGAAGGAAGGCACCGCCTCCGGTGTCGCCTACACCTCGGGCAAGCCCGTGGTGGTGAGCCAGTACGGCGGGCATGCCGCGGTCCAGCAGGCCAATTCCGGCCTGGACATCCCGGAGACGATCAAGCATCTGGACTCCGCGATCGCGGTCCCCCTGATCGTCGGCACGGAAACTCTTGGCGTGCTGCTCGTGGTCAGGTTCCGCGACCGGGATCCGTTCAGCGAAGCCGAAGTCGAGCTGGTCCGCGATTTCGCCGCACATGCCGCGCTGGCCATCGAGTTCGCGCGTGCCGCGGAGGACCGGCGCCGGCTGGTGGTGTTCGAGGAACGCGACCGGATCGCGCGTGACCTGCACGATCTGGTGATCCAGCGGCTGTTCGCGATCGGGCTCGGCCTCGAAGGTCTGGGCAGGCTCGCCACCAAGCCCGAGGTGGCCACGCAGCTGACCGGGTTCGTCCGCGATCTCGACCGCACGATCCGCGACGTGCGCAACAGCATCTTTTCCTTGCAGGAACCGGCGGAACCGCACGGCGGGGTCCGCTCGGATCTGCTGCGGATGGCGCAGGACAGCACGAGGCTGCTGGGCTTCGAACCGCGGGTCAGTTTCGACGGCCCGCTGGACGCCGCCGTGACCGGGCCCGTGCGGGGCGACCTGCTGGCCACGATCCGCGAAGCGCTGTCCAATGTGGCGCGGCATGCCGGCGCCGGGTCGGTCTCGATTGAGGTGGACGTCGATCGCGATGGCCGCCACCTGTCGCTGACGGTGGTCGACGACGGGGTCGGGTTTCCGGCAGAATCGGTGCGGGCGGACGGGCTGGACGCGGTGCGGCGGCGCGCGGAACGCTGGCACGGCGCGCTCATCGTCGAGCCGCGGGCCGAGGGCGGCACGAAACTGGCGTGGACGGCGGTGCTGAGCGGATGACGATCTCGGTGTTCCTCCTCGACGACCACGAGGTCGTGCGGGCGGGTCTGCGGACACTGCTGGACTCGGAGCCCGACCTGGCGGTGATCGGCGAGGCGGGCACGGCGGCCCAGGCACTGGCCCTGGTCCCGGCCGCGCGGCCGGACGTGGCGATCCTGGACGTGCGGCTTCCCGACGGCGAAGGCGTCTCCGTGTGCCGCGATATCCGGGCGCTGGTCGAGCCCCCGCCCGCATGCCTGATGCTGACGTCCTATTCGGACGATGAGGCGCTGTTCGGCGCGATCATGGCCGGCGCGGCAGGTTACCTGCTCAAGCAGGTGTCGGGGATGAACATCGTCGAAGCGGTCCGTACCGCCGCGGCGGGCGGTTCGCTGCTCGACCCGGAACTCACGGCGTCGGTGACGAACCGGATGCGCGCCGGCGACACGCAGTACGAGTCGCTCAGCCCGCAGGAACGGCGCGTGCTGGAGCTGATCGCGGCGGGCCTGACCAACCGCCAGATCGCGAAAGAGCTCTTCCTGGCGGAGAAAACCGTGAAGAACTACGTGTCGTCCCTGCTGCACAAACTGGGCTTCGAGCGCCGTACCGAAGCGGCGGTCTATCTGGCAAAACGCCACCGGAGATTCTAGTGAGAGTGGTGAAAGGACTTGCGTGGCGGTGCGGGTGGCGGTGCAAGCTGGCGGCCCACAGCAAGCGGCTCCGCCGCTGAGGAAACAGAACTCGTGATCCGCGTGCGGCACACCGCCGAGCTGACCGGGCCCGAGCTGGCGTCCGCACGGGCGCTGTTGTTCGAGGTCTTCGACGACATGACCGACGCCGACTGGGAACACGCGCTGGGCGGGCTGCACGCGCTCGCGTGGGACGGGCCGCAGCTGGTGGGGCATGCGTCGGTCGTGCAGCGGCGGCTCCTGCATGGTGGCCGGGCGTTGCGCACCGGCTACGTCGAAGGGGTCGGCGTGCGGCCGGCGCGGCAGCGGCAGGGCTTCGGCGCGGCGATGATGGCCGAGCTGGAACGTGTCATCCGCGCCGCATACGACCTCGGTGCGCTCGGCGCGACCGACGACGGCGCGGCGTTCTACCGTTCCCGTGGCTGGCTGCCGTGGCGCGGCCCGTCGTCTGCGCTCACCCCGGCCGGGATCCGCCCGACCCCCGACGACGACGGCGCCATCCACGTCCTGCCGGGTGCCGCTCCCCTGGTCCTCGACGCCCCGCTGACCTGCGACTGGCGCGACGGCGACGTCTGGTAGGCCTCAGCGCGCGACGACCGCCGGCTTGCGGCGCGGGGTCGCCGCCGCGGCGAAGCCGTAGCCGAAGCGCAGCACGGCCTGCGGATATGCCTGTCCACCAAGGAGTTCACGCAGCGTGTCCCGCGTCGACGGGATCTCGACCGGCTGCGACAGGAACGACGCGCTGACCCCCGCGGTGGTGCCGGTGAGCAGCACCCGCTGCAACGCCTGCCCGGTGCGCAGCTGCGCCAGCGGCGTGTCGGTGAACGAGCTGAGCACCGTGACCAGCGGTTCGCGCTCGAACTCCCGTTGCGGCCGCCCGCTGCTGCCCGGGTACGCGCGCAGGGCGAGCAGGTTGCCCGGCGCCGGACGCGGACCGCCCGCCGACATCGGCACCCCGTCGCGACGGCCGCCGTCGGTGGTCCAGCGCCGCAACTCCGCCTGGAACGCGGGGTCCTCGTGCTGCAGGTGTTCCGCGTGCCGCAACAGGTTCGCGAGGCCGTCCAGGACAGCGGGATGCTCCAGCAGGGTCAGCGTGGCGCCCTCCAGGCTCGCCGCCCGCACCAGCGTCTGCCGGATCCAGGCGGGCACCGGCCGGTCGGTGAACGGCCGCCGGTTGCTGCGCCGGAATCTGATCGCCCTGGCGAACGCCTGATCCTCCGGGGTGACCTCGCACGGACCCTGCAGCCACACGATGGCCAGGTGGGCGGGACGGCGACGGTCGGGCAGCAGGTGCACCGCCGACGCGCGGCCCGCGGCCCGCAGCGCGAGCTGGAGGTTCAGAATGGCCGCCCCGCAGGAAAGGCGCGCTTCGCGGCCCTCGGGGTCGGCGACCGGCAGTACCCGCTCGCGGTCGAGCAGGACGTCGATCCGGTCACTGGTCACCTCGAACCGCCACGGCTGCGTGTTGTGCGGTGACGGTGCCCGTACCGCGGCCTCGAGTGCCGGCTGGATGAGGTCCACGGTCTTCGTGGAAAAGGCGGTCATGATCAGGCTCCCCGTACTGGTGTGCGGTTCCCAGCCTTGTGCCCGGCGCAGGTGCCCCGGCAGAGCCAGGCGTCCCGAACCTGCGGGGTCTTTCGGCCCTGGTCACCCGGGCAGGCCGAACCCGCTGACCAGCTCGGGACGGATCCGGATCAGGTAGCTCGCCTCGTCGTCATCCCACGGGTCCTGGTAGCGCTCGGGCACCTCGCCGGCGGCGATCTTGCGCGCCACCCCGGTCACCACGACGCTCCAGCCGATGGTGTCGTCCGCCCCGATGCCGTCGGCCTCGTAGGCGACGACCGTGTCCAATGCGGACAGCAGCGGCGCGCCGGGGTGACCATGGATGATCACCTGCCCGGCGTCGACGACATGGTGCACCGGCCGGATGGCGGGCAGGGCCTGGTGGGTGAACACGATCCGGCCCACCCGGACACTCGCCAGCCGTCGCAGCGACTCGTCACGGGTCAGCTCGTGGAACCGCACGGGCTTCATCGGGAAGTCGGATCCGAGGGTCGGCACGACCGCATTTTCGTCCGCGCCCGCAGCCGGATAAAGAGCACAAAGTCCTCTGCGGTGATCACCGTCCGCGGAAACGTTTCGCCCTGCCGGGGGAAGCTCTAGCCTGAGCGGTAGCAGCGAGAGGGGCGGACCGTGATCAAGGTATTCCTGGTCGACGACCACGAGGTGGTCCGCCGTGGTGTGGCCGACCTGCTCGAAGCGGACCCCGAACTGACCGTCGTGGGCGAGGCCCCGACCGCGGCACAGGCCCTGGCCCGGATCCCCGCGGTCAAACCCGACGTGGCCGTGCTCGACGTGCGCCTGCCCGACGGCAACGGCATCGAACTGTGCCGTGACCTGCGGTCACGGCTGCCCGAGCTGAACGTGCTGATGCTGACCTCCTACACCGACGAGGAGGCCATGCTCAACGCCATCCTCGCCGGCGCCGGCGGCTACGTCATCAAGGACATCCAGGGCCTGCACCTGGTCGCCGCCGTCCGTGAGGTCGGCCTGGGCCGGTCCCTGCTGGACAACCGCGCCGCCGCGACACTGATGGCGAAGCTGCGCGCCGATTCCGCCCACTCCGGGCCGCTGGCGACGTTGAGCGCACGGGAACGCACCTTGCTCGACCTCATCGGCGAGGGCCTGACCAACCGTCAGATCGCCGAGCGCATGTTCCTCGCCGAGAAGACCGTCAAGAACTACGTATCCCGGCTGCTGACCAAACTCGGTCTCGAACGTCGCACGCAAGCCGCCGTCCTGGCCACGAAACTGCACGACAACCGCGAGTGATCCACTGTGGACTATCGGAGATTTCCGTCCCGTGAACTAGGGCCTTTTGCCTCTACGCCGGGCCTGCCGGGGTCAGCAGGCTGGACATGACGGAAGAGGAGGGTCATGTCACGAGCGCATGAATGGACGATGGAGATCGCACTCGACGAAAACGGTGACAGCACCCGCGCCAAGGTCCGGCTGACCGCTGCCGGCGGTACCGCGTTTCACGGCATCGGGCTGGTCCAGGGCGGGCCACGCGGCATGCACCTGCCCGGGATCGCCGCCGAACTGGCGATGGCGCGGGCGTTCAGTGACCTCACCGAGGAACTGCTCGAAGCCGTCGCCTCCGATATCGAAGCGACGCTGCCCGGGACCTCGATGCCGGTCAAGGCCTGATCGCGGTCAGTCCACTGTGGACAACGTGGAAGACAGCCGGGCAGCCAGGGCTCGCGCTTCGTCCGTGCCGAGGTCGCGACACAGCGCGAGCGCTTGGTCCCGGTACGCACCCGCCTGCTCGGGGTCGCCGGTGGCCGCCCCCAGCATGGCCAGCTCCGCCAGTGTGCAGGCGCGTGGCCAGCGCAGCTGAACGCCGGTGAACGCGGTGAGCGCCAGCTGCAGGCATACCCCGGCGAACGCGTGCTGGCCGACTTCGCGCCGGGCACGGCCCTCGTTGAGCGCCGCCTGTGCCTCCTCCAACAGGAAACCGCCCTGCCGGAACAGCGCGCGAGCTTCGCGGAACGTGGCGGCCGCCCGCTGCCAGCGCCGGGCCTCGTTGAAATCCAGCCCGATGCTCAGCAACGTCGAGGCCTGGAAGAACCGGCGCGCTTCGGGATTCGCTTCGTCGTAACGGGATTCGACATCCGCGAGCACCGCGCGGTGCACGGCCAGTGCCTCGTCGAGCCGCCCGTGTGCCCGCAGGATCCCGCCGAGGGTGTTGCGGATCATGCCCTGGCCGAGCCAGAAATCCAGTTCCCGCGCCAATCCCACGGCACGGCGGGCGTGCAGGAGCGCTTCACCGTGCCGGCCGAGCCGCACCAGCACCGACGCGACATACCCGAGCGCCCACGCCTGCTCGGCCCGGTCCCCGATCTGTTCGGCGACCAGCAGCGCCTCCTGGTGCGCGGCCAGCCCGGACTCGTTGTCGCCGAGGCAGAAATACCAGGCCCAGCCGACCAGATCGAGCAGCACGGCTTCGTCCGTGCGGCTGCCCAGCGACCTGGCCGCGGCAAGGCCAAGGGTGAAGATCTCGTGCCACGGCCGTTGCTGCGTGCGCCCGCCGGAGTACCACTGCATCGACCGGGCCAGCTCGAGTACTTCGCGGTGGCGGCCGGTCCGCGCGGCGATGCGGTGAGCCGCCAGCCAGTTCGACGCCTCCGTGTCCAGCCACGAGCCGGCTTCGCGGCGGGAGCCGAACGGTTCGGGGGTGCGCACGTCGGGGAAGAACACCCGCGCGGCGGCCGACGCGGTGCGTAGCAGATGGCTCAGCGTGGCGCTGGTCAGCGCCTCCCGCTCCGCCGGTTCCTCTTCGGCGGCAAGGCATTCCTCGGCGAAGATCCGCAGCAGGTCGTGGAACCGGTAACGGCCAGGAGCCAGCGCGGCCTGCACCAAGTTGGCGTCCACCAGCTCGTCCAGATACACCTGGACGTCGTCTTCGGTGCGGTTCGCGGCGACCGCGGCCAGATCCGCGGCGAAGTCACTGCCCGGGATCACCGCGAGACGGCGGAACACCAGTCGCGCCGCCGGGGACAGCTTGCGGTAGGACAGCTCGAACGCCGAGCGCACCTGCAGGTCCCCCGCGGCCAGCGAGCTGAGCCTGGTGCTGACGTCGCGCAGCTGGCCGGCCAGATACGCGATGGACCACTGCGGCCGGGTCGCCAGCCGGTTACCGGCAATGCGCACCGCGAGCGGCAGCTTCCCGCACAGCGACACGAGTTCCGCGGCCGCCGCGGGTTCGGCCGCCACTCGTTCGGCGCCGACGATGCTGGCCAGCAGCTCCGTCGCACCGGCGGGCTCCAGCGGCTCCAGCCAGATCCAGCGGCCGATCTCCAGCCCGGCGAGCGCCCGGCGGCAGGTGATCAGCGTCAGACAGCCGGGGCTCGCCGCGAGCAGCGGGCGCACCTGGGCTTCGTCGGCGGCGTTGTCGAGCAGGACCAGTACGCGCCGGCCGGTCAGCAGCGAGCGGAACAGGTGCTGCTGCTCGACCGCCGAGGGCGGGACCTGCCGCGCCGGGACGCCGAGGGCGCGCAGCAACTGTTCTAGCGCGGCCCGCGAGCTGACCGGCTGGTCGTCCATCCCGCGCAGATCGACCGCGAACGCGCCGTCCGGGAACCGGTCGGTGAGCGCGTGCGCGGCGGCCACCGCGAGCGTCGTCTTGCCGATCCCCGGATGGCCGATGATCGACAGCACCACCCCGCTCGGGGAGTCGGCGGCCGCGGCCTCGCGCACCTGCCGCAGCTCCTCGTCGCGGCCCAGCAGGTGCCGCACCGCGGGCGGCAGCCGGCACGAGAGCTCCTCCTCCACGACCAGTTTCGCGGCGCGGCGGCGGCCTTCGCGGGCCGCGGCGAGAAACCGCGCGTGGTCCTGCCCGGTCAGGCCCATCGCGTCGGCGAGCGCGGCGGCCGAGCGCCGCTGTGCCGCCTGCGCGCGGCCCCGCTCCAGGTCACGCAGGGCGCGGACACTCACCCCGGAGGCCGCCGCCAGGTCCGCCTGGGTGAGGCCGGCGGCCCTGCGGTGGCGCAGCAGCAGACGCCCGAACGCCGACGCGTCCTGGGCTTGTCCGTTGTCGTTCACGTCATTCACCACCGCCTATTGAACCGGCAGGATTGCATGTGGCGAAACCTGCCGGTAGTTCTACCTCCTCCCCGCACCCGAGATCCGGTTTGCTTGACTTATGTCATCGCGTATCGCATGGGCGGAAGGCGCAGGCCGGGACGACGGCAGGCCGAAGCTTCATGCCGTCACGCCGCGCCGGGCCGCGATCCGGGTCATGGTGGTCGCGGCCGACCACTTCGTCCGGACGGGCATCGTCGCCGAGCTCCGGGACAAGCCGTCGGTGCAGCTGATCGATCCCCGCGAGGACATCGAACCCGAGGTCGTGGTCGCTGTCGCCGACCCAGGACCGGAACTGGCGAATCTGCTGTCGACCGGGACCGGGGCGAAGCTCGTGCTGGTGGCCGACGAAGCGCGGCCGGCCGAGCTGTGGACCGCTGTCGAAAACGGGCTCGCCGTCCTCGTGCCCCGTGCCGACGCGTCCACGGCCCGGCTGCTCCAGGCGATCACCGACGCGCATGCCGGCCGCGGTGACGTGCCGCCGGATCAGCTCGGGTCGATGCTGCAGGGGTTGTCCCGGCTGCACCACGACGTGCTGGCCCCGCGCGATCTGACGCTGAGCGGGCTGTCCCGGCGGGAGGCCGACGTTCTGCGACTGCTCGCGGATGGTCTGGATACCGCGGAGATCGCGTCGAGGATGACCTACTCCGAGCGCACCGTGAAGAACATCCTGCACAACCTGCTGTCGCGGCTGGGGCTGCGGAACCGGACGCACGCGGTGGCGCATGCCTTGCGCGAGGGCATGATCTGACCTTCCCCCAGTTGTCTGGACCTTTGTTGGAAAGGTACAGACAACCGACGTTCGTTGGTTGTCTGTGACCCAGCACACTCCTTAGGGTCGGTACACATTCGACCGAAGGAGGAAATCCGGTGCTTTCCCGCCGCGCCTTCCTGGGCCTTTCCGCCGCCGCGCTCACCGCACCCGCCTGGCCCGGTTTCGTCACCGCCGCCGCCACGCCGGCCACCTTCACCCTCAGCCTGGTCAACAACTCCGGCTCCGGCACCGTCTACGCCTACGTCACCGGCACCACCCCGGACAACCGGCTCGTGCTGCTGGCCGCCGACGGCTCGCCCTACTACCCGTCCTCCCCCTCGGGCACACTGACCCCGCTGCCGGTCGACTGCGCGATCCCGGTCGGCTCCGGACGCCAGGTCAGCGTGCCGCGCATGGCCGGCGCGCGGATCTACCTGGTCACGGACTCGAAGCTGGACTTCTTCCTCAACCCCGGACCGGCGCTCGTGCATCCGAGCTTCCTCAACACCTCCGACCCGAACTTCGGCCGGCAGTGGTCGTTCGCGGAGTTCACCTTCAACGACACCCAGCTGTTCGCGAACATCAGCTACGTCGACTTCGTCGCGCTGCCGCTGGGCATCGCGCTGTCGACGACGTCCTCGGGCAGCAAGTCCGTGCCAGGACTGCCATCGGGCTCCGCGGCCGCGGTCGCGAGCGAGCTGTCCGCGCAGGGTTCGAACTGGGGCCAGCTGGCCCAGACCTCGAACGGCCGGGTGCTGCGCGTGCTTTCCGCGCACCACAAGGCAGATCAGTTCGCCGGGTACCTCGACGGCTACCTCGACCAGGTGTGGCAGAAGTACTCCGGGCAGCAGCTGCGGATCGACTCGCAGAACCCGGGTCTGGGCGTGTTCACCGGCACCGTCTCGGGCGGCTCGCTGACGTTCGACAACGGTGAAAGCTTCACCAAGCCCACAACCGCCGACGTGTGGAGTTGCGACAGCGGCCCGTTCGCGATCACCGCGGGTGCGAGCCTCGCCCGCAAGGCGATCATCCCGCGGCTGGCCGCGGCGCTGAACCGGACCACGTTGCTGGCCAACGCCAACCAGCCTGACGGCGAGGACCCGGCGCAGTTCTACCGCAACGCCCAGACCAATCACTACGCGCGGATCGTGCACAGCAGGCTGCCCGACAACCGCGGCTACGCGTTCCCGTACGACGACGTCACCCCCGGCCCGGATTTCAGCGGCTCGGTCTTCGCCGGCGACCCGGAAGTCCTGACGGTGACGGTCAACGCCTTCTGATCAGGGCTCGAGCGCCAGCGGCAACAGGACGTTGTCGACCAGCTCGGTCAGATACGCCTCGTCCGGGCGCCTGCCGTCGAGCAGGGTCCTGGTGAACACCGAGGCCAGCGCCACTTCGAACACGTAGGTCGTGCCCGCGGCGCGGATCTTCTCGCCGCGGGCACGGGCGCGCGCGAAGATCATCCGGTCGGCCGTGATGGTCGTCTCCGCGATCTGGCCGCGGACCTTGTCGCGCAGTGACGGGTCGCTGCGCAGGGCTTCGAGCAGCCCGAGCAGCTGCGAACCCCAGGCGCCCACGGTGAGCCGCACCATGCTGTTGACCGCGGCGACGAGGTCGCCGCGCAGCGACCCGGTGTCGTCCTCCCAGGTCGGCGAGTCGAGCTCGGAACGCCGTGCGATCGCCGCCGAGATGAGCGAGGGCTTGTCCGGCCACTTCCGGTAGATCGTCGCTTTCGAGGCGCGGGCGCGTTCGGCGATCAGCGTCATGGTGACGCCCTCGTAGCCCCGTTCCGCGAGCAGCTCGAAGGCGACCCCGAGGATCACTTCCTCGCGTGCCTCACTCCTGGTGGGCCTGCGGGCCGGCGCCACGTCGTTTCCTCGCGTCATCACCGCAGCGTAACCGTTCGCACCGCTCCCCCGACAGAGCAGTTGAGTAACGATGCGTTTCGTTTTTACGAACTTTATCGTGAGCAGATCTGGTGCTCGATGCGACATATGAGTACCGTCGAGTTTCGTTCTGATGGGTACTCAGAGACGAGGTGGACATGACCACAGCACGGAAGGCGCCGGTGTCCGGGGCCGAGCTGATCGCCGAGGCGCGACGGCTCGCCCCGTTGCTCGCCGAGCATGCGCCCGAGGGCGAGCGCCTGCGCCGCGCGCCGGACGCCGTGATCAGAGCGCTACGCGAGGCGCGGATCTTCGACCTGATGGTCCCGGAGGTCCACGGCGGCCTCGGGCTCGACGCCGACACGTTTCTCGAGGTCGGGCTCGCACTGGCCGAAGGCGACGCGGCGATGGCGTGGCTGACGTTCTTCTACATCGAGCACAACTGGATGTTCTGCCAGTTCCCGATGAGCTTCCAGGAAAAGCTCTACGCCTCGACGTCGCATGTGCTGGCGCCGGCCGTCGTCGCGCCGACCGGGAAGTCGGTCGAGGTCGACGGTGGATTCCGCGTCTCGGGCCGCTGGCAGTTCGGCACCGGCATCGAACACGCCGACGACTGGGTCATCCTGATGACGCTGGTGCCCTCGGACAGCGGCCCGGTGCAACTGCGCATGTGCGCGCTGCGGCGGGATCAGGTGACCGTCGAAGACGATTGGTTCACCGACGGTATGCGCGCGACGGGGAGCAACACGATCGTCGTCGAGGACGCTGTGATCCCCGCTGAGCAGGCCATCCTGGTCCAGCCCATCAGCGACGGCACGGGTGCGGTGCACGACCTGCCGCTGTACCGGACGCCGATGCAGCCGTTGATCATGCTTGCCGTATCGATGCCCGCGGTCGGGCAGGCCCGCGCGGCGGTCCGCGGGTTCGCCGAGCGCGCTCGTAACCGGTCGTTCCTGGGCTCGAAGACCAAGCTGGCCGAGACCCCGGCGGCACAGATGCGCCTGGCACGCGCCGAGCTCGAGGCGAACCAGGCGGAGCAACTGCTCCGCTCGATGACGACCGAGCTGATGGCGTTGCGCAACAACGCCACCGTCGCCGACCGGGCCAGGATGACCGCGATGACCGCGCTGGCCGTCGACCAGAGCAAGCGGGTCCTCCGGCTCGTGCACGACGCCAGCGGGGCGAGCGCACACCGCACTAGTGACCCGCTGCAGCGCGGAATCCGCGATGTCCAGGCCCTTTCGGCGCATCCGACGCTGTCCATGGACACGCGCCTGGAAACCATGGGGCGGACCATGTTCGGCTTCGAGCCAGGCGTGCCGGTCTGAACCACGCCGTATAGGTCGTTATACGTAGAGCTGGAGTGTCCATTGTGGACACTCCAGCTCCGGTCGGTCGACGGTCATCCACTTCCGGTAGTTGGAAAATTGTTGTTTTGCCTTGTCAAGACCTTCCTTCGGATGAACCAAAACATGAAGTTGACTCACGGTTGCTGCCGAGATTAATCTGCGCAGGCGCTGTGACGAGTCAGCCGGCTCGGCCGCGCACGTGAAGAACTGGGTGCGGGGGCCCTGGCCAGTCACAACGAGTGCGGGAAGGCCCTGTAGGAGCCTTGAAGAAGAATTCCGGAACACGTAACCGACGTGCTTCGATCCGGACGAGGGTGCTCTCGATCGCCTTCGTGCCCAGCATCGCGCTGTTGCTGGCCGGCGTCGCACTGGCGGGATATCTGCTGTACACCGCGATCGCGGCCCGCACCTTCATCACGAAGGTGCACAACTCCGCCCCGATCGCCGTGCAGTTCTTCGCCTCTCTGCAACAGGAACGGCAGCTCACGCTGACCGACCTGGCGACCCGCGGCGCCGTCCGGGCGCAACTGTCCGAGGTCCGCCACAAGACCGATGCCACCGGGGCGGGCCAGGCGCAGAACCTGGCGGGGCTGTACGACCAGGCGCCGCCGCGGGTGCAGGCGAGCATCAACCAGACGGCCGCGCAACTGGCGCAGCTGCCGGACTTCCGGTCCAAGGTGGACGCCGGCGGGGTCTCGCTGCTGGACGCGTACACCTTCTACAACCGGATCCTCGACACCTACACCGACGGCCTGCTCGGGGTGGCCGAGCGGACCCCGGACGCGCAGACGGCGTACCTGCGCGCCACCGCGATGCCGCTGTTCGTGGCCGCCGACCAGATGGCCCGCAGCATCGCGCTCGCCTCGGGCGGGATCGCGCACGGCGGCCTGACCGACGACGAGTTCACCGCGTTCATCGGGATGGCCGGCGCCTACCACGCCGGGTTCGACAACGCGGTGCCCGAGATGATCCCCGCGGTGGCGCAGCAGTACAACGCGCTCAAGACGACCCCGGTCTGGGCGACGGTGACCGGCGTCGAGCAGTCGATCCTGGGCGGCAACCACCGCTCGCTGCCCCCGGGGGTCACCCCGCAGCAGTGGCAGGCGAGCGCGACGCAGGTCGCCGGTGCGCTGATGAACCTCTACATCCAGCAGAGCACCAACGCGACCGACATCGAGATCGACACCGGTAACCGGGACCTGATCACCGCGATCGCGGCGGGTGCGGCGGCGATCGTGCTGGCCGTCATCGTCACGATCATCGCGTGGCGCATGTCCAGCCGGCTCGTCCGCCGGCTCGACCGGCTGCGCGAGGACACCCTGGAGATGTCCGACAAGCGGCTGCCCTCGCTGGTCGAGCGGGTCCGGGGCGGCGAGGACGTCGATCTCGAACAGGAAATGGCGCTCCTCGACCACGGTGACGACGAGATCGGCCAGGTCGCCGAGGCGTTCAACCGCGCACAGCAGACCGCCGTCGCGGCCGCCGTCGACGAGGCGAAAACCCGTGAGGGCACCAACAAGGTGTTCCTCAACATCGCCCACCGCAGCCAGGTGCTGGTGCACCGGCAGCTCAAGGCCCTCGACGAGGCCGAGCGCAAGCAGGAGGACCCCGACCAGCTCGACCTGCTGTTCAAGCTCGACCACCTGTCCACCCGCGCCCGCCGCAACGCGGAGAACCTGATCATCCTCGGCGGTGAGCGGCCCGGCCGGCAGTGGCGCAACCCGGTGGCTCTCGCCGACCTCATCCGCGGCGCGACCGCCGAAACCGAGGACTACGCCAGGGTCAACGTCGGCCGGATGCCCGGGCTCGCGGTCGACGGCCCGGTCGTCGCCGACCTCATCCACCTGCTCGCCGAGCTGATCGACAATGCCACGTCGTTCTCCCCGCCGCAGTCGCGGGTCGAGGTGTGGGGCGACGTGGTCGGGCGCGGCGTCGTGCTGGAGATCGAGGACCAGGGCGTCGGCATGGAGCCCGAGCAGATCGACGAGCTCAACGCGACGCTCGCCGATCCCCCGGATTTCAGCGTGATGGCGTTGTCCCAGGAACCCCGCCTCGGCCTGTTCGTGGTGGCGCAGCTGGCTTCCCGGCACGGGATCACGGTGACGCTGCGGCATTCCGCCTACGGTGGCACGCGCGCGATCGTGCTGGTTCGCTCCGAGTTGCTGACCCCGGTGCCGCTGGCGGACGAGCCCGAACCCGTCGCGCCGCCGGTCCCGGTGCCCCCGCAGCAGGGCCCGGTCAGCGACCACCCGAGTCAGCCGACGCGGCGCGCCCAGCCGGTGCCGCGCCCGGTGGAAACGCCACCGCACAACGGAACGCTCCCCACCCCGGAACCGGGCGGCACCCCGGTGAACCTGTTCCGCCCGGCGCGGGAG
>NZ_WMBA01000105.1 GCF_009707865.1 Amycolatopsis pithecellobii
GCACACTGATCAATTGAGACCCTTGGTGTGATCGTCTTCCCTAAGCAAGAAGCATGATCAACCAAGGGCCTCATCCATGATCATCCGGGTGCCCCGTCATGGCCCCGAACGTTAAAACTCAAGCTAGAGGGGGCGTTCGGAAATCAGGCGCGCCACCGGCCCCAGGCCGGACATCTCGACCACCCGGCGCACCGCCGTACCCGGCGGCACGATGAGGTCCAGACCAATCTGCCGCACGCGCAACCGCTCCGCCAGGGTGAACAGCACCCGCAGGCCCGCGCTGTCGAGATACTCCACGTCCGCCAGGTCCAGCACGACGCGCACGGCCTCGTTGCCGACCACCGCGTAGATCTGCTCCTGCACCTCGGTGGCGTTCGCCAGGTCGATCTCGCCCACGATCTGGACCACAACATCCTCGCCGTCGACCCGGCTGCTCAGCGTCGCGGTGGTCATAGCGTCGCCTCCGGCTCGAGCCGGCGGCGGATGATGACGGACGTGCCGTCGTCACCCCGGTCCACTTCGACCTCGCCACACTCCCGCATCAGGGTCAGCCCCCGGCCGCGGTTGCGGCCGCGCGGCGATCGCCAGCGTCCGTTGTCCCGCACGGTGATCACGACTTCCCCGTCGTTCAACTCCATCCGCAGGTAGACCTCACCGCCCGCGGGACCGTATGCGTGCTCAACCGCGTTCGTGCACGCCTCTCCGGCCGCGAGCACCAGATCTGCCGCCATGTCGCCCCCGATCTCCGCCGACGAGAGCCAACGGCGCATCGCCGAGCGAATGTCCTTCAATGCTTCGGGAACCGCCGGTCGCCGCACCTCCAACGGCCCGACGTCGTCCCCCCGCCGGAACACCAGCAACGCGACGTCGTCCTCCGGCACGGAATCGCCGATGAGCGTCGCCATCGCCACCGCGCAGACGTCCTCCGCCGAGCGTGCCGTCACGGTCGACCGCAGCTGTTCCAGGCCTTCGTCGATCGGTTTACGCCTGCGCTCCACCAGACCGTCGGTGTACAGGCACACAAGCATGCCCGGCGGCAGCTCGATCGAAACGCTGTGCCGCCGCGCGTCGCGGACCGCGCCGATCGGCGGATCAATCGTCAGGTCGGCAAAATCGGCCTGCCCGCCCGAACGTGCCAGCATGGGAGCAAGGTGACCGGCTGACGACAGGTTGAGCCGGTCGAAATTCGGTTCGAGCGTCCCATAAAGGACGGTCGCCATCATGCCCGGCTCGAAATGCTGTGCCTTGCGGTCCAGCCGGGTGAGCACGTCGGCGGGGTTGGTGGTCTCCAGCGAGTACGCGCGCAGAGCGCTGCGTAATCGGCCCATCACCACGGCCGCGGGCAGATCATGCCCGACGACGTCGCCGATCACGATGCCGAGCCAGCCGTTCGGCAACGGGAACACGTCGTACCAGTCGCCGGCGAAGTTCGAGAGGCCGCCGGGCACATACCGCGCGGCGAAATCCAGTGACGGGACGTCGGGCAGTCTGGCGGGCAACAGGCTGTGCTGCAGCGCCGTCGCCGCCGCGCGCGCGGCCTGGACCTGACGGGCGTGCACCGCCAGCGTGACCCGATCGGCCGCCAGCTGCAAGAACTCCACGTCGTCCTCGGTGTACTGGCGCGGCACACCGCCGCTGACATGCAGCACGCCGAGCAGTTCCCCGTCGACCAGCAACGGCACCCCGACTCGCGAGCCGAGCACACCTGGCTGCCGTGTCGCGGCTATCCGGCCGAGGAAACCCTCGCCCAGCCGGACCCGGGCTTCGCGGTCCGTTCCGTCACTGGCGGTGGCGAGCAGTTCACGGCCGCCGGGTTCGAGCAACAGCACCGCAGCGGTCTCGGCGTCGAGGGAAAGACGAATCCGGCTGAGCAACTCATCGAGCGCGCCGTCACTCACCGAACGGATCCGGCTGAGCTTGTCGTCCGCGCTCGCCGTGGTCGCCATGATCGCTGTTTATCCAGCCTCGGTCGTCTCGAAACATTGGTCGGTACTCCGGCCAAGGTAACCCGCTCTTCCGATCGTCGCCAATTCGTCACTTTGCGCGCTCGCGCGGTTACCCATCTCAGCCGCGTTCGACGAGATGACCGACGACATCCGGGCCCGGATGCGCGGCACCGGAACCGTCCCGGCGGTCGATCGGTTCGGGCAACTCGACCGGGTCACCGTTACGGGACGCGGCGGCCGGGCGCGGCCCGATCCACGCCACCACAACGGAATCCTCGCCCTTGAGGAACCGGTGCGCACGCACACCGCCGGTCGCCCTGCCCTTGGCCGGATACTCGGCGAACGGCGTCACCTTCACCGTCTGCCCGGTCGCCGTCACGACCATCGGCTCACCGCGCTCCGGATCGTCCGTCCGCACCGCGCCGAAGTACACCACGTGCGCGTCCGGCACGAGCTTGATTCCCGCCATACCACCGCTTTTGAGGCCCTGCGGTCGCACGAGCGACACCGAAAGCCGCAGCAGCGAAGCATCCGACGCGATGAACGCGAGCGTCTCGTTGCGGTTGGTCAGCCAGGTGGCGCCGACGAGCTCGTCCCCGTCCTTGAGGCTGATGATCTCGAATTCGTCCGCCCGCACCGGCCACTCGGGCGCGCACACCTTGACCACGCCCTGCCGCGTGCCCAGCGCGATACCCGGGGAATCGGCCGCCTGCGCACCGAGCGGGGCGAGGCCGATGATCTTCTCGCCCTTGGCCAGCGGCACGAGTTCCGCGGCGGCCATCCCGCCGCGCACCGATACCGTGCCGTCCTGCTCCGGCAACACCGGCAGTGGCAGCACGTCGGTTTTGAACGCCCGGCCACGGCTGCTGACCAGCAATACCTGGCCGCGGGCGGTCGAATGCACGAGTGCGGCCACCGCGTCGTGCTTGACGCGCCCGGCGCGCCGCCGCCCGAGCGAGGTTTCTGTGGCTTCCTCTGATTCGACTACGGTGCGCGCGACGAGCCCGGTGGCGGACAGGATGACCTGGCACGGATCGTCGGCGACCTCACGCGGCCCGGCCGGCTGCGAAGCCGCCAGGACCTCCTTGAGGTCACCGTCGATCAGCGCGGTGCGCCGTTCGGTGCGGAAGTCCTTGGCGATCGCGGCCAACTCGGCCGAGACGACCTTCTTGAGTTCCCGGTCGTCGTCGAGGATCTTGCTCAGCTCCGCGATCTCCTCGCGCAGCCTGTCCTGCTCGTCTTCCAGTTCGAGCTTGTCGTACTTGGTCAGCCTGCGCAGCGGAGTGTCCAAAATGTACGTTGCCTGGATCTCCGACAGCTTGAACCGCTGCATCAGGCCGTCCTTGGCCTCGGCCGCGTTCTCGCTGTTGCGGATCAGGCGGATCACCTTGTCGATGTCCAGCAACGCGATCAGCAGGCCCTCGACCAGATGCAGTCGTTCCTCGCGCTTGCGCCGCCGGTAACGGGTCCGGCGGGTGACGACTTCGTACCGGTGCTCGAGGAAAACGTCCAGCAGCTGCTTGAGCCCGAGCGTCTGCGGCTGCCCGTCGACGAGGACGAGATTGTTGATACCGAAGGACTGTTCGAGCGGCGTGAGCCGGTAGAGGTCCGCGAGCAACGGCTGCGGGTTGACCCCGACCTTGCACTCGATCACCAGCCGGGTGCCGTTCTCGCGGTCGGTGAGGTCCTTGACGTCGGCGATCCCGGTGAGGCGCTTGGATTTGTTGACCTCGTCGGTGATTTTCTCGATCACCTTCTCCGGCCCGACGCCGTAGGGCAGCTCGGTGACCGTGATGGCCTGCCGCCCGCGACTGCCTTGCAGCGGGCCGGTTTCGACCTTCGCCCGCATCCGGACCACGCCGCGGCCGGTCTCGTAGGCCTTGCGGACCTCGTCGAGGCCGAGCAGCATCCCGCCGGTCGGCAGATCAGGCCCCGGCACGAACTCCATGAGCTTGTCGAGGCTCGCGTTCGGGTGGTTGATCAGCCAGCGGGCGGCGCCGATGATTTCGCCCATGTTGTGCGGAATCATGTTCGTCGCCATCCCGACCGCGATCCCGGACGTGCCGTTGACCAGCAGGTTCGGGTAGGCCGCGGGCAGCACCGTCGGCTCCTGCAACGAGCCGTCGTAGTTGGGCCGGAAGTCGACCGTCTCTTCCCCCAGCTCACCGACGAGGAGCATCGCCTCGGGCGACATCCGCGCTTCGGTGTTGTGGTTGACGAAACCGCCGGCGAGGAACGAGTGGTCCTCGGAATCGACCCGCACCGAGTAGACCTCGGTCGGCTCGGCGGAAGTCACTTCGGTGACCTCTTCGAACCGGTAGCCGGAATCCATCACGGGCAGGATCGTCGCCAGCACCTCGGTGTCCTCGATGCGGTCGATGATCCGCGCCCGCTCGGCCTCCCATCGCTCCACGCGGTCGAAGTCGTGTTGTGCCAACCATTTCCCGTGGTCGGAGTCGAGCGCGCCATGGACGTAGTCGGCGACGAACGGCACCCTGTCCTCGCTGAGCCGGTGCCCCTGTCCGGCCTCGTGCTCCGCCAAGCCGATCCGCTCGGCGAACGCCAGGACAGCACGCGATCCGGAAACGACCAGTCGATGCTCGACGGTCCCCTCCGCGGCCCGGTGGCTACGGCGCTTCGCGATGATCCCGAACTCGGCGAGCATCTCCTGCACCTCGGCGGTGAGCCGCTCGCTCGCGCTGCTGTGGCGGATCGTGGAACCGTCCCGCTCGAACAGGCCCATCAGGAACGCGCGCTTCACGCCCCACCCGGCGTTCCAGACGAACTCCGGAACGAACTTTTCCCCGGCCCGGTGCCCGATCAGCTCCGCCAACGGACTCGCGCGGAACGCGTCCATGCCACCGGCGTCGCCTGGAATGTCCGAAGTGGACAGAACGTCGGCGAAGAACTGCTCGTCGGCGACCCGAGCGCCCGCCGAGGCCCAAGCCCCGGCGAGCCTGCCGAGCAGGTACTCGCGGGCCGTCGGGGTGACCTGCAGCCAGGCGTTGCGGGCGGCGCACACCACCATCCCCGGGCGGACCTCGTCCAGCCGCCGCCATTGGAACAGCGGCACGCCGAGCGGCGCTTCGAGACAGAGCACGAGGTGGTTCTCGCTGCCGCGCAACGAAAAACCCGACTCCGTGGTCATCCGGATCGTCGGGTGGACGCCCGAGTTGAAGACCTTCGACACGTGAACCGACTTGCCGTCCTTGTCGAGGACTTCGAAGTCGGCGTCGGCCTCACTGTCGGCCGGCAGGTTCACCACGTCGGCGATGCGCGGGCTCGCCCCGTCCGCGAGGCGGATCCGGGTATCGCCGACGACGCAGTACCGCGATGCCGCCGGGCCGTCGTCCGGGCTGCCGAAGTTTCCGTGTCCGTCGACCAGCGGCGCGTTCATCGAGAAATCCTGAGCCAGCCGCACCATCGCGTCGTAGATCGCGGTGTCCCCGTGTGGGTGGTAGCGGCCCATCACGTCACCGACCACACGCGAGCACTTCACGTACGCATGCGTTGGGCGGTAACCGCTTTCGTTCATCGAGTACAGGATCCGGCGGTGCACCGGCTTGAGCCCGTCACGCGCGTCGGGCAGCGCACGGGAGTGGATGACCGAGTACGCGTATTCCAGATACGAATCCTCGATCTCGGTCTTCACCGGGTTTTCGAAGACATTCGCACCCGCGCTGTCGAAAGCGCTCGGATCGACACGCGTCGTCGGGGTCTTGCGCCTAGCCATTTTCGCCAAACTCCTAGATGTCGATCGCGGCCTGGTCGACCCGCGCAGAGGACGCGACGAGCCAGTTGCGCCGCGGTTCGACCTTCTCGCCCATGAGCAGTTCCAGCGCGGCGTCCGCGGCGTCCACGTCGTCGAGGGTGATCCGGCGCACCGAGCGGGTGGCCGGGTTCATCGTGGTCTCCCACAGCTCGTCCGCGTCCATCTCGCCGAGCCCCTTGAAGCGCGGCACCGGCGTGACGATCTGCTTACCGGCCTGCCGCAGTTCGTTGACCTTCGCTTCCATCTCGCGCTCGGTGAAGGTGAAGTGCGTCTCCGGGTTGCGGCCCTTCGTGGTGATCTTGTGCAGCGGCGGCATCGCCGCGTACAGCCGCCCGTCCTCGATCACCGGGCGCATGTACCGGGCGAACAGCGTGATCAGCAGCGTCCGGATGTGCGAGCCGTCGACATCCGCGTCGGCCATCAGGATCACCCGGCCGTACCGCATTTGCGACAGCTCGAAGGTGCGGCCCGTGCCCGCGCCGAGCACCTGCACGATCGACGCGATCTCCGCGTTCTTCAACGTGTCACCCAGTGATGCCTTCTGCACGTTGAGGATCTTGCCCCGCAGCGGCAGCAGTGCCTGGTACTCCGAGACACGGGCCATCCGCGCGCTGTTGTGGACGAAGACGCCCGCGTCGAGCGCGAAATTGTGGTGCTCGTCGACCGTCAGGTCGTACACGTCCGCTGTTTCCGCCAGCGGCTCCACCGTGGCCACCCGCTGCTCGACATCGAGCAACGCCGTGGCCCCTTGCCGGGACCGTTCCGCCCGCGCCCCGGCGGACCGCCGCAGCGGCATCAGCGGGGTACCGGCGGACAGCTCGTCGGCCCGCCGGTAGGAACCGTCGGGGAGCCGGAAGAGGTGGTCAGGCGTACAGCGGACCGATTCCCCGCCCTCGATCGTCACCCGCACCAGCGGGGCGCCGCGCTTGGTCAGCCTGGGTTCCACCAGCGGAACCACCACGACCTGGCCTGCCTCGTCGGCCGCGTACCCGAGGTGCCTGATGCCCCGCGCCCAGTCCGAGGCGAGGTCCGCAAACGACTTGCTCTGGCCGGAAGCCAGCGCGACCTTCGTGTCACCGGTGAAGCATCCGAGAGCCGAGTCCCCCTCCACGAGGAACAACTCGCTGCGCGAAATGCCCGTCGTGCGGCAGTCGACCAGTTTCGGCGGCATCGCGGCGCCTTCCAGCGCCGTCTTGCGGCGGGCGGCGTCCTTCTGCTGCTTCTGGGTCAGCCGCACGCGCGCGGCGTCGACCACCTTCTGCAGCACGACTTTCGCCTCGGCCTTGGTCCTTCGGTCCTCGGTCCACGCCTTGAGCTGTTTCTCCACGATGCCCTGGATCACCCGGGTGATCCCCGCCGTGGACAGCTCGTCCTTGGTCTGCGAGGTGAACTGCGGCTCGGGGATGCGCACGTGGATGACGGCCGTCATGCCCTCCAGCACATCGTCCACAGTGGGCAGATCCTCCTTGGGCTTGAGCAGCCCACGGGTCTTGGAAATCGCCTCCTGCAAGGCTTTCAGCGCACCACGGTCGAAACCGCGGCGGTGCGTGCCACCGTGCACATTGCGGATGGTGTTGGTGAAGCACTCCACCGTGCGCTCGTAGCCGGTGCTCCAGCGCAGCGCGACCTCGACCTCCGCGCGACGCTCCACATTGGACTTCATCACGCCGTTCTCGTCGGCGGCGTTCTCCTTGTACGTGCCCTCACCGGTGATCAGCAGCGTGCCGGAAACCGCCTTGTCCCCGCTGGGGGTGAGGAAATCCACCATGTCCCGCAGGCCGTTCGGGTACGAGAACGTCTCTTCGCCGATGGAGCCCTCGGTGGCGTCCCGCAGCACATACGTGACGCCCGGCACGAGGAACGCGGTGTTGCGCAGCTTGGCGCGCACGGCCTCGGTGTCGAGCTTCGCACCGGTCTCGAAGTAGCGGGAGTCGTACCAGTACCGGATGGACGTGCCGGTGCGCTCGCCGCGCTTCATCTTGCTCACGACGCGCAAGCCCGGCTGTGGCGTGAACTTCGCCTTGGGGCCCGCCCCGTCGAACACCCCGGGCACCCCGTGCGCGAACGACATCTCGTGCACCTTGCCGTCACGCCGGACCGTCACGTCGAACCGGTGTGACAGCGCGTTGACCGCCGACGCGCCGACGCCGTGCAGACCGCCCGACGTCTTGTAGCCGGAGCCGCCGAACTTGCCGCCCGCGTGCAGCCTGGTGAGCACCAGCTCGACCCCGGAAAGCCCGGACTTCGCGTGCTTGTCCGTGGGGATGCCACGGCCGTCGTCGTCGACCTGGACGCTGCCGTCGGCATGCAGCGTCACCACGACCCGCCCGGCGTGACCCGCGACACCTTCATCGGTCGAGTTGTCCACGATCTCGGTGAAGAGGTGGTTGATCCCGCGGCTGTCGGTGGACCCGATGTACATCCCGGGTCGCTTCCGAACGGCTTCCAGCCCCTCGAGGTGCGTGAGGTCATCGGCCCCGTACAAGGGCTCTGCAGAAGCGGTCACAGGGTCGTTCTCCCAGGTCGTTGCGTGGTGCGGGGTCGGAAAGGCGACCTACGGTAGGACAGGGTATCGGACACCTACGACAAGTCCGCGGTTCTTGCCCGTCGGCGTGGGGATCGTCGCGGCTACGCTCGGGGAATGAGCCGCCGTCCGCCCGCCCCGCTGCCTCCGCGTAACGGGCTCGATCCCGCCCGGATGCGGCTGCCGGCGGAGGGGCCATGGGCGACGGTCCGGGACCATCTCGTCGAACGTATTCCCCGGCTGCCACCGGAACGGCTCGACGAGATGCTCGCGCAGGAACGGATCGTCGGGCTCGACGGACCGGTGACGGCGCAAACACCGTTCAAGGGCGGCATGTTCATCTGGTTCCACCGCGATCTGCCCGACGAAACACCGGTGCCGTTCGAGATTGCGGTCGTGCACGCCGACGAAAACCTGGTCGTGGTGGACAAGCCACACTTCCTCGCGACGATCCCGCGTGGACAACATGTGGTGGAAACCGCACTGGTCCGGTTGCGGCGCGATCTGGGGTTGCCGGAGCTGAGCCCCGCGCACCGGCTCGACCGGGTCACCGCGGGGCTGCTGATGTTCGTCACCCGGCGCGCCCACCGCGGCGCGTACCAGACGCTTTTCCGGGACCGCAAGGTGCACAAGGAATACGAGGCGATCGCGCCGTTCGATCCCACGCTGGATCTCCCGCGCACGGTGCGCAGCCGGATCGTGAAGGAACGCGGAACCGTTACCGCGCAAGAAGTGCCGGGGCCGCCGAACGCGGAGACGTACGTCGAACTCCTGGCGCACCGTGACGGCCTCGGCCGCTACCGGCTCGTTCCCGCGACCGGGCGCACGCATCAGCTGCGGGTCCATCTGAACGGGCTCGGCATCCCGATCCTCGGGGACCGCTTCTATCCCGCCGTGGTGGAGGCCCCGCTGCACGATTTCAGCCGGCCACTACAGCTGCTGGCGAAGACGCTGGAGTTCACCGATCCGCTCAGCGGGCAGCGGCGCCGGTTCACCAGCAGACTGGCGTTGCGGGCGTGGGAATCCTTCCACGGCTGGGCATCCGCGCCGTCATGACAGGTACTTCCCCACACGCAGCATCGCGTTGGCGTCGATCGCCGATGGGTCGGGCTCGGCGCAGGCACGCAGCTGCGCGAGCAGCACCGTCTCGTCGAGCCCGGTGCCGATGAACACCAGCGCCGTTCCTTCGCCGGTGCGCAGGACGGGCTCGAAGCGCAGATAGCGGCCGACCGTGTGCAGGCGGAACAGCTCGGGCTGACCGAAGTCGACCGTGCCCTTCGCCCGGTACAACCCGGTGGGACGCTCGTCGAGGAAGCGCAGGAACTTCCTGGGGTGCAGCACTTCCGTGGTCTCGAAGGACACCGTCTGGTACGCCGCATGCAGGTGGTCGTGGTGGTCGATCAGCTCCTCGAACGACAGCTGCTCGACCGCAGGCCGCGGCCGGGTGGCCGGATCCAGCAGGAGGTGCACGTCGATACCGCCGCGGGTCACCGGCAGCACCGGCCGCCCGCCGCTCAGTTTTCCGGTCAGCTCACGGACCCGCGCCAGCTCGTCCGCGCCCACCCGGTCGATCTTGTTGAGCACCACCAGATCCGCGAACGCCACATGCCGGTCCAGCTCCGGATGCCGCTCGCGGGTCGCCTCGAACTCGGCCGCGTCCACCACTTCGAGCAGACCGCCGTACTCGACGCCTTCGTGTTCGCCGGCCAGCACCAGCTGCACGAGTTCGCGCGGCTCGGCCAGCCCGCTCGCCTCGATCACGATGAGGTCGAGCCCACCGGCCTCGGTCAGCCTGCCGAGCATCCGGTCGAGGCCGCTCGCGTCGACGGCGCAGCACAGACAGCCGTTGCCGAGCGCCACCGTCGTGTCCACCTGGCCCGCGACAGTCAGCGCATCCACATTGACCGCGCCGAAATCGTTGACCAACACGCCGATCCGCACGCCTTCGCGGTTGTGCAGCAGGTGGTTGAGCAGCGTGGTCTTGCCCGCGCCGAGGAAGCCCGCGAGCACGAGAACGGGAATCGGGGCCATGGCGGCGAGCCTAGCGCCACCATGCGCGTCCGGCCGCGGTACGGCAGGGTTGACCGCATGGCCGGGGACAGAATCGCGGTGGAGGTGGACGGGCGCCGGCTCACTCTGTCCAATTTGGACAAGGTGCTCTACCCGGCCGCGAGCTTCACCAAGCGCGACGTGCTTGACTACTACGCCCGGATCGCGCCGGTGCTGCTGCCGCATCTGCGTGGGCGCCCGGTCACGTTCCGCCGGTATCCGGAAGGTGTGGACCACGAACCGTTCTACGAGAAGGACGTCGCGCGGCACGCGCCGGACTGGGTGAAGACCGCGCGGATCGTCAGCCGTCGCCGTGGCGAGGGCACCATTGCGTACCCACTCGTGAACGACGTGCCGACGCTGGCGTGGGCGGCGAACCTGGCAGCGCTTGAACTGCATGTTCCACAGTGGACAGTCGGACCGGAGGACGCGCGGCGCACCCCGGATCTGCTGGTGTTCGACCTGGACCCCGGCGAGCCCGCGACGATCGTCGAATGCTGCCAGGTCGCGCTCCGGCTCCGGGACGCACTGGCCGCTGCCGGGCTGACGGCCTTTGCGAAGACCAGCGGTTCCAAGGGGCTTCAGCTCTACAGCGCGATCCGCACGCGGCGGGCCGAAGCGCCGTCGGAATACGCGGAGTCGCTCGCCCAGCGGCTCGCGGCGGAGGATCCCGGGCTGATCGTCGCGCGGATGGCGAAGGCACTGCGACCGGGCAAGGTGTTCATCGACTGGAGCCAGAACAACCCGTCGAAGACGACCGTCGCCCCCTACTCTTTGCGCGGTCGTGAAAGGCCCACCGTCTCGACGCCGGTCACGTGGGACGAGGTGGGCGCCTGCCGCCGGGCCGGGGAGCTGACTTTCACCAGTGACGAAACGCTGGCGAGGGTGGCACGGTTCGGCGACCTTTTCGCGGAACTGCCGGAGCATCGCGTGACTCTGCCCCGCGGCGCGAGCCGACCCGGAAAATAAACAACAAAGGAGGCGGCCCGAAAAACGGCGCCGCTTGCCGGTGTTTCTACCGCCGAGGGAGCTGAAGTTCATTTACCAATCCGACCGAAAGTAGGCGGACACGGCCCGCAGCGAACCCGCTCGTCGACACCCGTCTCCGCCGTGGCTGCCGTCGGATTGGTAACGAACAGCACAGTAACTCCGGGGTAATTTTCGAATGGAAACGGCAGCACGGTCCGTGGTCAAGAAAGCGCTTACAGTACATGTTGACACCGTTAGCTGCACGCACCGGTACATCCAGCCGATCTTCGGTCACACAGCGGAGCAACGCTTACCCCGGCAGGTTTTCCCTGCCGGGACAATTAGGCCGATTGAACACTTGACAACTACGTACCGATTACGGTTGTCTCCTATCGCTTTAGCTTGTCGGGGGCATTTCGTATTTACCGCTTTTACGCGACATCACGAATCGAGCGGCCTGGGAAAATGAACCAAACCGTGCCGGGGCGGTGGCTGGATTGGGCGGTCTGGCCACCGAGCGGCTGGAGCCTGCGCACCAAGATCTCCGTCGTGTTGCTGGTGCCGGTGATCATCGCCCTCACCCTGGCCGGCGCCCGCGTCAAGGCCGAGCAGGACCAGGCCAGCCGACTGTCCGCGGTCCGCGACCAGCTTCCGGTCGTGCAGGGTGTGGCGGAACTGGCCGATCTGATCGACCAGGAGATGGTGGCTACCGCGTCCGCGCGGCCCGGGGTCGTCCCGACCGCCCAGATCGACGCGGTCAACACGAAGGTCACCGCGATCCAGGGGGACGCCGATTTCGCTGATCTGCCATCCGAAACCGGGCGCGCGCTGGACACCGCACTGGGCAGGCTCGCCGGACTGCGCAGCGCGAACGCGGGTGGTGATCCGGTCGGCACCGCCTCCGGGTACCGCGACATCGTGTACTCCCTCGCGGATCTGGTGCCGGGCCTCGTCGCCGGTGCCGGAGACAGCAGCCTCGACGCGACCGCGAACACCGCACGCTCGCTCGTGCAGCTGCGCACCTCGCTCGCCGTGCAGGAGGCGCTGCTGCGATCGGTCCGGCCCGCCGGCGCCAACCAGGCCGTGCTGGCGGCCGCGGCACAGGCGTCCGCCGAGGAAACGGTGCTCAACAGCCAAGCGCGGCGCGGGCTGAGCGCGGACGCGGCGGAGCGGTTCGCCTCGGCGACGACCTCGGCCACGGATCGCCGTGCCGTGCTCCAATCCTCGCTCGCGGCCGACCGCCAGTCCGAGCTGAGCCAGCTGCTGCTGCCGATCGCCACCGAAAGCGCCGGCCTCGGCGACCTGGTGACCGGGGCGTTCGCGACGCTGACCGACACGATTTCCGCGCAGACAAACGACACCCGCTCGCGCGCCCTGCGCGACGCGGCGCTGGTGATCGGCGCCTTGCTCGGCGCGCTCGCGATCGCGTTGTGGATGGCGCGTTCGATCGTCTCACCGATGCGGCGGCTGCACTCGGCGGCGCTCGACGCCGCGAACCGCAGGCTGCCGGACACGATCGCCCGTGTCCACAAGGGCGAACCGGTGCCGCCGGTGGAACCGGTCGGCATCACCACCGGCGAGGAGATCGGCCAGCTGGCGCACGCGTTCGACGACATGCAGCGTCAGGCCGTGCGCCTCGCCGGGGAACAAGCCGAACTGCGCAAGCAGGTCAGCGAGATGTTCATGACGCTCGCGCGGCGCAGCCAGTCGATGGTCGAGCTCCAGCTGACCGTGCTGGAAGGGCTCGAATCCAACGAACGCGACCCGCAGCGGCTCGACGAGCTGTTCCGCCTCGACCACCTCGCGACCCGCTTACGCCGCAACGGGGAGAACCTTCAGGTGCTCGCCGGTGGCACCCCTGCCCGCTACGACACCGGGCCGGTCTCGATGGTGGAACTGTTGCGTGGCGCCACTTCCGAGGTGAAGGACTACCAGCGCGTCTCACTCGTGAACGTGCCCAACGGATCGGTCCGCGCGCAGGCGGCCGCGGATGTCGTGCACATTCTGGCGGAGCTGCTGGAGAACGCGACTCGGTTCTCCCCACCGGACGAGAAGGTGTACCTGACCGCCGATCGCGGCAGCGACGGCGGGCTGCTCGTCGAGGTCGTTGACAACGGGCTCGGCATGGCAGCCGAAGATCTCGAAGCGGCCAACCACCGGCTCGCCGCCGGTGATGTGGTGAGCCCGGAAACCGCGCGGCGAATGGGTTTGTTCGTGGTCGGCCGGCTGGCTTCGCTGCACGGCGTGACGGTCCGGCTGCGGCCCACGCTGAGCCACTCCGGGCGCACCGGGGTCACCGCGAGCGTGCACCTGCCCGGCGAACTGATCATCGCTGACGGCGGCCCGGTGAACGGCAAACCCGTCAACGGCGCGACCACGCCACCCGCCCCCGTGGTGGTGCCGCCCCAACCGCAGGGCCGCACACCGATCTTCGACCGGGTCGTGTCGAACTGGTTCACCGAGCACGGGCCCGACGAATCGGCCGAATCCGCTCCCCCG
The DNA here is from genome assembly GCF_009707865.1 of Amycolatopsis pithecellobii. Lineage (GTDB taxonomy): Bacteria > Actinomycetota > Actinomycetes > Mycobacteriales > Pseudonocardiaceae > Amycolatopsis_E > Amycolatopsis_E pithecellobii. The sequence continues at coordinate 13,760 of NZ_WMBA01000105.1, forward strand.
TCGCGCAACTGGGTCACCCCGGCCGACGAAGCTCGCCGTGCCGCGGAATCCGCGGTGCGCCCGGCCGCCAACGCCGTCACCGCGGCCGGCCTGCCGACCCGCAAACCCGGCGCCCAGCTCGCGCCCGGCGCCGCGCTGCCCCGCACCCGGGGTGGCGCGCCCACCGGCGATTTCCGGGACCCGGCCGCGGTCCGGAACAACTTGTCCAGGCACTACAACGGGATGCGGGCGGCCAGGCAGCGCACCGCCGACAAGGAGAGATCGTGACGCACACACCGACCGCACCGTCGCCCAGCTGGCTCGTTTCGGCGTTCGCCGAGGAGGTCGCCGGAGTCGCGCACGCCGCGCTGGTTTCGGCCGACGGGTTGCTCGTGGCCGCGTCGCAGGGCCTGCCGAGGGACCGGGCCGACCAGTTGTCCGCGATCGCGTCCGGCCTGTCGAGTCTGGCGCTGGGCACCTCGGAACTGTTCACCGCGGGCCGGGTCGTCCAGTCGGTGATCGAGATGGAGGAAGGTTTCCTGCTCCTGATGAGCGTCGGCGACGGGTCGAATCTCGTGGTGCTCGCCAGCCCCGGCTGCGACATCGGCCTGGTCGGCTACGAGATGACGCTCCTGGTGGACCGGGTCGGCAAGATGGTCGACACCCCGCTGCGTGGCGCGGCCGTGGGGGGCGGTGGTCGGATGACGGGTAGGAGGGACCGTGAATGACCAGGGGCCACCGTCACTGGCGCGCCCCTACGCCTGGACCGAAGGCCGCACGCGGCCGAGGGTCGAACTCGCCATCGAAGCTCTCGTCGAGACCACCCCCGCGGGCCGCTCCGTGCCGTTCAACCGGGCGAGCCCGCAGTCGGTGGTGATCCAGCTTTGCCTGCAGCCGCGGTCATTGGCCGAGGTCGCGGCACATCTGTCGGTGCCACTACAGGTCGCCAGGGTGCTTGTGGCGGATCTGCTGGGATCGGGTTGGGTCATCGTGCGGGACACTCTTTCCGACAACGCGTCCTGGGACGAACGACACGACTTGCTGGAAAGGGTCCTCGGTGGACTACGCACACTATGACCAGGCATCCGGGATCACCTCGGCGAAGATCGTCGTCGCCGGAGGTTTCGGCGTCGGCAAGACCACCTTCGTCGGCGCGCTCTCGGAGATCAACCCGCTGCGCACCGAAGCGGTGATGACCGAGGCGTCGGCCGGGATCGACGAGCTGACCGAGGTGCCGCAGAAGACGTCGACCACCGTCGCGATGGACTTCGGCCGGATCACGCTCGCCGAAGACCTGGTGCTGTACCTGTTCGGCACGCCGGGCCAGCACCGGTTCTGGTTCATGTGGGACGACCTGGTGCGCGGCGCGATCGGCGCCGTCGTGCTGGTCGACACCCGGCGTCTCGCCGACAGTTTCGCCGCGATCGACTTCTTCGAATCCCGGCGGCTGCCGTTCCTCATCGCGATCAACAGGTTCGACAACGTGCAGCGCCACTCCACCGAGGACGTCCGTCAGGCACTCGCCCTCGGTCCCGACATCCCCGTGATCGCATGCGACGCACGCTCGGCCGAATCCACCAAGCAAGCCCTCATCGCGGCCACCGAACACGCCATGGCCCAACTGACCGCAACAACCTGAATTCCAGGAGCCGACATGCCTTGCGTAGCGGTGCGGGTAGCGGCGCCAGCTGACGGCGTGGCGGAAGCGGCTCCGCCGCTTTGAAAAACGACCCTCCGGAGGTTTCCCGTGGACATGAGCCAGGTGCAGCACTTCGCCCTCGGCGGCTGGTTGCTGGTCCTCGCCTATCTCACCTCGGTGGTCGGCTGCACGCTCGGCCTCTCGTGCACCCTGCACGCCCGCTACGCGATCAGCCCCCGCGCCCGGCTCGGCTGGCTCGGGCTTGCCGCGCTGTCACTGGGCGGTGTCGGCATCTGGCTCATGCACTTCCTCGCGATGCTCGGCTTCGCCACTCCGGGGATGCCGGTGCGCTACAACCTGCTGTGGACGGCCCTCTCGGCGCTACTGGCCGTCGCTTCGGTGTTCGGCGGGCTGCTGGTGTTCGGCGTGCGGGCAAAGTTCGCGTGGTGGCGGCTCATCGTGAGCGGCGTCATCACCGGCGGCGCGGTGAACCTCATGCACTACACCGGAATGTGGGCGCTGGAGATCAAGGGCACCATCGGGTACAACGCCGGGTTGGTCATCCTGTCGGTGGTGATCGCCGTCGTCGCCGCGACCGCCGCGCTGTGGTTCACCGTCGCGGTCGACAAACCGTTGCACCGGCTCGCCGCCGGACTGGTCGCGGGCGTCGCGGTGACAGGCATGCACTACACCGGGATGGCGGCGATGGAGGTGCGCCTGGACATATCCGCACCCGACCCGTCCGGCACCGAGGTGTTCTCGTTCCTGTTCCCGGTGTTCATCCTGGCCGCGCTGGCCCTCGCGATCCCGATCTGTGCCGTCCTGATGGCACCACCACCCGGTTCCCGGCGCGAGCCGGAGGCGACGCCGCGGACCGGAGCCGGCGCACCGCGGTCACCACAGTCCTCAGTGGACAGCGGCGGATTGGTCTGAATCTCAGGTAAGGGGGGCCGGCCTTGTCGGGGCACAAGGCCGGCCCCATCCCGCCGGGGGACGGCGCTGGTTCGGTAGGGACCGGAGGTCAATCGGATGCACGATGAATCTTTCCACTTGTTTCCGGAAATGGCGCGCGGACGACCCGTCTCGATCGGCGGAAAAGGCGATCACCGACCGCGCAGGCTGTCACAAACATGGGCGAACCACGACCGCTCGGCGAGTGACAGCCGGAATCCTACATACTGGTTAGGTGAGCGAGCATGGACCAGACCCCTTCCCGCCGGAAGGTATCGACCTCGACCACCCGAGCGTGGCCAGGGTGTACGACTTCCTGCTGGGCGGCAGCAGTAACTGGGCGATCGACCGCGCGTTCGGCGAACGCGTCGTGGGCAAGTTTCCGCTGCTCAAGTCGGTCGCGGTAGCGAACCGCCTCTACCTGCACCGCGCGGTGCGCCACCTCGTGCGGCTGGGGGTGCGGCAGTTCATCGACATCGGCTCCGGCATCCCGACGATGGGCAACACCCATCAGATCGCGGACGAGGTCGCCTCCGATTCGAAGGTCGTCTACATCGACAACGAGCCGGTCGCCGTCGCCCATTCGCGGTATCTGCTGGATAAACAGGGTGACCCCGCGCGACATGCGGTCATCCACGGCGACATGCGTGACCCGGACGGGTTGTGGGAGCGTGTCGCCGAGACGGGCGTGATCGATTTCGGGCAACCACTCGCCGTGCTGCTGGTGGCGGTGTTGCATGTCCAGCAGCCCGGCGTGGACGGTACGGACGTCGGGCCGCAGTCGGTCGCGCGCTACCGCGAGCTGCTGAATTCCGGTTCGTATCTGGTGGTCTCGCATGTCACCGATGAGGGTGTGCCGCCGGAACTGGACCAAAAGCTCGTCGAGCTGAAAGCGCTTTACGACGGCTCGTCGAGCCCGGTGGTCTGGCGTAAGCAAAACGAAATCCGCGCGCTGCTCGGCGATTTCGAGCTGGTGCCACCGGGGATGACGTGGACGCCGTTGTGGCATCCGGAGGAAAGCAGCCCGGACTCTCCCGCGCTGGAGTTCAACCGTCCCGAGGAATCGGTGATCTGGGTGGGTGTCGGCCGCAAACCCTGACGCGCACCGTGCCCCAGCGCGACGCCCACGACCAGGCACAACACGGCCACGCAGCACGCGAAACGCACGACCGTCGAAACAGAACAAAAGATCTTCATTTCCCGCTCCTGCCTCCGGATCCGGTTACCGGAACCAGAATGACGAGCCATCGAAATACCCGGCAAGAAGTTTCCGTTTCCCCTACTCGCTGAAACCGGAAACACCGCGCGCGCTTCCCACGATCACCGGTATGGAGCCTGGACACCCGCCCGGCGGGTTCAGAAAAATGGGCTGTCCAGGCCGGACACGAAGGGGAACGTGTGGTGGACGTCAGCGCCGCGGATCTGGTCAGCGAGCTGAAAATCCTGCGAAAAGGCCGCGGTATCGCCACCATGCGGCTCGCGGAACGGACCGGTTCGGCGCTGCGCAGGGTATGCCGGATTTCCGGCGAGGACGATGCCGCGGAAATCCGGCGGAAACTCTCGGAACGGCTGGCTGAACTGGCCGGGAAACTGCCGCATGATCTGCGCGTCGCCGTACTGGCCGCGTTCGCGCTGCACAAGGACGCGCAAAATCCCTTTTATCAGGAGCGGGTGCGCTGGCTCGCGCGCACGCTGGAACGGCACGACCGGACGGTCCGGCGCCGCGTGGACGAGGCGATCACGCGCCTGGCGGAGTTGGCGATCGCCGGTCAGCACCCGGCTGGTGACCAGCGTTGGCATACCGAGGAGCTGCGCGTCACGCTCGCATTGGACCGTCCGGTGCCGGAAAGCTTTGTGCTACGCCGGATCATCGCGGACGTCGACGGAGTGTCCGAAGTGGACGTTCCGGCGGCAGGCGAGGTCGAGGTGTTCCATGGCGGCACGCTTGCCGGGCGGGCGGTGGAGTTGCCGGACACGTTGCGCCGTGGCGAACGGCATGAGATCGCACTGCGGGTGCGGGCGGAATTGCCGCAGCCCCAATGGTTGTGCGTGCCGCGGCAGCCGTGTGACCTGTTCGATCTGCACCTACGGTTCGGTGCGGAACGGCCGGTCGAGGTGGCGCTGCTCGAACAGGTGCCGGGCGAGGGAGTCACCTCGGGCCCGGCGGTACCGATCGATCGGGCAGGCGAGGTGCACGTCCGGTTCCGGCATCTCGCGCCAGGTTTCGGTTACGGGGTCAGCTGGACCTGACTGTCCACTGTGGATACTCGAACGGGGGTGGGCAGCGGGCGGTGGGG
>NZ_WMBA01000106.1 GCF_009707865.1 Amycolatopsis pithecellobii
GGGGCGGCGGGGGACCACCGGGACCACCTGGTCCGCCTGGACCTGGCGGGCCACCCGGACCGCGCGGCGGCATCCCGCCACCGGGACCACCGCCCTGCCGCGGTGGCGGACCCGCCGGTCGCCTTGGCGGCGGCGAGCCAGGTGGCCCGCCCGGTCGTGGCGGCGTGGTGACGGACATCCGCGCTTTTCTTCCCCTCGTCTCAGCTGCCGGAGCGAACCCTAACCCGAGTTGCGACGAACCCGCACCAGTACGGTCCTCGTACGGTTATCCTGCGGAACCGTACCGCGACTCGGGGAGCTGTAGGTCGAGAATGCCGTCAACACCCACAACGAAATCTCAGGTTCAGGCGTACCGGTTCGTGCTGCGGCGCATGCAGTCGGCCCTGGTCCGGCGGGATTCGGTGATGCTGCACGACCCGATGCGCTCACACGGTCGCGCGACCATCGTGGGTTTCATGCTGGGCCTGCTCGGCATCGTCGGGTTCGTGATCTACGGCTTGATCAGCCCGTCGCCCGCGGTACCCGAATCGGGCATCGTCATCGGCAAGCAGTCCGGCACGATCTACGTCGTCTCCGGCAATCCGAAGTCGCTGACCCCGACGTTCAACCTCGCCTCCGCCCGGCTGTTGCTGATGTCGCAGAGCCAGGGCGCCGCGCAGGCCGCGCAACCCACCGTGGTGCCCGACGACTCGCTCAAGGACATTCCGCACAACCGGCGAACGGGCATTGTGGACGGTCCGCAGCTGCTGCCGACGGCCGCGCAGCGCACCAGTGACAACTGGGGAGTGTGCGACAACCTCACGATCAACAAGAACCTGCCGGAGTCGGTGCAGCTGCAGCAGGCCAGGACGGAGACGACGGTCTTCGCCGGGGTGCCGGACCTCGGCCGCGAGCTGTCCATCGACTCGGCCGTGCTCGCCGGCGCGGACAACGGCAAGTTTTATTTGATCTACCGCCTGCCCAGCAACCCGAATGATCCCAACGCCAACACGGTTCGCGCTCAGGTCGATCTGAAACAGTCGGCGGTGCTTTCCGTATTCGGGCTGAGCACGCAGCTGGTGCGGCACATCTCGATCGGCCTGCTGAACGCGATCCCCGAGGTGACTCCGCTCCAGCCGCCGACGACGCAGGGCCAGGGCGCCGCGTCGACCTTCCCGCAGTTGCAGGCAGAGGGGCTGCGGGTCGGCAGCGTGTTCAAGGTCAACAGCACCAGCGGCGAGGCGGACGTGTATGCCGTGCTGGCCAACGGGATCCAGCGGGTGCCGACCGCGGTCGGTGACCTGATGCGGGCCGCGCAGTCGGGCAGCAAGAACGTGCCGACGCTGAGCCCGAACGAGATCAACGGCGTCCCGCAGGTCCAGTCCACCGACGTCGGAGCGCTGCCGGTGACCACGATGCCTTCGGTGGTGCCGACGGTGCTGGACCCGTTGAAGTTTCCCACCACGTGCCTGGGCTGGACCATCGTGAACAACCAGCCGCACACGGTCGTCTCGGTCGGTGAGCAGCTGCCGGCACCGGCGGGCGCGAAGCTGATCGACATCGGCAAACCGGGCCCGGTCGGCCTCAAGATCGACCACTTCTACATGCCGCCGGGCCGTGCGGCGGTGATCCAGTCCGCGACGTCGGCCGCGTCGTTCGGCAAGGGCCCGATGAGTCTGGTCACCGACAACGGCCTGGTGTACGGCATTCCCAACGCGAACACGTTGAAGGGGCTTGGTCTGGACAATCCGCCTCCCCGCCCAGCGCCGGACGCGATTCTCCAGCTGCTGCCCACGGGCTCGTCGTTGAACGTGATCGACGCGGCGAAGAGCTATGACGACATCCCGGTCAGCCCGAACGCCGGTTCCTTCCCGGTGCAGCAGAACCAGGCGACAGGCAGCGGCAACTGACCTCTACACCGGGCGGTTGCGGCGCAGGGTGTGCACGACGAAGAGGGTGACCAGCAGCGCCAGCAGCCCGCCGCCGGTGCCTGCGAGTGCCACGATCATCGGCGTCCAGTTCCTGTGCGCCGCGGGCGGTAGACCCGACGGCAGCTGCTCGGCCTGCGCCGCCGGGATGCCCGCTTCGGCCGGGACGACGGCGCTCAGCGCCGCGACCGGATTGACCACCCCGTACCCGACGAAGTTGTCCCGGCCACCGGGCGCGCCCGGGTGTTGCGCGGTCGCCTCGATGCGCTGAATGACCTGGCGGGCGTTCAGGGTCGGGAACTGCGCCCGCACCAGCGCCGCGACGCCGGCCACGTACGGGGCCGCGAAGCTGGTGCCCTGAATGGGCTGTAGCTTGCGGTCCTCGACGACCTGGTTCGCCAGCGCGTCGGTGCCGGCCGACGGGTCGAGTGAGGTGATGTCCGTGCCGGGCGCGGCGACGCTGACCCACGGACCGTTCATGCTGAACGACGCCACCCCGCCGGTCTGGTCGATTGCCGCGACCGACAGCACATCGTCGGCGAACCACGGCGGGCTGACGATCGACTGCGGCCGGCTCGGGTCCGGCTGGTTGTTCTGCTTGCAGTTCTCCGAGGTGTTCCCGGCCGCGGCCACCACCACGATGTTCCGCTCCGCCGCGGCATGAACGGCCGCCTGGAGTTCCCGTTCGCCGCTGTTCATCGGGGCGCCGGCCGGGCGGCAGTTGTCCACCGACATGTTGATCACCTGCACGCCCTTGTTCACCGCGCGCATGACGGCCTGCGCCAGCGTGTGGGTGTTGCCGGCACCCTGGCCCTGCTCCCGGCTGCCGCTGCCGGTGTTCCCACCGGACTGGCCGCCCCCGCCGGCCGGCGGCGCCGCGGGCGGCTGGCTACTCGGTGGCGGCGCAGGCTGCTGACCACCGTTCGGCTGCGAGTAGTTCTGACTGGACTGCCGGATGGAGACGATCTTCGCGTCCGGCGCGACACCCTTGAATCCGATTGTGGGCGGGGTGTTCGCGGCGATGATCCCGGCGACCTCGGTGCCGTGACCGTCGCAGTCCTCCAGCCCGTCGTTCGGCGCGTTGACGTAGTCGCCGCCGGGTTCGACACCGAACCGGAAGTACGGATGCTGCGTGACGCCGGTGTCGATCACCGCGACCCGGATGCCACCGCCCGCGCTGCCATGCGCCGCGACGGCGAGTTTCTGCGCCTGCTCGATCTGCAGATACTGCTGCCCCCACGGCTTTTCCTGCAGCACGATGTTGTTGTTCAGGTCGCGCGTGACGCAGTCGGTCGTCTTCTGGTACGGAATCTGCGTCTGATGCCCGCCGCCGTCATCGGGTGGGCTCATGCTCACCGGCGGTGGGGCCCACGGGGCGTTGGTCTGGGCCACCGCGCTCACCGGGCTGAGCATCCCGAAGGCACCGGCGAGCAGCACGACCGCGGACCGGCCTGGTACCCCCAAGCTACGCACGCGCGGAACCCCTTTTCAGCCGAACGAGACGTGGCGCAGCGTGGTGTACAGATCCATGACCGCCAGTGCGAGCGGGAGCACGGTTGCGATGCAGATCGCTTCGAAGATCTCGACGGTCCGGCGAAGTGGTGGCGAGAAGCGCTGGTTGGGGAAGATCACGCCGACCACCAGCGCTGCCGCCGCGACCAGCAGCAGCGCGCCGAAGACCCACAGCAGCCGTCCCGTCGGGCTCTGCGTGACCAGCCAGCTGACCAGGATGCCGGCGCCGGACACCATGCCGGTGGTCAGCAGCGCCACCGCCTGCGCGCCGTTGGCGTAGGAACGGGCCCGCAGCAGCAAAACCAGCGTCGCGACGACGGCTGTGATGATCCCGAAGAAACCGGGCGCGGTGGCGGTGATGATCGCGGCGATCGCGGTGGCGCCACCGCAGCCGACGAGCAGGCCGGTCATGTAGTTGTGCGCGACCGCGGTGCGCCGCTCGATGGCGGTGTAGTCCGGGTACGCGTCATCTTCTTTGAGCTCCTCCGCCGTGCTGGGCACATGCGGCAGCGGGAGTTTGGCAAGCCAGATCGTCGCCCTGGGCAGCACCGAGATCGCCGCCAGCGAGACCGCCGCGGTGCCGGCCGCGATACCCGGAGCCGGGTGCGCGATCAGAGTCGCCACGGCGAAGGCCAGCACACCGATGACCCCGGCGGTGGCGGCGGCGATGAACGTCGTGATGCCCGCGCCCATGATCACGATCGCGATGGCCGCGACGATCACCACGAGACCGCTGCCCAGCAACAGGTTCGCCCTGATGGTCAGTCCCGGCACGGCGCAGAACCCGGCGACGAACGCGAACGACAGTCCGCCCGCTGCGGCGATCACCACGCCGCTCTGCTTGGCCTGATAGGCGTTGGCGATGGTGGCGCCGACGGCGAGGCAGGCGATGGCGGCGACACCCGCGGTCAGTGCCGAGGCGATGGCGCTACCACCGAACATCGGGCCGCTCATGAACACCGCGATCGCCGCCGCGACCAGGGCCAGCCCGCCGGCGATGTGCCCGAACCGGTTGGCTGTTTCCTTTGTCCACGGCCGGAAACTGTCCGGATCGGCGTCCGCGATCGCGTCCACCACGTCGTCGTACAACGGGGGCGGTGGGTTCTCGTTGCGGCGGCGCAGCTGGAGCAGTTCGCCGTCGATGACACCGAGCGAAGCCAGCGTGCGGCTCGGATCCAGCGGCGCGTCCCCGAGCTTGGCCAGTGACCAGCCGCCGTGCCGCGCCCCGCCGTCGGGCGTGGACTCCTTGGCCATGTCGAGCAGCATGGGCAGCAGGTCGGCGACCGCGATGTCGGCAGGCAGCGCGACGTCGATCCGGGTGCGCGGCGCGATGACCGTCACCCTGCTGAATACCGTCGTGCCCGTTGCCACCTGCGTGCCCCCTTATGAAGAGAATGCTGCGGGCTACTTATACCCAACCGGCACGGATGTGCGAACCCGCTACCCCGCCGAAACGTTTCGGAGTGTCGGTGGGCGCCCCTAGTATGAGCACACCTGGGGCGACATGTGGTGGTTTCCACGAGATGGGGCAGCTTTGCCGGTGTTGCCCCATGTCGATGGCCGCGTTCGCTAACGTGGGGCCCGGCCGGGCGTCGAGGTGAAGAGGGGTCCTTCGGTGAGCACGTTGCAGTTCAAGCGGACGCCACGGCTTGCTGCACCGCGCCCGCCGGGTGGCGAGGTGCACCTGGAGCCGCCGCCGGAGGTGCCGCGCACGATCCCGGGCAACATCGTGCAGAAGATGCTGCCGGTCGTGATGATCGTGGCCACGCTCGGCATGGTCACCCTGCTGTTCACCACCGGTGGTGATGCCGCGCGCAGCCCGCTGACCCTGATGTTCCCGCTGATGATGCTGATGTCGATGGGCGGGATGTTCGCCGGCGGCGGCAAGTCGGGCGGGGCCAAGAAGGCCGAGATGAACGAGGACCGCAAGGACTACCTGCGGTACCTCGGGCAGATGCGTGATCGTGCCCGGGAGGCGATGGCCGATCAGCGCGCGTCACTGGAATGGGTGCATCCGGACCCGCAGGCGCTGTGGTCGCTGGCCGCGAGCCGACGGATGTGGGAGCGCCGCCAGAACGATCAGGACTTCCTGCACCTGCGTGTCGGGCGCAGCTCGCACCGGCTGGCCACGCGCCTGGTGCCGCCGCAGACCGGTCCGGTCGACGAGCTGGAGCCGATCGCCACGCTCGCGCTGCGCCGGTTCGTCCGTGCTCACTCGATCGTGCCCGACTTGCCCACCCAGATCACCCTGCGGGGGTTCGCCGCGGTCAGCCTGGAGGGTGATCGGGAGCTGACCCGGGGTCTCACCCGCGCGATGCTGGCCCAGCTGGTCACCTTCCACAGCTGTGACGACGTGCTGATCGCGTTCGCCACCGCCGGCCGCGCGAAGGCCGAGTGGGAATGGGCCAAGTGGCTGCCGCATGTGCAGCATCCGGAACTGTCCGACGGCATCGGCCAGCTGCGCATGATGGCGGGTTCGCTCGCGCAGATCGAGCAGTGGCTGGACGTGGAGCTGCGTGACCGCCCGCGGTTCTCCCGCAACGCAACGCCGAACCCGGACCAGCCGCATGTCGTGATCGTCATCGATGACGCCGAGGTCACCCGCGAGGAGCAGATCGTCCTCGAGGAGGGCCTGGTCGGGGTCACCATGATCGACCTGTCCGACTCACTCGGCGCCCTCGCTGCGCGCCGCGGGTTGCGGCTGGTGGTCGAGCCGACGCGGGTCGGCGCGCGCAGCGCCGGTGGCGTCGAATGGTTCGGTAAGCCGGACACGCTCAGCGTCGTCGAATGCGAGGCGCTGGCGCGCAAGATCTCGCCGTACCGGGTCGGCTCGGCGGCGGAGGAGGCAGGCTCGGACGAGCCGCTGCTGTCCAACCCGACGCTGCTGGAACTGCTCGGTATACCGGGTGACCCGATGACGTTCGACGTGCAGCAGGCGTGGCGGCCGCGGCCGGTGCGTGACCGCTACCGGGTGCCGTTCGGGGTCGGCGAGTTCGGTCAGCCCGTCGAGCTGGACATCAAGGAAGCCGCGATGGAGGGCATGGGCCCGCACGGGCTGTGCATCGGGGCGACCGGTTCCGGTAAGTCGGAGTTCCTGCGCACGCTGGTGCTCGGGCTGCTCGCGACCCACTCGAGTACCACGCTCAACATGATCCTGGTCGACTTCAAGGGTGGCGCGACGTTCCTCGGGCTGGACAAGGCGCCGCACGTCGCCGCCACGATCACCAACCTCGCCGGTGACCTGACGCTGGTCGACCGGATGAAGGACGCCATCGCGGGCGAGGTGGCCCGGCGCCAGGAAGTGCTGGCCAAGGGCAACTACAAGAACGTGTGGGACTACGAGAAGGCCCGTGAGAACGGCGCCGATCTCGACCCGCTGCCCGCGCTGTTCATCTGCATCGACGAGTTCTCCGAGATGCTCACCGCGAAGCCCGACTTCATCGACATTTTCCTGCAGATCGGCCGCGTCGGCCGGTCGCTGCAGATGCATATGCTGCTCGCCTCGCAGCGGCTGGAAGAGGGCAAGCTGCGTGGTCTGGACACGTTCCTGTCCTACCGCATCGGCCTGAAAACGTTCTCCGCGGCGGAATCCCGCGCGGCGATCGGTGTGCCGGATGCCTTCGAGCTGCCGTCGATCCCGGGTTCGGGCTATCTCAAGTACGACACCTCGACGATGGTCCGGTTCAAGGCGTCCTATGTGTCCGGCCCGTACCGGCCGGCGGGGATCAAGACCGCGGGCCCGGTCGCCTCCGTCGTGCGCGCGGACAAACGGCCGCAGCTGTTCGTCCCGGACTTCGTGGAGCTGCCGCCGGAACCGGAGCCGGAGGCGATCGAGCCCGAGCCGCGGAAGAAGGAGTCCGACGAGGCGACCGAGCCCACCGAGCTCGAGGTGATCGTGGACCGGCTGATCGGTCAGGGCCCGCCGGCGCACGAGGTGTGGCTGCCGCCGCTGGACGAGCCGAACTCGCTGGACACGCTGCTGCCCAACCTCAATCCGACCGAGGACCGGGGTCTGTCACCGGTCGGCTTCTTCGGCAACGGCAAGCTCCAGGTGCCGATCGGGATCGTGGACCGGCCGTTCGAGCAGCGGCGTGACCCGCTGTGGGCGGATTTCTCCGGCGCCGCCGGGCACGGTGTCGTCGTCGGTGGTCCGCAGTCGGGCAAGTCGACCCTGCTGCGGACGCTGATCATGTCGCTGGCGCTGGCGAACACTCCCGAGGAGGTGCAGTTCTACTGCGTCGACCTCGGTGGTGGCACGCTGGCCGGGCTCGCCGGCCTCCCGCATGTCGGCGGGGTCGCGGTGGCTCGCCGCGAGCCGGACAAGGCGCGCCGGATCATCGCCGAGCTCAACACGCTGGCCAATGTGCGGGAAGGGCTGTTCGGTTCGCTCGGCATCGACTCGATGACCGAGTTCCGCAACCGCAAGCGCCGCGGCGAGATCTCCCCGGAGCAGGACCCGTTCGGTGACGCGTTCCTGGTCGTCGACGGGTGGCGGGCGTTGCGTGACGACTTCGAAGAGCTGGAGCCGCAGATCACCGCGCTCGCCCAGCGTGGCCTCGCCTACGGCATCCACGTAATCCTCGCGTCCACGCGCTGGGCCGACATCCGCCCGGCGATCAAGGACATGCTCGGTACCCGGTTCGAGCTTCGGCTCGGTGACCCGAGCGAGTCCGACATCGACCGCCGTACTGCGATCAACGTGCCGGAAGGCCGGCCCGGTCGCGGCCTGACGAGGGACCGGCTGCACATGCTCACCGGCCTGCCACGGATCGACGGCGGCAGTGACACGGAGAATCTCGCGGCCGGCGTGTCGGACGCGGTGACCCGGATCCAGGCGGCGTGGAAGGGGCGGGTCGCCCCGCAGGTGCGGTTGCTGCCCGAGCAGGTCTCCTACGACGAGGTGCTGTCGATGGACAAGCACCGGCACACCAGGCTCATCCCGATCGGCATCAACGAGGACGAGCTGGCGCCGGTCTATCTGGACTTCGACGCCGAACCGCATTTCCTCGCCTTCGCCGACGGCGAGTCGGGCAAGACGAACCTGTTGCGGCAGATCGCGCGCGGCATCGTGGAGCGCTATACCCCCAAGGAAGCGGTCATCGTGCTGGTGGACTACCGCCGCACGATGCTCGGCTACATCGAGGGCGCGCACCTGCTCGGCTATGCGGTGTCGGCCAACCAGCTGGAGGGCATGGTCAAGGACATCAACGGGTCGATGACGCGACGGCTGCCCGGCCCGGACGTCACGCAGGAGCAGCTGCGGAACCGCTCGTGGTGGAAGGGGCCGGAGCTGTTCGTCCTCGTCGACGACTTCGACCTGGTCGCCACCCAGTCCAACAACCCGCTGCGGCCGCTCGCGGAGTTCCTCCCGCAGGCCAAGGATGTCGGCCTGCACATGGTCGTGGTGCGGCGCACGGGTGGCGCTTCGCGGGCGTCGTACGACCCGATCATCGGCAAGCTCAAGGAGATCGCGGCGCCGGGTCTGGTGATGAACGGCAACAAGGACGAGGGGCAGCTGCTCGGCACCGTCAAGCCCGGTCCGATGCCGCCGGGGCGTGGTGTGCTGGTGACCCGCAAGGTCGGCAAGCAGCTGATGCAGGTGTCGTGGATCCAGCCGGAGTGACCGTCCCGAAGCCCGCCCGCAGCGCCGTCACGCCGCATCCCGCCGGGGGTGCGGCGTGACACTTCGGGTTGCGGTGGATTTCGGCACGTCCAGCACGTGTGTCGTCGCGGTGATCAACGGCCGCGCGCCGCAGGTGGTGGTCATCGACGGGAACCCGCTGATGTCCTCGGCGGTCTACGCGGCGGCGGACGGCACGTTGTTCGTCGGGCAGGAGGCCGAGCGGCAGGCCGCGATGGACCCGTCGCGCTACGAGCCGAATCCGAAGCGCCGTATCGACGAGGGTGAGCTCCTGCTCGGAGACAGCGTGCTGCGGGTGACCGACGTCGTGCGCGCGGTGCTGGTGCGGGCGGTGTCCGAGGCACGCCGGCTCGCCAGCGGTGCCGACGTCGATCTGCTGGTGCTGACTCATCCCGCCGACTGGGGCGCGGTCCGGACCAGGTTGCTGCGTCAGGCCGCCGGTGGTCTGGCCCGCGAGGTCACGCTCGTGCCGGAGCCGGTGGCGGCCGCGGTGTTCCACGCGGCGACGTTCACGCCGGAGGAGGTCAACCAGGACCGGACGATCGAGGTGAGCACCCGGCCGGGAACGACGCTGGCGGTGCTCGATCTCGGTGGCGGCACCGTCGACGTGAGTGTGGTGAGCCGCGGGCCGGTCGCGGGCAACCGCCGGGGCTTCGAGGTGCTCGCGACGCGAGGTGACCCGAGTTTCGGTGGCGCGGACGTGGATCAGGCGTTGCTGGAGCATGTCGGCGATCTCGTGTCGTCCGCCGATCCCGAGGCGTGGCGCCAGCTCGTGGCGGGACGCGAACTCGCCGACCGGCGCCGCCGCCGCGTGCTGCGCCAGGATGTCCGTGGCGCCAAGGAAACCCTGTCACGGCACACCTACACGGACGTGCCGATGCCGCCACCGTTCGCCGACGCGCACGTGACGAGGGAGGACCTGGAGAAGCTCATCGCCGCGCCCCTGGGCCGCGCCGTGGAGCTCACCAGCGCGGCGATCGAGGAGGCCGGCCTGCGGCCGAAACAGCTCACCGCGATCTTCCTCGTGGGTGGGTCGAGCCGGATCCCGATGATCGCGCGCCTCGTGCACGAGCGCACCGGGGTCGTTCCGACCACTTTGGACCAACCGGAAACCGTGGTGGCGCGGGGGGCTTTGCTCGCTGTGCGGCCGGAACCGGCCCGCGTGCCACGGTCCGTGCCCGCCCGGCGCGTGGAGCCGCCCGGCGCGCCGCGGCCTGCCGTTCCCGCTCGTCCGATGGCGCGCCCGTTCCCCCAGCCGCCGCCGCGCCCGCCGGTGTCACCGCCGCGTGGCCAGCCCGCGCTGCCCCCGGAACCGCCGCGCCGTAAGGGAAAACGGCCGTGGCTCATCGGTGGCGGTGTGGTGCTGATCGTCGCGGCCGTGACCACCGGTCTGCTCCTGTGGTTCAACCGGGACGAAATCCCGCAAGGCAAAGTCGTCGCGCAGTACCACTATCAGTTCTCCGCACCGCAGGACTGGACGCAGACCGGTGGGCAGCAGCAGTTCCGCGAAACGCTGATCAAACCGAGTGATGCCACCGCCCAGAACGATGCGATCTCCGTGCAGGAGTACGCGCTCAACTATGACGCGACCGCGAACCCGCAGCAGCTGGCCGCGAATCTGCGGCAACAGGCACAGGACGCGGGCTCGGTGTATTCGGGTTTCGATCCGAATGCGACGTTCGGCGGGCGCAAGGTGATCTACTACCGGCAGGCAGGCAATAACGGGCCGATCGACTGGTATGTGCTGGCACAGGGGAAAGTTCAGGTGAACGTCGCGTGCCAGTACGCGACACAGGAGGCCCACGATCGGGTGGCGGCGGCCTGTGATCAGGTCGTGCGCACGCTTTTGATCACCGCCTGAAATCCGCTCGAACCCATTGGAGTGAGCCACTTTCGCAACTGCGAATTGGGCGCGTTCACTCTCGCAACTACTTCGGTCTAAACCGCGACAAGCCGGAACCAACCATGGCAAGGTCATCGTCGTAGGCGTACCGAATCCAGTACGGGCGACAAAACACAGATGAAGGGGGCATCCTCATGCCTAACGGCTTCACCGGAGATCCGGCCGACTTCGCGCAGGCCCAGGTTCACGTCGACGAGTGCCAGCTCGCGATGGACCAGACGCTGACCAAGCTCGCCGGCCAGATCGAGGCCACCCGCGCGGGCTGGGATGGCCCTGCCGCTGTGGTCTTCCAGAAGGTCATGGACGCGTACGGCGAGAAGTCGAAGCAGCTGAACAAGGCGCTTGCCGACATCGGTGAGATGCTCAGGAGCTCGGGTGTCGCTTACCAGACCCAGGATGACGACGTCAAGTCGCAGATCAGCCAGCTTTCCTCGGTTCTCGACGGTCTGTAAGCCGCTTTTTCGCCACCACCCGAATTCTTGAGTCTCAAAGGAGAAAACCATGTCTGACGGCGCCATCAAGGTCGACCCGGCCACGATTCATGAGGCCGCCGCCCACTGCAACACCGCGGGCAACGAAATGCAGGGCCAGTTCGACACGCTGGTGCAGCAGATGCACAAGCTCACCGCCAGCTGGACCGGTGACGCCATGCACCAGTGGGACGACCGGCAGAAGGAGTGGAACAAGGCCCTGGAGGAGATGAAGGCTCTCCTCGCGCGCATCGCGATCGCGCTGCCTGAAATCGCCGACGGCTACCAGAAGACCGACAAGGACGTCATGAACATGTTCGGCGGCTGACGTCGTTCGTTCGTGACGGGACCCCGGCGCACCCTCGCCGGGGTCCCTTTGTTGTGGTCACCTCCGGTGCCGGCGCGGTGCCCCGGTACGATGGAAGGTGCCCGACACCCCCGCTTTCCGGTAGCTCGGAGTGAGGGGGTATCTTCATATGTCGTTGTGCGCTGCGGCGCAAACCGCGCTAGGCCCGCACTGACCCCACACGCAAGTTGACGACGAGGTAGACCCTTGCCCACGTACAGCCCCAAGCCTGGCGATATCACCCGTGCCTGGCACGTGATCGACGCCGAGGATGTCGTGCTCGGCCGGCTCGCGACCGAGGTCGCCACGCTGCTGCGCGGCAAGCACAAGCCCACCTTTGCGCCGCATATGGACACTGGTGACTTCGTCATCATCGTGAACGCGGAGAAGGTCGCGCTGACCGGTAACAAGCGCGAGCAGAAGTTCGCCTACCGGCACAGCGGCTACCCCGGCGGTCTGCGCAAGCGCTCGTTCGGCGAGCTGCTGGACACCCGGCCCGAGCGCCTGCTCGAGAAGGTCGTCAAGGGCATGCTGCCGAAGAACAAGCTCGGCCGCGCCCAGGCGAAGAAGCTCAAGGTCTACGCAGGCCCGCAGCACCCGCACGGCGCGCAGCAGCCGCAGCCGTACGAGATCACCAAGATCGCGCAGGTCGCCAAATGAGTGAGGAACAGTCTGTGACCAGCACCGAGAACGAGGCCGCGGACCTCGCCGAGGCCACCGAGATCCCCGAGGCCGTCGACGGCGTCGTGACGAGTGAGACCCCGGCCGCGGCGCGTCCGTCGCGTGCCGCCGGTGGCTCGGCGCAGACCGTCGGCCGCCGCAAGGAAGCCGTCGTCCGCGTGCGGCTCGTGCCCGGCAGCGGCAGCTTCAAGCTCAACGGCCGCAGCCTCGAGGAGTACTTCCCGAACAAGGTCCACCAGCAGCTCATCCGTGAGCCGCTGATCACCGTGGACAAGCCGGAGTCGTTCGACGTGTTCGGCAATCTCACCGGTGGCGGCATCTCCGGCCAGGCCGGTGCGCTGCGCCTGGCGATCGCCCGCGCGCTCGTCGAGGTCGACGCCGACGACCGTCCCGCCTTGAAGAAGGCCGGCTTCCTGACCCGGGACGCCCGCGCGACCGAGCGCAAGAAGTACGGTCTCAAGAAGGCCCGCAAGGCACCGCAGTACAGCAAGCGCTAATCGTCGTAACACCCGCGCGAAGGCGCCCGTCCGCATCCTGGATGGGCGCCTTCGTCGTGTCCATCCCCGTAATACCGGTGCCGGTTCTGACGTCTTGCAGGGCAGAAGGCACTCCTGCTGGCATGGATCCCGCCGGGGGCTACCGTCGGAGGGTCGCTAGGTTGTCCGCGGCACACGAGTTCGAGGAGAAGATCAGATGGCGCGCCTGTTCGGCACCGACGGGGTTCGTGGTCTCGCGAACGGTGATCTGACACCTGAGCTCGCGCTCGCAGTCGCCGCCAGTGCCGCGCGGGTACTCGCCGCGCACGACCGTTCACACCGGCCCGTCGCCGTCGTCGGCCGGGACCCGCGGGCCAGCGGGGAGATGCTCGAAGCCGCGGTCGTCGCCGGGCTCGCTTCGGCGGGCGCCGATGTCCTGCGTGTCGGTGTCCTGCCGACCCCGGCCGTGGCGCACCTCGTCGGCGCGCTCGACGCGGACCTCGGTGTGATGATCTCCGCCTCCCACAACCCGATGCCCGACAACGGGATCAAGCTGTTCGCGGCGGGCGGGCACAAGCTTCCCGACGGCATCGAGGACGAAATCGAGGCCGGCTTGGTCAGTGACGCGGCCCGCCCGACCGGCGCCGAGATCGGACGCGTCTCGGACGTACCGGACGCCGTCCAGCGCTACGCCCAGCACCTGCTCGAATCCATCAGCCATCCGCTCACCGGGCTGCGCGTGGTGGTCGACTGTGCGAACGGTGCCGCGTCGTTCGCCGCGCCCGAGGTGTACCGCAAAGCCGGCGCGGAGGTCTTCGCGATCCACGCCGAACCTGACGGCATCAACATCAACGAGGACTGCGGCTCGACGCATATCGACCAGCTGCGGGCCGCGGTCCGCGAGCACAACGCCGACCTCGGCATCGCGCACGATGGCGACGCCGACCGGTGCCTCGCGGTGGACGCGGCCGGTGAGCTCGTCGACGGCGACCAGATCATGGCGGTCCTGGCGCTGGCGATGGCCGAGGCGGGTGAGCTGACTCACGGCACGCTGGTCGCCACGGTGATGAGCAACCTGGGCCTGCACCTGGCGATGCGGGACAACGGCGTGCGGCTGCGCACCACGGCGGTCGGTGACCGGTACGTGCTCGAGGAGCTGCGGGCCGGTGGGTTCGCGCTCGGCGGCGAGCAGTCGGGGCATGTCGTGTTCCCCGCGCTGGCCACCACGGGCGACGGCCTGCTGACGGCACTGCACCTGATGAGCCGGGTCGCCGCGACCGGCAAGCCGCTCGCGGAGCTGGCCGGCGTGATGCGGCGGCTGCCGCAGGTGCTGGTCAACGTGCCCGTCGCGGACAAGGCCGCGGTGGTCGGTTCAGGCGTCGTACAGGACGCGGTGAAGGACGTCGAGACCGAGCTGGGTGAACAGGGCCGGGTGTTGCTGCGCCAGTCCGGCACCGAGCAGCTGGTGCGCGTTATGGTCGAGGCGCCCTCGCACGAGCTCGCGCAGGCCTCGGCCGACCGGCTCGCGGGCGTGGTGTCTTCGGTCTCCTGATGGGCGTGCCCGAGGAGGTTCTGCGCACCCCACTGCTCAGCCTGCTCTTCGCGCGTGCCGCGGATGAGCGCCCGGCGTTCACCTTCGAGGACGCCGCGGGTGCCGAGCACACGCTCACGTGGGGTGAGTTCACACATCGGGTACGTGTGGTGGCGCGGCGGCTCGGGGAACTCGCGGCGCCGGGGGACCGGGTCGCGATCGTGGCCCCGCAGGATTTGTCGTACCCCGTAGCGTTTTTCGGCGCGCTCGCGGCGGGGCTGGTCGCGGTCCCGCTGTTCGACCCGGTCGGCCGGTCACACCGGGGCCGTCTGGTCAGCGCACTCGCCGACTCCGGCGCGACCATCTGGCTGACGTCCGCGAAGGCCCGAGACCGCGTCCGCGAACTGGGCGAGCCCGAGCATCTGCTGGTGGTGGACGAGATCGACGGCGACGGCAGTGATCCGGTCCCGGTGGAGCCGGACGCGGCCGCCTACTTGCAGTACACCTCGGGCTCGACCAGGGAACCGGCGGGCGCGATCATCACGCATCGCGCGCTGGCGGCGAGCTGCTGGCAGGTGGCGACGGCTTACGACGTCGACGAGTCCGTCACGTGTGCCGGCTGGATCCCGTTCTTCCACGACATGGGCCTCATCCAGTTGATGTGCATCCCGGTTTTCACCGGGGCGCGGTCGGCGTTCATGGCGCCGGCGGAATTCGTGCGGCGGCCGGAGCGCTGGTTGCGGCAGCTGTCCGGCTACCCCAACGTGTTCACGGCGGCACCCAACTTCGCATACGACCTCGCGGTCGAAGCCGCTTCGCGAGATGGTCTGGACCTCTCTGGCGTGCGGGTGGCGCTGAACGGCAGCGAGCCGGTCCGGCCGCGCACGGTGGAGGAGTTCCAGAAAGCCTTTGGCCCGTACGGATTCCGCCGCGAAGCGTGCCGCCCGTCGTATGGGTTGGCAGAGGCGACGGTGTATGTCGCGAGCGCGGGACCCGAGGGTCCGACGATCACGGCATTCGACCGCACCGCGTTGTCGCACGGGCAAGCCGTGGAGGTAGGGCCGGAGTTCGCCGACCGGCAGGAGCTGGTGTCCGTGGGGCGGCCGGTCGGCCAGCTCGTCCGTATCGTCCACAATGGACAGATACGGCCCGAGGGTGTGATGGGCGAGATCTGGGTGTACGGCCCGCATGTCGCGGCCGGGTACTGGCGGCGTGAGGACGACGCGTTCGATGGCCGCCTCGACGGGCTCGACGGTTGGCTCCGGACCGGCGATCTCGGCGTGTTCCATCGCGGCGAGCTGTACATCACCGGCCGCATCAAGGACCTCATCGTCATCGACGGCCGCAACCACTACCCGCAGGACATCGAGGCGACCGCGGCGCAGGCGCATCCCGCGATCCGCCGCGACCGGGTGGCTGCGTTCGGCGTAAACGACGCGCGCGGCGAGGGCGTGGTCGTGGTGGCCGAACGGCTCCGGGATGCCGAAGCAGTTCCGAAGGACGTCTCCCGGGCGATCCTGCGCGCCGTCGGACGCGAGCACGAGATCGCGGTGCGCTCGGTCCAGCTCGTGGAACCGGGAGCGCTGCCCAGGACGTCCAGCGGCAAAGTGGCCAGGTCAGCGACGAAGGAACGTTACGCGCCAGCCCCTCGCCCGACCGCCACCCCTGATCGAGACGCTTCGCGCCGCTAGATTGACCGTATGAGTGAGCCCTCCATCGAGGACATCCGCAAGATCGTGAGCGACACGTTCCTGCTCGATCCGGCGCTCGTCGAGCCGGACACTCCGCTGGAGGAGCTGGGCATCGACTCGAAGGGCCGGATCCGGCTGCTCGCCACGCTCGAGGTGTTCTACGAGGTGACGATCGACCTGGACGAGCGTGACCGGCTGACCGACGTCGCGGCCGTCGCGGCGGTGCTCAGGGAAGCCATCCGGAACAAACCTGGGGAAACCGCTGCGTCCTGAATGGCCGGTTGAGTAGATTCAGTTGCGCGCCTGATGGCACCGAACGTGTTCGGAGAGCGTCGTAGGTCTGTCAACGAACTGGGCGAGGGGACTGGCGGAGATGAGCGGCGGCTACACCGCGAGCGGCGAGGCGATGTCCAAGGCGTCGAAGACGATCACGCAAGTGGGCGAGGACCTGCCGGACAAGAACACTGATCTCGCGAGCTCCCCGGTGAACCAGCAGGGTTTCGGCCAGGCGCACGGTGATCATGCGCAGAAGTACGTGAGCGGTGTGCAGACGCTGTGGCAGGCCGTCAGCGGGTACAGCGACACCCTCAAGGCCTTCGGCGGCAACATCGGTACGGGTGGCAAGGCCTACTCCGACAACGACCATGCCCAGTCGAACGCGATCACCAAGGCGGGGAGCCGGTAATGGCGAAGACGTGGCCCGAGGTCAAGGCGCTGCTCGACGACCCGAGTGTCCCGCCCGGCGACAAGACCGTGCTGCTGTCGAGCTGGCAGCGCGAGCACCCGGCACCCGGCTGGCCGTTGAACCTGGACCTTCCCAAGGAGATCGCCGATCAGCAGGCGGAAGTCAAGCACTACGCCGACGTCTACGGCACCGCTCCGATGCTGGGGTACCTGTCCACGGATGACGCGTACGCCGCCGCGAAGAAGGCGGGTGACCAGGCCGCTTACAACGAGCACGAAGAGAAGAAGGCTGTCAACGAAGGGAAAACGAAGCTCGAGGGCAAGCAGCCGCCCGCGTCCGGTGGTGGCGGCACCAAGACCTCGGACGAGCTGTTCGACGCGGCCGAGCCGGCGCTGAAACTGTTCCAGACCTTCGGATCGCTGCTCGCGAAGATCCCCGACGACTGCCGTGGCAACACCAGGGCGCTCGATTTCAACAACGACATCAAGAAGCGGTTCGACGAACAACGCGGGATCAGCTTCGCGAATTTCCTTGCGGACGCGGATCATTTCAAAACCGGTTCGACCACAGTGGACGGTGCGATCAAGGACACCGGGTCGGCGCTGGACACGTTGTTCCGCACCTGGAGCGGGTCGGGTGCGAACGCCGCGTCGGACCACTACAACGACAAGATCCTGCCCAAGGCCACCAAACTGGGCCAGACCCTCGAGGACGCGAACGAGGCGACGACGACGGCGGTCAGCACGGTTTTCCAGCTGTGCAAGGGAAAAGCCGATGCGATCGTCAATATGTATACCGACCAGGTCGGCAAGGCCGACTACAACATGGCGCAGAAGGTCGTCGGCGTCGCGAACGGGGAGCACGCCGGCAAGGACGACTTGAAGGCGATCGCCGGGTGGATGGACATCAACTTCGGCACCAACCTGACCGACGCGCTCAACGACGACGGCTGCTGCGATGACGACGACATCAAGGAGCAGGGTCAGAATCTCGCGAAGCAGTGGATTCAGAACCACTTCAACCCGGACATGTGGGACCGGTTGTACAAGGGGTTCGACAAGACGTGCACGGACACGAAAGACTTGGTGAACCAGGCCTACGACGCGCTCGACGGTGTCATGGGCAAGATCAAGAACGAGTTCGAGGGCGGCATCGAGCCGTCGAGCGAAACCAAGCCGAGCCAGACCACTACCGGTGGT
>NZ_WMBA01000107.1 GCF_009707865.1 Amycolatopsis pithecellobii
ACCCGCCCCCGGTCACCGGCGACCCGCCACGCCCGCTGGCGACTGCTTCGTTTTCGTTACCCACCACCGAATCGCCGTTCCCAGCGCCCGACGACCCGCCATGCCCGACTGTGGCTGTCTCGTTTTCGTTGGCCGCCAGGGAATCGCCGTTGCCGGTCACCGAAGGTTCGCCATTCTCGGTTACCGGCGACTCTCCGGCATCTCGCATTTGCGGCCCACCGTTCCCGGCCACCGAAGGCGAGCCGTTCCCGGCTACGGGCAGGCGGACGTTCACGACCACCGTCCGCCCGCCATCCCCGGAAACCGGCCGACGAGCGTTTGCGGCCACCGGCCGCCCGCGGCGTTCCCCCACCAGCCGCCCGCTGCCTTCAGCCATTCGCGTCCCGGGACCCTGACTTGTCGGCGGCCCGCCACTCCCGGCCCCGGAGGACCCGCTGCCTTCGGCCGCCAGCGGGCACTCACCATCGTCAGCCCCAGACAGCCCGGGGTCTCCGGCGCTCAACGATCCGCCGCCGTCAGTGACCAGCGGCCCCTGGCCATCTCCGGCTGGGGGCGGCCCGCCATTCCCATCCACGGACATCTCGGCGTCCCCGGCGCCCAACGACCCGCTGCCCTTGGCCGCCGGGGGGTCCCCGCCATCTCCGCCACGAGACGGCCCGCCATCTCGGGCCGCCGACAGCCTGCGGTCCCCGGCCACGAACGTCCCACCATCCCCGGCCAACGCCGGCGCGCCGACCACCGATCCGCCGCGCCCGGCCACCAGAGTCACACCGCTCCCGCCCACCAGAGTCACACCGCTCCCGCCCAGCGGCGGACCGCCGTTCTCTGATGTCGGCAGCGTGCCATCCCGAACCCTCCGCACCCCGCTCTCGCTGACGTCGCCGGCGCGCGTCAACCCTTGCCCCACAACGGTTTCCATATTGCCCCGCGCCGTCGATGCTCCGGGCGGGGCTTCGAGAAGCTCGTCCGAAATCGTGTACCACACCGCGCGGGTCTCGAGCTTCTGCTCAGGCAGGTCCAGCGCCACCTGATCCAGCACCTGGCCAGACGGTCGGCGCCGCAGGTAACCGACCACCTGCGAAGTCACCGCCACATCGCCAAGGCACACCGTCACCCCGCCGTAGTCAACGCGCTCGTGCACCGCAAGCACACTGATGTCCGCGACCTCCCGCGCCGACGTCGTCCACTCCGGATCCTCCGCGTGCACCAGCGCGATCCCGGCCTCCAGATCCAGCTCGTCCACCACATACGACGAACCCTGGTGCAAATACACCGCCCCGGGATGGACCGTCGTGCACGCCGAACCCGGATCCACCGTGCCCAGCAGCCGCGACGTGTCCGCCTCGACGACCGCGATCTGATCCCCGCCCGAACCGCGGATATCGACCTCGTACTGCGGCCGGTCCCGCGACGTCCAATACCATCCGCTGGGCCGGCGCCGCAGCAACTTGTCCGCCACCAGCGTTTCCAGCACCTCGCGCGCCGCGGCACCGCCGAAGACGTCCAACTCTTTCGTCGTCAACGGCAACTCCGCCGCCGCGCATGCGAGTTGCGGCGCCAGCACATACGGGTTCGCGGGGTCGAGCACCGCGGTCTCCACCGGCCGATCGAGAATCGCCGCGGGATGGTGTACCAAGTACGTGTCAAGCGGATCATCCCGCGCCACGAACACTACGAGCGCGTCATCGCCCGAACGCCCCGCGCGCCCTGCCTGTTGCCAGAACGACGCCAGCGTGCCCGGATATCCCGCCAGCACAACGGAATCCAGCCCCGCGATGTCAACTCCGAGCTCGAGCGCGTTCGTCGTTGCCACGCCCAGCAAATCCCCCGACAGCAGCGCGCGCTCCAGCTTCCGCCGCTCCTCGGGCAGGTAACCCGCACGGTAGGCTGCCACCTTACCGGCCAGCTCACTGTCCACTTCGGACAGAATCCGCCGGGCGCCCAGCGCGGTCAGCTCCGCGCCGCGCCGCGACCGCACGAAGGCCAGCGTGCGTGCGCCCTCGACGACCAGGTCCGCGAGAATGCGACCGGCCTCCGCACCAGCCGAACGGCGCACCGGTGCGCCGTTCTCTCCGGAAAAGTCTTCCAGCAGCGGCGGTTCCCACAACGCGACCGTTCGCGCACCACGCGGCGAAGCGTCGTCGACCACCGCCGCGCACTCCTGCCCGATCAAGCGCGACGCGAACCCCGCAGGCTCTGCCGTCGTCGCCGACGCGAGCACGAACACCGGCGAAGACCCGTAGTACCGGGCGACCCGTTGCAAGCGACGCAACAACAGGGCCACGTGCGAACCGAACACTCCGCGATAGCCGTGACACTCGTCGACGATCACGTACGACAGCTTCCGGAAGAGCCGCGACCAGCGCGCATGTGCCGCGAGGATGCCGCGGTGCAGCATGTCGGGATTGGTGAATATCCACCGTGCGTGCGCGCGAACCCAGTCACGCTCGGCCATCGGAGTGTCCCCGTCGTAGGTCGCCGCGCGCACGCCATCGATGTCCAAAGAGGACAGTGCGCGGAGCTGATCTGCGCCCAGCGCCTTGGTCGGCGACAGGTAGAGCGCGCACGCTCGCTCGTCCTCGACTAGGTCTGACAGCACGGGAAGCTGATACGCCAACGACTTCCCGGAGGCCGTACCCGTCGAGATCACGACGTTGTGCCCCGAGTGCGCCAGCGTGGCCGCCTCCATCTGGTGGGTCCACGGCTGCTCGACTCCGGACTTGCGCAGCGCCGCGACGACACCTTTGTCGGCCCAGGAAGGCCATTCGGCACACCGGGCAGCCCGGGCCGGCTGCTCGGCCACATGCGTCACCGGGTTCGCGGACTCCGGGATTCCGGCCGTGGCGCGGCGCAGCAGTCGCCGAGCCTGCTCGATCTCTGCCACCGAACCAGGATCGCACACATGTACGACAGTTTCGGAAAAGTGCCTGACGATCATGAACAGTGAGCAGACTCACATGCACGCTGCGTGATCGTTGCGGGACGGCCTGACCGTGGCGGAAGCTCTACCAATACACTCCGGCAAACTGACACCACTTGTGGTGCATATCCCATGCCAGCGTCGGCATCACTGTCCGCGGTGAGGTCGTCGCTGGTGCAAGGCGACGTTTCCAGGAGGACGGATGTCCCGGCAATTCCTCGCGGAGGGCCTCAAGCTCTCCGGAGGTGACTACGCCATCGCCGGCGTGGTCGCCGTGGTCGCCCTGATCGCACTCGTCATCGGCTACTTCCTGCTCAAGGAGGTGCTGGCCACCGGCCAGGGCACCGCCAAGATGCAGGACATCGCCAAAGCGGTGCAGGAGGGGGCGGCTGCTTATCTCAAGCGGCAGCGCAACACCCTGTCGATCTTCGGCGTGGTCGTGTTCGTGTTGCTGTTCGCGCTTCCGGCGGATGACTGGAACGAGCGTATCGGACGCTCGATCTTCTTCCTCATCGGCGCGGCTTTCTCGTTCACCATCGGCTATACCGGCATGTGGCTGGCTACCCGTGCGAACCTGCGTGTCGCCGCCGCCTCCCGTGAGCAGGGCGGCCGCGAGAAGGCGATGCGGATCGCGTTCCGCACTGGTGGCGCCGTCGGGATGTTCACCGTGGGGCTCGGGCTTTTCGGCGCCGCGGTCGTCGTGCTCGCCTACACCGGCCAGGCGCCGAAGGTGCTGGAGGGCTTCGGGTTCGGTGCCGCGCTGATCGCGATGTTCATGCGTGTCGGCGGCGGTATCTTCACCAAGGCCGCCGACGTCGGCGCCGACCTGGTCGGCAAGGTCGAGCAGAACATCCCCGAGGACGACCCGCGCAACGCCGCGACGATCGCCGACAACGTTGGTGACAACGTTGGTGACTGTGCGGGTATGGCGGCGGACCTGTTCGAGTCCTACGCGGTGATGCTGGTCGCCGCGCTGATCCTGGGTAGCACCGCGTTCGGCGCGTCCGGGCTCATCTTCCCGCTCATCGTGCCCGCCATCGGCGTGATCACCGCCGTCATCGGCGTGTACATCACCAGGGCGCGGTCGAACGAGGGCGGCCTGGTCACGATCAACCGCTCCTTCTACATCTCCGCGATCATCTCGGCGGTGTTGTGCTCGGTGGCCGCGTTCGTGTTCCTGCCCACCACGTTCGCCGAGTTCGGCCAGGAGTACGCGAACGACGGCAACCCGGCGGTCATCGCCACAGTCGCGGTCATCATCGGCATCGTGCTCGCCGGCCTCATCCTGCGGCTGACCGGCTACTACACCGGCACTGAGCACGGCCCGGTGAAGAACGTCGGCAAGACCTCGGAAACCGGTGCGGCGACGGTGATCCTGTCCGGGATCTCGGTCGGCTTCGAGTCGGCCGTGTACACCGCGATCGTGATCGGCGCGGCTGTGTTCGGCGCCTACCTGCTGGGCGGTGCGATCGCGCTGTTCGCCGTCGCGCTCGCCGGTACCGGTCTGCTGACCACCGTCGGCGTCGTCGTCGCGATGGACACCTTCGGTCCGGTCTCGGACAACGCGCAGGGCATCGCGGAGATGTCCGGCGACGTCGACGAGGCCGCCGCGCAGACTCTTACCGAGCTGGACGCGGTCGGCAACACCACGAAGGCGATCACCAAGGGCATCGCGATCGCCACCGCGGTGCTCGCCGCGACGGCGCTGTTCGGGTCGTACCAGGACTCGATCACCAAGGCGTTGTCCGGCATCGGCGCGAACGCCGGCGGCGTGAAGTCGTTCATCGACACGATCGTCAGCCCGAACACCCTGGTCGGCGTCATGATCGGCGCCGCGGTGGTGTTCATGTTCTCCGGTCTGGCCGTCAACGCGGTGTCCCGCGCGGCGGGTGCGGTGGTGTACGAGGTGCGCCGCCAGTTCCGCGAGATCGCCGGGATCATGGAGGGCACGACCCGTCCCGAGTACGGCAAGGTCGTCGACATCGTCACCCGGGACTCGCTGCGCGAGCTCGCGACGCCGGGCCTGCTCGCGGTGTTCGCCCCGATCGCCGTCGGCTTCGGCCTCGGCACGGGTGCGCTGGCTGGATACCTGGCCGGTGCGATCGCGACCGGCACCCTGATGGCGATCTTCCTCGCCAACTCCGGCGGTGCGTGGGACAACGCGAAGAAGCTCGTCGAGGACGGCAACCACGGCGGCAAGGGCTCGGAAGCTCATGCCGCCACGGTGATCGGCGACACGGTCGGTGACCCGTTCAAGGACACCGCCGGCCCCGCGATCAACCCGCTGATCAAGGTGATGAACCTGGTCTCCGTGCTGATCGCGCCCGCCATCGTGCAGTTCTCGGTGGGCCCGGACGCATCCTTCGGGGTACGGCTGGCGATCGCGCTGGTCGCGGTACTGGTGATCGTCGTCGCGGTCGTCGTGTCGAAGCGGCGTAGCACCGTGATTGCCGACACCCCGGCGGAGAAGCAGGAGCCTGCGAAAACCGCTTGAGTACCAACAGGACGGGCCCGCCGCATGGTGACGCGGCGGGCCCGTTGCCTGCCCAGGGTTTGCAGAGTGCAACCGGGTGGGTACCGTCGAGAGAGACCGCCGCAGTCGGGGAGGTGTTCGCGTGCGACCCGGGAAGATCGGTTCCCTGGCGATGATCACGGGTCTCTGCCTTGGCTTGGCGGCTTGCGGCCAGGCGCCGACGCGCCAGCAGGACGAGATCCACACCGGCGGTCCCGGACTTTCCCAGGGGCAGGTGCAACGGCAGGACGCGGTCACCCGCTGGACCAACGACTACTGCATCGCGGTCGGGTCCTTGGTCGATGGGCTCGCGACGATGCCGACGGTCGACCCGAGCACCCCGCGGCGTGCCGTGCAGACTTCGAGTGACCTGCTGGGTTCCATGATCAGCGGGCTCGACAAGGCGGTGACCGGCCTGCGAACGCTGCCTGCCGCCCCGGTCCCGGAGGCCGACGGCGCACGCGCCGAGACGGTCGCGAAGCTGACAGGGGTGCGTACGCGTGCCGCCGTGGCGAAGCAGCATCTCGACGAGGCTGGTGCGGCTCCGAGGATCGACCAGGACACGCTCGGCGAAGCCCGCGGGCCGCTCGACGAGGTGTCGAAGCTGAACCTACTCGCCGGTTTCGATGCCGTTCCCGACCTGGAGTTCGCGGTCACGCATGCGCCGGTCTGCCAGCAGTTGACGGTGCGCACCACGCCCTGATCTTCGTAGGGGAGCAACCGGCCTGCCGCTGCTCAAGGGATGAGCACGAGCTTGCCGGGAGCGTGCCCGGCGATACCGACCTCGTGGGCCTTCGCAGCTTCGGCGAGCGCGAAGGTGGTGGCGACGACGACGCGCAGGGCGCCGGACTCGGCGCGGTCGATGAGCTCACTGCGGGCGGCGCTGCGGATTTCGGCGCCTGCATCCTGCCCCGGGCCGTAGCCCAGCAGCTTGATGCCGGCGGCGGCGCGCCGCGGCGACCCGGTGATCGAGGCGATGCGGGTGCGGTCGGCCACCAGCTCCAGCGAGACGTCGAGCGCTTCTTCGGTACCGGCGAAGTCGACCGCGGCACTGACGCCCTGCGGCGCGGCGGCGCGGACTCGGTCGGCGAGCCCTGGGCCGTAGACAATGGGGGTTGCGCCCAGTTCACGCAGCAACGCGTGGTTGCGTTCGGCGGCGGTGGCGATCACGGTCGCCCCGGCAGCGGTGGCCAGTTGGACGCCCATCAGCCCGACCCCGCCGGACCCGCCGTGGACGAGCACCGTGTCGCCGGCCGCCACCCCGGCGGCGTGCAGCGCGTGGACCGCGGTGGTGCCGGCCAGCATCAGCGACCCGGCCTCGGCCCACCCCAGACTGGCGGGCTTGCTGAAGATCGAGGTCGCCGGGGCCGTGACGTAGTCGGCGTAGGCGGCCGTTACCGGATACACGATGACCTCGTCGCCGACCCGCACACCGGTCACGTCCGCACCGACCTCGGTGACGACCCCCGCGCACTCCAGGCCGATCGACGGCATCCCCGCGGTGATCCCGGCGGCGTCCTTGAGGTCCTCCTCCACGGCGTGGAAAGTTCCGCTGTAGAGCTTCCAGTCGATCGGGTTGACCCCGGCAGCCCTGACCTCGACGACCACGCCGTCGGCGGCCGCGTGCGGGGTGGGCGTCTCGACCACGGTGAGCACCTCGGGCAGGCCGTAGGCGGTCGGTCGCACGATCCTGGGCATGACGAACTCCTGTTTCTTAGGTGAAGGATTCTCGAAACCCAGTATTGGTCGGCTTGGGCATAATTCCCAGTGCATTGTTGGTACGGAGTACTTGCGTCAGACGCACGAGTGGGGACGGCTGTGGCGGAGGAGTTGGATCTCAATTTGCTGCGGGTGTTCGACGCGCTGATGGACACCGGTAGCGTCAAGGAGGCCGCGGTGCGCCTGCGCCTGTCCGCGCCGGCGACCAGCAGGGCGCTGAGCCGGCTGCGGCGCGTGATGAACGACCCCATCCTGGTTCGGGCAGGTCGCGGCCTGGTTCCCACGCCGTTCGCGCTCCGCTCGGCCGTCACGGTCAAAGCACTGCTCGACACCGCGGATCGGCTGCGGACCGAGCCTGCCGGGAGCGACCCGCGCTCCTGGCGCCGCACTTTTTCCATCCGCCTCAACGACGGCCTCGTGCCGGTCCTCGCCCCGCGCCTCACCCGCCGGATCGCCGACGAGGCGCCCGAGGTCCGGCTGCGGTTCGTCCGCCAGGACGCCAAGGACCCGGACCCGCTGCGGGACGGCTCGATCGACCTCGACGTCACGGTCGCGGGCCCGCCGCCGCCCGACGTCCTCGCCTCGACGTTGTTCACCGACCACTTCGTCGCCGCCGTCGCCGCCGATTCGGAGCTGGGCCGGGCCCCGCGACTGACCCTTGATGACCTGTGCCGCGTGCCCCACGTCTCGGCCTCGCGACGCGGCCTCGCCCGCGGTCCGCTCGACGACGCCCTGGAGCGGATCGGGCGTTCCCGCCACGTCGTGGCGGTCGTGCCCACCTATGCTGTGGGCGCACTAATGGCTCTCGAGCAGGACGTCATCTGTCTCGTGCCGCGCGTGACAGCCACGCACCTGGTCAACCGAGGCGTCCCTCTGCGCCATCACGAGGTCCCGGTCGACTTGCCCACCGCCGACGTCGAACTGCGGTGGCACCGTCGCGTCAACGATGACCCCTCCTCACGCTGGCTTCGCGACTGCGTCCGCGACGCCATCCGCCCGCTCACCGCCATCCCGAACGCCTGACCTGGACACAACGCCCCACCCGCGGCAGCCGCCGATTCGGTGTGGCCGCAGGTCAGGGCCGTGACGGCGGCCTGAGGGGGCCGGTTCCGTGGCGTTGTTGAGCGGTCACCGAACGACCCCGCGGAGCACGTGTCGAGCGTCACGTGCTAGGTGTGGAAAAGGAAACGCCGCCAGGCGTGGCGCCGATGCGCTTCACACAGGAACGACGGCGTGTTGCGTCACCTGGACGGACAGAACCGGCTCGCAGCGTGCACACTGGCTGGTTGAACAAAGCGTCGCGGGCGGCGATGGAACGAGCGGAGAGCGGACAGCGTGGCAGCACGGACGAAAAAGACCGACAGCGAGGCGACGAACGGCGCCGGCCGTCGGCGGCTCGTGATCGTCGAGTCGCCCACCAAGGCCCGCAAGATCGCTCCGTATCTCGGCAGCGGCTACGTGGTCGAGTCCTCGGTCGGGCACATCCGCGACCTGCCGCGTGGCGCGGCGGACGTGCCTGCCAAGTACAAGGGCGAAGCCTGGGCACGGCTCGGCGTGAACGTCGATCACGACTTCGAGCCGCTGTACGTGGTCAGCCCCGACAAGAAGACCAAGGTCACCGAGCTCAAGAGTCTGCTCAAGGACGCCGACGAGCTCTACCTCGCCACCGACCCCGACCGCGAGGGCGAGGCCATCGCGTGGCACCTGCTGGAGACCCTCAAGCCCAAAGTGCCGGTGCGCCGCATGGTGTTCCACGAGGTCACCGAGCAGGCCATCCGCGCCGCCGCGGCCGACACCCGTGACCTGGACGCCGATCTCGTCGACGCGCAGGAGACCCGCCGCATCCTCGACCGCCTCTACGGCTACGAGGTCTCGCCGGTGCTGTGGAAGAAAGTCATGCCGAAGCTGTCGGCAGGCCGCGTGCAGTCGGTGGCGACGCGGATCATCGTGGAGCGCGAGCGGGAGCGGATGCGGTTCACGTCCGCGTCGTACTGGGACATCGCGGCGACGTTCGAGAAGTCCGCTGCGGGCTCCGATGAACCGCGCACCTTCCCGTCGCGGCTGATCAACGTGGACGGCGCCCGCCTTGCCACGGGTCGCGACTTCGGCCCCGACGGGCGGCTCAAGTCCTCGGCAGGCGAGGTCCGCGTGCTCGACGAGGCCGGCGCGACCCGGCTCGCGGAAGCGTTGCGGGAGCGGGACTTCAAGGTCTCCAGCGTCGAGGAGAAGCCGTACACGCGGCGCCCGTACGCCCCGTTCATGACGTCGACACTGCAGCAGGAAGCCGGCCGCAAACTGCGGTTCTCCTCGGAGCGGACGATGCGGGTCGCCCAGCGGTTGTACGAGAACGGCTACATCACCTATATGCGTACGGACTCGACCCAGCTGTCGGAGACGGCGATCAGCGCCGCCCGCAGCCAGGCGACGGACCTGTACGGCTCCGAGTACGTCTCGCCGAGCCCTCGGCAGTACACGCGCAAGGTCAAGAACTCGCAGGAGGCGCACGAGGCGATCCGGCCGGCCGGTGAGGTTTTCCGGACCCCCGGCCAGGTCGCGGGCGAGCTGCAGGCCGACGAGTTCCGGCTGTACGAGATGATCTGGCAGCGCACCATCGCGTCCCAGATGGCCGACGCCAAGGGCACCACGATGTCCGTCCGGATCATCGGCACCGCGGCCACCGGCGAGGAGTGCGTGTTCTCCGCATCGGGCCGCACGATCACGTTCCCGGGTTTCCTCAAGGCCTACGTCGAGGCAGTCGACAGCGAGACCGGCGGCGACGCGGACGACAAGCAGAGCCGCCTGCCACAGTTGACCAAGGACCAGGCGCTGGCGGCGACGGAGATGTCGCCGGATGGCCACACCACCTCGCCGCCGCCGCGCTACAGCGAGCCGAGCCTGGTCAGCAAGCTGGAGGAGCTGGGCATCGGCCGCCCGTCGACGTACGCGTCGATCATCAACACGATCCAGGACCGCGGTTACGTGTGGAAGAAGGGTTCCGCGCTGGTCCCGTCCTGGGTCGCGTTCGCCGTGGTCGGTTTGCTGGAGCGGCATTTCGAGCGCCTGGTCGACTACGACTTCACCGCCGCGATGGAGGACGAGCTCGACCGCATCGCCTCCGGGGACGAGCAGCGCACGCGGTGGCTGTCGAAGTTCTACTTCGGCGGTGACATGGGTGTGGACGGGTCGATCGGCAGGCTGGGCGGATTGAAGAAGCTCGTCGGCACCGGCGTCGAGGACATCGACGCGCGGGAGATCAATTCGATTCCGCTGTTCAACGACGAGGCCGATCGCACGGTGTACGTGCGCGTCGGCCGGTACGGGCCGTATTTGGAACGCGAGGTCGACGGCACGTCGCAGCGGGCGAACCTGCCGGAGGACCTGCCACCGGACGAGCTGACCGCGGAGATCGCGGAGAAGCTGTTCGCCACCCCGCAGGAGGGGCGCGCGCTGGGCACGGACCCGGTGAGCGGGCACGAGATCGTGGCGAAGGAAGGCCGGTTCGGCCCTTACGTCACCGAGATCCTGCCGGAGATCGAGGAACCGGCTGAGGGCAAGAAGAACAGCAAAGCGAAGAAGCCGAAGCCCCGCACGGGTTCGTTGTTCAAGTCGATGGCGATCGAGACAGTGACGCTCGAGGACGCGCTGAAACTGCTGTCGCTGCCGCGGGTGGTCGGCAAGGACCCCGAGTCCGGCGACGAGATCACGGCGCAGAACGGCAGGTACGGGCCGTACTTGAAGAAGGGCACGGACTCGCGCTCCCTCGAAACCGAGGACCAGCTGTTCGCCATCACGCTGGAAGAGGCACTCAAGATCTACTCCGAGCCGAAGCGGCGCGGCAGGCAGGGCGCGGCGAAGCCGCCGCTGAAGGAGCTGGGCAACGACCCCGTGTCCGGTAAGCCGATGGTGGTCAAGGACGGCCGGTTCGGGCCGTACGTGACCGACGGGGAGTTCAACGCGACCCTGCGCAAGGCGGACAGCGTCGAGGAGCTGACCGCGGAACGGGCGGCCGAACTGCTGGCCGAGAAGCGGGCGAAGGGGCCGGCGCCGAAGCGCAAGGCACCGGCACGCAAGAAGGCAGCCGCGAAGAAATAGCCTCCGAACAGGCGTTCGACGAAAACTGTCGGTGGTCGGGTGCACACTGCTTGCCATGAGCGATGTGACCCGGACCCCGACCGTGTTCGAACTCGTCGACGAGGTGGTGCGGCCGGTGGCGCCGGTTCGGCGGCTGTCCGTGCGTACCTACTACGACCCTGACGGTGATCCGGAACTACCGATGGGCCCGCCGGTGGCCGGCGTTGTCGAGGAGGCCGAGCGGCATACACGGTGGCATGCGGCGCTCGGTTCGCTCGGCCTTTCGCGTGACGGGACGTTGACGCCGAAGGGCGGGGTGTTGTTCCGCGCGATTCGGCGCGGGCCGGTCCGCGGTGCCGTCACGGGCGTGCTCGCCGGCAGGCTCGAGCCGTTCCGGATGCATTTCTTCGGTGACAACCAGGCCGGCGCGATCCTCGAGTACACGGACCGGCAGGTCCGAGCCGGCTGCACCAGGCGGTTGCCCGAGCAGGTGGCGAGGCGGTTACCTGCGGCCGAGGCCGGGCCCGGCGAGTTGGTCCGGATTCCGGCGGACCGACTCGGGAGGATCTCCTCGGCTGGGGTCGCCGAGTTGCGGGCGCTGGCTGCCCGGCCGCGGCTGGCGACGATGGTGTTCGATCTGATGATCGGCGGCAAGATCGTCGCCGGGTATCCACGCGGCGCGATGGTCCTGTTCGACACCGACGTCGGCCGATACCTGGTGTGCACGACGATCGGGCAGGACGGACGCTGGTCGCTGTACTTCGCGCCCGCGACGGGAGAACATGTCGCGAGCTGGATCCGGCATCACATGCAGGCACTTCGGGAGCCGGTATGTGGCTGATCCTGCTCGCGCTGCGTGATCTTGGCAGAACCCGGATGGGCCAATGCTTCCGACGAAATGCCGACTACGCTGGACGGGACGCCTGCGCGTGCACAGGCCGGCCGAGGACTGGGAGTAGTGATGCCTGCGAAGGACGACGCCGACTTCGGCGACGGTACGCAGAGCGCGTTGCCGCCGGTGGCATTCGGGGACGCGTTGTCCGGTTCGGTGAACGAGGACGACGACTTCACACTGACCAAGGTCGCCTCGCCGGTGAGACCCGATTCGCGTGCGGTACCGGAGTTCGCCGACGCGTCCGTGTCCGAGACGCAGCGGTCCGGTGGCGAGTTCACGGCGGACCCGACGTTCGACACCACCCCGCCCGGTATACCGGCGGAGCCGATCCCGCCCAGCCCACCGCTCGGGATGCTGCCGCGGCAGCGCGCCCGGCCGAGCCTGGCCTCGTTCCGGCGACCGCAGCTGCGCATGCCGCGGTTGCCGCAGGTGGGCGAAGTCCGGCGACCGTCGAGCGGCTCGACCGCGATCATCGTGGCGGCCCTGCTGAGCATCCTGTACGCGGTCGTCGCGATCGAGTTCCTGTCAAGCCTGATCAGCAGTATTTCCGGCCTGTTCCACTAGGTGCCGGTGCGCCGGTTATCGCGACACGGTGTCTGACCGGGCACTTTCACCCGACTCACCATCCCGAAGCGGCCGCGCCTCACCCCACGGAGCTACCCTGGCCACACCGGTCCGGTGACGTGTTGGCAAACGCCAGGGGGAGTACACCGGCACCACGGGCAACCGAGTGGGGTGGGTCGGATCAGCGAGGTCGTGCAGACAGAGGCCGAAAGCAAGCCGGCCGGTCGCGACGGATCGACGATCCACCGCGCCCGGTCGGTATTGGCGATCCGGCCGTTCCGCCGGCTCTGGGGCGTCACCTACCTGTGCAGCGTGGCGGACTGGCTCACCATCCTCGGGGTCACCAGCCTGGCGACCAAGCTGACGCACAACTACACCGCCCAGAACTTCGCGTTCACCGGGGTGCTGCTGTCGGCACTGCTGCCGGGGCTGATCTTCGCCCCGCTGGGCGGACTGCTGGCCGACCGCTTCGACCGGCGCAAGATCATGTTTGTGGCGGACCTGCTGCGCTGCGGGTTCGTGATGTCGATCGCGTTCGTCGGCACCGGATGGTGGCTCTACGCCGCGAACTTCCTGGCGAGCGCCAGTGCGATGGCGTGGATCCCGTCGAAGGACGCCGCGGTGCCGAACCTGCTGCGCAGGCGGGACCAGGTGGAGACGGCCAACCAGCTCGGCCTGGTGATGACCTACGGGCTGGCGGTGCTGTCGGCCGGCGCGATCTACACGATCATCACCGGCATCGGGCCGACGCTGCACCTGCCTGCGTCGTTGTTCGGCGACCTGGGCTTCGCGAAGATCATCGTGGTGCTGATCGGGCTGCTGTACCTGACGAGCGCGATCCTGATCATCACGCGCATCCCGGAGCTGTCCAGGCGGAACGTGCATGCCCCGGTGGCGGCGGCACCGAAGTCCGAGGCCGAATCCTCGGGCGGCCTGCTGACGCTGGTCCGCGACGGCGCGACGTTCGTTCGCAGCACACCGCTGATCCGTGGGTTGCTGATCGGCGCCGCGGGCGCGTTCGCAGCCGGTGGCGCGGTGGTCGGCTCGGCCAAGCCGTACTCGTCGAGCTTGCTCGCCGGCGACGCTGCCTGGGGTCTGCTGCTCGTCGCGGTCTTCGTCGGATTGGCGTCCGGGATGGGTGGCGCGCCCAAGCTGGCGCGGCGACTTCCGCACGACCGCTTGTTCGGCCTCTCGATCGTGCTGGCGGGGCTGGCGCTGATCCTGGTCGCGGTGTCCCCGCATCTGGCGGTTTCGCTGGTGGCGGTTGCGATTGTCGGGGCGTGCGCCGGGGCGGCGTTCCTGACCGGCGTCACGATCATCGGCTCGCAGGTGGACGACGCGATCCGGGGCCGGATCAACGCGATCTACCAGTCCATGATGAAGATCATCGTGTTCGGGTCGACGGCGATCGTGCCCCTGCTGATCGGCCTGACCAAGCCCCGCACGGTGCAGGTGTGGGGCAGCCCGATCATCATCGACGGCACCCGGCCCGTCATGCTCGGCGGTGGGATCCTGGCCGCGGTCGTCGGCGTCATCGCTTACCGGCAGATGGACTCGCGTCGCGCCGAGACGATCATGTCCGACCTGCGCAACGTGATCCGCCGCCGCCCGCGCCGGGTGAACGGCCTGCTCATCGCGCTGGAAGGCACCACGGCCGCCGATACCGCGAACCAGGCGACTCGGCTCGTCGACTGGCTGCGGTCGATCGGGCCCCGCCCGGTCGTGCTCGCCGCCGATCCCGCCCTGGACGACAAGCGCCTCGCGCAGCTGATCAGCGGCGCGTCGCTGTCGGGCGCGCGGGCGCGGGCGCTGGCGGCCGCGGCGGTGCGTGCCGACATCGTCGAACGTGACGTGCAGCCCGCGCTGGACGTCGGCTCGATCGTGGTCATGGAACGCTTCGTCGACTCTCCGCTGGCACACCTGTCGGCGATCGCCGGGCTGGACGCCAAGGAACTGGAGGGCCTCGCGGACTGGGCGACGGGACGGCTGCGGCCGGACGTGACGGTCCTGCTCGACGCCCATCCCGGTGACGCGGAAGCCGGCCCCATCTCGATCAAGGACCAGTGGCGGGTGCAGAGCCTGCTCAGCGAAATGGCGGCGGCCGACCCGGACCATTACGTCGTGGTAGACGGTGACGGTGACGAGGACGAGGTCACCGAGCGGGTGCAAACCGCTGTGAAGGCCGTGCTGCTCTCCCGGCATGCCGGGCTCGCGCCGCTGGAGGTCGTCGAGTCCTGATACGCCACACTGGGGGAGCACGGAATTCGCAGTGGAGGCGCAGTGGGTTCGGTCTGGTCCCAGCTAGTCGGGCAGGAGCCCGCGGTCGAAATGCTCTCCGCCGCCGCGGACGCCGCGGCAAAGATCGTCGCCGGGCAACCTGTGCCTGCGGGAGGCATGACGCATGCCTGGCTGATCACCGGCCCGCCGGGGTCGGGCCGCTCGGTGGCGGCCCGGACTTTCGCGGCGGCGCTGGAGTGCTCCACCGGCATGGGCTGCGGCGAATGCACGGGCTGCCGCACCGCGCTGCACGGCACCCACGCCGACGTGCGGCTGGTCGTCCCCGAAGGGCTGTCGATTTCGGTCGCCGAAATGCGGGCGCTCGTGCAGGCGGCGGCGCGCCGGCCGTCCACCGGGCAGTGGCAGGTGGTGATCATCGAGGACGCCGACAGGCTCACCGAGGGCGCGTCGAACGCGCTGCTCAAGGCCGTCGAGGAGCCGCCCGACCGCACGGTTTTCCTGTTGTGCGCGCCATCGGACCATCCGGAGGACGTCTCGGTGACGATCCGGTCCCGCTGCCGGCTCGTCAACCTCCGCACGCCCGCGCCGGAAGCGATCGCGCGGGTGCTGGTGGAGCGGGACGGGGTCGAGGCGGAGCTGGCGCACTGGGCCGCGTCGGTCTGCGGCGGACATGTCGGCCGCGCGCGGCGGTTGGCAACGGACGAGCACTCGCGTACGCGACGGGAAACGGTCCTGCGCATCCCGCTCGGCCTGCGGCGCGCGGCGGACGTGTTTGCCAGCGCGGACGAGCTCATCGCCGCAGCGGAGGGTGATGCGAGCGAGGAGAGCAAGGTCCGCGACGACGCCGAGAAGGCCGAGTTGCGCAACGCGATGGGCGGCGACGCGACCGGCAAGGGCGTGGCCGGCGCGAAGCGTGCGGCCGAAGCCGCGGTGAAGGCGCTCGAGAAACGCCAGAAGTCCCGCGCGACCCGTACCCAGCGGGACACGCTGGACCTCGCACTGGTCGACCTGGCCGCGTTCTACCGGGACGTGCTGGTCACAGGCAGCGGCGCGAAAGCGGTGCTCAACCACCCTGACCATGCCGCCGACGCGGAGGAAGCGGCGCGTACGTGGACACCCGAGTCGACATTGCGGCGCCTCGAAGCGGTGCTCGCCTGTCGTGAGGCGATTCTGCTCAACGTCAAGCCGCGCATCGCGGTGGAAGCGATGGTGACCGCGCTACGCCACGGCTGAGGCGCGAATCCGCTATGAGCGTGGCCGCGGCGAAGGCTTGGCGACGGGCGAGGGCTTGACTACGACGGGCTTGCGGCGCCGGCCGGGCACCGCGGCCACCAGGAGCACCCCTGCCAGCAACATCGCCGCACCGGTCCAGAAGAGCGGCACAGCCGAGTACGCGCCCGCCGTGTAGGCGAGCTTCTGTGGCACACCCGGCGCCGGGTTGCCCGCCGGTGTCACGGGGTTGGTGCTGCCGCACACGACGCCGCCGCTCGGCGTGTACGCGCGGCCGATCTGCTCACCGAGTGACAGTTGCGCCAGCGACGACGGCAGCGGACCCGCCGAGCCGGCGGGCAGGAGGTTTTTCAGCCCGCTGGTCGGCAGGACCTGGAGGTCCAGCATGCGCGCCGACGCACCCAGCTGGTAGCCGGCGAACGGGGTGTCGAGCTGCTGGCCTTTCTGGTTGAGCTCGCCGATGCTCAGCCGGAGGACGCCGAGGTCGAGCACCTTCCCCGCGGTGTCGGTGACCTGCTGGACTTGGCCGGTGGCGGTGGTGAACAGGCCGCCGACCACGGGCAGGTTCGCCAGCGCGCCGAACTGCTGCGACAGCTGCTCGAGGGGCAGCCCGATCGGGATGTCCTTGGTGGGGTGGTTGGCGTCGAGGGTGTAGAGGACCTGGTCGCCCCGCTGGATGGTGATCACGGGCGCGGTGTATTCGACCTTGGAGGTGGCCTTGTCGCCGGTCGAGGTGACTTTCAGCGTCGGCTGGCTGACGACTTTCAGCGACAGCTCGAGCGGGGTTCCCTTGAGGATCTCGATATCTGCGGCCTGCAGCGTCGAAACCGACTGGACGGCCTTGTTCTTCGAGTTCGGCAGATCGACCAGTTGCATCACCGACCGGGACGACAGTGTGTTCGGCAGACTCAGCAGTGAGCCGGTGCCGTCGGCCGGTGTCTGCCCGCCCCCGGCGAGCAACCCGCCCAGCGTTTGCAGGCCCTTGCTCGCGTCGAAACCTTGAGCCAGTTTCGGCAGTCCGTTGAGGTCGGACAGGGGCAGATTCGGCATGGACGGGATGACGTTGAGCAGGGAGAGGCTTGCGATGGAGGTGCCGGCGTCCGCGATCGTGCCGACGCACGGCCCGAGCGTCGGGCTCCACCGCGCGTGCGCGTTCCCGTTCAGCAGTCCCACGTTGAGCAGGGGATTCTGGGGCGCGTTGAAGCCGCCGGTGAGGCCTTTTTCGTTGTCCGGCAAGGCGGTCTGGACCAGGCTGCCCGGCGTCTGCGGCGCGTTGCCCGCAATGGCCAGCCCTAGTGGCGAGGATTGGGCGATAGCGCGCTCGTAGCTGAGGTAGGACTCGGAGTTGGCCTGCGCGCTCGACAGGCCCATACCTGCCTCCAGCACGGATTGCTTGGGCAGGGTCTGGCCGTAGCCGGGCAGGATCGTGCTGGTGTCGACGGTGTTGGGCAGCAGCCGCAGCACGCCGAGCGCGGCGGCCGCGTCCCCGACCGCATGCCCGAGCGGCTGCGGCCCGGACGGCGCCGAGATGGGTGGC
>NZ_WMBA01000108.1 GCF_009707865.1 Amycolatopsis pithecellobii
GCCACATCCCGCACCGGGCCACCACAATCCGCGCCCCGTAACTCCCCCACCGCATCAACCCCGGCGTTCGCCGCCGCGCGCAGCGCATCAGGCACCGTTGTGAAACCCATCAAACCCCCCGCTGACAGTAATGACCCCTGCACGCAGCGTACCCAACCTGAACGGGACGCGCTTGGCTTTTCGGTGAGTGGGACTGTGGGACAGTGTTGGGGTGCGCAACCGCCCGTATGTTGTGGCCTCGGCTGCTGTCTCGCTCGATGGTTTCCTCGACGACACGAGCCCGGAACGGCTGCTGCTGTCGAGCCCGGAAGATTTCGAACGCGTCGATCAGGTCCGCGCCGGTGTGGACGCGATCCTGGTCGGCGCCAACACCATCCGGACCGACAACCCGCGTCTGTTGTCCCGGTCCGGAGCGGATCCCATCAAGGTCACGCTGACTACGAGCGGCAAACTCGAGGCCGGCGCCCAGTTTTTCACCACCGGCGAGGTCGAGAAATTGGTCTACGCCGCGTCGCCGGTGGTGCAGACACTGGAATCGCAACTGCGCGGCCTGGCCACGGTTGTCGACGCGGGGAACCCGCTCGACCTGCATCGCGTCCTGGCCGATCTCGCCGACCGTGGTGTGGGGCGGTTGATGGTGGAAGGCGGGGGCGCGGTCCACACATTGTTTCTCACCACGGATGTGGTCGACGAACTGCACCTGGTGGTCGCACCGCTGTTTGTGGGCGAGCGGGACGCGCCCAAATTCGTTGGCACAGGGGCGTTTCCGCAAGGCCGGCTGCTGTTGGCGGAAACACGGCAGCTCGGGGATGTGGTGCTGCTGCGATATCTGATGGGCCAAACCGCGGTGGACTACCGACGGCTGCGGGAAGCGGTAGCTTTGGCGGATCGCTGCCCGCCATCCTCGACGTTCCGGGTCGGTGCGGTGATCACTGATTCCGACGACAACGTCCTCGCGACCGGCTACTCCGGTGAACAGGACCCGCACGACCACGCGGAAGAATCAGCGCTACGAAAACTCGGCGACGACCCTCGCCTGGCCGGTGCGACGATCTACAGTTCCCTGGAACCGTGCAGCGCCCGCGCCTCCCGCCCCCTGAGCTGCACCCGGCACATTCTGAATGCCGCAATACCACGCATCGTTTTCGCCTGGCATGAACCGGACCTGTTCGTGCACGCGCAAGGAGCAGAACAGTTACGAGCGGCCGGACGCGAAGTCATCGAAATCCCCGAACTGGCCCCACTGGTACAAAAGGCAAACCACCACCTGCCAGGCGTATAAAACGCGAAGCGAGAGAAACCCGCCAAGAGTTGGGTGGTCATCCCGTCGCCTGACACAGGAACGATCACTTTGAGCCAGGCACGCAACATCCGCTGGAACCGGCGCCCGAAAACACAAAGCTTGCGCGCCTGGGTCAAAGTGATACTCGAAAACCGCAGGCGACGGGATGACCACACAACTCGACCACCACTCAAGGTGACGTCCCGTTGGGTCGGGCATCCTGGAGCCTGCCCGCCGGCGAGGCATTCTTTTTGGGTCGCGCTCCGCGCGATGCCCTGGTCTTTTGTCGACGGATTTGACCGGGCGCTGAGCGCCCTCTCTGGGGGACCCACCCCCGCCCCACTTCGCCGATCGTTAAGAAGGCTTCGTGTTGGTCCGGGGGTGGGAGTGGGCGGCGGGTCCTTTGCTCGGCTTTTCGTTGCACGGCGGCGGTTTTGTGAGTAGGCCCTTATCGGGGGACCCACAGTGTCACCCTCGTGCCTCGGCCTGGGTGGGACTCGATCCGGCACCAGCCGCCGACTTCGGTGAGTCTTGCCTTCATCGACTCGCTCACCCCGAAGCCCGGGGGGCGCACCCGTTCGTCGTAGCCGACGCCGTGGTCGCGCGTGATCACCGCGACCCCACCGTCCCGCTCTTCCATGCGTACCACGACTTCCTGTGTACCGGCGTGCTTGATCGTGTTCCGCATGGCTTCACGCGCCGCGTCCCGGACCGCGATCCGGCGTACCTCGGACAGTTGATCGTCGCCGATGTCCGACATCGCCAATTCTGCCCGCAGGCCTTCGCGTGCCATGTCGGTCGCCAGTGCGGCCAGCTCCGCGGCCAAGCCGGTCGGCGGATCCGAGGCCTGCAACGAGCGCCGCAGCTCCCGGGCCTGCACCCGCGCCGCAGCACGCACTCGCGTCAGCCGGCCCGGGCCGTCTTCAGTCAGGGCGATCGCTTCCAAGGTTTGCAGAACCGTGTCGTGCAAAACACGTTCGGTCCGCGACCGCTCGGCGCTTTGCCCCAGCCGCATCCCGATAGCGAGCGACAACCTCGTCCCCAGGCCCACCAGTACCAGAAAACCGATCCCCGAAGCGACCGCGACCAGCACCATCCCCGCGGCGACCACGAAGCTCGCGACCTCGAACCGGTTGACCTCGTCAACCGGGCCCAGCCAGGGTGAACCACCTTCCAGCACAATGCTCAGCCCCGCAAGGGAAAGACCCGCGACGAGCCCGCGGCAAATCGTCCACAGCACCACGGTGCCCGTCAGATACAACAACGGTATCCACCCGTTGGCCCAGAACAGATCCGGCGGCACGGTCACCGTGAACAGCAAGCTCGTCGCCACCGCGAAACCCACATCCGCGTACAACAACGCAGTCGTCAGCCGGCCCTCGCGGTCCGGCACCGCCAGCACCCACCACACCCCGGCGACGTTCGCCGCCACACCGACCCACGTGATCGCCGTCAGCAGCGGTGTCGCACCGAACCCGATGAGCGTCCACAGCCAGACCACCGGCAACACCAGAATCCGGTACACGAAGGGCAAAAGCACCGCATACCGGGTGGCCCGGACCATCAGCGGATCGCTCGACGACGACACTTCCGACGTCGCCATCACGCCGATGCGCCGCACCGCCGCAACGGGTTCCGGATCGTCAACCTCCGGCGGCAGCTCCCGCGGAGTCGACGCGAGAACCGGGGCACCCTGCCTCAATAAGGCTGTCAGGTAGGTCGTGCCGCGCAAAAGAGTCCACCGCGCTTCCTCCCCCCAAGTCGTTCGCCCACAGCAACCTTAGCCCAGTCAGCGAACCACTCACATCCGGCCGAGTGAGTCAGGACAGGTCAAGCCCGAGGTCAAGCGCGGGAGAGGAATGCGTGAGGCCGCCGACAGCAAGATAGTCCACACCGGTTTCCGCATAAGCACGGGCGTTGTGCACTTTCAGGCCACCCGAGGCTTCCAACCGCGTCCCCGGCGACACCTCATCACGCAGCCGCACCGCACGCGCGCAGTCGTCGGGCGTGAAGTTGTCCAGCAACACCTCATCCGCACCGGCTTCGAGCGCTTCCGCCAACTGCGCCAGCGTGTCCACCTCGACCTCACACGGCAGGTCCGCCGCGTGCACCCGCACCGCCTCGATCGCCGCCGCCACCGAACCTGCCGCGACGACATGGTTGTCC
This sequence comes from Amycolatopsis pithecellobii, assembly GCF_009707865.1. Classification (GTDB taxonomy): domain Bacteria; phylum Actinomycetota; class Actinomycetes; order Mycobacteriales; family Pseudonocardiaceae; genus Amycolatopsis_E; species Amycolatopsis_E pithecellobii. The sequence continues at coordinate 3,449 of NZ_WMBA01000108.1, forward strand.
TTGATCAGCACCGCATCGCCAAGGCCCATCCGGTGGTTCACCCCTCCCCCGCACCGCACCGCATATTTCTGCAGCAGCCGCAGACCCGGCAACGTCTTGCGGGAGTCCCGGATCCGGCAGCCGGTACCGTCCACTTCGGACACCCAGGCCGCGGTCGCGGTCGCCACCCCGGACAGGTGGCACAGCAGGTTCAACGCCGTCCGCTCCGCCGTGAGCAGCCCACGCACCGGCCCCTGCACCACGAGTGCGGGCTCACCGGCGACCAGCTTGCTCCCGTCTTCGAGCGCGGAGATCACCTCATAGCCCTTGCCCAGCACCTGATCGAAGACCGCGAGCGCCACCGGCGCCCCGGCCAGTGTGCCGTTGACCCGCGGGGTCACCTCGGCACGCGCCGTCGCGTCCGCGGGCACCGTCGCGTTGGTGGTCGCGTCCGGGCCGTACCGCAGATCCTCGGCTAGCGCGAGTTCCACCACACGCCGGACGTCCGCCAGGTCCAGATCGGTCATGCCACTCCCATCGCCGCGACCGGATCCGCCAGCACCGGCTGCCCCGACGGGCTCAACCGGATCAGCTGGCTGCGCTGCCACATCTCGTCGTCCCTGACCGGATAATCCGCGCGGACGTGGCACCCGCGTGACTCCGTTCGCCGTGCCGCCGCCGCGATCAGCGCCTGCGCGATCAGTGTCAGCGCGGCGTCCTCGACATCCCGGTGTGTCCGTAGTGGACGGTCCTGAGTGGACAGATCGAGCACCGAGCCCACCACCGCCAGACCTTCCGCGTCCCGGCCGATCGCACCGTAGCGGCTCATCACCCGTTGCAGGCCATCGCGGTCCGCGACCGGCGCCGTCTTCAACCGGGGTTCCCTGGCCTGCTTGGGATCCGCGAGCAGGCCGGCCGCGAGATCCGCGGCGACGGCCTCGGCGGTACCCGCACCCGCGACCAGACCTTCGAGTAAACTGTTGGACGCCAACCGGTTCGCGCCGTGCAGCCCCGTCCTGGCGACCTCACCCGCCGCGTACAACCCGGTCACCCCAGTACGCCCGTCGGTCCCCGCCACGACACCGCCGCACGCGAAATGCGCGGCCGGGGTGACCGGAATCGGGTCCCGCGCCGGATCGACCCCGATCGCACGGCAGGCGGCGAAGACCGTCGGAAACCGTTGCGAGAACGAGGAAACACCCGTCGCGTCGAGGAAGACGTGATTGTCGATCCCCCCGGGCGCCTCGGCCATCCTGCGCGTGATCGCCGCCGAGACGACGTCCCGCGGCGCGAGATCGGCCAGCGGATGCACGCCTTGCATCACCGAAGCACCGGCCCCATCGACCAGGACCGCACCCTCACCGCGCACGGCTTCCGTCACAAGCGGGCACCGGCCCCGCGCGCCCGGCGTGAACAGCACCGTCGGGTGGAACTGCACGAACTCCAGATCCGCCGCCTGCGCGCCGGCCCGCAGCGCGAGCGCGAGCCCATCGCCCGTCGCGATCTCGGGATTCGAAGTCGCCTGGTAGAGCTGACCGAGCCCCCCGGTCGCGAGCAGGACGGCCGGGGCGCGCAGCACACCGGGCACACCGTTGGGGTCGAGCACCGTCACACCGGCGACCGCGCCGAGCGGAGTGAGCAGCGCGTCCACCGCGATATGCCGCTCCAGCACGGGAAGCCGCCGCCCGGTGGCCTCGGCGACCAGCGTGCGTTCGACTTCCGCACCCGTCGCGTCACCACCGGCGTGGATCACGCGGAACGCGCTGTGCCCGCCTTCGCGCGTGCGGGCGAGCAGCCCGCTCGTGCCCGGATCGAACCGGGCGCCGGCGTCCCGCAGCCACGAGACCGCCCCCGGGCCGGCGTGCAGGATCGCCCGGACGGCGTCCGGCTCGCACAGTCCGGCGCCCGCCACGAGCGTGTCTTCGACATGCCGCTCGACGGAGTCACCCTCGTCATGCTCGCCGTCCAACACGACCGCGACGCCGCCCTGGGCCCAGCGGGTATTGCCGTCCTCGACCGCGGCCTTGGTGACCACGAGGACCCGCAGCCCGAGCTCCTGAGCACGCAACGCGGCGGTCAGCCCAGCCACCCCACTGCCCAGTACGAGCAGATCCGCGCGAGCTTCCCATACCGGAGTTTTCGACTGTAAGGCACTAACAGGGGCGGTCATTCGCCGCCGCCAGGCTTGCCGATCTCGATCATCCGCTGCACCGAAGCCCGTGCCCGCGCGGCCGTCTCCGGGTCCACGTGGACCTCGTCGTGGCCCTCACGCAGCGCCCGCAGCAGCGCGGCCGGGGTGATCATCTTCATGTACCGGCAGGACGCCCTGTCGTTCACCGCGCGGAAATCGATCTCCGGCGCCGCCTTGCGCAGCTGGTGCAACATGCCGATCTCGGTGGCCACCAGCACGGTCGAAGCCTTGGTGTCGCGAGCCTCGTGCACCATGTCCCCGGTGGAGAGGATCTTGACCTTCTCCGCCGGCACCGTGCCCTCGCCCGCGAGGTAGAGCGCCGAGGTGGCGCAGCCGCATTCGGGGTGGATGAACAGGTCCGCGTCGGGGTTCGCGGCGGCGCGCTCGGCCAGCTCGGGACCGTTGATCCCGGCGTGCACATGGCATTCCCCGGCCCACACGTGGATGTTGTCGCGGCCGGTCTGCCGCTTGACGTGCGCGCCGAGGAACTGGTCGGGCAGAAAGAGAACTTCCTGGTCGGCGGGGATGGAGGCGACGACGTCGACGGCGTTCGACGACGTGCAGCAGATGTCGGTCTCCGCCTTGACCTCCGCCGTGGTGTTGACGTAGGAGACGACGACCGCGCCAGGATGCTCGGCCTTCCACGCCCGCAGCTGCGCGCCGGTGATGGAGTCGGCGAGCGAGCAGCCGGCCCGCGCGTCGGGGATCAGCACCGTCTTCTCCGGCGCGAGGATCTTCGCGGTCTCGGCCATGAAGTGCACGCCGCAGAACACGATCGTCGAGGCATCACTGGCGGCCGCGATCCGGGACAGCGCGAGCGAATCGCCGGTGTGATCGGCGATGTCCTGAATCGCCGGCGCCTGGTAGTTGTGCGCCAGCAGTACCGCGTCACGTTCGCGGGCGAGCCGGCGCACCTCCTCCGCCCAGGCCTCGTCGGGTTCGACCCCGGTGTACGGGGTGAGCTCCTGCAAAGTCGTCGAAGACATCTGGCCCTCCTGGACCGGCTCACTGGTTTTCGCCTTATAATCGAAAACCGTGCGTAGCCATATTAACAGCAGCGCCCCCCTGGCACACGAGGTTTTGGCGGCCGTATTACAGGTGCGTTACGCCACATTGCGCGTACTGCTGTGGCGCCGGGCGCTGGACCCGCATGTCGGGCGCTGGTCGCTGCCCGGCGGCCGGCTGCGCCCCGACGAGGACGTCGAGACGTCGATCCGCCGCCAGCTGAAGGAAAAGGTCGACGTGCGCAAGCTCGCCCACGTCGAGCAGCTCGCGGTGTTCAGCGCCCCGGACCGGGTGCCGGGCCCGCGGGTGGTCGCGACCGCGTTCCTCGGTCTGGTGCCCTCCGACGTCGATCCCGAAGTCCCGGAGGACACCCAGTGGCACGAGATCGATTCGCTGCCCCGCACCGCGTTCGACCATCGCGAGATCATCCTGCACGCACGCAACCGGCTGCGCGCCAAAATGAGCTACACCAATATCGGGTTCGCGCTGGCACCGGCCGAGTTCACCATCTCCGCGCTGCGCGAGGTGTACTCGGCTGCCTTGGGGTACAAGGTTTCCGCCACGAACCTGCAGCGCGTGCTGTCCCGGCGCGGGCTGCTCGTCCCCACCGGCCACACCGCTCCCCCCGGCCGCAGCGGCGGGCGACCGGCCGCGCTGTTCTCCTTCGCCGGCGAGGGAATTCAGGTGACGGACCCGTTCGCGGTGTTCCGGCCGCCACCGAAGCGACGGTGAGCAAGGGACCAGGATTGGAAGTACCGTGTAATCCGTGACGGATGCGGAACGGACCGGCGCCCGACAGGCCACGATTCCCCTGTTCCCGTTGCAGACCGTGTTGCTGCCGGGCGCGGCGCTGCCGCTGCACCTGTTCGAGCCTCGTTATCGCCAGCTGGCGGTGGATCTGCGCGCGGGTGTGGTGCCGGACAAGCGATTCGGCATCGTCGCGATGAGGGCGTCGGCAGCGCGCGAGGTCGAGAGCGTCGAGCATGTGCACGAGATCGGCTGCACCGCGCTGCTGGAGGAAAGCACGCGATTGCCGGACGGCCGCTTCGACATCCTCACCGTGGGAGAGCGGCGTTTCCGGCTGCTGGACATCGACGCGACGCGCGCGCCGTATCTGGTCGGCACGGTCGAGTGGGTCGACGATGATCAACCGCCGCCCGGTGCCGCCGAGGCCACAGCCCGGCTCGCGGGTTCGGCCCGCGCGGCGTATCGCCGTTACTGCGAATCGGCGTGGGACAGCGGAACGTGGACCGCGCCGGCGCCCGAAACGCATCCGGTCGATCTGGCGTATCTCCTCGCCGCCGACTGCCTGCTGCCGCTGGCCGATCGCCAGCGTCTGCTGGAGGAGACGCATCCGTTGCGGCGCCTGCGGATGGTGGGCCGTTTGCTCTCACGTGAGGCGGGTTTTCTGTCCACATTGCACGCTGTCCCGGCGCCCCCGGCTCAGCTGCCGGACCTCAACACCCGCGCCTGCCTGAACTGAACGTCAGGCCAGCCGGCGGCCGAGATCATCGCGGCCGTTCCAGCCCGCCAGCAACCCGTACACGAGCGCGGTCGCCAGCGGCTGCGCGACGAGCACCCACAGCGACTCCAGCTGCGGCGCCTTCGTGAGCACGTCTCCGACGTTCGGGGTTCCGGTGATCGCGTAGTGGCTGTCGGCGAACGCAGCACCCATCGACGTGCCCAGCCAGCCGGCGAGCAACCCGCCGAGCACGGCCGCGATCATGATCACCGGTCCGCGCCGCTCCCGCAGCAACCACACCACCGAACCGGTGACGATGCCGGCCGCGAGCGCGAGCATCAGGTAGATCCCCAGATCGTCGAAGCGGTGCCAGCTTTCCAGCTGCAGCGGCAAAAGCTGGTTGCCGTCGTACACGCGCACCCGCTCGGGCGGCGCGAGCCGCGACCAGATCCAGCCGAGCGGGATACCCACCAGCCCGATCAGCGACAGCACACTCACCGAGGGCAGCAGGTCGGCCTTGACCACGACCCGCGGCCTCGGCCGGGGCAGGCTGAACACGAGCCGGGGCAGCTCGCCGTCCGGTGCGCGTGACAGGTCGTCCGCGCCGACCGATGCCTCAGCCACTGGATGCCTCTCCTTCGCCGCGCCTGCTGGCACAGCGAGACTAGCCGGTCGGCTCGCTCGTGTACGCACCGTGTCGGCTACATCGCGCGTCCCAGCCGGTGGGCGTCACCTGCACGACCATCCGCCGCGCGCACTGGGGGCAGAACCGCGGCGGCTCCAGCGCGGTCCGCGGCACGCGGCAGCCGAGATGCTCGCCGCCGGCGAGCGACTGTCCGCAGTGGACACAGAACGCAGCGGTCACAACGTCTCGCTGAGCGCCTTGATCGGCATCTTGAGCTCGTTGAGCATCTGCAGGTCCTGGCTCGCCGGGCGGCCCAGGTTGGTCAGGTAGTTGCCGACGATGATCGCGTTGATCCCGCCCAGCATGCCCTGCTCCGCACCGAGGTCGCCGAGTGTCAGCTCACGGCCCCCGGCGAAGCGCAGCATCGTGCGCGGCATCGCGAGCCGGAACGCGGCGACGACCCGCAGCGCGTCCGGGCCTTCGACGATCTCGTACTGCTCGTACGGGGTGCCCGGCTGCGGGATGAGGAAGTTCATCGGCACCTCGTCGGGCTCCAGCTCCGCGAGCTGGACGGCGAATTCCGCGCGCTGCTCGGTGGTCTCGCCCATGCCGATGATGCCGCCGCAGCAGACCTCCATGCCCGCGTCCCGCACCATGCGCAGGGTGTCCCAGCGCTCCTCCCACGAGTGCGTGGTGACGACCTCCGGGAAGTGCGAGCGGGCGGTCTCGAGGTTGTGGTTGTAGCGGTGCACGCCAATCTCGACGAGTTCGTCGACCTGCTCCTGCGTGAGCATGCCCAGCGAGCAGGCGATCTGGATGTCGTTGCCGTCCTCGCGGATGGCCTTGATGCCTTCGCGCACCTGCGACAGCAGCCGCTTGTCCGGGCCGCGCACGGCGGCGACGATGCAGAACTCGGTCGCGCCGGTCTCGGCGGTCTGCCGCGCGGCCTTCACCAGGCCGGGGATGTCCAGCCAGGCGGAGCGCACCGGGCTGGGGAAGCGGCCCGATTGCGAGCAGAAGTGGCAGTCCTCGGGGCAGCCGCCGGTCTTGAGGCTGACGATGCCCTCGACCTCGACTTCCGGGCCGCACCAGCGCATCCGGACCTCGTGGGCGAGCGCGAGCAGCTCGGAAAGGCGGTCGTCGGGCAGCCGCAGCACGTCGAGCACCTGCTGCTGGGACAGACCGACGCCCTGTTCGAGTACCTGCTCCCGGGCGACGGCGAGTACGTCGGTCTGTTCGGGCGCTGAGGTCACAGAGCTCTCCTATTCGAGCATGGCTTGGTCAGTTGCCATGCTGCCGGACGAAGCGGCGTAGGCATAGCGATACGCGTCACGTCCGGGCGGCGGCCGACTTCTGGAACCGCTCGGGATCGAAGTCGCCGCCGAACCACGGCGACAGCCCGGACCGCGCCTCGGCGAGGAACCCGGCCTGGTCCCGCTGCGCCGCCCCGGCCGCCATCGCCCCGAGCAGCGGTGCGCCCGCTGCGACGGGCAGGTCGTGGACGTTGGACAACATCGCAAGATCGGGTTCGGCTGGCCAGGAGCCGATCACCACACCGGTGAGGTGCAGCCCGCGTGCGGTGGCGACCTCGGCGGTCAGCGCCGTGGTGTTGAGCGTGCCGAGACCGGCCTCGGCGACGACGACCACGACCGCGCCGAGGGCCCACGCCACATCCGCGAGCGTGCTGCCATCGGGCCCGAACCGCACCAGCAGTCCCCCCGCGCCCTCGATCAGCACCAGATCGTGCGTGCTGTCGAGCTCGGTCGCGGCGTTCGCGATCTGCGGCGGGGACAGCGACGGGAGCCCGCTGCGGCGGGCCGCCGCCTCCGGCGAAAGCGGATCCGGGTAACGCTGGAGTTCGCGGGTCGTGACGTCCCCGGCGAGCCGTGTGACTTCGGCCAGGTCACCCGGCTCGCCGGGCGCGACCCCGGTCTGTGCGGGCTTGAGCACCGCCACGCGCTGCCCGCCGTCATGGGCGAGCGCCGCGATCGCGGCGGTCACGACTGTCTTCCCGACGCCGGTACCCGTTCCGGCCACCACCAGCATGCTCACAGACCTTCACGCTAGTACCGGCGCCGGCAAGATCTAAGTTCCGGTCACGATCGAGGTCCTGGCCGACCCGAACGAGCCGGTCGCCGGGTCGTACAGGTGCACCCGGGCCGCGCCGACATCGAAGTACATGCCCACCAGCTCGATGTCGCCACGTGCCTCGGCACGGGCGATCGTCGGGTACTCCCGCAGCCGTTCCAGCTGCTCCAGCACGTTGTGCAGCGCCAGCTGATCCGGACCGGAGGGCACCTCGCCCTCGACCGCGATCGGCGGCTGCGTCCGCGAGCGGGCCACGCTCGGCTCCGCGTGCCGCAACCACGACCGCAGCGCAGTCGCGTCGTCGGGCGTTCCGTCAAGCAGCGCTTTCATGGCCCCGCACGAGGAATGCCCGCACACCACGACCTCACGCACCTTCAGCACGTCGACCGCGAACTCCAGCGAAGCACCCAGCGACGCGTCCGCGCCCTCGGCGCAGCTCGCGTGATCGGGCACGAGGTTGCCGATATTGCGCATGGTGAACAGGTCACCGGGGCCGCTGCTGGTGAGGACGTTCGGCACGATCCGCGCGTCCCCACAGGTGAGGAACAACGTCTGCGGCGCGTGCACATCGGCGTCGAGGTACGGCCGCACCAGCTCCGAGGTCCGCCGCTCGAACTCCGCGACACCGCGGCGCATCGAGCTTTCCGTGCGCTGCCGCGGCACCGGCGGGACGCTCTCGTCCTGTTCCCCCTGCCATTGCGACCACGGCGCGAACCAGCGCGGCACCACGCGCGGCGCTCGTCCCTTGTGGACAGTCGGCTCACCGGACTTGCCGCGCTCGAACCACGGATGCCCGATCTCGTCGACGATCACGATGCCGCCGGCCTTCTCGTGCGAGTGCTGCCAGGCCGAAAGCATGTCGAACGCGGCGTGGTCGAGGTAGTCCACCACGAGCTCGAGCGTGACCCGGCTGCCCTGCGGGATTTCGTTCAGCCGCGCGGAAAGCCGGGGGATCGACAGCGCCGAGAGCGCACCCTCCACGACCACGCGCCAGCCCTCCTCGCCGCGTTCGGCATGGATGCCCGCCCACAGCAGCCGCCGCAGCATCAGCACCGCGGCCAGCCCGATCCCGATCAGCACACCGGTCAGCAGGTCGACCGCCACCACGCCGACGAGCGTGACGAGGTACACCGGCAGATCACCGTGCCGCAGCACATCCTTGATGTGCCCGATGTTCACCAGTCGCGCGCCCACGTGCACGAGCAGCCCGGCCAGCGCCGCCAGCGGGATATTGCGCAGCAGCCCGGCGAGGACGACGACGAACAGCAGGATCCACAGCCCGTGCAGCACGGCCGAGGCACGGGTGCGCGCCCCGGACTGCACGTTCGTCGAGCTGCGCACGATCACTCCGGTGACCGGCAGACCGCCGAGCGCGCCGGAGACCATGTTGGCCGCGCCCTGCCCCATCAGCTCGCGGTTGAGATTGGCGCGCCTGCCGGTGTGCATCTTGTCCGTGGCGACTGCGGACAGCAGGCTCTCCACGCTGGCGACGAGCGCGATCGTGACCACCGCGAGCGCGAAGTCGGACCAGCCGCCGCCGGGGAACTCCGGCACGAACCTGATCGCCAGCACGTCCGCGGGCACGTCAACCCTCGGCACGGTCATCCCCGCGGCGACCGACAGCACCGTGACCGTGACGATCGCGGCCAGCGGCCCCGGCACCTTCCGCACCGCGGCGGGCAGGCGGCCCCAGCCGAGCAGGATCGCGATGGTCAGCACGCCGATCACGGTGGCCGTGCCGTGCGGGTCGAGCAGCTGCCGCGGGAGCTGCAGCAGGTTGTCGATCGGTGAGCTCTGCGGGCTGCCGCCCAGCACCACGTGCAGCTGCGCGAGCACGATCGTCACCCCGATGCCGGCGAGCATGCCGTGCACGATCGCCGGTGAGATGGCGAGCGCGGCGCGCGCGATCCGGCTCAGCCCGAGCAGGATCTGCAGCGCGCCCGCGAGCACGGTGATCGCGCACGTGACCGCCCAGCCGAACTCGTTGATCGTCTCGGCCATGATCACGGTGAGCCCTGCCGCGGGTCCGCTGACCTGGAGCGCCGAGCCGCCCAGCGCGCCCGCGATCACGCCGCCGACGATCGCCGCGATGAGCCCCGCGACGATCGGCGCGCCAGAGGCGAGCGCGATGCCCAGCGACAGTGGGACCGCGACGAGGAACACCACCAGCGAGGCGGGGACGTTGTGCTTGAGGTTCTCGAACGTCTTGTGGCGCTTGCCTTTCGAGCCTGGTGGTGCGTGCTCACGCACGGTGGTGGTCATGGTGCCTCCCGGCTGTCAGCCCCCGAGCGGGGTGGAATGTGTCCCGGCTCGTCCCCAGTGACCGCCGGTGATCCACTGATACCGAAAAACCCGCGAAATGTCCGATATGTGGAGGAGTTTCACGTTTTTTCCACAGCAGGTGGTGACTGCCCAACCGGGACGGAAGCAGCAGAGTGCGTGATCACGAGCACTCCATGGCGTCCAGGGCAGCGTGAGTTTTCACCCTGCGTAAGCGAAGATGGGGCCGTGGTTTCCGTCACACCAAATCGGGTGAACTTCTCCCATACTGCGGTTCAGGCCGCCGCGGCGGCCGCCGTCATCGCCTCGGTGATGGCCCGGACCTCGGCCTCAGTGCAGATGTACGGCGGCATGGCGTAGATCAGGTCGCGGAACGGGCGCAGCCACACTCCGCGTTCGGTGACCACTTTCGTGGCCGCCGCCATGTCGACCTCGTGGTCCAGCTGGATGACGCCGATCGCGCCGAGGACCCGCACATCGGCGACTCCCGGCACGGCGAGCGCACCGGCCAGGCCCGCCCGCAGCCCGGTTTCGACCCTCCGCACCGCGGCCGCCCAGTCCTGGTCGAGGAGCAGGCCGATCGAGGCGTTCGCGACCGCCGCCGTCAGCGGGTTACCCATGAAGGTCGGGCCGTGCGCGAGCACCGGCACCTCGCCGCGCGAAATCCCGTCGGCGACCTTCGGCGTGCACAACGCGGCGGCCATGCTCAGGTAGCCACCGGTCAGCGCCTTGCCGAGACACAGCACATCCGGCGTGACACCGGCATGCTCCGCGGCGAACAGCGTGCCGGTGCGGCCGAACCCGGTCGCGATCTCGTCGAAGATCAGCAGCACGTCGTGCGCCTCGGTCAGCTCACGCAGCGCGCGCAGGTAACCAGGGTTGTGGAAACGCATCCCGCCTGCGCCCTGCACCACGGGTTCGACGATCACCGCGGCCAGCTCGTCCGCGTGCTCCTCGAGCGCACGCGCGAGCGTGTCCACATAGGACTCATCGACGGGCTCGCCGAACCCGCCGGGCGGCTCGGGCACGAACACCTGCTCCGGCAGCACCCCGCGCCACAGCGAGTGCATCCCGCCGTCCGGATCGCACACGCTCATCGGGTGGAACGTATCGCCGTGGTAACCGCCGCGCCACGTCAGCAGGCGGCGCTTTCCCTTGCGCCCCAACGATTGCCAGTACTGCAGGCACATCTTCGCCGCGACCTCGACGGACACCGAGCCCGAGTCACACAGGAACACGTGCTCGAGCCCGGGCGGGGTCAGTTCCACCAGCTTCGCAGCCAGCCGGATCGCCGGCTCGTGGGTGAGCCCGCCGAACATGACGTGACTCATCCGGCCCGCCTGCTCCGCGAGTGCCGCGTCGAGCACCGGGTTCCGGTAACCGTGAATCGCCGCCCACCACGAAGACATGCCGTCGACGAGCTCGCGCCCGTCAGCCAGCCGTAGCCGCACGCCCGACGCCTCGGTCACCAGCAGGGGCGCCACCCGGCCCGGCATCGGGCCGTAGGGGTGCCAGACATGGTGCGCGTCGAGAGCGAGCAGTTCGGTGGGGTCCACGCTCCGCACGATAGCCGGTGGCTCCCGATCAGGTTCAGGGACAATCATCACCATGAAGTACCGCCCGATCACCTTCGACCGGCTCGCCGCCGAGCTGACCGAACGAATCCTCGGCATGGCGGGCACCCGGTGGGTGCGGGTGGCGATCGACGGCGCGGCGGACACTCGCCTGCTGGCGGACGCACTGGTGGATCCCTTGCGGATCAACGGTCGCGCGGTCCTGCGTGTGTCCACTGTGGATTTCCTGCGGCCGGCCTCGCTGCGGTTCGAAAAGGGCAAGCAGGACCCGGACGCGCGGTACTCGGACTGGCTGGACGAGAACGCGCTGCGCCGCGAGGTGCTCAACCCGTTGTCCCCGGGCGGTGACGGCATGGTGCTGCCGGCGCTGTGGGACGCCGAACGCGACCGCGCGACGCGGCTGGACCGGGTCGCTCTTGCCGCGGGTGGCGTGCTGATCGCCGACGGTGAGCTGCTACTCGGGCGGGGTCTGCCGTTCGAGCTGACGGTCCATCTCTCCGTGTCGCCGAGCGCGCTGCGCCGCCGCCTGCCGGAGGGGGACCGCTGGGCGCTGCCGGCGTTCGCCAGGTACGAAAACGAAGTGCGCCCCGCGGAGACCGCCGACATCCTGGTGCGCGTCGACGATCCGCGACATCCCGCGGTCGCGGCCTAGGTCGTCGTCAGGAGGGTGTGCAGGCGGGCGGCGAGCTGATCCCAGCGCCAGTGTTCGCGCACCCAGGCACGGCCCGCTTCGCCCATCTTGCGGGCCCTCGTCGGGTCGGCGAGCAGCGGCCCGAGGGTTTCCACCAGCTGCGTCACGTCACGGCCGTCGACCACATGCCCGGTCACCTCGTCCAGCACCGTTTCCGGTGCGCCGCCGGAACGCCCGGCGATCACCGGCAGGCCCGTCGCGGAGGCTTCCAGGTACACCAGACCGAGCCCTTCCACATCGAGGCCCTTGCCGCGGGTGCGGGCCGGCATCGCGAACACGTCCCCGGCCGCGTAGTGCGCGGGCAGTTCGGGCCACGGCACCGAACCCGTGAGCACCACATCGCGCTCGACCCCGTTGTCGCGCACCAGCTTTTCGAGCGTCTTGCGGTATGGACCACCGCCGACGATGAGCAGGGCGACATCCGGAATCCGCTTGCGCAGCCCCGGCATCGCGCGCACCAGCATGTCCTGTCCCTTGCGTGGCACCAAACGCGAAACGCACACCACCGTCGGCCGGTCACCGAGTCCGTGCCGGGCCCGGATTTCTTCGCGGGCACTCTTGTCCGGCCGGAAAAGCTCGACGTCCACTCCGGACGGGAGATGCTCCAGACCCGCCATCGGGCCGAACGCGGACGCGAACCGGCCGCGGGTGTATTCGCTGATGTACGTGACGACATCCGTGCTGTCCCCGATGCGGCGCAGCGCCTGCCGCGCACCCGGCAGCATCGACCAGCCGACCTCGTGCCCGTGCGTAGAGGCGACGACACGCCTGGCACCGCCCGCGCGCAGCGCCGGGGACAGCAACGCGAGCGGCGCGGCTGCGCCGAACCACACCGAGTCGCACTCCCGCGTGCGCAGAATGTCCTTGGCACGCCGTAAAACGCCGGGGGTGGGCAGCATCAGCGACGTCGGATGCCGCACGATCTCGAACGGCGCGGCCTTGTCGAACTCCGGGTGCGAACCGGACGCCGAATGCCACGACGGCGCGTAGACCACCAGATCGTCCGCGGGCAGGCGGCGCGCCAGCGAGTCGAGATAGTTCTGGATCCCTCCGGGACGAGGCGGGAAGTCGTTGGTCACCAGCAGGGTCCGAGCCACCAATCCAATCTAGTGGCGCGGCGCGTCTCCGTTGAGGGCGGTGGTGGTGGGCGAGGGGCTGGCGGGAGATTACCGGTCCCGGAACGACGCAGGGGCAGCACCGCGTGCGGTGCTGCCCCTGCCGGAGTTCACGAAGGATCAGTAGGCGACCCGGCGCGCCCCGGAGTAATCGTTCTGCAGCGGCGAAATCTTCACCACGTCACCGGTGTCGGGCGCGTGCACCATCTTGCCGTCGCCGAGGTAGATCCCGACGTGGTGCGCGGGCGAACCGAAGAACACCAGGTCACCGGGCTGCAGCTGGGATCGGGAGACCGCCATGCCGACGCCCTGCTGCGAGGCAGCGGTGCGCGGCAGCGAGATGCCGGCCTTGCCGTAGGAGAACAGCGTCAGGCCTGAACAGTCGAATGTGGACGGACCTGTCGCGCCCCACACGTAATTGCTGCCGAGCTTGCTGAGCGCGACGTTGACCGCTTGCTGCGCGGCGGAACTGGGCGCGGGCAGGTTCGGCGCCGCGCCACCGGTGTCGCGCTGGGCGGCGCGGTCGGCGGCGCTGAGCCTGGTGCCCAGCTGCTTCAGCTGGTCGAGTTGCGCCTGCAACGCGGCCGAACGTGCGTTCAGGTCGTTGAGCAGCTGCTGCGCCTGGTCCGAAGCCGCCTGGGCGCGGTTGCGCGCGTCGGTGGCCTGCTGCGCGGCGGCCGCCGCTGAGTTGACCGCGTCGGTGTAGCTCTGCAACGCCCGGTTCTTGTCCTCGGCCAGCACGGCGAGCGCCGACGAGCGGTCCAGGAAGTCCTGCGCCGACGTGCCGGTCAGCAGGGCGGACATCCGGTTCATCTGGGCGCCGCTGACGAACGACGCGTCGGTGAACTGGTCGACGGCGCCCTGGAACCGCTGCTTCTCGGCCTGTGCCGCCTGGACCTTCTGGCTCGCCGCGACGATGTCGCCGTTGGCCTTGGCCAGGTCGGCCTGCTTGGCGTTGTAGTCGTCCTGGGCCTTGAGCTTGTCCTCGTTCAGCTGCTCGGCCTGCTGGGCGGCGGCGCGGTACTGGGCCAGCGCGTCCGCGGAGTTGGTGGG
>NZ_WMBA01000109.1 GCF_009707865.1 Amycolatopsis pithecellobii
CGACCAGCCGGACGCCGCAACCTGCAACCCGCCGACCGCCACGACGTGCACATCGTCACCGCGACCACGACCACGAAAGCCAAACCGGTCACCCCCCGACCACGCCGAACAGGTTAAAACTCAAGCTCAGGGAAGAGTCAGAATCTCCGCACCGGTCGCGGTGACCACCAGCGTGTGCTCGAACTGCGCCGTCCAGCTCTTGTCCTTCGTCGTGACCGTCCAGTCGTCGGCCCACACGTCGTAGTCGATCGAGCCGAGCGTGATCATCGGTTCGATGGTGAACGTCATGCCCTCCTGGATGACCGTGGTCACCGACGGATCCTCGTAATGCAGCACGGTGGGTGCGGTGTGGAACGCCGGACCGACGCCATGCCCGGTGAAGTCGCGCACCACGCCGTAGCCGAACCGCTTGGCGTAGGACTCGATCACCCGGCCGATCACGTTGAGCTGGCGCCCGGGACGTACGGCCTTGATCGCGCGCATCGTCGCCTCGTACGTGCGCTCGACGAGCAGCCGCGCCTCCTCGGACACGTCACCGGCGAGGAAGGTCGCGTTCGTGTCGCCGTGCACCCCGCCGATGAACGCCGTGACGTCGATATTGCAGATGTCGCCGTCCTCGATCACCGTGGAATCCGGGATTCCGTGGCAGATCACCTCGTTCAGCGAGGTGCAGCAAGACTTCGGGAAGTTCCGGTAACCCAGGGTCGAGGGGTAAGCCTTGTGGTCGAGCAGAAACTCATGAACGACCTTGTCGACGTCGTCGGTGGTGTTGCCGGGCTTGACGGCCTTGCCGCCCTCCTCCAGTGCCTGCGCCGCGATCCTGCTCGCCACGCGCATCGCCTCGATGACCTCGGCCGTGCGCACATCGCTGCCGTCATACCGTTTCGGTGCCGGCCTGTCCACGTACTCGGGGCGCGGAATGCTGACGGGGACGGGACGGCGCGGCGCCTGGACGCCAGGCTTCAATGGAGCACGCAAGGACATGCGTTCAGCCTACGACTCAGAACAGGACGGTGGCGTAGCGGCCGACCTGCTGGAAACCGAGCCGCCGGTACGCGGCCAGCGCGGGGGCGTTGAACGAGTTGACGTACAGGCTCGCCGTGCGGCCCATCCCGTTGACGAGCCTGTTGACCACCGCCGCCGTGCCCGCCGTGCCGAGACCGCGACCACGCCGGTCCGGATGCACCCACACGCCCTGGATCTGCCCGACACCACGGGAAAGCGCGCCGATCTCCGCCTTGAACACCACCTCACCGCCTTCGAACCGGGCGAACGCCCGGCCGCCCGCGATCAACTCCGCCACCCGGGCCCGGTAGCTCGCGCCACCGTCACCCGCGCGCGGGTCCACCCCCACTTCCTCGATGAACATCGAGATCGCCGCCGGCAGGTACCGGTCCAGCTCCTCGGGGCGGACCGCACGCACCTGCTGGTCCGGCGCCACCGCAGGCTGGCTTTCCATGGCCATCAACGGCTGATCGGCACGCACCTCGCGGGCCGGGCCCCATTCCGGCGACAACTCGTCCCACAAACCCAGGACCTGCTCGGCCGGGCCGACGAGCGACGAGCAGATACGCTGCTTGCGCAGGGCCCGGTCGGCAAACAAACGCAACGCGGAAGCGTTGCCGCGCAAGGGAATCAGGTTCGGGCCGGAGAAACACAACCCGGGCAGGCGGGTGGCCCGGCTACCCCGGTAGTCGGCAGCCCAGAGTTCGCCACCGAGGCGCCATGGGTCCAGACCGGACACCTCGACCCGGGCGCTGACCATGCAACTGGCCACCGGATCGGCCGCGAGAACGGCACGAACCGTCGGATAGTCCCGATCACCGAGCAGCCGTGCACCGGCAAGCCGTAACACGCGTCCAGATTGCCAGATGAACCCCGGTTACGGGAAACCGCGTCCGCTCAGAACCGGGAAGTGTCCAGCTCGACGTCGAACGGCTCGCCGATCCCGATGGGATGCCCGAACGGGACCCGGACGGTCTTGCTGTACACGCCACCGACGGGCTCGGAGAACAGCGAGACCGCCGCACCGTCGTCGTCGAGCTGGTCGATCAGCAGGTAATACGGAATCGGACCGTGTGCGTAGGCCCACTTCTTCTTCGCGCGATCGTGCCGGGCGGTGCTCTTCGACGTGATCTCGACGGCGAGCAGCACATGCTCCGCCGGTACCGGGTCAGAGTTGTCCGGAATCGCTTCGCGGGGCGCGACGCAGAAATCGGGCACATAGATGCCGCCGATCTGCTTGAAGCCCACGCCCTGCGTCTGGAAGAGCTCGCAGCCTTCAGGTACGGCGGGCAACAGCCCTCGGTTGACCCAACCTGCGATCAGGTTGTGCGGTCCCCCTGGTGGTGGCGTCATGTGGATCCCCTCGACGGTCAGCTCGGGCCGCCACCCCTCGGGGACTTCCAGCTCCCGCCAGGTTTCCAGAAGGTAGTTCCAGTCCAGCATGGAACCCGCGAATGCGGTGCTCATGACCCACCCCGTTCCTGCGCTCGACCAGTCAAGGATAGCGGCAAAGACGCACCCAGTACCGTTCGCTACTAATCCGACCCCAGTCACGGCTATCCGGCTTGCGTCGCGATGTTTACGTATTGCTCGGGGTCCGCCTACTTTTGGCCGGATTTAGTAAAGGGCCCCGGCGCGAACGACACTAACGGGCCGTGTTCAGGCGCTGACCGCGGTCTTCCACGGCATTCCACGGCGGTCAGCCGACGGTCACCACCGGTTCGCCGGTCTCCCCCGACTCCTCCGCGAGGCGCATCGCCTCTTCGATCAGGGTCTCCACGATCTGACGCTCGGGCACGGTCTTGATGACCTCGCCCCTGACGAAGATCTGCCCCTTGCCGTTGCCGCTGGCCACGCCGAGGTCCGCTTCGCGCGCCTCACCGGGGCCGTTCACGACGCAGCCCATGACCGCGACCCGCAGCGGGACCTCCATCCCCTCCAGGCCCGCGGTGACCTCGTCCGCCAGCTTGTACACATCCACCTGCGCGCGACCGCACGACGGGCAGGACACGATCTCCAGCTTGCGGGGGCGCAGGTTCAGCGACTGCAGGATCTGCGTGCCGACCTTGACCTCCTCGACTGGCGGGGCGGACAGCGAAACCCGGATCGTGTCCCCGATGCCCTGCCGCAGCAACGCACCGAACGCGACGGCGGATTTGATCGTGCCCTGGAACGCCGGGCCGGCCTCGGTCACGCCGAGGTGCAGCGGGTAGTCGCACTGCTCGGCGAGCAACTCGTAGGCCCGCACCATGACGACCGGGTCGTTGTGCTTGACCGAGATCTTGATGTCATGGAAGTCGTGCTCGGCGAACAGCGACGCCTCCCACAGCGCCGACTCGGCGAGCGCCTCCGGGGTCGCCTTGCCGTACTTCTTGAGCAGGCGCGGGTCGAGCGAACCGGCGTTGACCCCGATCCGGATCGGGGTGCCATGATCCTTCGCGGCCTGCGCGATCTCCTTGACCTTGTCGTCGAACTTCTTGATATTGCCGGGATTCACCCGCACCGCGGCGCAGCCGGCCTCGATCGCGGCGAACACGTACTTCGGCTGGAAGTGGATGTCGGCGATGACCGGGATCTTCGACTTCTTCGCGATCGCGGGCAGTGCCTCGGCGTCGTCGGCCGACGGGCAGGCGACCCGCACGATGTCACAGCCGGCCGCCGTCAGCTCGGCGATCTGCTGCAGCGTCGCGTTCACATCCGCGGTCAGTGTGGTGGTCATCGACTGCACGGAAATCGGATGCTCACTGCCGACCCCGACCGCGCCGACCTGCAGCTGACGGGTGGGACGACGATCGGAAAGTACGGGCGGCGGGAGGGCGGGCATACCAAGCGCGACGCTCATCGAATCCTCTACGGCTTCCGAAGGGATGCGTACGGTGTCAGCCTACCTACTGCAAGCGGATGGGGTTGACGATGTCCGCCGTCACGGTGAGCAGGGTTACCGCCCCGCCGATGAAGACCAGCACCATGGTGACCGCCGACAGCTTCGTGTAGTCGACCGGTCCGCCCGCGGCCTTGCCGCGCAATCCTCGCAACCAGTCGCGGACACGTTCATACCAGGTCACCGCGATGTGCCCGCCGTCCAGCGGCAGCAACGGCAGCAGGTTGAACACGCCGACGAAGAAGTTCAGGCTGGCCAGCAGCAGCAGGAACAGCGACCACAGGCCTTGCTCGACGGCCTCGCCACCGATCCGGCTCGCGCCGACGACACTGACCGGGGTGTTCGGGTCGCGCTCGCCGCCGAAGATGGAGTGCACCACGGCCGGAATCCGTTCCGGGAACTCCAGCAGCCGGTTCCAGGTCTGCCCGAACATGTCCGCGGTGAACTGCCCTGCGCCGCCGAACGCGGTGACCGCGTTGTAGCTGAAGTTCCTGGCGAAGCCGACACCGAGGGAACCGACTTTGACGATGTGTCCCTGCGGGTTGCTCGCGTCGGTGATGGGGCGATCCACCTGCGCCACGTCGATGGTCAGCGGGATCGTCCTGCCGTCGCGCTCGACCTGGAAGGACACCGGCCCGGACAGCGGCTGGATCGCGGCCGTCACGTCCGGGTACGTCGGGGTGCTCTTACCGTTGATGGAGATGATCTTGTCACCCGGCAGCAGCCCGCCCTGCTTCGCGGGCGCGGGGTCGCCCGGCTGGCACTGCGGGTTCGCGAACTCCTCTTCGGTCTGGGCGTTGCGGACGCAGTCCTGGACCGCGGAGATCTGCGGCGTTCCGGCCAGGTTGGGCAAGCCCATCGACACCGCCAGCACGTACAGCACGACGAACCCGAGCAGGAAGTGCGTCACCGACCCGGCGGCCATCACCACCGTGCGCTTCCAGGTCTTGAACCGCCACATCGCGCGCGGCGCCTCATCCGGGGTGACCTCGTCGAGCGCGGTCATGCCGGCGATATCGCAGAACCCGCCCAGCGGAATCCATTTCAAGCCGTACTCGGTCTCCCCGCGGCGAAACGAAAAGACCTTGGGCCCGAAGCCGATGAAGTAGCGGCGGACCTTCATGCCGAAGGCCTTGGCGGTGACCATGTGCCCCGCCTCGTGCAGCGCGACGGACAGGCAGATGCCCAGCGCGAACAGCACGACGCCGAAAATGTAGGCGAGCAAGCCCTACTTCCTCTCGGTTGAACTCAGCTCAGCGGCACGCCGGCGCGCCCACTGCTCCGCGGCGAACACATCCTCCAGGTCACGTGGTTCGCGCTGCCATTCACCGGCCGCCTGAACCACCTGCTCCACAGTGTCCACGATGGACGTGAAGCGAGCGTTCTGGGCCAGGAAGGCCGCCACCATCACCTCGTTCGCCGCGTTGAAGATCGCGGGCAGGCAGCCGCCGATCGTGCCCGCATGCCGCGCCAGCTCCACGGCGGGGAAGGCGGTGTCGTCCAGTGGTTCGAAGGTCCAGGTTGCGGCCTGGTCCCAGCGGCACGGGCTCGCCGCGCCGGGCACCCGGTCGGGCCAGTTGAGCGCGAGCGCGATGGGCAACCGCATGTCGGGTGGGCTGGCCTGGGCGAGCGTCGAGCCGTCGGTGAACGTGACCATCGAGTGCACGATGGACTGCGGGTGCACCACCACGTCGATCTTCTCGCACGGCACGTCGAACAACAGCTTCGCCTCGATCAGCTCGAGGCCCTTGTTGACCAGGGTGGCCGAGTTGATCGTGATCAACCGGCCCATTGACCAGGTCGGATGCTTGAGCGCGTCCTCGACGGACACGAACTCCAGCTCCGCTCTGCCGCGGCCACGGAACGGCCCGCCGGAGGCGGTGAGCACCAGCCGGTCGACTTCTTCGGCGCGTCCGCCGCGCAGGGCCTGTGCCATCGCGGAGTGCTCGGAGTCGACCGGTACCAGCTGGCCCGGTTTCGCCGCCTTGAGCACCAGTGGGCCACCCGCGATCAGGGACTCCTTGTTCGCCAGCGCCAGCGTCGCGCCGGTTTCGAGGGCGCGCAGCGTCGGCTCGAGCCCCTGTGAGCCGGGCAACCCGTTGAGCACGATGTCCGCGGTCACCGAGCCGATCAACTCGAGGACCGCGTCGGCGCCCGCGAAGATCCGCGGGAGGCGGAATTCGCCCCGGGCGTAGCCGCGCTTCTGGGCCTCGGTGTACAGCGCGAGCTGCAGGTCCTCGGCCGCAGTCGCCTTCGTGATGGCGACCGCGTCGACCTGATGGGCCAGCGCCTGAGCGGCCAGTGCCGCGGGATCGGTGCCACCGGCGGCGATCCCGGCGATGCGGAAGCGGTCCGGGTTACGGGCGGCGACGTCGAGTGCCTGGGTGCCGATCGAGCCGGTGGAACCGAGCACGAGGACGGTGCGGGTCGTGTTCATCACGTTCATTGTCCCGAACCGGCTGCCACGGTGTTCCGCCGCATGTGGGATTATCGGGGTGCAGGTGAAAAGAACGCTCTCGAGGAGTGATCGTGGCTACCAAGGCGGTCGTCAAGCGGCAGCAGTCCCAGCCGGTGAAGGTGGACCCGCGCGACGAGCCGTCGGCCGAGTGGGGCTGGCACGGCAGTTTCCCCCGCGCGTCGCGCGTCGCGGGCTGGCTGACCGTGGTGGTGTTGCTCGTGATGATCTACAACAACCACGAGAACAACACCGAAAACGTGTGGCTGGTGGGCATCGCCGTCGGGATCGCCATCGCCCTGCTGGTGGACATCAAGAAGCGCCGCACCGCCTGGCGCCGCTAGTCACCGCTGTTGCCTGCCGCCGAGCTGCACGGCCTGCACATGGTGCCGAGTTTCATCTCATCCTGGCCCGGACAAGAGACCGTGACCCGCGTTCCGCGCCGCCCGGACCACCGCCCGGTGCCGCCGGAACCAGCCGGCACCAAGGAGCCCGGACAGCAAGCACGCGAAACCCCCGCCCACGATCGCGACGACCTGCTGCCCTTGCTCGAGCTTGCGGTCGTCGCTCAGCACGATGCGGGCGGCACGCGTGTCACCATCCACCGCATATCGGACTTCAATGCTCCAGTAACCTTTGCTGGGGGCCGATTCGCCGAGCACCGTGCCGATCGTCTTTGTTCCCGTTGCCAGCAAGTGCTGCGCCTCGTGTGACATCAGCACCAGGCCCGTGCTGCCCGCGGCGAAGACGATCAGCCACCCCAGCGCGATCCCCGCCGTGCGCCGCCCCGGCACCCGCAAGTGCCGGATCTGCACGACGAGGTCCAACTCAGCCTTCCGCGGCGAGCTGCCCGCAGGCGGCCGCGATCTCCTGCCCTCGCGTGTCGCGCACCGTGCAGGCCACTCCCCCGGCGTTCACGCGGCGGACGAACTCGCGCTCCACCGGCTTCGGCGAAGCGTCCCACTTCGAGCCCGGCGTCGGGTTCAGCGGGATCACGTTCACGTGCACCAGCTGGTTCAGGTGCTTGCGCAGCCGCTTGGCCAGCAGGTCCGCGCGCCATGGCTGGTCGTTGACGTCACGGATCAGGGCATACTCGATCGACACACGCCGCCCCGAGACATCCGCGTAGTACCGCGCCGCCTCGAGCACCTCGTCCACCGGCCACCGGTTGTTCACCGGCACCAGCGTGTCCCGTAGCTCGTCGT
Organism: Amycolatopsis pithecellobii; assembly: GCF_009707865.1. Taxonomy (GTDB): domain Bacteria; phylum Actinomycetota; class Actinomycetes; order Mycobacteriales; family Pseudonocardiaceae; genus Amycolatopsis_E; species Amycolatopsis_E pithecellobii. The sequence continues at coordinate 7,547 of NZ_WMBA01000109.1, forward strand.
CCGGCGTGTGCAGCGAAACCGCCAGCCGCACCTGCATCTTCTCGTCCGCGAGCTTCCGGATTGCCGGAGCGAGACCCACCGTGGACACCGTGACGGACCGCTGCGAAAGGCCCAGACCACCAGGTGCGGGATCGGTGATCCGGCGGACCGCCGCGACCACGCGCCGGTAGTTCGCGAGCGGCTCGCCCATTCCCATGAACACGATGTTCGACAACCGCCCTGGCCCGCCCGCCATGAGCCCGTCCCGCATCACCGCGGCCGCGGCACGCACCTGATCCACGATCTCCGCGGTCGAGAGGTTGCGGTCCAGACCACCCTGACCGGTCGCGCAGAACGGGCACGCCATGCCGCATCCGGCCTGGCTCGAGATGCACAGGGTCGCGCGGTCCGGGTAACGCATCAGCACGCTCTCCAGCAGCGTCCCGTCGTGCGCGCGCCACAGCGTCTTGCGGGTCGTGCCGTCGTCGCATTCCAGCGCGCGTACCTCGGTCAGCAACGGCGGCATCAGCTCGCCGACGAGCCGTCCACGGGAGGCGGCCGGGATGTCGGTCATCGCCTCGGCATCCACGGTCAGCCGCGAGAAGTAGTGGTTCGACAGCTGCTTGGCGCGGAACGGCTTCTCGCCGAGTGCGGCCACGGCTTCGGCTCGTTCGGCCACGGTGAGGTCCGCGAGATGCCGCGGCGGCAGGCCGCGCTTGGGCGCATCGAAGACCAGGGGAAGGGCAGTCATAGCCGCTCCAGTGTGCCATGACCTGCGAACTTGCCTGTCGACTGTTTCCGATATATCGTGAACGTGTCGGAACAAATCGAAAGGAGACCGACATGAGACACCGTCCACCATTTCCCCCTGGTCCTGAGGGGCGCGGCGCGTTCGGCCCGTGGCCCCGCGGCTTCGGCGAGTTCCCCCCTGGCTGGGGTGGCCCCGGCGGGCCGTTCCGCGGGCACGGCCGTGGGCACCACCGCGGCGGCCGCCGCGGTCGTCGCGGCGACGTCCGCGCGGCGATCCTGACCTTGCTGGCCGAGCAGCCGCGCCATGGCTACGAGATCATCAGCGAGATTTCCGAACGCAGCGGCGGATTCTGGCGCCCGAGTCCGGGCTCCGTCTACCCGACGTTGCAGCTACTCGCCGACGAAGGCCTCGTCACCAGCCGCGACGAAGGCGGAAAGAAGTTGTTCGAGCTCACCGACTCCGGCCGGGCCGCCGCCGAGCGGCAGGAGGGCACGCCGCCGTGGGAGCAGATCGCCCACGACGTGGACCCGAGCGAGATCGATCTCCGCAAGGCAGGCGCCACCCTTGCCGCAGCGGCGATCCAGGTTTCGCAAGCGGGCACGCCGGATCAGAAGAGGCGCGCCGTCACCGTTCTCAACGAGGCGCGGCGCTCGCTCTACGGCATCCTCGGCGAGATCGACTCCGAGGAAGAAGAAGAGTGACCGGGGACCACGAGGCCGGTGGGTTTTTCGCGCACATGCACGCGATATCCCACCGGCAGCGTGTACCCGTCCTCGTCACCGCGTCGTAGCACATCCTCGATCGCGCCCGCCGCGATCTTCGGACTGAACTCGATGTTCAGTACCGACTCGACCTGCCCCCTGGTCCGAAACCGCCAGCGCGTCGCCACGCGACGACAGCGGAAACCGTTACGGGCAAAGAAACTTTCGACAGCCGCCGGGTCGTAGTGCGGCAGGTCCGCGCGCATCCACCGGCCGTATGGCTCGGCGGTCGCGTCCAGATCGACGATCATCAGCGCGCCGCCCGGCCGGAGAACCCGATCGGCTTCCCGTATCCCGGGCTCGCAACCGGGACCGAAGAAATACGCGGTGCGCGCGTGCACGATGTCGACGCTCGCGTCCGGCACCGGGATCCGCTGCGCGGAACCGCCGAGCAGGCGAATGTTCGCAAGTTCGGCGACCCGGTGCCGCGCCTTGTGCACCAGCGGTTCGTGTGGTTCGACACCGATCACCGCGCCGGCGTCTTCGGCGAATTTCGGGAGGTGGAAACCGGCCCCACAACCGAGATCGAGCACGGTTCGGCCGGTCCACGACGCTTCTTCGCCCAGCACACGCCAGATCTCGCCGTCGACGTCCTGCACGCGATTCTCCAGCTCATAGACGTCGGGGTGATACCAGATGTTCGGACTGGGGACCACGCCGTCACGGGAGAGCGCTTTCAGTCCGCGACGGACGCTTCTCCACATAACCGCAGATTACGGGATCTTGTCACAAAAAATCTTGTCAACCACCGTAAACTCGAAGCCTCCCCGGGACAGGAGGCAGGCCATGACAGCCGATCCGCGGGCAACCCAGTCGATACTCCCCTCCGGTATGCCGTGCTGGGTCGAACTCGCGACCCCCGACGAGATCGCCGCGCAGCGGTTCTACACGGGACTCTTCGGCTGGAACTTCCACCCCCACCGGGATCCGGCGACACCGAACGGCCGCTACCTCATCGCGTCGATCGCCGGCAGAGATGTCGCCGGGGTTTACCGCGCCGGGAGCAGACAGCCGAGCCTGTGGACGGTCAACATCGCGGTGCACAGCGCCGCGCACGCGGCCGAATGGACCGAACATCTCGGCGGGACAGTGATCCTCGGACCGATCGCGATTCCCGAGCGCGGCAGCATCCTGCACGTCACCGACCCGGCAGGCGCGCCCGCGGTGTTCTGGCAGCCGACATCCACCTGGGACTTCGTCAGCGGCTTCCCCAACACCTTCGCCAGCGCGGATCTGAACACGCACCACGGCGAAGCGGCCGACAGCTTCTTCTGCCGCCTGTTCAACTACTCGTCGCGGCAGATCGGGGACAGCCGTGGCGTGGACTACGTCGAGTGGCTGCTGGACCAGCAACCGGTCCTGTACCGCTACACGATGGGACGCGAGTACCCGCCGGAAACGTTGCCGCACTGGATGGTCTACTTCGAAGTGGATCCCGACCGCGGCACCGACGCCACCGCCGGGCACGCGATCATGCTGGGCGGGCGCGTTATCGTCGAACCCTATGACTCGCCGCTGGGCCGGATCGCGGTCATCGCCGACCCGGGCGGCGGGGTGTTCTCCGTAATCGACCGGACCGTGGTCGTCGAGGACTTCGGGCGCGCCGAAGTCGACGACCCCTACGACGATTAGCCGCCGAGGAACGCCGACAGCAGCACCCAGGACACGACGGCCGAGGGCAGCATCGAGTCCAGACGGTCCATCAGACCACCGTGACCGGGCAGCATCGTGCCCATGTCCTTGACCCCGAGGTCCCGTTTGATGAGCGACTCGACCAGGTCACCAAGGGTCGCGGTGAGCACGATCGCGGCACCGAACAGCACGCCCTGCCAGAACTGGCCATGGAGCAGGTAGTGCACCGAGAGGGCACCGGCGGCGATGCCCGCGATCATCGACCCGGAGAAGCCTTCCCACGTCTTCTTCGGGCTGATCGACGGCGCCATCGGATGCTTGCCCCGCAGCACGCCTGCCGCGTAACCGCCGGTGTCGGACGCGACCACCCCGATCATGAACGTCAGCACCCGTCCGACACCGTCGTGCGGGGGTACCAGCATCGCGGCGAATGACGCGAACAACGGCAAGTACGCCGCGGCGAACACCGATGCCGAGGTGTCCCGCAGATAACCGGCCGCGCCACTCGGCAGGCGCCACAGCAGGCACGCGAGCACGGTGAGCGCGAACGCGATCATCGTGCCCTTGAGCCCGAACGGCCACGTCAGCCAGACCATCGCCTGGCCGCCGACCAGCAACGGGATCAGCGCCAGCTTGATGTCCGCGGCGCGCCGCAGAGCCTGTGCGAACTCGATCGTGCCGACCGCGACCGCGAGGCCGATGACGCCGATGAACACATATCTCACGGTGAGCAGCGAAAGGAGGATCGCCGCACCCAGCAGGAGCCCGACCCCGATGGCGGCAGGGAGATCCCGGCCGGCCCGCGACGGCTTCCTTGCCGGTGGAGCCGGTTCTTCCGGCTCCGGAGAAGACATCGGAGTCCTCTCGCGTTCTTCGCTCACCTGAGCCATCAGACCTCGAGTAGCTCGGATTCCTTGTGCTTGACGAGCTCCTCGACCTGGGCAACGTAGTTGTCCGTGAGGTTCTGCAGCTCCTTCTCCGCCCTGGCCACGTCGTCCTCGCCGGCCTCGCCTTCCTTGGCGATGCGGTCGAGCTCCTCCTTGGCCTTGCGGCGAACTCCGCGGATGTGGACCTTCGCGTCCTCACCCTTGCCCTTGGCCTGCTTGACCATCTCGCGGCGCCGCTCCTCGGTCAGCTGCGGGATGACGATGCGGATGATCTGCCCGTCGTTGCTGGGGTTCACCCCGAGGTCGGAATCGCGGATTGCCTTCTCGATGGCACCCAGCTGCCCTTGGTCGTACGGCTTGATGATCGCCATCCGCGCCTCCGGGATGTTGACGCTGGCGACCTGGTTCAGCGGCATCGTGGAGCCGTAGGCCTCGACGACCACGCGGGAGAACATCGAGGGGTTCGCCCGGCCCGTCCGCACCGACGACAGGTCCTCCTTCGCGAAGGACACCGCTTTTTCCATCTTCTCCTCGGCATCGAGGAGGGTCTCGTCGATCACGGCTACTCCCGTTGTGTGTTCTCGTTTTCTCCGGTGATCCCACCAGGGCTAGCTGGCCGCCCCGACGGTGGGGGTGCTGACCAGTGTCCCGATCCTCTCACCACGGACCGCTCGTGCAATGTTTCCCTCGGTGAGCAGGTTGAACACGATGATCGGCATGTTGTTGTCCATGCAGAGGCTGAACGCGGTCGCGTCGGCGACCTTCAATCCGCGCTCGAGCACCTCGCGATGCGTGATTTCCTCGAACATCTTGGCGCTCGGGTCGGTCTTCGGGTCCGCGGTGAACACCCCGTCGACGGCCTTCGCCATCAGCACGGCCTCGCACCCGATTTCCAGCGCGCGCTGGGCAGCGGCGGTGTCGGTGGAGAAGTACGGCATCCCGACACCGGCGGCGAAGATGACCGCGCGGCCCTTCTCCAGGTGCCGCTCGGCGCGGCGCGGGACGTAGGGCTCGGCGACCTGCCCCATCGTGATCGCGCTCTGCACCCGGGTCGGCACGCCTTCCTTCTCCAGGAAGTCCTGCATGGCGATGCAGTTCATCACCGTGCCCAGCATCGCCATGTAGTCGGCACGGTCACGGTCCATGCCCCGCTGGGACAACTCGGCGCCGCGGAAGTAGTTGCCACCGCCGATGACCACCGCCACCTGTACCCCGCCGCGCACCACGTCGGCGATCTGCACGGCCACCGAGTGCACGATGTCGGGGTCGACACCGAGTGACCCGCCGCCGAGCATCTCACCGCCCAGTTTCAGCAGTACCCGCCGATAGCCGTCACCGGCTCGTTCGTCCGTCACGCCCCTCACCTCCGGTACCGCTCCGCCAATCCGTGGTCATTCACCATCGTGCCCCGTCCCCGATGTCGCCGGAGACGGGGCACGATTGAGCGTCGGCCGCCGAAGCCTACTGCTGGCCCACCTCGAAGCGAGCGAACCGGGTGACGGTCACGCCCGCGGCGTCGAGCAGCTGCTTCACGGTTTTCTTGTTGTCGGTCACCGAAGGCTGCTCGAGCAGCACGGTGTCCTTGTAGAAGGCGTTGACCTTACCTTCGATGATCTTGGGCAGGGCCTGCTCCGGCTTGCCCTCGTTCCGTGCCGTCTCCTCGGCGATGCGGCGCTCGTTGTCGATGAGCTCCGCGGGCACCTGGTCACGGGTCAGGTACTTCGGCTTGAGCGCGGCGATCTGCAGGGCCGCACCGCGAGCCGCCTCCGTGCTGTCACCGGTGTACTCGACGAGCACGCCGACGGCCGGCGGAAGACCGGCACCGCGGCGGTGCAGGTAGGTCTCGACGGTGCCGTCGAACGCGGTGACCCGGCGCAGGACCAGCTTCTCGCCGATCTTCGCGGCCAGCTCCTGCACGGCGTCGTTGACGGTCCGGCCGCCCTCGACCTCGGCCGCGCCCAGCTTCTCGACGTCGTCCGTGCGGACGGCCTTGGCCGCCGCCACGATCTTGTCCGCCAGCTGCTGGAACCGCTCGTTCTTGGCGACGAAGTCGGTCTCGGAGTTGAGTTCGATCAACACGCCACCGTCACCGGCGACGAGGCCCTCGGCGGTCGCCCGCTCGGCGCGCTTGCCGACGTCCTTGGCGCCCTTGATACGGAGGAACTCAACGGCCTTGTCGAAGTCGCCGTCGTTCTCCTCCAGCGCCTTCTTACAGTCCATCATGCCGGAGCCGGTGAGCTCGCGGAGACGCTTCACGTCCGCCGCGGTGTAGTTCGCCATTGTGTTTCCTTCGGAAGTCTCGGGGGCCCGGGTAGGCCGCCGGCGAGCGGCCGACCCGGGGAGCTGGGATCAGGAGGAAGTGGTCTGCCCGGCGGGCTGCTGCTCGCCGCCCTCGCTGCCGGCGAGGAGTTCCTTCTCCCACTCGGCCAGCGGCTCGTCGGCGGCGACGCCAGGCTCCGGCTTGTCCTGGCCCTCCGGGGCGGACCCGTTGCGACCCGAACGGGCCAGCAGACCGGCCGCGGCCGCCTCGGCGACGACCTTGGTCAGCAGGGCCGCGGAGCGGATCGCGTCGTCGTTGCCCGGGATCGGATAGTCCACCTCGTCCGGGTCGCAGTTGGTGTCGAGCACGGCGACCACGGGGATGTTGAGCTTGCGTGCCTCGCCGACGGCGATGTGCTCCTTCTTGGTGTCCACGATCCAGACGGCGGAGGGAACCTTCGCCATGTCGCGGATACCGCCCAGCGTCCGCTCGAGCTTGTCCTTCTCGCGGGTCAGCGTGAGGATCTCGCGCTTGGTGAGCCCCTGGAAGCCGCCGGTCTGCTCCTGCGACTCGAGTTCCTTGAGGCGCTGGAGGCGCTTGTGCACGGTCTGGAAGTTGGTGAGCATGCCGCCGAGCCAGCGCTGGTTGACGAAGGGCATGCCCACACGCAGCGCCTCGCTGGCGATCGCTTCCTGCGCCTGCTTCTTGGTGCCGACGAACATGATCGTGCCGCCGTGCGCGACGGTTTCCTTGATGAACTCGAAGGCACGGTCGATGTAGGTCAGCGTCTGCTGGAGGTCGATGATGTAGATGCCGTTGCGCTCGGTGAGGATGTAGCGCTTCATCTTCGGGTTCCAGCGCCGCGTCTGGTGCCCGAAGTGCACACCGGAGTCGAGCAGCTGCTTCATGGTGACGACGGCCATGGCCGGATTCGCACCTCTTCTGTCTTGAGCGCGCCGGGGCTTGAAGCCCAGCCCGCATGGTCGGTTTTGTCGCCGCCGGCCGGGTGGCCGTCAGCCCTGGTGCCGTACCGGTTCCCGGACCCCGTCGAACGGGGACCGCCCGGGCGCCGCACGTCCCACCGGCCAGTTTCTGGATGGTGGGGCATGTACGTACACGCGAAGTCGACCTGTGCTGGACAGGCCGCGTGAACAGTGTACGCCGGGTCGCACGCCCCCTCACCACGGGCAACGTCAACGGGCGCGGGTTGTCCACATGCCCCTCAGTTGTCCACAGATTTCGAATTTCGACTCGCCACCGCGGGGCCTGACTCGCGAGGGTGGACACGTGGTCTTGATCCCGCGTTCCCTCGCCCCGCTGCTGGCGGCCGTGTTGCTGCTGTGCGCGCTGGTCACTCCGCCTGCCGCCGTGGCGATTCCGACGATCGCCGCGGTGGCGGGTTTAGCAGTCGGCGCAGGGCTGAGCCCAACCGCCGACGAAGCGGCGCTTCCGGCAATCGCCGAGCCGTGGAGGCCAGCAGTTGCCCGCACGGTCGTTACAGCGGCCGGCACCGTGCCCGGGCCAGCGGTCGCTGAGCTCACGGCGCGGGCGGTCGGCGGCACGGCAGCCCCAGCGGCCGGCGGCACGGCCGACCCGGCGGCCGGTGGCTGGATGGCTCCAGGGGTTGCCGAGCCGAGGTTCTCGTGGCCGTTGAGCCCAGTGCCGGACGTGACAAGGCCGTTCCAGCAGCCGGAAACCACGTACGGCCCGGGCCACCGCGGCGTCGACCTGGCGGTGGAACCGGGCCAGCAGGTCCTCGCGGCGGGCACCGGTGTCGTTGTCTTCGCGGGTCAGGTGGCGGGTCAAGGCGTCGTGTCCATCGATCACGACGGCGGCCTGCGAACGACTTATGAACCCGTCAGCCCGACGGTTCCGGTCGGCACACAGGTCTTCACCGGCCAGCCCATCGGCACCGTGAATCCAGGCCACCCCGGCTGCCCCGCGGCGGCGTGCCTGCACTGGGGCGTCCGGCGAGGAGAGGAGTACCTGAACCCGTTGGCCCTGATCCAGACCGAATCAGCGATCCGGTTGAAGCCGTGGCTTCCACCCTGAGTCGCGCTCACCGCCCCGGCGCCGGGCCACGGCTCGGTGGCATCCGCGCACGCGACGGATCGCGCCACCCCGGCAACGGTGAGGGGTCCGCCGCCGGAGGTCGGTCCACCCCGCCGGGAGTCACCGGGCAACGGTCGGACTGAATGCCCCACAGCGGAAGCCTGGCGCTGACGAGCACTGCAGGCGGGTCGGCCGCTCGGCGCGTTCCCCGGCACCGCCAGGCGCCGCGCGAGTAGCTCAGTCCACACCACCGATCGCGCCCAGCGCGCGCACCCAACGCTCGAGGCTGCAACGGGACCGCCCGAGTGCGGTCGGAGTTGGTCTCCGGCGTCCGGTTGAAGGGCGGTCTTCGCGGCGTGGAACCCGCGAGGGGCCGTCGAGGCCGGCCTAGCCTGTGAGTCGGGAGCGCAACCGCAGGACGGCGCGGGTGTGCAGCTGGCTCACGCGCGACTCGGTAACGCCGAGAACCTTGCCGATCTCGGCGAGGGTGAGGCTCTCGAAGTAGTAGAGGCTGACCACGATCCGGTCGCGTTCGGTGAGCTGAGCTATGGCCTCGGCCAGCTGGCGCCGGTTGTCACGGTCGACCAGTACGGCGACGGGGTCCACTGCGTCGTCGTCGGGGA
>NZ_WMBA01000010.1 GCF_009707865.1 Amycolatopsis pithecellobii
GCGCCTTGGCTGCGTCGGCCTGCCGCTGATCACGGGTGACCATGGCGACCGGCGCGCCGCCGACGAGGCTCACGGCGTCACGCATCGCGACGGCAAGGTGGATCGCGTCAAGTGTGCGAACCGGTTTATCGCCGAGCACCACGTGGCGTGCGGTGGGCATGATCTGATGGGGAGCCAACGGGATCAGGTTGAGCAAGCCCTGCTCGGTGTCCTCGTCGAACTGGGCCAGGAACTCGGGCGCGCCGGGTATCCGGCCTTGCCGCTTCGCCGTGGCGATCGCGCTCGCGAACTCGAGCCGGGTCAGTTCGCTGGTCAACACGAGGTGCCCGTTCTCGAACAGAAGCTCGCGCAGCGCGCGATGATCGGGCTCGTCCGCGAGGTACGCACCGGCGACGGCGCTCGTGTCCGCGTAAAGGGCGATCACCACTCACCTCGCGACCACTCCAGCGCCTCGCTGACCGCGGTGCCCCAGCCGCGCGACATCTCCTCGAGCTCATCGCGTCCGGGCGCGGGGCTTTCCGGCTCGAAGACGATGATCTTGCCCTCCGCGAGCATGCGCCTGTGCCACTCTTCGCGGGTTTCTTCCTTGTCGACGGCAGCCTTGAGCGTCGCGGTGACGAACTCGTTCATGCTGCGCCCCTCGGCTTCGGCCTTCGCTTTGATGCGCGCATGAAGGTCGTCGTCGAGCCGCGCAATCATCTGTTTCACGACTCCCATGATAGCGCGAGATGTCAAGATGATAGCGCGGCTCGACGCGGTATGACGTGCGGTTTCAGTAGCGGTAGTGCTCCGACTTGTACGGGCCTTCGACATCGACGTCGATGTACTCCGCCTGTTCCTTCGTCAGCTTCGTCAGCTCGCCGCCGAGGGCCTGCAGGTGGATCCGGGCGACCTTCTCGTCGAGCTTCTTCGGCAGCCGGTAGACCTCGTTGTCGTATTCCTCGCGCTTGGTGAACAGCTCGACCTGCGCGATGACCTGGTTGGAGAAGCTGTTGGACATCACGAACGACGGATGTCCGGTCGCATTGCCCAGGTTCAGCAACCGGCCTTCGGACAGCACGAGAATGCTGTGCCCATCCGGGAAGACCCACTCGTCGACCTGAGGCTTGATGTTCACCCGCCGGATTCCCGGGTACCGGGTCAGGCCCGCGATATCGATCTCATTGTCGAAATGGCCGATGTTGCCGACGATGGTCTGATGCTTCATCCGCGCCATGTGCTCGGCCATCACCACGTCCTTGTTGCCGGTCGTGGTGATCACGATGTCCGCCTCCGGCAGCGCGGACTCCAGCGTCTTGACCTGGTAGCCGTCCATCGTCGCCTGCAACGCGCAGATCGGGTCGATCTCGGTGATGATCACCCGCGCACCCTGCCCTGCCAGCGACTCCGCCGCGCCCTTGCCGACGTCGCCGTAACCGCAGACGACCGCCACCTTGCCACCGATGAGCACGTCGGTGCCGCGGTTGATGCCGTCGATGAGCGAATGCCGGATGCCGTACCGGTTGTCGAACTTCGACTTCGTCACCGAGTCGTTCACGTTGATCGCCGGGAACAGCAGTTTCCCTTGCGCCGCCAGCTGGTACAGCCGCAGCACACCGGTCGTGGTCTCCTCCGTCACGCCACGGATGCCGGCGCCGACACGCGTCCACTTGCCCGCGTCGGCGGCCAGCGAGTCGCGCAACAGGCCGAGGAAGACCTTCCACTCGTCCGGATCGTTGTCGTCCGCCGGCGGCACCACACCGGCGGCCTCGAACTCGGTCCCGCGATGCACGAGCATCGTCGCGTCGCCACCGTCGTCGAGGATCATGTTCGGGCCCTCACCGTCCCAGGTGAGCATCCGCTCGGTGCACCACCAGTACTCCTCGAGCGACTCGCCCTTCCACGCGAACACCGGCACGCCCTTCGGCTCCTCCACCGAGCCGTGCGGGCCGACGACGACCGCGGCCGCCGCGTGGTCCTGCGTGGAGAAGATGTTGCACGAGGCCCAGCGGACCTCCGCGCCGAGCGCGACCAACGTCTCGATCAGTACCGCGGTCTGGACCGTCATGTGCAGCGATCCGGAGACCCTGGCGCCGCGCAGCGGAAACACTTCCGCGTACTCACGGCGCAATGCCATCAGCCCCGGCATCTCATGCTCGGCCAGCCGGATCTCCTTGCGGCCGAACTCGGCCAGCTCCAGATCCGCGACCGCGAACTCCACCCCATTACGGGTGTCGTGCCATTTGGCAACGCTTTCGGGGGTCATCGGGCATTTCCTCCAAGAGTTGGTGACACCTGAACAGTACCGTTGTCGGTTCATTCCGTTACACCTTCGTGAAGGAGACAGCCACGTGCCGATTCCCGGCCCGGAAACCCGGATCGTCGAACTGCGGGTGCCCGGCGTCACCGGTACCACCGGTGAGGCATTGCTGGACGCGGTGAGCACGGTCGAGGTCGCCGGTGACGGGGTCGGCCGCGTGGTCCGGCCGTCCGACCGGCTGCGCCGGCCTGCGCCGGGGCCGGTGCTACAGGCGCTCGGCCGCTCAGTTCCGCGGACTCTCGAGGGTTACCTGTGGGGCGCGATGACCTCAGGCGGCGCCGCGAAGGCGACTTGGGCGCTGCTTTTCCCTTTCTCTCTGGCGAATGTGGCGTTCTGGATGCTGCCGCCCGCGCCGGAGGGCAGCCGCACCGCCGCCGCGTTCGGGGCGGTGTGCCGGAGCCTGCTGCGCGTCGCCGGGTTGCTGCTGACGATGCTGCTGGTCGGGCAGCTCTCGGTGATCGCGCTCGACCTGTTCGCGACGCAATGTCTCGCACCCGGTTCGGCCTGCCTGTCCGTCGTACCGGAGCGGCTGCGCGAGCTGACCGTGCTGCGCACGATCGCCGGGCTGGTGCCGCTGGCCGTGGTGGTCTTCGTGCTGTACCGGGTCTCCGGCACGAAATGGAAGGTCACCGCGGAAGACGTACCGGCGCGGCGGGGCGCTCTGCCCGGCGACATTCTGCGCGACGGGACGAGTGCGCCGGACCTGCGCAGCGTGCACGCGGTCGCCGCGCTGGCGACGGCGACGCTACTCGCGCTCGGCGGCCCGTTGCACGCGCCGGACCGGGTGCCCGAGTTGACCGCGTGGATCTGCGCGCTCGCACTCGTGCTGGCCACCCTGTTGACGGCCGCGGCCGGGGTGCGCTCGCTGCAACGGTGGGCCCGGCGCAGCGTGCTCGCGTTCGCGACGCTGGTCTTCGCCTCGGTCGCCGCGTTCCGGCCCGTGCTGCCCGCCGGGTCGGATGACACGGTGCAGGCGCTCGGCGCCGCGTTGCTGGTGGTCTCCGTCCTGTTCGCCGTCCTGCTCATCCCGGCCGCAGTGCTGGGCGGGCGGATCTGGCGTGCACAGCCGAAGCGGCTGCGGCCATGGCTCGGGGGTTGGGCGGCCGCGCCGGTGCTGGCACTCGCGGTTCTGCTGGGCGGCGGTTTCGGGGCCGGGCTCGCGATCGCGCTGCGCCGGCTCGCCGGTGCGTCCGCACTGCAACTGCCCGTCAGCTACACGCCGGTGACCGTGTTGTGGGGCGCTGGGCTGGCGCTTGCCGCTTTGCTGGCGGCGCTGGGGTTCGCGGTCGGCGTGCCACTGCGCCGCCGTCGGCGCGGTGTGCCGGAGATCGTGGAACTGCTACAGGACACTCACGGCGACGAGAAGGCGGCGGCCGCGGCCTGGGCCCGCTCGTCGTGGGAGCGGCGGCATCTGCACCAGCTGGTGTCCGGTGTCGTGTTCGGCATGTCCGCCGGCGCGGCCGCGCTTCTGGTGGCGCACTACGTTTTCCATTACCTGCCGGGCTGGTTCAATCCACTGTCCGCGCTCGGGGTTTTCGCGCTCGGCGCGATGGCAGCCGGGCTGCTGCGGGTGGTCTATACCGCCGCTACGAAACCCGGCCGGAACCGGCATCTCGGCGCGCTCGCGGATCTGGTGTGCTTCTGGCCGCGGGTGGTGCATCCGGCCGTGCCACCGAGTTATGCGCTCAAGGTCGTGCCCGAACTGACCGCACGCGCGAAGGAACATCTGGCCGAACCGAGCACGCGGGTCGTGCTCGGCGGGCACAACATCGGCAGCCTTCTCGCGCTCATCGCAGCCTCGCGGCTGATGCACGATCTGCCGGAGGACGACCGCGAACGCGTCGGCCTGCTCACCGCGGGTTCGCCGCTGCAGTGGGGCTATCAGCGCGCGTTCCCAGCGGTGCTCTCGCTGGACGCGCTGACCACGTTGTTCGGTGAGCTCGGCGGACGGTGGCGGGGCCTGGCCCGCGGCACCGACATCTTCGGCGGCGGGGTCACGTCGTGGCGGCAGAAGGTGGTCGACGGCAAGCTCCTCGGCGTCGGTTTCCTGCCCACCGGCGAGGTCGGCGCGCTGGGGCCCGCGCAGTCCGGCCCGAGCGGCGCCCTCGTCCTCGGCGGGGATCACTGGCTGCCCGACCCGATCCGCAACACGTCCGGCACCCGGCGCTGGGCCGCCGGTGTGCTCGGGCACAGCGACTACGAGGTCGATCCGGAATGGGACCGCGCGGTCGCGATGGCCGCGGGGCTCGAATTCCCAGACCGCCCATCGCGTCGGCCGTTCGGGGAACAGGTGCCGTTGTTCCCCGATCTTCCCCGGTTCAACCTGGCACGGTAACTTTCGCGTTTCGCTTGCCCAGTAAGGAATTCCGGCGGCTGTAGGCGAAGTAGATCACCACGCCGACCACCATCCAGGCCGCGAACCGCAGCCAGGTGAGCACCGTCAGGTTCAGCATCAGCCACAGGCAGGCGAGGATCGCCAGTAGCGGGATCACCGGCACACCGGGCACCTTGAACGCGCGCGGCAGGTCCGGGTGTGTGCGGCGAAGGATCAGCACCCCCGCCGAGACCAGCACGAAGGCGAACAGGGTGCCGACGTTGACCATCTCCTCCAGCTTGTCCGCCGGGAAGAACGTGGCCGCGATCGCGACGAGCGCGCCGACCAGCAGCGTCGCGCGCGACGGCGTGCCGCGCGGACCCGTGCGCGCGAGCCCGCGCGGCAGCAGGCCATCGCGCGACATCGCGAACAGGATCCGGACCTGGCCGAGCATCAGCACCATCACGACGGTGGTCAGGCCGGCGAGCGCACCGACGGAGATCACGTTCGCCGCCCAGTCCACCCCGTTCACGGCAAACGCGGTGGCCAGCGTCTTGTGGCTGCCGTCGCCGGCCTTGGTCGCGAGGTCGCCGTAGGGCACCATGCCGACGACGACCAGCGACACGGCCACGTACAACACGGTCACGATCGCGAGCGAACCGAAGATGCCGCGCGGCACAGAACGTTGCGGGTTCCGGGTTTCCTCCGCCGTGGTGGCGACGATGTCGAACCCGATGAACGCGAAGAAGACGAGAGAAGCACCGGCCAGCAAGCCGAACGCACCGAACGAACTGCTGGCGCCACCGGCGGCGAGTGAGAACAGCGATTGGTTCACACCGGTCTCGCCGGAACCCGAATCGGCGGCGGGCGGGATGAACGGGTGGTAGTTCGCGCCCTTGATGTAGACGCCACCGAGCACGATGACGAACAACACGATGAGCACCTTGATCGCGGTGATCACCATCGACACCCGGGAGGACAGCTTCGTCCCGACCGCCAAGACCGTAGTCAGCGCGGCGACGAGCGCCAGCGCACCCCAGTCGACGCCGACGCTTCCGATCGAGAACGTGGTTTTCGCGCCGGCGCCGAAAAGGTAGCCCAGCACGGTTTCCAGGTAGACCGACCAGCCCTTGGCGACCGCGGCGCCGCCGACAGCCAGTTCCAGCACCAGGTCCCAGCCGATGACCCACGCCATGAACTCGCCGAAAGTGGCGTAGGAGAACGTATACGCGCTGCCTGCGACCGGCACGGTGGAAGCGAATTCCGCGTAACACAAGGCCGCGAGTCCACATGCGACAGCGGCGAGTACGAACGCCAGCGAAACCGACGGGCCGGCATAGTCACCCGCGGTGCGCGCGGTGAGCGTGAAAATCCCGGCGCCGATCACGACCGCGACCCCGAAGACCGTCAGATCCCAGGCGGAAAGGTTGCGCCGTAACCGGGTTTCCGGTTCGTCAGTGTCCTTAATGGACTGTTCGATGGATTTCGTCCGCCGCAATCCGTTGCCTGGCAAGGTCTCGCTCCTCCCGGCTCCCGAGGTAGGTCCGGTGAATCACGATAACCCCATGGGGAGAACGGTGCGAATCAAGCGATCTGGCGGTCCAGATCGGGCTCGAGGTAGATCAGCCGCGCGACCGGCACCTTCGCCCGCACGCGCGCTTCGGCTTCGTCGATGGCAAAGGCGACGCGGCTCAGCTCGAGGTTCGGTGCCAGCGCCAGCTTGGCGGCGACGAGCAGCTCATCGGGACCGAGGTACTGGGTGCGGATGTGGATCACGCGCTCGACGTCACCACCGGTCAGCTCGGCGACGATGGCCTCGAGTTGCGCGTCGGTGGCGCCCTCGCCGATCAGCAGGCTCTTCATCTCCACGATCAGGATGATCGCGATGACCCCCAGCAGCGTGCCGATCATGATCGTGCCGATGCCGTCCCACACCGGGTCACCGGTCACCTCCGACAGCCCGACCCCGATCAGCGCGAACAGGAGACCGAACAGCGCGCCGGTGTCCTCCAGCAGCACGACCGGCAACTCGGGAGTGCGTGACTGGCGGATGAAGCCCCACCACGTGACGTCACCCTTGATCTTGCGGGATTCGCCCATCGCCGTGACGAAACTGTAGGCCTCCAGCCCGATCGCGACGACCAGGATCAGCACGGCGACGAGCGGCGCGCTCAGCGGCTCCGGATGCTGGACCTTGTGGATGCCTTCGTAGAGCGCGAACGCCGAGCCCAGCGTGAACAGCATGAGCGCCACGACGAACGAGTAGAAGTACCGGTCCCGCCCGAAACCGAACGGATGCTCACGCGTAGCCCGGCGCCGCGACGAGCGCTGGCCGAGAAGCAACAGACCCTGATTGGACGTGTCGGCCAGCGAGTGCACCGACTCGGCGAGCATCGACGACGACCCGGTGAACAGGAAGCCGACGAATTTCGCCACGGCGATCCCGGCATTGGCGGCCAGCGCCGCGAGAATCGCCTTCGTTCCGCCACCTGCCGACACGCTGACTCCCTGAACTCGCCCCATTTGTCGGAGTGCAGCCTAAAGGGGCCGCATTCCTCCCGGGCTACCGGCTGGCCGGCACACGGAGCCCTCAGCGCAGCAGCGGGAGACCGCCGACCAGCTTGTCGATCTTGTTGCGCGGGCCGACGAGGCTCACCGCGTAGTAGCTCAGCTCGTCCTCGTCGCTGGCCGCGACAGCGGCGCGGTACTCCTCGTAGTTCCGGCTCACCTGGGCATGCTTGGACATGTCCGCGATGAACAGCCCGTCCTTGGCCACCGCCTTCGTGCGGATCTCGCGCACCTTCGCCGCATCCGCCGCGAGGATCGAGCAGCCGCTCCACGGCAGGCCGGGATGGGCTTGGCCGGACGCGTCGACCGCTCCGGCGCCGACCACCTCCGGCAGCGCCGACGCGACGGCCGCGCCCAGACAGGTCGCCGCGTTCGCGATCAGCCCGGCGCCGAGCGACTCGTCGGCGACGATGACCCATTTCAGCTTCGCCGCCCGAGTGCCGACGCCTTCCCGAACGTCGGCCGCGAGAACGGCCCTGAGTTCCTGATGTTCTTCGGTCACAGCCGCTCAAGCTAGCCAGAGATTGCCAACGGTGCTACCGTCGCCGAACTTCGTTCGGCAGAATGGCTCCCGTGGCCGAGCTGGACGAATTAGATCAGGCACTACTGCGGGAATTGCAGCGCGACGCACGGCGGACGAACCGCGAGCTGGCCGCCGCGACGGGCGTGTCGCCGTCCACGTCGCTGGAGCGCGTGCGCTCGCTGCGGGACCGCGGCGTCATCAGCGGATACCGGCTCGACGTCGACTACGCGAAGATCGGCCGCCCCGTGCAGGCGCTCATCGCGCTTCGCGTGCACCCGCCGAAACGCCAGGTCATCGAGGCCTTCCGGGAATGGGTCGCGCTGCTGCCGGAAACCGTCGGGGTGTTCGTCGTATCCGGCGGCGAGGATTTCCTCGTCCACGTCGCGGTTCCGGACAACGACGCGCTGTACGCGTTCGTCATCGACCGGCTCACCCAACGGCCCGAAGTCGCGGACGTGCGCACCAGCGTCGTGTACGAGCACATCCGGCCCCGCGTGATCACCCCGGCGAACTAGCGGCCCGAGGTCGCGCGGAACAGTTGCGTGCGGCCGTCGCCGAGAGGGCGGACGTGCACCGCCGGGTCGGACGCGGGCAGCCAGATCGACTCTCCTCGGCGCAACTCCAGCTCGGCCCCGTCATCGGCGCGGACGAGGACCCGGCCGGCAGTGCACAGCAAGATCTGCGGCGCCCCGGTCACCACCCGGAGATCGTCCCGCTCGCCCGCCGCCCAGTCGCGGCGTGACAGCTCGAACTCGGGCGCGTCAGTCCGGTACACGTCGCCGCAACCGCTCGGCTCGCCCGGCATGACCGGCATGTCGCAGCAGCTGAAATCGACCACGCGCAGCAGCTCCGGCACGTCCACGTGCTTCGGGGTCAATCCGCAGCGCAGGATGTTGTCGGAGTTCGCGAGGATCTCCACCGCCGTGCCGTGCAGGTACAGGTGCAGGTTCCCGGCAGGCAGGTAGATCGCCTCGCCCGCACGCAGCGTCAGCCGGTTCAACAGCAGCGCCGCCAGCACCCCGGCATCCCGCGGATGCGCCTCACCCAGTTCCAGAATCGTGCGGCACTCGGTATCGAACTCGCCGTGGTCCTTCACGTGCAGCACGCACGCGTCGAGCACCTCGGGCAGCAGCTCGTCGAGACTGGCCTGCGGCAACGTGATCCACGTCGTGAACAGCGCGCGCATGCCGTCCGAGTCCGGCTGCACGGCCAGCAGCTCGGTGTACTTCGCCAGGCCCGGGGTTTCGACCGCACGCAACAGCTGGATCGTGCGGTGCGGTTCGCGGAAACCGGCGAGCGCGTGGAACTCCGTCAGCGCGCACACCAGCTCGGGCTTCGCGGTCGGGTCGGGATAGTTGCGGTTGGGCGCGTCGCGCGGAATGCCGGCGGCCTCCTCACGCGCGTGGCCCTCCGCGGACTGCTCGGCCGACGGGTGCGCCTGCATCGACAGCGGCTCCTCGACCGCGAGGATCTTGAGCAGGAACGGCAACCGGTTGTTCCATCGCTGCGCGCAATCCGGCCCCAGGTGCACCTGCGGGTCGGCCTCGATCAGGTCCAGCAGGCTGCGTTCCGTGCCGTCGGGCTCGACGATCCGCGAGGGGTCACCAGGATGCGCACCCATCCACAGCTCCGCCTCCGGATGAGGTGCCGGGACCTCGCGCCCCAGCAACTCCGGAATCGTCGTCCGGGACCCCCACGCGTAGGGCCGCACGGCATTGCGGAGCAGCTCCACTGTGTTCTCAACTCCTCGCCGCCTCGATGGCGGTTCTCGTTCAGCTCACGCCGTGGCCGGCGCGTACTGCCCGGCTCCCCCCATAGTGCCCGCCGCGAGTCCGAGATAGACCGCCGCAAGCTCGAACCGTAACGCGAGCACTCCCGCACGCACCGGCTCGTCACCGGCGATTTCATCGCCTGGTGCGATGATTCCGGCACCTGGAAGGGTATGCGAGGCCTCGTGCCTGGCCGCGTCCGCGGTGGGCCCACCGTGCACGGCCAGCAGCAGGACACGTGGTTTCGGGCCGGCGTCGTCGAAATCGGGGTCGGCGAAGATGTCCCGCTCACCGGAACCGGCGAGCACGACCCGCCGCAACGCGGGACGGGCGAGCGCCTGCCGATAGTCGGCCGCGTCGCACACCACGCCCGCATAGGCACCGAGCGCGTACGCACCGTGCTCGGCGACGGCGACCGCCAACGGGTCGAGCCCCCACAGCATCGGTACCCGGTCGGCGAGGCTCAGTGCCAGCGCCTTCGCCGGGTTCGAGAACGAGTCACGGCCGAGATGACCACGCTCGGCCTCCCCGTCGAGCTGGTCGGCGAGCGTTTCGACGTCGGCGACCAGCAGACCGAGCGCATTCGCCGTGAGCAGACCGGCGGCAAGACCACGGGCGAACGTCAGCTGGGGCGGCACCGGAACGCGGGGCGCGAGCACCACCCCCTTGCCCGCGACCGACGCGGCCACCGGCCCCTCGTCCGGTGCCGAAAGCACCACCGTGGCGCCGTAGCGGCTGGCCCGCTCGATACCCGCGGCCAGCTCCCGGTCCGCCGGGTCGTCGGTGTGCGCGAAAACGACGTCAAGTGCGCCGATCCAGCTGGGTACGGCCTCGCTCACGACCACCGGCACCGGGCAGGACGGGGCCAGCAACGCCACCAGTAGCTTCGTCACCGCACGGCCGACACCGGGCCGTACGACGAATACCAGCGCCCGCGGGCGGCCGATGTCGAGCCGGTCGGCGAGGTCCGCTTCGGCGGCGGCTTCGGTGGTGGAGCGGACCTGGGCGCCCGCCATCGCCGCGGCCCGCAGCAGCCCCGCCGAGTCGACCTCCGCCAGCCGTGCGGGGTCGTCCAGGAGCGTGTCGTCAAGCACTGCTGACACTGGCACCACTGGTGTCGGGTTCGGTCGCCTCGTCGAGCAACAGCACCGGAATACCGTCGCGCACCGGGAAGATCCGGCCGCACGAGGTACACGTCAGGGCGTCCGCGGCGGGGTCGCTGTCGGTGCCGGCACGCAGCGGTGCGTGATCCGGCGACGGGCACGCGAGAATCTCCAGTAACTGGGCATCAAGCGTGAAAGCCATACTTTCTCCTTACCACGCGCCGACGCGGTCAACCACGAACGATCGCGAGCACTTCGTCGGTGAGGGCGCGCACCGCGTCGTCGGTCGGCGCCTCGACGTTGAGGCGCAGCAAGGGCTCGGTGTTGGACGGGCGCAGGTTGAACCACGCACCGTCGGGCAGCTGCACGGTCAGCCCGTCCAGCTCGTCGATCGTCACGCCCGAGCGGCTTGCGAACGCGTCCTTCACCGCGAGCTGGCGGGCGACCTGATCGTCGACCGTCGAGTTGACCTCGCCGGACGCGGAGTACCGCTGGTACTCGCGGGTCAGCTCCGACAGCGCACGATCTTGCTCGCCGAGCGCGGCCAGCACATGCAACGCCGCGAGCATGCCGGTATCGGCACGCCAGAAGTCGCGGAAGTAGTAGTGGGCCGAGTGCTCGCCGCCGAAGATCGCGCCGGTACGGGCCATCTCCTGCTTGATGAAGGAGTGCCCGACGCGAGTGCGCACCGGTTTCCCGCCGTGCTCGGTCACGATCTCCGGGACCGCGTGCGACGTGATCAGGTTGTGGATGATCGTCCCGCCCGGTTCCTTGGCCAGCTCACGGGTGGCGACCAGAGCCGTGATCGCGCTGGGCGCGACCGGGTCGCCGTGCTCGTCGACGACGAAGCAGCGGTCGGCGTCCCCGTCGAAGGCCAGGCCCGCGTCCGCGCCGACCTCCCGCACCTTCGCCTGCAGGTCGACGATGTTCTTCGGGTCCAGCGGGTTGGCCTCGTGATTGGGGAAGCTGCCGTCGAGCTCGAAGTACATCGGCACGATCTCGATCGGCAGCCCCTCGAACACGGTCGGCACGGTGTGCCCGCCCATGCCGTTCCCGGCGTCCACCACGATTTTCAGCGGGCGGCTGTCCGACAGGTCGACGAGCCCGCGCAGGTAGGCGGCGTAGTCGGCGAGCACGTCGCGCTCGGTGACGGTGCCGGGCTGCCCCTCGAACGCGGGCACGCCCTGCTCGACGGTGTCCCGGATCTCGGCGAGCCCGGAGTCCTGGCCGACGGGCGCGGCACCGGGCCGGCACATCTTGATCCCGTTGTACTTGGCGGGGTTGTGGCTGGCGGTGAACTGCGCACCGGCGAGGTTGAGCGCGCCGGAGGCGTAGTAAAGCTGGTCGGTGCTGGCGAGGCCGATCGACACGACGTCCAGGCCCTGCGAAGTCACCCCGTCGGCGAACGCCCTCGCCAGGGCCGGCGATGATTCGCGCATGTCGTGGCCGATGACGACCGCCGGGGACTCGGGTTTGATCAGCAACGCGAACGCCGCGCCGAAGTCACGCACGAGCTCGGCGTTCAGCTGGTCGCCGACCACTCCCCGGATGTCGTAGGCCTTGACGATGGCCGACAGGTCTGACACGCGCTTCTCCCGGCAGTTCGGACGGATTCGATGCCGGAAAGCGTACCGGGAACAGCTAGGAGATTGGATCGGGCAACACGCGAAGGTGCCCGCGGCGGCCGGATGGAGTATCAGGCTCCGGGGGCTGGGCAGGGCGGTCCTGGCGACCTGCTTCCCTGACCGCTTCGGCGAGCGCGGTCAGCTCGTCGTCGGAACGGTCGGGTTCGGCGAAGGAGCCCTCGTGCCGCACGACTTCCCACCCCTTGGGTGCGGTCAGCCGGAGCGCGTGCTCTTCACACAGGTCGTAGGAATGCGGCTCCGACGCCGTCGCGAGGGGACCGACCACCGCGGTCGAATCGCTGTAGGCGTAGGTCAGCGTGGCGACAGCGGGCTGGAGACACCCGGTCCGCGAACACTTTCGTACGCTCGACACGAACACGGACCATACTGCCTCGCGCTGGGAACTGTGCGCAGGCACACCGGATGGAGGGCGGTAACCTTCGTCTGTGTCCACCGCTCGCAGCTCCCGGCAGCATCGGCGCGTCCGTCGCGACCGCCATGGTCGTGGCCTGCGCGGGCCGTTGTACCCGGCATCGCTCCCGGCCGCGTCGAGCCGGGCGGAGAAGTTCGACCAGCTCGTCCTCGACTCGCTCGAGCCGATCGAGGCGCGCTGGCGTGATCAGCTGACGAAGCTCGACGTCGCGGTCGACGACGTGCCGGAGGTGCGCGGCCCCGGTCAGCCCGCGCAGGCCGACGGGGTGCTGCAGGACGGTCCGGTGCCACTGTCACGCCTGGTCCCGGCCGGGATGGACCGCACCGGCCTGCCCACGCGGGCGCGCATCGTGCTCTACCGGCGGCCGCTGGAGGCACGGGCCAAGGACCCGGGCGAGCTGGCCGAACTGGTGCACGACGTGCTGGTCGAGCAGATCGCCGGCTACCTCGGGGTCGAACCGGACGTCATCGAGGGCGAGTAGAGCCGGGCACCGAGGTCAGCACGGCGAACAGCACCGCGGCGACCTGGACGAGCAGCAGCACGTCCCGCAGCGTCGAGGGGTGCTCGATGCTGACCTCCGACGAGGTCTCCGGCAGTGCGACCGCCACCTGGTGTCCCCACGCGGGCACGATCGGTTGCGCCTTTCCGTCGACGGTCGCCCGCCAGCCCGCTTCCTGCTCGGCCGACAGCACCAGCAGCCGCCCGGCAATGCCGTCCGAGACACGCACCCGGACGTCGGGCAGTGCCGCGTCGACCGGGGTGACCCCGGACCAGCTGTCGGGAGCCGAGGACGTGACGGCCTGCTTCGCGATGCCCGGCGGTACGAGCACGACTTGACCGGACGGCGCGAGCAGCCGCAGTACCGCCCGGCCATCGACGGTCGGCTGGACGGCGACGGCCAGGTCGGGGGCCAGCGTCACGATCGGGCCAGGGTCCTGTCCTGCCGGCAGCACCACGAACAGCGCGCCGGACGCGGCCGCCGCCGACAGCGCCGCCCTGGTGGCGCCCGATGACGGCTGCCGCAGCGCGCTTTGCCAGGCGGTCAGGCGGTCGGGGGTGCCCGCGGTGAGCACCAGCTGGTCGTCGCCGAACTGGGGCAGGCGCCCGCCGGTCTGCCGCGTCGGCACGTCGGCCGTGCCGACCACCAGCACCGACCGGCCCGTGCGCGCGAGCTCGTCCGCCTGCGCCTTGGCGAGCTGGTCACCACCGCCGGTATGCAGCGGCCCGCCTCGGCCCGCCGCCAGCACCGCACCGCTCGCGAGCGCGACGAGCAGGATCACCGCGCCCGCCATGGCGAGTTTCGGCAGTACAGCACCGTCCGGGACCGCGCTGAGGATGATCCACAGTAACCCGGCGCTGATCACCAGGAGCGGTACTCCCGTGAAGCCCACCGAGGCCGCACCGCCCTGCAGCGGCTTCACCGGCACGAGCAACACCACGGCCAGCCCGCACACGCCGAGCGCGAGCACCCCGAGACCGGGACTCAGCAACGCTCGCGGCCGGATCACCACCGCGACGACCGCCGCCACGAGAAGCGCCAACCCCATCGGCCAGACATGGACCGGGTCGAGGCCGACGAGATCCGCGGCGGCGGGCGCGGGCGCCGGGCCACTCAGCCCGTGCAGGAACAGCGCCGGCTGGTTGACCAACACGGTCGGCCACGGCAGCAACAGCACGAGCGGCAACACGACGACGATCACGACCGAGGCGATCTGCTTGAGCAAACTGTTGCCTGGCGGCAAAACCACGAACCCGATGACCAGTCCGAGCACCGCAAGTCCTTGTGCCAGCGGGGAAAACGCCCCCAGCACCGCGACGCCGACCGCGCAGATCGACGACGCGGGCAACCAGCCGGCACCGGTGCCTCCCAGCAACCGGGCGACGCCGGAGATCACCAGTGGCAAGACGATGTGCACCGCGACCACGTCGAGACGCCCCTGCGCGACCGATGCGGTGGCGGCGGGCAGCAACGCGTACGCGACGGCAGCGACGGCGCGAGCCCATCGGGACACGGGCAGCCGAGAGGTTGCGGCGTAAGCGGAAAGCCCCGCGAGCGGCGCGTCACCGATGAGCAACACTGCGACGAGGGCCGGCGGGCCACCGACCGGGGTGAAGATCGCGCCCAGCACACCGAGAACGGCGAGGGACGCCGGTGCCGCACTCGCCGTGCCGCCACCAGTCTGGTGCCAGCCAGCGAGATAAGTGGACCACAACTCGCCCAGCGAACCGACAGGCAACAGCCGTCCGCCGGCGAGGTCAAGACCCAGCCTGGACGCGTTGCTGCCGAGCCCAAATGCTGTGAGCACAAGGAAAACGCTTACGGGCGGTGCGAATCTCCAGGCGACCGTGTGCCCGGACCGGTCCCCTGCCAACACTTCTCCCGCCGCTGTCCGAGTTTCCCGTGAGGCGCCACCTTAACGGGTGCCCGCGGGAAACTACTTTCAGACGGCGCGTTTCTTGAGCTTGCGACGCTCCCTTTCGGACAGTCCACCCCAGATGCCGAAGCGTTCGTCGTGGGCCAGGGCGTACTCGAGGCACTCGCCCTTCACTTCACAGCCCTGACAGATCCGCTTGGCCTCGCGGGTAGATCCGCCCTTCTCCGGGAAAAACGCCTCTGGGTCGGTTTGCGCGCACAGCGCGCGGTCCTGCCACTCGGGCGGCTCGGCGGGATCGAAGATGTCGGCGAGCTCGCCCAGTTCGCTGTCCGGGCCCGCTCCCCACTCCACGACCTGCCCCCATTCCCTTCCATCTGCTTCCAACCGCACTTCCGCCTCCTCTGCTTCCACGCACTCCCCAGGCTGGCGGTGTTGAAGCCGCACCCGACGCCCCCTTCCTGCGTCGAATGACAGCAATGTGATTACACCCGTGTAAT
Source organism: Amycolatopsis pithecellobii (assembly GCF_009707865.1). Lineage (GTDB taxonomy): Bacteria > Actinomycetota > Actinomycetes > Mycobacteriales > Pseudonocardiaceae > Amycolatopsis_E > Amycolatopsis_E pithecellobii. The sequence goes on from NZ_WMBA01000010.1 coordinate 15,507, forward strand.
GCGGCCAGGTCAAGCCGAGTACCGAGTTTGGGGGACCCTGATGCCCAGTCGCGCAAGGGGACACGCCGACAGCGATCCGGACGGATACGACAGACTGTCTTTGTGCAGCGATCAGCGGTCAGACCCAGCCCGGTGTTTTTCGGCATCCTGGCGCTCGCCATCGTCGGCGGGTTGCTTGCGGCTTTCAGCCACGCGGAGACCACGCGCGATCCGATGTTGATCGCGGGCGTGTTCATCCTCGTGGTGGCGGGATGGGCGGTGTCGCTCACCCTGCACGAGTTCGGGCACGCCTTCATCGCCTACCGGGGTGGTGATCATTCCGTCGCGGGCAAGGGCTACCTGAACCTGGATGTCCGGCACTACACGGATCCGGTGCTTTCCCTTGTGCTGCCACTGATTCTGCTCGCGATCGGCGGCATCCCACTGCCCGGTGGCGCGGTGTGGATCAACCGGTGGGCGCTGCGCTCGCGGGCTGTAGCAACCTGGGTGTCGCTGGCGGGACCGTTGAGCAACCTGGTGTTCGGCCTGCTGCTGACGCTCGCGGTGGCCTACATCCCGATGGCCGTCGGGCTCGCGATCGGCTTGTCCTATCTGGCCCTGCTCCAGGTGTTCGCGTTCGTGCTGAACATCCTGCCGATACCGGGACTGGACGGGTTCGGCGCGATCGAGCCGTACCTGGCACCGCAGACGCGCGAATTCGCCGCGAAGGTCCGGCCGTGGGCGCCGCTCGTGCTGTTCGCCTTGCTGTTCGCGGTACCGACCGTCGGCAACGCATTCCAGGACCTGTCGAGCTACATCTACGAAGCCATCGGCGGCAGCCGTCAGGCCGCCTACCTCGGCCAGCTCACCTTCATGTTCTGGCGGCACTGAGCCATCGATCGGCTCGCTTCGCTACGCGTTTGAGGCCGGCGCGCTCCGCCCAGTAGTCGCCTGCCATACCGACGATCGGGAGCATGCCGATGGCGCGCTGGTAGAAACGACCGCGCGGGCGCTTCTCCAGTTCGCCGGACACGGCCAGCAGTGAGCGGCCCATTCGCCACAACGTTCCCGCCACGCTTTTGAGCGTGATCTTGCGGCCCCGCTGTTCACCGAACTCGCCGGCGAGCTCCGCCGTTTCGGCGTCTTCGGTGCGTTCCCGATCCATTCCGGCCGCCAGCGCCGGATCGAGGTCGCGCTGGAACAGCACCCAGCCCAGCAACCGCACCCGCTCGCCGACCTCGTCGATGCCGTGCTCGTCCGCGATCGCACACAGCAGCAGCCCCTGCGCACTCGCGCCGAGCGTTTCCTGGATCGGCAACCGGTCGGCCAGCGCGCCGCCGATGCCCGGGATCGCGGTCACCAGCGCCGTCAGCCGCCCGACGCGGTTGATCCACCAGTCGGTGCGCTGCTCGGTTGACATCGCCGCCCACGCCGCCGACCCTGGCACCTTCACATTGGCCAGGCCCTCCAGCCTGCCCGGCGTGCGCATCGCGCCGACCACGGGCCGTGCCGCGCGCACGAACGGGCGCAGCGCCGCCACAACCTGCCGGTCGGAGATGGCTTCGGCCACGTCATTATTTCCTTCCCGGGGCGGCAAGTGACCCGCCGAGTGCCAGCGCCGCAGGCAGCGCCCCACCCGCGATCAGCAGCAGGGCACGCCAGTCCTGGACCAGTACAAGATCACCGCCTGGCCCCATCAGGCCCAGCACGACAATCGTCAGTACCCACAGCGCCAGCGGGGCAAACGCCGCCCTCGGGTGCACGAGTTTCGCCGCCTGCACCACCAGCAGCGGGGTGGTCACGATCGCGACCACGACGGTGAACGGGACCGGCACCGTGCCACCGATTCGCAGCGGCAGGAAGAAAAGTTCCAGTGTGGCCAACAGGATCGTGTCGACGAGCAGCAACACGAGCAGGCCGCGACGGCGGACGGCAGCGGCTGGTGGTGTCGTCATGCCAGTCCTCCGAACAGGTCAGTCTCGGCACCCGCACGGGGGCCGCGCACCAGGGTGAAGTACTCGGCCTCGCCGATCGGCTGGGCCACCCCATTGGACAGGGCGAACTCCGGCGGGTCGACGGTGACCTGTGTCGCATGGGCGCGCAGGGCCGCGATCTTCGCGTCGAGGTGCGAGCGGATGTCGATCGTGGTGGTGATCTCGGTGGCCGGCGCCTCCGGCGGGAGCACCGCACCGCCCCCGGCGGCGATGTGGAAGACGCGCTTGGCCGTGTCCGCGGCAGCCATGGTGATCTCGTGAGCCCGGATGTGGTCGGGATGGCCGTAGCCGCCGAAGGAGTTGTACGTCACGAGCACATCGGGCCGTACTTCCTCGACGATCGCGCGCAGTTGCTGCGCCTGTTCGTGCAGCGGGCCCGCCGCGAAGGCGCGGGGATGTTTCGCCGCGGCGGTACCTGCCATTCCGGAATCACGCCAGCCCCCGATGCCCCCGAGATACCGGTGCCGGGTGACGCCGAGTTCCCGTAGGGCCGCGGACAGTTCACCCGAGCGGTAACCACCGAGCTGGTCGGCGGCCCACGAACCCAGGCCGGTCAGTTCCGGTGGGATGACTTCGCCTTCCTCGCCGAGTGTGCAGGTCACCAGGACCACGTCGGCGCCCTCGGCTACGTAGCGGGCCATGGTGCCGCCCGTGGTGATGGTTTCGTCGTCGGGATGGGCATGGACCAGCATCAATTTGCGGCTCACATATGCAGAATATTTACCCTGACCAGACCCTTGTTGGTGCATCCTCGGATATCCTCGCGCGAAGTTGCGCTGAACAGCGCGGAACGTTTCCCCCATGAAGGGCCATTGGTGAGCACAGAAACGACGACGGCGAGGCTGGGCGCCTCGGGCTCCGTCCTGTCCATCGCCGATCTCAAGATCACGTTCGCGACCGAGGACGGCATCGTCGAAGCGGTCAAGGGAATCGGCTTCGACGTCAATCCCGGAGAGATCGTCGCAGTCGTCGGTGAGTCTGGTTCAGGCAAGTCCGTGACCTCGATGTCGGTGCTCGGCCTGCTGCCCAAGACCAGCAAGATCGAAGGCGACCTGCGGCTGGATGACCGCGAACTGGTGGGCCTGCGGGACAAGGACATGCGGCGGGTCCGCGGCAATGACATCGCGATGATCTTCCAGGAGCCGATGAGCGCGCTGAACCCCGTGTACACGGTGGGCTGGCAGATCCGCGAGGCACTGCGGGCGCATCAGGACATCTCCCGCGAGGCGGCGGACCGGCGGGCGAGCGAACTGCTCGACATGGTCGGTATCCCGGATCCGGCCGAGCGGTTCAAGCAGTACCCGCACCAGCTTTCCGGTGGTCTGCGGCAGCGGGTGGTGATCGCGATGGCCATTGCCTGCGATCCCAAGGTGATCATCGCCGACGAGCCCACGACCGCGCTCGACGTGACGGTGCAGGCGGAGATCCTTGGCCTGCTGCGCAAGCTGCGGGACACGCTGAACACCGCGATCGTGCTGATCACGCACGACATGGGTGTCGTCGCCGACCTGGCCGACCGGGTCGTGGTGATGTACCAGGGCGAGATCGTGGAACAGGCTCCGGTGCACGAGCTGTTCGCCTCGCCCAAGGAGGACTACACAAGGCGCCTGCTGGCTGCGGTGCCGGTGCTCGGGCAGCGCCCGGCCGGTCGTCGCCTGCTGGACGACGCACCGCTGGAGATGGATGCCGAAGAGGCGGCGAAGGTCGCCGAGGAGATCCGCATCGCCGACGCCGAACTGGAGTCGCAGATCGAGACCGGTGCGCCTGCGCTGGAGATCAAGGATCTGGTGCTGGAGTACCCCGGCCGGCGCGGGCAGGCCAAGAACCGTGCGGTGGACGGGGTTTCGCTGCACATCAACAAGGGCGAAATCCTCGGTCTCGTGGGCGAGTCGGGTTCCGGCAAGTCGACCGTCGGCCGTTGCGCGATCCGGCTGTTGAAGCCCACGCAAGGCACGGTTTCCGTCGCGGGGCGGGACATCACCAAACTGTCCACAAAGGAACTGCGCCCACTGCGGCGGTACTTCTCCATCGTGTTCCAGGACCCGGCCTCCACCCTGGACCCGAAAATGACCATCGGCGAATCGATCGCGGAGCCGATGGTGCTACACAAGATGTTCGGCGGTAAAGAACTCAACGATCGCGTAGTGTCCCTTTTGGACAAGGTTGAGCTTTCGGGGCACTATCGCAACCGATACCCACACGAACTCTCCGGCGGTCAGCGCCAGCGCGTCTCGATCGCCCGTGCACTGTCCCTGGACCCGCAACTGCTGATCGCGGACGAGCCGACGTCGGCGCTCGATGTCTCGGTGCAGGCGCGGGTGCTGGATCTGTTCCTGGGGTTGCAGCAAACTCTGGGTTTCGCGTGCCTGTTCATCAGCCACGATCTGGCTGTGGTCGACCTGCTGGCCGACCGGGTCGCGGTGATGCAACACGGCAAACTTGTCGAGGTCGGCGATCGTGACAAGGTGCTGCACAACCCGGAGCAGGAATACACAAGGCGGCTGTTGTCCGCAGCGCCGGTGGCGGACCCAGTCCTGCAAGCCGAACGCCGAGCAGCCTGGGAAGCCGGCAAACTAGCCCCAGTAACAACAGACTGACCCCGCGAGTTGCGCGTTCCATGCGCGCGAGTCGCACGTTGCGTGCGCGCGAGTCGCGCGTTGCGTGCGCGCGAGTCGCGCGTTGCGTGCGCGCGAGTCGCGCGTTGCGTGCGCGCGAGTCGCGCGTTGCGTGCGCACGGAACGTACAACTCGGACGAGCGCAGCGCGCAACTCGCGCGACGGGAACGTGCAACTCGCGCGGTATTCCTTCAGGCCTTCATCCGGCGTTGCCGTGGGTCGAAGGCGTCACGCAAACCGTCACCGATGAAGTTGATCGACAGTGAGATCAGCACCAGGACGATGAACGGCCCGAAGAACAGCCACGGGCGGCCCTGCACCTGGGCGTAGTTCTCCAGGATGATCCGGCCCAGTGAGGTGTCCGGCGGTTGGACACCGAGGCCGATGAAGCTCAGTGCGGCTTCGACCAGCACCGCCTGTGCCACCGCCAGTGTCGCGTTCACCGTGATGCTGCCGACCATGTTGGGCACCAGGTGCCGGAAGATGATCCGCGGGGTCCCGGCACCCGCGGCACGCGCCGCTTCGATGAATTCTCGTTGCGAGAGTGCCATCGCTTCGGCCCGGGTGATCCGGGCGATCGGCATCCACGCGAACAGGGCCAGGACCAGCGCGACGACGAACCAGCTGCCGTGCCCGAAGACCTTCGCCATGATCGCGGCGGCCGCGATCTGCGGGACGATCAGGAACAAGTCGGTGAGCCGCGACAGCCCTGAGTCCGCGAAACCACGCAGGTAGCCGGCGACCGAGCCGAACACCACGCCGACAAATGTGCCCACAATGGACACCACGACCGCGATCAGCAGCGAGAACTGGGTGCCGCGCAGGATCTGCGACACCATGTCCTTGCCGACCTGGGTGGTGCCGAGCGGGAACTCACCACTGGGCTTCGCGAACGACGGAAAGCTCGCGTCCTCGTACTTGTGCGCCCAAAAAATCGGCATGATCACCGCGAGCAATACGAGGAGCGCGAGCACCACAGTCGACACCATGGCGAGCTTGTGCCGCAGGAACTTCCGCAACACCAGCCGCCCCTGGCTGACCGGCTGTGGAAGTGCCTCAGGGGGCAGGGTGCCTTCGCGTTGAGCGGCCGAGGCCGCCTCGCCGGCAATCAGGGAGTTCATGTCAGCCAACGCGAATCCTCGGGTCCATGATGCCGTAGAGCAGGTCGGCGATGAGGTTGGCGACCACCACCATCACGGCGACGACCACCAGCCAGCCCATCAACGTACTGGGGTCAAGGCGGTTCACCGAATCGACGAGCAGTGTGCCCATCCCGTGCCAGTTGAACACGGTCTCCGTGATGATCGCGCCGGTCAGCACCTGAGCGAAGTTCACCGAGAACAGGGTGGCGACGGGGATCAGCGCGTTCCGGAAGGCATGCCGGAAAATCACGCGTGAGCCCGAAATACCCTTGGCCCGTGCGGTCCGCACGTAATCCTGGCTCAGCGTTTCCAGCATCGAAGCGCGCTGGAACCGGCTGTACGCGGCGAAACTGATCGCCATGATCGACAACGTGGGCAGCAGATACGCACCCGAGTATTTCGCCAGGAAATCCCCGAACCCGGTCGAGTGGAGGTTTTCCGGGCTTGTCGTGCGCAGCCACGGATTACCCAGCCAGTCGGTCAGCCCGAGATCACGCACCCAGCCGTTGACCTGGATCGCGTAGGTCTTCAAGACCACCGCAACACAGAAGATCGGCATCGAGAACAGGAAGAAAGCCAATGTGGTGGCGATGTAGTCGACGATCGAGTACTGCTTGACCGCCGCCAGCACGCCCACCGCGACACCGACGATCAACGCGAGGATCTCCGCACCGATCACCAGCTTGATGGTGACGTCGAAGGCGCCCATGACCTTCGGGAACACCGGCTGCATGGCGTTGCCCTGTGCGACCGACACACCCCAGTCACCGGTCAGGAAGTGCCCCAGCCAGTGGAAGTACCGAGGGATGATCGGCAGGTCCAGACCAAGCTGCTGCGCGGTCTGCGCGATCGCGTCGGGGTTGATGTTCGGGCGGCCCCGCAGCTCGGCCAGCGGATCCCCGGCTGCCGAGATCATGACGAACACCAGGAAGGTCCCGACGAACAACACCGGGATCGAGATCGCCAGCCGGCGAAGAATGTAGATGACCAGATTCAACGAGATTGCTCCTCATCCGGGCCTGGCCGGAAGTATGCAGCCGTGCCCGTGTCCACCGTAGTGGGGGTCTCCCAACGGTCGACAGCTACTTCCGGAGGGAGTCCGGGGGCCAGGGAGATCATGCCCCAGCCCCCGGACTCCACCAGGGTCACGCCGAGCGGAAGATCACTTCTTCTGCTCCCACTCACCGACGTTCCACAGCGCGCCGTTGTAGGACTGCATGTACACCTTGTCGATGCCCTGGAAAGCCCACATCGACGGGGTGGCGAACAGCGGCAGGGACGCGTAGTCGCTCGCGATCTGCTTGTCGACCTGCTTGTACAGCTGCGTCGCGCCCGCTTCGTCCGTGGCGACAACGGCCTGCTTGAACAGGTCGTCGACCTTCGGGTCGCTGTAGGCCTGCCAGTTCTGGGCACCACCGGTCGAGTACAGCGGCTGCGACTGCGACTTGAACGGCGGCTGCGACCAGCCGAACAGGGCGACGTCCCAGTTACCCGTGCTGACCCGGCCACCGCTGAGGAACGTGGGGTCGTTGTCGTTCTTGATCTCGATACCCGCGGCCTTGGCCTGCGACTGGATGATCTCCACCGTCTGGTCGCGCCGGGTGTTGTTGTTGTGCGAGATCGTCAAAGAGAAACGCTGACCATTCTTCTGGTAGATACCATCCGCGCCCAGCGTCCAGCCGTCGGCTTCCAGCGTCTTCTTCGCGTCGGCGGCACCGGTGCCCGCGGTCGTGCCGTAGCCGGCATCCTCGTAACCGGACTCCGCCGGGGTGTAGATCAAGCTGTTGTCCGGCGCGACATCCGCCTGCACTTCCTTGAGCAGCTTGTCGGTGACCTCGGTGCGGTTGATCACCTGGAAAAGCGCCTTGCGCGCGGCCAGATCCTTGAGGATGGCGTTCTTGTAGTTCATGTCCAGGTGCTCGTAGGTCAGCTGCGGCGCCGAACCGTAGGTCACACCCTGCGCCGACAGGCCCTTGAGCGTGGTCGCGGCGGTGGCGTCCGGCTGGGTCGAGGCGACGACCTGGATCTCACCGTTCTGCAACGCCGTGGCCATGGCCTTGGTGTCGGAGAACTTCTTCACGATGACCGTGTCCGGGCCGCCCTTGCCGCCGGCCCAGTTCGGGTTCTTCTTGAGGGTGACCGCGCCCTGGTTCTCGTCGAACGCGGAGATCATGTACGGGCCCGAAGCCGGCATGATCGAGGCGTTGAAGCCCTTCCAGCCATTGGTCCAGAAGTCACCGGCCTTCTTGAGCAGGGCCGGGTCGCTGGTCGGCGTCAGCTTCGTGATGTCCGGGATGCCGGTCTGCTGTTCGAGGACGTGCGCCGGGAGCAGCTGCGCGCTGTCGAAGAGGCCCTTGTAGTCGACATAGGGCTGGGTGAACGTGGCGACAAAGGTCTGGTCATCGACGCATTTGGCGTCGCTGATCAGGTCGTAACCCGAGGTGGACGCGGCGTTGAAGTCCTTGACCTTGCCGCTACCGGACAGCCAGCCGAGGTAGTAGTCCTTGCAGCTCCACGGCGCGCCGTCGGACCACTTGATGCCCGGCTTGAGCTTGTAGGTGACGGTGTACGGGCTCGTGGAGGTCACGTCCCAGGAGTCGAGCACATCGTTGTTCAGCAACACTTTGTTGTTGCCGTCGAGCACGTTCGAACCGGCGAGGACGGCGGTGATGACGTAGTTGTTGTACGAGGTGTTGCTGTCCGGAGTCTGGTTGTTGTAGGCCGAGTAGGCGTCATCGATGCCCACCGTGACCGGCCCGGGCCAGCTCGGAACGTTGCCCAGTTTGTAGGTGCCGGCACTGGCGTTTTCCGCCTTGCCGACCGCCATGCTCTTGATGTCGGAGCTCGAACCGTTCTGGTCCGTGCCACCACTTCCGCTGCCGCCACTGCAGGCGCTCAGCACGAGCGCGGCAGCCGCGGCCACGGTGACGGCCGAAGCTGCTTTCCATGTCCTCATGTACGTGTGCCCTCCTAGCACTGGGCGATACGCCCACACCGCTCCTGCGCGTTAAGCGGGAGCTTATGTCACACCTAAGGCGCGCATCGGCGCACTGCCGTGGAACGGTAGAAAGTTGTGCACAAAGAGTCACGATTATGAGAACGATTGTGACCAAAGGGTGACTTCCGTCTAACATGCGGACACTCGTTGGTTACTTGCCGCCACGCGTCCAATTTACGGCTGACCCAAACGGCCCAGCCATGGGCGGACCTGGTGTGACACCGGAAATACCACTTCCGATCGCGAGCGTGTCCGCGAGCTGGAACAGCGGAATCACCGTATGTTGCGCCCACAATTTGGGCTCGAGTTCGGCTAGTGCGTCCGCCAATTTCTTCTGCCCCGACAGTGCCTCGTCGATTGTCGGCTGCACCGCGGAATCGCAAACCGCCGCGGGATTGGCCGGGACCACGGGCGCTGTCGTAGTTACCGCGTGCTCGCCGGGGCGGCAGCCGAAAGTCGAGGCGAGCACGGTCGCCGGGTCGCCGCCCGCCGGCATCGGCGTGATGGCGATGTCCACGGCCACGCTGCCGGAACCGTCCCCGGTCGGCTGCCCGGTCGCGCTGACCGGCATCGCCAGCAGATTCGAGAACAGGTTCCGTGGCTCCGGGTTGATGGTGGTGACCTGCACCCCGGCCGCGGTGAGCTGCCGCGCGAGTTCCTTCGCGATCCGCGCGTAGGGCTCCAGCTGCCCTGGCGAGGCGATGACGAGCGAGAGTGGCTTGCCGTTCTTGCGCCAGCTACCGGCTTCCTGGGTGTACCCGGCGCGCTGCAACAACGAGGCCGCGTTCGCCGGGTCGGGCGCGGACACGTTGGCGGGGATCGTGGCGGCGTATCCCGGCACGGAGGGCGCGAGCACCTGGGCGTCGGCACGCAACCCGGCCGACGGGCCACCGGCGGTGCCTTCGTCGATGAGCTTGTTCCGGTCGATCAGGCCGGCGATCGCGGCGCGCACGTTGTCGTCGACCAGCGCGCTGTTCACCGGGCGCAGCAACACATCCGCCAGCCGCGGGCTCGCCACCGTGTGCAGCTGCAGCCCGGGACCGATGTCCTGCAACAACTTCACGCCGGTCGCGTCGGTCCGCGACATCACGAATTGCTCGTTGCCGCTGCGCAAAGCGGCTGCCAGCCCCGCCGCGTCGGACCGCCGCAGCACGATCTGGTCGATGGCGGCCGGCTTGTCCCAGTACCGGTCGTTGCGCTCGAGGATGACCTCACCGCGCGCGGTGTCGAGCTGCTTGATCGAAAACGGTCCGCCGTAGGCCGGGAAACTGCCCTGCAACGCCCCTTGCCAGCCACCGGGCGCGTCCTTCAACAGGTGCTGTGGCAACAGGTCGGAGAACAACGTGCGCCAGCCGGGGTAGGGCTGGGAGAACGTCACCTGGACGCCCTTGCCGCCCTCGCTCGGCTGGATGTTGGAGATGAGCCGGTACCCGGCGGGCTCGACGACACCGGGCTGATTGCGCATCGCGTCGGCCAGATAGACGAAATCCTCGACCGCGATCGGGGCGCCATCGGACCATGAAGCGTCCGGCCGGATCTCGTAGGTGACCGTGAACGGCGCCTCCGAAGTCACCGTCGCCGATCGCATCAACGTGGTGTCGAGCTCGTACTGCCCGTCATCGGTCTGGCGGAACACCGAAGGCAACAGCAGTTGCGAAAGCGCCTTGGTGATCGTCGACTGGTCGGCCAGGTTATGCGGGTTGTAGCCGCCCACGATGTCGTCCACGCCGACCACGATCTGTGACGGGCTGGGTGGCGCGGAGGTCGTGGACGCGACGGGCGAGGGCGCGATGGGTGGCGGTGGTGTCGAGGTGCACGCGGTGAGCACGGCAGCGAGCACCAGCGTCAGTGCCGCTGCTCTGCTTGTCCGCACACTGCCTCCCCAGGCGCTGAGCCCACGATGCTGCCACAAGGCCGGTAGCCGCTCTACTGGCTTTTGCGCCGCTGGTTACCACGCTCAACGGGCACCGTATCGGGTGGACGTGCGCCACCCGGATGGGGTTCCTCTTCACTCGGGAGCCTGCCCGCCCGGACCGGAAGGCAGGCTCCCCGGGCAGCTATCGGCTCAGGCTCCTGGCCCGCGACCGCTCCTTGGCGCGCTGGCTGCTGTCGAGTGTCACCTTGCGTACCCGGACGACGTCCGGCGCCACCTCGACACATTCGTCGACGGCACAGAACTCCAGGGCCTCTTCCAGGCCCAGCTTGCGCGGACGGGCAAGCCGTTCGAGCTCGTCACCGGTGGACGAGCGCATGTTGGTGAGCTTCTTCTCCTTGGTGATGTTGATGTCGAGGTCCTCGGCGCGCGGGTTTTCCCCGACCACCATGCCCTCGTACACCTCCGCGCCCGGCTCGACGAAGAACGTGCCGCGGTCGGCGAGCTGGATCATCGCGTACGCGGTGATCGGGCCGGAGCGGTCGGCCACCAGTGAGCCCGTGTGCCGGGTGCGGATCTCGCCCGCCCACGGGAAGTAGCCCTCGAACACGTGGTTCGCGATACCGGTGCCACGGGTCTCGGTGAGGAAGTCGGTGCGGAAGCCGATCAGGCCACGCGCGGGCAGCACGTACTCGAGCCGGACCCGGCCGGTTCCGTTGCCGCCCATGTGTTCCATGCGTCCCTTGCGAGCCGCCATGAGCTGCGTGATCGAGCCGAGATACTCCTCGGGCGAGTCGACCGTCAGCCGTTCGAACGGCTCGTGCAACTTGCCGTCGATGGTGCGGGTGACCACCTGCGGCTTGCCGACGGTCAGTTCGAAACCTTCGCGGCGCATCTGCTCGACGAGGATCGCCAGCGCCAGCTCGCCACGACCCTGGACCTCCCAGGTGTCCGGCCGCTCGGTGGGCAGCACCTTGATGCTGACGTTGCCGACGAGCTCCTGGTCGAGCCGCGCCCGCACCAGGCGCGCGGTGACCTTGTCGCCGCCGTTGCGCCCGGCCAGCGGCGAGGTGTTCACGCCGATGGTCATCGAGATCGCGGGCTCGTCGACGGTGATCCTGGGCAGCGCCTCGGGATTGTCGGCGTCGGCGAGCGTGTCGCCGATCGTGATATCCGGAATTCCCGCGATGGCAACAAGATCACCCGCCGCTGCCTCCTGCGCCGGCACGCGTTCGAGCGCCTCGGTGATCAGCAGTTCGGAGATGCGGACCGACTGGGTGGAGCCGTCTTCGCGCAGCCAGGCCACGGTCTGGCCCTTGCGCAACCGGCCAGAGTGGATGCGGATGAGCGCGATGCGGCCGAGGAAGTTCGACGCGTCGAGGTTGGTCACCAACGCGCGCAGTGGGCCGTCGACGTCCGCGGCGGGCGGCGGAACGTGCTGCAGCAGCGTGTCGAACAGCGGGTCGAGGTTCTCGCTCGCGGGCAGCTCACCGTCACCGGGCTGTTCCAGACTGGCACGACCCGCCCGCGCCGACGCGTACACGACCGGCAGGTCGAGGACCGCGTCCAAATCGGCGTCCTCGATGTCCCCGGCCAGGTCCAGCAGCAGGTCGTGGGTTTCCTCGACGACCTCGGCGATCCGGGCGTCGGGGCGGTCGACCTTGTTGACCACCAGCACCACCGGCAGGCCGGCTTCGAGCGTCTTGCGCAGCACGAACCGGGTCTGCGGCAGCGGCCCCTCGCTGGCGTCGACCAGGAGCACGACACCGTCGACCATCGCCAGGCCACGCTCGACCTCACCGCCGAAGTCGGCGTGGCCAGGGGTGTCGATGACGTTGATGGTGACCGCACCGTCCGGGGTCTGCCGGTGGATCGCGGTGTTCTTGGCCAGGATGGTGATGCCCTTTTCGCGCTCGAGCTCACCGGAGTCCATGACGCGGTCGACGAGCTCCGCTCGCTCGGCGAAGGCGCCGGACTGGCGGAGCATGGCGTCGACCAACGTGGTCTTGCCGTGGTCGACGTGCGCCACGATTGCTACGTTGCGGAGGTCCGTGCGGACCTTCTCGGCGGTTGCTGCGGGCACGCGAGGGCTCCTGGTGTGAAGAGGTCTGAGGGAGACGCCGGAGCCGGCTCTGGCCACGGACAGTCCAACCCAGGATACCTTTGGCCTCTCTGTGACCAGCGCCACGCTCACCAACCGATTAGGTTCGCCTAACCTAAACCGGTGAGCAAGGACCCGCAGGCCGTCGTGCGGCGGCTCATCAAGGCCGGCAAGGTGAAGAAGAAATGCTGCCGGTCTTCGAGCCGGTGCAAGAAATGTCCCGTCCTTGCACTGAAGAGGGCGAAGGCCGCCGCCTGAAAGACTTCACGGTCAGTTTCCTTCGGCACCAAGCCGGCGCAACAGACTGCGGTTGTCCGTGCGTACCCACTCCTCGATGAGGCGTCCCTCGTTGTCGAAACGGAAAATGTTAATCAGGTCGAACACGATGCGCTCCCCGTTGGGCGGCAGCGGACCGGCCGGTGACTGGGTGAACTCGCGGACGAACGTGCCTTCGATCCACGTCTGGCAGGCCAGCGTGTCGCCTTCGGCCACCACGATGCCGCGCCGGATCGAACGGTTGTCGAAAGCGTCGCGCAGCGAACCGAAGTAAGCGGAGAGCCCGGCGTAGTCGGATTCGAAGCCGTCCGGCCCGTGGAAGCGGAACTTCTCCACATCGAAATACGTCGCCGCCTCGGCGAGGTCCTCTCCGGATACCTCCAGCTCACCGGCTCGGATCAGGCGCGCCACGAGTTGGTCCCGAGTGAATTGTGCTGTCATACGACCAGCCTGCCCTCGCTCAGCCATGCGGTCCAATGATGGTCCGGCACCACTTCCATGACGAGCACGCATGTAGCCTGCTCGCCATGGCCGAGTTCACCCTGACCGGGCTCCGGGTCGTGCAGCAGGTCGCCGCAGCGGGTTCGTTCACCCGAGCCGCCGAGCTACTCGGCTACACGCAATCGGCCATCTCACGCCAGGTCGCGGCGATGGAGACCGCGGCCGGAGCGCCGATCTTCGACCGCAGCCGGCGAGGCGTGGCGCTCACCCCGGCAGGCCAGGTGCTCGTCCGGCACGCGACCGAGATCCTCGCCGACCTGGCGGCGACCGAACTGGAGCTCGCCGGCCTGCGCGACCGGCTCGCGGGGCGCCTCACGATCGGCGCCTATCCCACCGCCGCCATGGCACTGGTCCCGCGAGCGATGGCGCAGGTGATCTCCGGCCATCCCGGACTCGCCATCGTCCTGGCGGAAGCCTCGACACCCGCCCTCCTCCGCCGGCTACGGGCGGGCCGGCTGGACGTCGCGGTCATCGGCGTCGGCCATGGTCTGCCGGACTACGACCTGAGCGAACTCCGGCAGACCACAGTGCGGAAAGGTGATCTTCTGGTGATTGTCCCGGACGCACACCGCTTCGCGGAGCGCGTCACCGTAGCCGACCTTGCGCAGGAGCGTTGGATCGCGGGGGACGGCGCGACCGGGGAACCGCAGTTCGGCGCGTGGCCCACCCTGGCGGACCCCCACATCGCCCACACCGCGCGCAGTTGGCCGACACGCCTCGGTCTGGTCGCGGCCGGCCTTGGCATCACGGTGATGCCCAGCCTGGCCCGGCCAGTCCTGCCGGCAGGCGTGCGAGCCGTGGCCGTCACCGACGACCACTGGCCCGGCCGCGCGACCGTCGCGGTGACCCGGCCGCGCCCCTCCGCGCAGGCACAGGCGATCGTGGCGGCCCTGCGTGATCAGGCCGCGGCTCTCGACGACGCCTGATTTCCCTTGTGCCTCAAGCGGATTGCGGCAGCAACTCGTTCAGCAGTCGCAACTCCGGCGCGGTGCGCGTCGGGGAGAACTCGATCACCTGGTGTGTCGCCAGGTGCTGAACGAAGAAGGGGTCCATGCACAGGATCGCGTTCAGTCTCGTCCGCGACATCGGCCGCGTGATGATCACCCCACCGGTGCGTGGATTCTGTCGGCCGGCCACCAGGAACTCCCCGGCCTGGATATGCCTTTCCACCCACTTGGCGTGATCCGGAAGCAGATAGTCGACTTCTTCGACGGGCGCTTTATAGGTCAGCAGCACAACGAACATGATTTGAAGGTAGACCCGTTTCGGCATACCGGCGGTCACAATCGCCGACTGGTCGATCACATCGGTTATGCACGGGTAAAGAAGGTTGTGCAGTGCGGTAAAGTGTTGCCATGCACAGCTTTGCCGGACTGTGGTGGCCGCCACCGGGCGGCTGATCGCTGTGCACTGACACACCCCCAGGCCGTCCCGAGTGGGCGGCCTTCCTTGTGTGCCAAGGTCTCCCGCGCGGGCGCCGCGAACGACGAGGAACGCACATGAGACTCTCCGGGATCACCCCGTCAGGCCACGTCCAGCTGGGCAACCACCTTGGCGCGATCGCCCGCTGGGCCGCCGAGGGCAGGCCCGAGGACCTGTATTTCGTCGCGGATCTGCACGCGATGACGACCCCGCACAATCCGCCCGCACTACGAAGCCGGGCGAGCGAGATGATCGCCATACTGATCGCCGCCGGAATTGCGCCGGAACGCGTTTTCGTCCAATCCGATCTTGCCCGGGAGCTCGGCGCGCTGACTTGGGTACTGGAATGCACGTGCAGTTATGGCGAGGCCGCCCGAATGATCCAGTTCAAGGAGAAGGCGAAATCCGGTGCGCGGCTGAGCCTGCTGACGTATCCGGTGCTGATGGCCGCGGACATCCTGTTACTGGGCGCGGACGAGGTACCGGTCGGCGAAGATCAGCGCCAGCACGTGGAATTGGCACGCGCGTTGGCGCGGCGGTTCAACTTGACCTACGGCGAGGTGTTCACGATCCCGCGTCCGGTGCTGCCATGGGCGGGCGCGCGCGTCCGTGATCTCGCGGAGCCGGCACGGAAGATGTCGAAGTCCAATCGCGACTCCGCGGGTGTGGTGTTCGTGCTCGACGAGCCGGACCTCATCCGCCGCAAGATCCGCCGCGCGGTGACGGACACCCATCCGGCGCCGGCGTATTCACCGGACGACCGGCCCGGAGTGTCGAACCTGCTGGAGATTCTCGGCGCCTGCACCGGAATGCCGCCACAGGAGGCGGCGACGGTGTACACGTCGTACGGCGCCTTGAAGGAGGCCGTCGCGGACGCGGTCATCGAGACGCTCCGGCCGATCCGCGAGCGCTCGCTGTCCCTGCTGGCGGACCCGGCGGAGCTGGAGCGGATCCGCAAGGCCGGCGCGATCCGTGCCCGCGAGCGCGGCGAACACCGCCTCAGCTCGGCCCTTCGGTTGATCGGGGCGGGCTGAGGGCGGTCAACGGGATGCCCGCCGCGGAGGCCGCTCGACGCTGCTGCTGATCGAACGAGCCGAGAACGACCTCCGTGCCGGGCCCTTCCTCGAGCAACTGGGCAGCCACGGCGAGGTAGCAAGCGTCGGCGCCGCGCAGTGGGCCGTGATCCCGGATGAGCCGGCTCGCAAGGTGGGCCACCTCCCGGTCGATGGTGTGCAGCACGAACCCGTCGAGCATGTTCGCCCAGGTCGTGGAGGCGAGCTTGTGCCGATGCCTCCCGAATACCTTGGGGTCCCTGCGCTGACGCACCGCAAGTACGGCCTCGACCTCGACCTCGACGATGCTCGGCGCACACCAGATCGCCGACTCCTCGTTCCACCAGCTCAGCGCGATGTCGGTGCCTTCTTCCTCCAACAGCACCTTTGTCGCGAATGAGGCATCAGCGACAAGGATCACCGGCGGTTGCCCGCGATGATCTCCGTCGAGTCGCCGCCGCCGGCATCGATCGGCTCAACGGGAATGCGGCGAGCCTTCGGCATGATGACGCGGCCTTGCTTTTCCAAGCGATGAAGAATCGCCTCGTCTGTCACGGGCACGATCTTCACGTAGGGCTTGCCGTCCTTCGTGATGATGGTCGGTTCACCAGTGCGCACGACCTCGTCGTGAATGGCCGCCATTTCCTGGCGGTATTCCTTCGTGCCGTGCGTAGTCATCGCCAGCCTCCTGAGTGGTGTACCCTCGCAAGGTTCTAGTGTACACTCGACAGGAGACCCCGCAGGGCCGGCAGCAGCTCCAGATCCGCGGGCAGCCACGGCAGCCGGTCCAATGCGGACGCCGTGACCCACCGAAGTCCCTTGTGTTCCAAGGCTTTCGGCTTCGCGGCCGGATCGGCCAGCGACGCCGCGTACACCCGGAGCACGAGATGCGCCCGCAGCGCGACGTCACCACCGACGCGGGCGCCGACGAGCACCTCGACGCCCAGTTCCTCGACGCATTCCCGGCGCAACGCCTCGGGTTCGGTCTCCCCGGGCTCGACGCGCCCGCCGGGAAGTTCCCACCGCCCCGCCACCTCGGGCGGGTACGCCCGCTGCTGCACGAGCAACGCATCGCCCCGCACTATGGCTGCCCCGACGACCACTCGCGCCTTCACGAAGCGGAGACGTTACCGGCCCGCCGCCAGGTCACCTGGAAGCGGGCACCGCCCTCCGGCGACTCGCTCACGGTGACCCGGCCACCCCGCCGCCGGACCGCCTCGGCGACCATCGCGAGCCCGAGGCCGCTGCCACCCGAAGTGCGGGATCGGTCGTCGGCGATCCGGTAGAACCGGTCGAAGACGCGGTCGCGGTGTTCCGGCGGCACCCCCGGTCCGTCGTCGTCGACGACCACGCGCACTGTCGCCCGCCCGGCCAGCACGGACACCACGATCTGCGACCGCGCGTACCGGCATGCGTTGCGCAGCAAGTTGTTCAGCACGAGTTCGACTTCCGGGTGAGCCGCGTGCGCCCACGCCGAGCCGACCACACCGTTGACCCTGGCCGCCACCGAACCGGGCGGCATCCGCTTGACGGCCGCGCGTGCTTCGGTCACCAGCTCGACCGGTTCCGCCGGCGGCACCTCCCCCGCGTCGGACCGCGCCAGCGACAGCAATTGGTCCAGCAGCGCCGAAAGCCGTTCCGCCTCTTCGAGGACGTCGGCCAGGGTTTCCTGTGCCAGTTCGGGATCCGGGTTCGCGACGGCGACCTCGGCC
The DNA here is from genome assembly GCF_009707865.1 of Amycolatopsis pithecellobii. Lineage (GTDB taxonomy): Bacteria > Actinomycetota > Actinomycetes > Mycobacteriales > Pseudonocardiaceae > Amycolatopsis_E > Amycolatopsis_E pithecellobii. The sequence goes on from NZ_WMBA01000010.1 coordinate 33,172, forward strand.
TGCACCCGGATCGACGCGACCGGTGAGCGCAGCTCGTGCGCCGCGTCGCCGGTGAACCGCCGCAGCCGCTGACTCACTTCCTCTTGCCGCGCAAGCAAAGCGTTGAAGTCGGCAGCCAGCGCGCGCAGCTCGTCGTGCGCCTCGGGAACGGCCAGCCGCTCACCGGGCGGCAGTGCCCGCAACGACCGGCGCATCCGCTCGACGGGCCGCAGCGCCGTCCGCACGATGAGCCAGGTCGCCACCGCGGCTAGCACCACGCCGATCAACGCCGCCCACAGCAGCCACCTCGAACCGAACTGCACCGCCGAGTTCAGCCCCACCAGCCCGGTGCCCGCCGCGACCAGCCGCAGCGAGCCGTCCGGGGCGGTCACCACGGCACCACGCCAGAACATCGTTCCATTGTGGACAGACGTGCCGGATTCGAGCGCACGGATCGCGCCCGCGCCGAGGTCCCGCACCGGCGGGCCGCCGTCCACCGGACCGCCGGCGGTGTCCAGCACGCGCAGGATCACCCCGTCCACGGGTGCGGGCGGGCGGCCCGCCGAGACCGCGGCGGACGCGGGCGCGAGTGCCTCACCGAGTTCGTGGTCGACCGAGGACAACCGCAGCGGACCCAGCCCGCGCCCGGCGAGCACCGCGAGTCCGACCAGTACCGCCGCGGTGACGATCGCGGCGGGCACGGTGATGCGGAGCCACATCGGCCAGCGTGAGATCACCCCGGGAGAACCTCGTCGAGCTGCGCGTCGGACGCGAGATAGCCATGCCCGCGCACGGTCCGCACGAGCGAACCGGCACCGACCGCGTCGAGCTTGCGCCGGACATACCCGACGTAAACCTCCACGACATTGCGGGTGGCCGCCTGCTCGTCCCCCCACACCGCCCGCAGCAGCTCGTCCTTCGTGACGACCGAACCTGCCCGGCTGACCAGCACTTCCAGCACCCCGAACTCACGCGGACTCAGCGCCACCGGACCGTCGTGCCAGCGCACCTCGCGGGCCGCCCTGTCCACCACGAGCCCGCCCAGCCGCAATGGCCCCCGCGTCGTTTCGCCCTGGGCGCGCCGCAAAACCGCACGCACCTGTGCGACGAGCACGACGAACGAGAACGGCTTGACGAGGTACCCGTCCGCGCCGAGATCCAGTCCGTCGGCCTGATCCACCTCGCCGTCCTTCGCCGAAATCATCAGCACCGGGGTCTGAATGCGCTCGGCGCGCAGCTGCTGCAACACCCGGTAACCGGAGAGACCGGGCAGCATGATGTCCAGCAGCAGCACGTCGAACGACCCGGTCTGCGCCAGCCGAAGGCCGGCCGGGCCGTCGGCGGCGGTCATCACGTCCATCCCCTCCGCACGGAGACCGCGGTGCAGTGCTTTGCGCACGCCCGGCTCGTCGTCCACCACCAGTACCCGAGGCTTCACGTTGCCCAGAATGCACGGTTTTCGCTGGCCGCGCGCCTGTTCTCAGCGGTCTCTCAGCGTCTCAGGGCCATCTCAGGCCGGCCAGAGGAGCGTTCTCGGCGGGGAACGAGCACACTGGTGCTCGCCGACACAGGGAGTATTTCGATGCAACCGAAGACGAAAGCGCTCACGGCGGCGGTCACGGGCTCAGCGGTGGGGATCGCGGGCCTGGCGTGGCTGGCGATGCCGGCGAGCGCGGGGGAAGCACCGCAGCTGCCGTCGATCAGCGCCGAGGAGCTCGTGCAGTCGGTGCTGACCACCAAGACGCCCGCACTCGACGGCACCGTGGCCGTGAACAACAACCTGGGGCTGCCGGTCACCTCGCTGCCGGGCGGGATCAACCTGAACATCGACGCTGCGCACGTCTACAACGACGGCAACGGCAACAGCAAGCTGACCATCCAGCAGGGCAACGCCGACACCACGGTGGTGCACAACGGAACCACCGTGTGGACCTACAGCTCGAAGGACAACACCGCGAACAAGTCCACGCTGCAGCCGCAAGCGCGGCAGCCCGAGGGTGTGCCGAGCGACCCGGCCGCCGCGGCGACCCAGCTGGTGGCGAAGGTCCGCGAGACCAGCACGGTGAGCGTCGACGGGACCGCACGGGTCGCGGGCCGTGCCGCCTACGAGCTGGTGCTGACGCCGAAGCCGACCGAGCACACGGTGCTGCGTGAGGTCCGGATCGCGGTCGACGCCGAGAAGCGTGTTCCGCTGCGGCTGGCGGTGATGACCTACGGCACGGCCGACCCCGCGCTGCAGGTCGCGTTCAGCGACATCGAGTTCACCTCGCAGCCGGCGAGCGAGTTCCAGTTCACCCCGCCGCAGGGGGCGAAGGTCACCGAGAAGCAGGCCGGACCGCAGCAGCAACGTCCCGAGAACACCGGTGACGTCAAGGTGGTCGGGGACGGCTGGGACTCAGTCGTCACCGGCACGGTCCCGTCCGACGCGCTCGCCCCCAAGCAGGGCCAGCAGGGTCGCAACGTAGACCCGAAGGCTCTGCTGAGCCAGTTCGGCAAGCCGGTCACCGGGCCGTACGGCAGCGGCTACCTGATCACCACCAAGGCCGGCAGCGCGCTGATCACCAACGACGGCCGGTTCGCCGCCGGCGCCGTCACCGAGCAGGTGCTGGCCGACGCGCTGGGCGCGAAGTGACCACCTCGTTCGACACCGAGCACGGGGCGGGCGTCACGGCGTCCGCCCCGGCTCCGGCGCTGGCCGCGCGGACCAGGGGGTTGCGCAAGGTGTACCGGAGCACGGTCGCGGTGGACCAGGTCGATCTGGACGTGCCCGAGGGCGCGGTGCTGGGCATGCTGGGCCCCAACGGGTCCGGGAAGACCACCACGATCCGGATGCTGCTCGGCCTGGTCCGCCCGACCGAGGGCGAGGTGGAACTGCTGGGCAGGCGGATGCCCGACAACGCACAGCATGCGCTGCCGGACGTCGGCGCGCTCGTGGAAGGGCCAGGGTTCCACCCCTTCCTGTCCGGCAGGGAAAACCTGCGCCGACTCGCGGCAGCCGAACCACGTCTGTCCACTTCGGACATTCCGAAGGCCGTCGAGGACGCGCTGGAACGGGTCGGCCTCGGTATCGCGGCACATCGCCGGTACAAGGGATATTCGCTGGGCATGAAGCAACGGCTCGGCCTGGCCGGCGCGCTGCTCGTGCCGCGGCGGATGGTCGTGCTCGACGAGCCGACCAACGGCCTCGACCCGGCAGGCACCCGGGAAATCCGCACCATCATCGGCGAGCTGCACGCCGAGGGCGTGACCGTGCTGGTCTCCTCGCACCTGCTCGCCGAGGTCGAGGCCACCTGCACGCATGTGGCCGTGCTGCACGACGGGACGGTGGTCGCGCAGGGCGAACTCGACGAGCTGCTCGAGTCCGGCAGCCCAGGGCTTGTGGTGTCCACTCCGGACGGCGACAAGGCACTGCAAGCCCTGCAGAGCAACAGGATTCCGGGCAAGCTCACCCCGGAGGGCGTTCGCGCGGACCTGACCGCGACGAGCGCACCACAGGTGGTCGAGGCGCTCGTACACGCCGGTGTCGCGGTGCACGAGGTGAAGCGCGAGCGCACCGGCCTTGAGGACCTGTTCGCCCGCCTGACCCAGCGTGACGCCGAAGGCGACCGACTGTCCGAAGTGGATGAGGTGAAGGCATGACGGCGGCCACACTGACCGCGGCGCCCGCGCGGACGAGCGTCCCGCTGACACGCCTGTACCTGGCGGAACTGCGCTGGATCTTCCGCCGCCCGCGCACGCTCATCGTGCTCGGGCTGCTCGCCCTGATCCCGGTCGTCGTCGCGATCGGCCTGTCGATCGGGCAGTCGAACAACCCGGGGGGTGGCGGCGGGGACGGTCTGTTGTCCGGTGCCGCGGCGAATGCGCTGGTGCTGCCGGTAGCCGTGCTGACGGTCACGCTGAACCTGTTGCTGCCGTTGACTTCCGCGATGTCCGCCGGTGACGCGATAGCGGGCGAGCTGTCCCACGGAACCCTGCGTGGCTGGCTGCTCGCGCCGGTGAGCCGTGGCCGCCTGCTGACCGTGAAAGCGCTCGGCGTGGCCACGTTCACCCTGACCTCCGTGGTGCTGATGTCGGTGGTCGGCACGATCGCCGGGCTCGTCATGAACGGCACCGGGTCACTGTTCACCCTGTCCGGCACCACGCTTTCGTTCGGCGCCGCGCTGGGTCATATCGCGATCGCGGCCGGCTGGGTGACCCTGCAGCTGTGGGCGATCGGCGCGGTGGCGCTGGCGATCTCGGCCTGCACCGAGCATCCGATGCTCGTCGTGGTGTCGGTGCTCGCGGGCACGATCGTGTCGACGGTACTGCTCCTGCTGTCCGCGGTGGACTGGCTGCATCCGTTCCTGCTGCCGAAATCCTGGGACTCGCTCGTCGACGTGCTGCGGGATCCGATGCCGGCCAGCGGGCTCACCGAAGGTGTCATCCGGGCCGTTTGCTACATCGCGATCGGGCTTTCGCTTGCGTATGCCCGCATCACGACGAAGGACGGCTGACCACACCCTGCTCGTCGAGAGCGAGCCGGATCTCGTCACCCGGGTTGAGATCGGCGTCCACCGCCGCGACCGCCTCCACGGTTCCCACCTCGGTGTGCACGCGCAGGCGAACATGGTCGCGACGGTGCACTTTGGACACGATCTCACCCGGGATGCCTGTGGCCGCGGGACGCAAGGCCTGCGGCCGAAGCCCGATCCGCACCGGGCCGTCGGGCTCTTCGCGGGTCAATTCCCCGAGCGGGAACTTGACCATGCCGCCCTTCGCCTCACCGTCGAAGAACGTTGTCACGCCAAGGAAAGCAGCGGTCTCGTCGTCCGAGGGCCTTCGCCACACCTCGCGCACGGCACCGATCTGCCGGACCTGGCCCGCACGCAGCACGGCCACCCGGTCGGCGAACGTGAACGCCTCCTCCTGATCATGCGTGACGAGCAGCGTGGTGATCTTCGCGCTGCGCACCAGTTCGGCGAGCTCTACGGCCAGCTGCTCACGCAGCCCGGCGTCCAAACCGGACAGTGGCTCGTCCAGCAACAGCAACCGTGGTTCCGGGGCGAGTGCCCTGGCGAGCGCCACGCGTTGCGCTTCGCCGCCGGACAGCTCGCTCACCCTGCGCCGCTCGTAACCACGGAGGCCCACCAGGTCCAGTAACCCCGCGACGCGGTCGGCCCGCTGTTTCGCGGGTATCCGGCGCATGCGCAGCCCGAAGGCGATGTTGCCGGCGACGTCACGATGCGGGAACAGTTGCCCGTCCTGGAAAACCAGCCCGAACCCCCGGTCGTGCACCGGAATGTTCGCCAGATCCTCGCCGTCCCAGCGAACCGTGCCGGTGGCGAGTGGTTCGAGTCCGGTGATCGCCCGAAGCAGCGTCGACTTTCCCGAGCCTGACGGGCCGAGTAGCGCCAGGACTTCGCCGTCGGCGATGTCGAGGTCGGCGTCAGCGACGGCAGTGAACGCTCCATAGTGGACGGTGAGCCCCTGGACGGAAAGTGCCATCAGAACTCCCCCACCCGGCCGGCCCCGAACCGGTCGATCACGATCACGGTTGCCATCGTCACCACCATCAGCAGTGCGCACGCGGCGTAGGCCATCTGGTTGTTCACCACACCCGGCCGCGCGATCAGCGAGGCGATCGCGACCGGCAGCGTCGGGGTTTGTGGCCGGGCAAGGAAACTCGTCGCACCGAACTCGCCGAGCGCGACGACATAACCGAAACCCGCCGCCGCGACGACGGACCGGATCGTGAGCGGCACGTCGATCTCCCGCCACACCCGCACCGGTCCGGCACCGAGGGTCGCGGCCGCCTGCCGCAGCCTTTCGTCGATGGACCTCAGCACCGGCAGCACCATCCGCACAATGAGCGGGATAATCACCAGTGCCTGCGCGAACGGCACGAGCAGTGGCGAGGTTCTCAGGTCGCCGGGCAGCGCGTCGAGCGTGATGAGATAACCGAATCCCACGGTGACGGCGGAGACACCGAGCGGCAACATCAGTGCGGCGTCAAGGCTTTCGGCCAGGCCATGCGACATCCGGCCCGACGTGCGGCGAAGCGTGACGACGACCACCGCGGCGGTCACCCCGATCACCAGGGCGAGCACAGTGGCGTCGGTCGCGGTCAGCAGCGAGTTCACCGCGGCTCCCCACCCGGAGATCTGGAGTGTGCCGTTGTTGCCGGTACTGGACAACGCCCGGTATCCGGCCAGGCTCCAACCGTCCGTTGTGGACACCGAGCGGATCAGGAGCCCGGCGATCGGTGTCAGCAACATGCCCACGACGGCCACCGCGGCGGCGACAATCCACCACTCACCCTTCACCGGGCGTCGCGCGGTTTCCTTGCGGGCGCGCAGTTTCAGCGCGGTCTCCCGGCGGCGCCGTGCCACGGCGCCGAGCATCAGCACGGCGAGCACCGCCGCGATCTGCACGAGTGACAGCGCCGCCGCCCCGGTCAGATCGAGCAGGTTCTCGGTGCGCAGGTAGATCTCGGTCTCCAGCGTGCGGAATCGCGCACCACCGAGGACCAGCACGACACCGAAACTGGTGGCACAGAACAGGAACACGACGGCAGCCGCCGAGGTGACCGCGGGCAGCAGTGCGGGCAACGTCACCGAACGGAACGCCCGCCAGCGTGACGCGCCAAGTGTCCTGGCCGCGTCCTCCGCGCGTGAGTCCACATGCGACCAAAGCCCCGCGACGGTCCGTGCCACCACCGCGACGTTGAAGAACGCGTTGGCCAGCACGATCGACACGACGCCGCCGTCCGGCCACAGCGCGCGGAACGCGAGCCCGACCACGACCGTCGGCAGCACGAACGGCACTAGCACCAAGGTGCGCAGCAACGCGACGCCGGGCAGCCGCAAGCGCGCCAGCACGAACGCCAGCGGCATACCGGCGAGCACGGCGATGACCGTCGAACCCGCGGCCTGCGCGACGGTGAACCACGCGAGCCGCCACGTCTCGCCCTGTGCGAGCGCGATCAGGACTCCGTTGCCGGCGAACCCCCGGCCGATGATGGCCAGCACCGGCCACGCGAAGAAGACGACCAGGAACGCGAGCGGCACGAGGGCCAGCGCGCCCAGGCCGGCGCGGCTTACTGGCCGAGCAACGAGCGCCACTGGCCAATCCACCGATCCCGTCCGGCCTGCACCTGGTCACCCGGCAGCGTCGCCGGGTTCGGCGGGAGCGGGGCCGCCTCCGCCCACCCCTTCGGCAACGCGACGCCCTCGCGAGCCGGGTAGACGTACATGTTCTCCGCGACGGTCGTCTGGAACTGTTGCGACAGCAGGAAATCGATCACCTTGTGCGCCTTGTCGGGCTGCTTCGCGCCGGCGAGCACCCCGGCGTACTCGACCTGGCGATAGCAGGTGTCGAGCAGCGCCTTGGTACGAGGCTTTCCGTCATCACCGATCTCGGCGGCCGGCGAAGACGCATACGAGACGACGATCGGCCGTGGGCCCTTGCCCGACGAGCCGGAGAAGTCCTGGCTGTAGGCCTCCTCCCAGCCACTGACCGACTTCACGCCGTTGTCATTCAGTTTCCGCCAGTAGTCCTGCCAGCCCTGCTCGCCGTACTTGGCGATGGTGCCGAGGAGGAACGCCAGGCCAGGTGAGGACGTCGCGGGATTTTCCACCACGAGCAGGTCCTTGTACCGCGGGTCGGTGAGATCGGCGTAGTTCTCGGGCGCCGGGATGCCCTTCTGCGTGAACCAGTTCGTGTCGATGTTGAGGCACACGTCGCCGAGGTCGACGGCCGACAGTCGGTGCTCGCTGTCGGCCGGGTAGCGCTGCGGCCCGCGATCGGCCTCCGGGCTGGTGTAGGAATCGAAGACACCCTCGCTGAGCGCCCGCGAGGCGAATGTCGAGTCGACCCCGTATGCCACGTCACCGAGCGGGTTGGCCTTCGTCAGCACCAGCGAGTTGGTGAGCGCACCGGCGTCACCCTTCTTGAGCACTTCGATCTTGATGCCGGTCTGCTGCTGGAACGCATCGAGCACCTGCTGCGGCGCGGTCCACGAGTCGTGCGTGACCAGCGTGACCGTGGCCGCGGAGTTCTCGTCGCGGCTGCCGACGAGCGTGCAGCCCGCGGTCAGTGCGGCGGTCACGGCCAGTACGACCGCGGCGCTCCACATGGCTCTCATCGGTCCTCCGTAAGTTGTCAGGTGGCCCGGGAGGGCCGGATGTGGCTAATCGGTTCTTGCCCTTGGTGGCTTGCGAGGAGTGGCCGTCCGGCTCTCCGGGGCCCCCTGGCTGCTGATTGAGATGCGCGTGCTGGTCGCTGTTTACGGAGATGACGGCGGGGTGTTCCTCGGGCCGATGGAAGATGGTTCGGTTCGAGGAGGCGTGGTTGAGCGAGCAGCGGACCCGTGTCTGGGCAGGGATTGACGCGGGCAAGGCCCATCACTGGGCTGTGGTGGTCGATGACACCGGGGCGACGGTCTGGTCGCGCAAGATCCCCAATGACGAGGCAGCGATCCTGGACGCGCTCGCCGACATCCTTGGCCTGAGCGAGCCGGTGTCCTGGGCGATCGATATCGCCGGCACGGCCTCGGCGTTGCTGCTGGCGTTGCTGGCGGCGCACGGTCAGCATGCGGTCTATGTGCCTGGCCGCACGGTCAACCGGATGTCCGGCGCCTACCGGGGCGAGGCGAAGACCGACGCCCGCGACGCCTCCGTGATCGCCGAGACTTCCCGTGTCCGCAACGATTTCCAGGCCATCGACGTGCCCGCGGACCTGGCCCTGCTGACCGCGCACGGCACCGATCTGGTCGCCGACCGAGTCCGGTTGATCAACCGATTGCGTGATGTGCTCACCGGCATCAGCCCGACCCTGGAACGGGCATTCGACTACTCCGCCTGCAAAGGCGCTCTCCTGCTGTTGACCGGCTATCAAACCCCAGCGGCGCTCCGCCGGATCGGCCAGACGAGGTTGACAGCCTGGCTGGCCAACCGCAAGGTCCCAAGCGCGGACACCGTCGCGGCCACCGCACTGGACGCCGCGCGGTCCCAGCAGACCACTCTGCCCGGCGAACAGGTCGCCGCCGGAATTGTGGCTGAACTGGCCCGCCAGATCCTCGCCCTGGACCAACGGCTCACCACGATCGAGACCCAGATCCGCGACACGTTCCATACGCACCCGCAGGCTGAGATCATCGAGTCGCTGCCCGGCATCGGCCCAATCCTGGGCGCGGAACTGGTCATCGCCGCCGGTGACCTCGCTGCCTACGCCGACGCCGGCCACCTGGCTTCCGCGGCCGGACTCGTGCCCGTACCGCGGGACTCCGGCCGCCGCACCGGCAACCTGCACCGCCCCAAACGCTACAGCCCTCGCCCGCGGCGGGTGTTCTACCTGTCCGCGCAAACCAGCATCATCCGCGAGGGCCCCAATCGCGACTTCTACCTCAAGAAACGCAGCCAAGGACTCAAACACGTCCAAGCCATCACCGCCCTGGCCCGCCGCAGGGTCGACGTGCTGTGGGCACTGTTGCGTGACAACCGGGTCTTCACCCCCGTCCAACCGGTCACGCATCCGGCTTGACAACATCATTGAGACTCCTCGTGCTCACCGGCGGCAGGAGGAGTTGGGGATGCCTCCCTGCGCCGGCATGATCCGGATCAGGTGCGAACGGTCGCGGGCCGGCGGCCCGCCTCTCAGCCCGGCTCGGTGCCGGACTCCCGTGGCAACCGTGCAGCGTACCCGTCACGATGGGGAGATGGCGAAGCTACTGAACGACGACGAGATCGTGGCGGCGCTGACGAAGCTGCCGTACTGGAAGCGCGAGGGCGATTCGCTGGAGCGCACCGCGGAGCTGGCCAGTTTCCCGCAGGCCATCCAGGTGGTGAACCGGGTCGCTGAGATCGCGGAGAGCGCCGATCACCATCCGGACATCGACATCCGCTGGCGGACTTTGACGTTCCGGCTCAGCACCCATTCCGCGGGTGGGTTGACGGAGAAGGACGTGTCGCTGGCGACCGAGATCGACGGGGTCGTCGACGCGTTGTGATCTCGGCAACCGCGGCAACATGCCGCGGGGGTTCGTGCGTTGCCCCAACAGGAGGGAACGCACCATGTCGAAGATCATGATCAAACTGGCCGGCTTGGCGGCGGTGTTCGCGCTGCTGTTCGGCGGCGTCGGGGGTGTCGCACAGGCGACGGAAGGCGCCGCGGTGGAACGCGGTCCGGCGGATGCCCAGCAGGCGGGCGCGCCGAGCGAAACACGCGCGGTCGTCGTCAGTGGGCTGGCTTTCGTGCTGATGGTGGGCGCTGCCGGGGCCGTGCTCTGGCACACCGCGCGAAGCCGGCGTTCCACGGAGTGATTTTGACCACACTGTCGTAACAAGTATCGAGATCAAGGCGGTTTCACGCGCGCAACCCGTCCTTCGAGCCCAGGGACCACCATGAACATTTCCACCCTGTCGGCCATGCAGCGCGCGCGGGTGGCCGCGATCTCGACGGCCGTCACCTTGCTGATCGTCATCGCGCTGGGGTTCGCCGGTTTCGCCGGCTGACTTTTCCGCTCCGGAGCCTTCTTTGGGCCAAATGGCCTAAGGAAGGCCCTTTTTGTGCGTGTTGATCTGTGCCGCTCCTCACCGGACTAGTGACTTCGCCGTGCCCGATTCGTAGCGTGACGTCGGTTCAGCCAATAACGAGCCGGTAACAGAACAATTACCAGCGGTATCGAGAATGGTGTTTTGGCAATGGTGGGTCGACATAGGTCAAGGGGACGATCACGCATTCTTCCGATCGTGATCACGGTAGCGGCGGCTTTTCTGATGGGGTTCACGATCTGGATCACGAGCGGGCCGTTGGGCCGGCAGGGTCCGGGTCTGGCGGCGGAGTTGAAGGCTCCCGCCCCGATGTCTGTGCCGGCGCCTGTGACGTCGTCTTCCACCACGCCGCCCTCCACGACGACACCAACCCAGCCGTCGACGACCAGCAAGAAACCGTCGCTCACCACGAAGCCTTCGGCGACACCACCCCGGGCCACCACGCAAACTTTGCCTGTGACGAGGGAGCCGGCGGCGATGACGACCATTGCCGGACGCCCATGCTCGTCCGTCCTGGCGGGAACGCAGCCACAGGTGACGCAGGCAGGCAACTATTTGAAGGCCATGTTCGGCGTCGACACGATCTTCGGCCGCGCGGCCCGCGGCGGCGAAAGCGATCATCCGAACGGGCTCGCCCTGGATTTCATGGTGGACACCGCAACGGGAAACAAATTGGCGGATTACGTGCTGGCCAACCAGTCGCGGTTGGGCGTGAAATACGTGATCTGGCGCCAGCGCTATAACGACGGAAACGGCTGGTCAATGCTGGAAGATCGCGGTAGTCCGACTGCGAACCATTACGATCACGTGCACATCTCGTTTATCGCGGGCGCCAAGGCCTCGGTGACGTGTTGATCCCGTAGCTCCCGTCCGGCGCAGCGGCCGGGCGGCCTCCGGCCCAGCCACTGGCATCATGCGACGGGGTGGTCTGGTGAGTCGGGAAGCCGGCGCCACCGCCGGGCCCCTCCATTACGTCAGCTTCGACGGGCACGCGGCTTGTCACCTCAGCCGTGAGGGTCGCCTGGTCGACAGTGAGGTCGATGGTCGGACCCCCACATTCGCAGCGGCCGGTTACCTGAGCGGTCGGGGCTTGGGCGCGGAGTTCGGCTGCGCCAGGAAAGTCCGTGGCGAGCAGAACGTCCAGAGCCGCACGCTCGGATGACGTAAGAGGCCGGTTGGTCATGTCCCAGTGTGGCCGCCACGTTCGTCAGGGCGAGCGGCCGCTGTCACACGTTGAAGCGGAACTCCACCACGTCGCCGTCGGCCATGACGTAGTCCTTGCCTTCCATCCGGACCTTGCCGGCGGCGCGGGCCGCGGCCATCGACCCGGCCTCCATCAGGTCGTCGTAGGAGACCACCTCGGCTTTGATGAACCCGCGCTCGAAGTCGGTGTGGATGACGCCGGCGGCCTGGGGCGCTGTCGCGCCCCTCGGGATCGTCCACGCGCGAGCCTCCTTCGGGCCCGCGGTGAGGTAGGTCTGCAGACCGAGCGTGTGGAACCCGGCGCGAGCGAGCGCGTAGAGACCGGGCTCGGGCTGGCCGACGGACTCGAGCAGTTCGCGAACCGACTCCTCGTCGTCGAGCTCCAGCAACTCGGCTTCGATCTTCGCATCGAGGAACACAGCGTCCGCGGGCGCGACGAGTTTGGCGAGCTCCTCCCGCTTGGCATCGTCGGTGAGTACGCCTTCGTCGGCGTTGAAGACGTAAAGGAACGGTTTCGTGGTCAGGAGGCTCAGCTCACGCAGGTGACTGCCGTCGATTTCCTTCTGCGCCGAGAACAACGTGCGACCGCTGTCGAGGATTTCCTTGGCCTGCTGCGCCGCCTCCAGCGCGGGTCGGTTCTCCTTCTTGGTGCGCGCCTCTTTTTCCAGGCGCGGCAAGGCTTTCTCCAGGGTCTGCAGATCGGCCAAGATGAGTTCGGTATTGATCGTCTCGATATCGGCCGACGGGTCCACCCGGCCGTCGACGTGCACCACGTCGGGGTCGTCGAACACGCGGATGACCTGACAGACCGCATTCGCCTCACGGATGTTCGCCAGGAACTTGTTCCCGAGACCGGCGCCTTCGGACGCCCCCTTCACGATCCCCGCGATGTCCACAAAGGACACGGTTGCCGGCACGACTCGCTCGGAGTGGAACAGCTCGGCGAGCTTGTCCAGCCGCCCGTCAGGCAACGGCACCACCCCGACGTTCGGCTCGATCGTGGCGAACGGATAGTTCGCGGCGAGCACGTCGTTGCGGGTGAGTGCGTTGAACAGGGTGGACTTGCCGACGTTGGGCAGTCCGACAATGCCGAGGGTGAGGCTCACGGACGGACAGTCTAGTTGCGCCGCGCCCACCGCCCGGCTGCCGGCCGCAGCCGGATCGCCAACCGGCGGAGCTCAGCGCGGGCAAGCCGGATCATCGCTGTGTCGGATTTCCGCCAGTCAAGGGCCTGACCTGCTGGCAGTATCGAAGTCATGACAGCCGTAGCCACCCCCGCCGGGCAGGCACTGTGGCGAGACGCCGAGCGCTGCTACCGCGCCGTCGCATCGCGCGACGCCCGTTTCGACGGGCAGTTCATCGTGGCCGTCAAGACCACCGGCATCTACTGTCGCCCGTCCTGCCCGGCGGTCACCCCGAAAGCCGCCAACGTGCGCTTCTACCCGACCTCGGCCGCCGCCCAGGCGGGCGGTTTCCGCGCTTGCCGGCGCTGCCTGCCGGACGCGGTGCCAGGCTCACCGGAGTGGAACCTCCGCGCCGACCTCGTCGCCCGCGCCATGCGACTCATCGCCGACGGCGCGGTCGAACGCGAAGGCGTGCCCGGCCTGGCACACCGCCTCGGCTACTCGGAACGTCAGCTGGGCCGCGTGCTCACGGCGGAGCTGGGCGCGGGCCCGCTGGCATTGGCCCGTGCCCACCGCGCCCACTCGGCGCGACTGCTCATCGAGTTGTCCGAGCTTCCGCTCGCCGATGTGGCGTTCGCGGCCGGGTTCGCGAGCGTCCGCCAGTTCAATGACACCATCCGTGAGGTCTTCGCACGCACGCCCTCGCAGCTGCGCGCTTCCGCGACAGCGGCACGAGGACGTCCGGACGACGGGCACGCCAAGGACACGACCGGCACCAGGCTGAGCCTGCGCCTGCCGTATCGCAAGCCGTTCGACCACAACGGAATATTCGGTTTTCTCGCCGCCCGGGCAGTACCCGGCGTCGAATGGGCCGATGGCGCCGGCTACGGCCGCACCCTGCGGTTACCCCACGGCCCCGGAAGCATCGCGCTCACCCCGCAAGACGGGCACATCCGTTGCGAGCTGCACCTCGCGGACGTGCGTGACCTGGGCAGCGCGGTCGCGCGTACCCGGCGCCTCCTCGACCTCGACGCCGATCCCGAAGCCGTCCAGCGCGTGCTGGCCGCCGACGCCGCCCTGGCACCGGCGGTTGCCGCGGCGCCGGGTATCCGGGTGCCCGGCGCCGTGGACGGCCCAGAGCTCCTGCTGCGAGCCATGCTCGGCCAGCAGGTGTCCGTCGCCGCGGCGAAGACGGCAGCCGGCCGGCTCGCGGCAGCGCTCGGCGAGCAACTCCCGTGGGGCACGCTCTTTCCCACGCCCCAGGCCGTCGCTGAACAGGGGCGCGAGGTCCTGCGCGGCCCGAAACGCCGGATCGAGGCGATCTGCATTGCCGCCGAGGCCATGGCGACCAGCGCCGTCGAGGTGCACATCGGCCGTGACGCCGACGAGCTTCGCGCGGAACTGCTCGCCCTGCCTGGCGTCGGCCCGTGGACCGCCGACTACGTGCTGATGCGCGTCCTCGGTGCCCCCGACTTGCTCCTGTCGGACGACCTGGTGGTCCGCAAAGGAGCGGCGGCCCTGGGCATCGCCGACCTCAGCGAACGTTCCGAGGCCTGGCGCCCCTGGCGGAGCTACGCCGGGATGTACCTGTGGCGCAGCGCCTGAATCCACCCGAAACCCATCCGAACCGTCAGCCCAGTCGAAAGAGGAACCATGAGCATCGCCTACTGGTCCACAATGGACACACCCATCGGCCCCTTCACCGCGGTCGTCGCGTCGGACGGCGCCGTCCTGGCGTCCGGCTGGACCGCCGATCTGGACACACTCACGCCGCAGATCTCGCGCGCGCTCGTTCCGGGTGAGCTACGCGAGAAACGCGACCTGGGCGCGGTCAGCACCGCAGTCCGCCGATACCACCAAGGCGAGCTGGACGTCATCGACGACATCCCGGTCCGTCAGCGCTCGGGCGAGTTCCTGCAGCATGCATGGGACGTGCTGCGGACCGTTCCCGCGGGCAAGCCCGTGACCTACACCGAATACGCCGAGCTCGCGGGCAGGCCGACGGCCATCCGGGCGGCCGCATCCGCCTGCGCTCGCAATGCGACAGCACTTTTCGTGCCCTGTCACCGAGTGCTGCGCATCGGTGGCACGCTTGGCGGGTTCAGGTGGGGTCTCGAGACCAAACGGTGGCTGCTCGACCACGAATCGCCGAATCTGAGTTAGGGGTGTTTCGAAGCGCGGAACCGAGCGGGGTCAGCCATCACCCCTCGCGCCACTTCAAAACGGTCAGCTCACATCTGCACCTCCAGGGTCGATCCGGTGCGCGCCTTGCGAACCCGCAACCGGGTGGGGATGCGCTGGCGCAACTCCTCGACATGGGAAACGAGGCCGACGACTCGTCCCCCGGCACGGAGCCCGTCGAGGATGTCCATGACGACGTCGAGGGTTTCGGCGTCCAGCGTGCCGAAACCCTCGTCGACGAACAGGGTGTCCAACAGTGCGCCGCCCGTCTCCGCGGCGACCACGTCAGCCAAACCCAGCGCCAGCGCAAGGGAAGCAAGAAACGACTCACCGCCGGACAAGGTCTTCGCTGGCCGGACGGTGCCTGAGTAGTCGTCCAGCACGTCCAATGCCAAACCGCCCTTGGTGCCGCGTGCACCCGCCCGGTCCGAATGCACGAAGGAATACCGGCCCTGGCTCATCGCCTGCAATCGCGTGGTCGCCGCGAGCGCGAGCTCCTCCAACCGGGCCGCCAGGACGTATGACCGCAAGGACATCCGGCGCGCGTTCTGGCCCCGTCCGTTGATCACGTCGGTCAGCGCGTCGAGTTCGGCGAACTCTTCTTCCAGTGGCCTGATCGCGTCGATCGCCGCAGACAGCTGGACAGCCAGGGTCTCCAAATCCGTCGCACGCTGGTCAGCCGCACGCAACCGCGCAACCGCGGTCTCGGCAGCCTCGCGGGCGGCGCGCACGGCCGTCGTCGCCGACTCGACGTCGACATCGTCATCGGGCGACACGCCTGCTAGCTCGGGTTCCGCCAGTACGGCCCGCGCGGCGGCCTCCTCGGCCGCGGCTTGCGAGAGCCGCTTTTCCAGCCGCGCCACCGTTTCGTCAGGGCGAGCGGCCGCGCGCACCTCGTCGGCCGTGCCGAACTCCGCATTCGCCAAGCTTTCCTGGAGTTCTTCGCGACGCTGCGCGAGTTGTTGGTGGGCGGTCACCCGCTCCGTTCTTGCTTCGACGAGCGCGTCGAGCGCCCGCACAACTCGGCTCAGTTGTGCGCGGCGCGCGGCGACGTCCGGATATTCGCCGCGCGCTTCGTCGAGCCGGCGTGCCCGTTCGTCGACCCGATCCAGCAGCGTCCGCCGACGCGCATCGGCCGCCGTCGCGATTTGCTCGACAGCGCGCAGCTTGTCCGTCAACGACTTGGCCTCCGCCTCGGCGGCGCGGGCTTCGCTCGACAACTTCGCTCGTTGTCTGGCGCGGCGTTCGAGATCCTCCAGTTGCCGCTGGGCCAGTCGCAGCTCTTCGTCAAGGTCTTCGCCGGTACGGCCGCGCAAACGCTCACGCAACGCCGCAAGTGTGGTTTCGGCCGCGTGCCTCGCCGCCTCGGCCGTGCTGCGGGCATGTTCGGCGCGCCGCTCAGCCCGCTCAGCCTCCGCCTCTTGCTCGCGGTCCACCGACCCGTCGGCGGGACGGGCAGGCGCTGGATGTTCGGCCGCACCACACACCGGGCAGGCTTGACCGTCGGTGAGGCCTGCTGCGAGCTCGGCTGCCATCCCCTCGAGCCGCAGCTCACGCAGTCGTAATCGATGTTCCCGCGCGTCCTGGTGCTCGTCCGTCGCGATCCGGACGCGTTCCTGCGTCTCGGCCACCGTCCGCATCGCACCGGGTAGTCCGGCCGCGTCGTCGACCGCGACTTCCAACTCCGCATGCCGCACGCGCGCAGCATCGAGCTGCACGGCCGCGGCATTGGCGGCGTCCAGTTCCCGGCGGAGCTCCTCCAGCCGCTGCGGAATTCCGTCCAGCTTCTCCGTCAATACAAGGACGTCTGCCCTTGCCTCCTCGGCCTTATCGACAAGTGCCTCGATTTCCCTCCGGTCACGGGTTTGCTGCTCGGCTTCGGCGACCAGGCCGGCGAGCGCCCCACCTTCTTCGCGCAACTTCGCCGCGTGACGGCGAAGCTCGGCGACTTCCGCGTCGGCGTCGGCCTGACCTGTGGCGACCAGTTCACGTACGCGGAGCCGTTCCGTAGCAACAGCTTCCTCGAATCGAACGGCCCATCGCTCGGCTTGCGTCACCGCTCCCAGCACGGTTGTGGCGCGCCGAGCTCCCGCGATCTCCGCTGCCCACGCGCGCCGCTCGTCCCGCTGATCCTCCACAAGGGACAGACGACGATGCGCCGAACGTAGACGATGCACCCTCTCCGCCGCCGTCCGCCGCTCGGCAAGCAGCTTCTCGGCACCATCCGAATCAGACCGTGCTCGCTCCTCGTCCGACTTTGCCTCCGCCACAGCCTGCTCGGCCTTCTCGCGCACTGCGGCCGTCCAGCCGGCGAGGTCCTGTTCAGGCGCATCCTCTCCAGCGACTTGACCGAACCGCGCTACCCACTCGCGCACCTCCTGCCGACGCTGGTCCAACCCGCGGCGCTTGTCGGCACGTTGATCCCGGAACCACGCTTCGACATCCGCGAACCGCTTGGTACCGAACAACTTCTCCAGCAGCTTCTCCCGCTCATCCGTCTCCGCACGAAGAAACCTGGCGAACTCTCCTTGCGGCAACAGAACAACCTGGAAGAACTGCGGTGCGCTCATCCCGAGCAGACCTTCCACCGTCCGGCTGACCTCATCGATCCGGATCAACCCTTCGGCCGGATACCCTTCCGGGACACCACCGATCCAGGTGAGTGACGCCTTCGCGTTTTGCTTGGTGGTGCCGTCGCCACGACGTTTCGGCCGTTGATACTCGGGGCGGCGCACGAGCCGCATCCGTTGTCCCTGCACGGACAGTTCGAGTACGACTTCGGTCACTTCGTCCGGCTCGGCGAAGGCACATCGCAGCCGTCTGACCTCACCTCGAGCACCGGGAACGAGGCCGAACAAGGCGAACGCAACGGCATCAAGGAGCGTCGTCTTACCCGCACCCGTGTCGCCATGCAAAAGGAACAGACCATCGGCGCCGAGCGCATCGAAGTCGACGATCTCGCGTTTCCGGTACGGGCCGAACGCGGCAACTTCCAGTCGATGGAGCCTCATTCCTCACCCCTGCCCGCGGTTTCCAAAGCCCGGCGCAACAATTTCTCCTCACGGTCGTTCGGCGGCGCGCCACGACAGTCGTCGAGAAAGCTGCGAACGATCTCGGTGTCCGGCCGGCCACGAACTGCCTCCGCGTAGCGCAGCGTGGCCGCCGTCCTTCCGTTCTCCGGCTGCCATTCCAGATGCACGGCATAGGGGAACCGGTCGCGCAGCCGGCGCATCGCGTCATCCGGGCGCACAGAATCAGTGAGTGTCACCGAAAGATAGCAGTCGGCGACGTCAGCGTGCTCTTCCGCGCTCAGCAACCAGTCGATGCGTCCGACAAGTTTCGCCAGCCGGCGCGGCACCGGCAGCTCATGCCGGCGAACCTCGGCCAGACCACCCTCGTCGAGGTCCACCAGCCATACGGATTTCCGTTGTCGCGACTCGGAAAACGAGTAGGCCAGCGGACTTCCCGAATACCGTAGGTGATCCGCGAGCGCCTGGGCTCCGTGCAGATGGCCCAGCGCGACGTAGTCGACGCCGTCGAAGACATCACTGCCCACCTGTTCAACGCCGCCGACCGCGATCGTGCGTTCGGAATCGGTGCCCTGCCCGCCTGTCACGAACGCGTGCGCGAGTACGACCGAGCGGATACCAGGCTCGCGCGCGGCCAAATCCTCCCGGACGCGGCGCATCGCCTCGGTCAGAACTCCGTTGTGTCCCCTGGCATCCGGCACTCCGAGCGCGTGGCGGGCCGGCTCCGGCTCGAGGTATGGGATGCCGTAGATGGCGACCGGCCCGTGCTCGTCGTCGAGCAGCACGGGGTGATCGATCCGGTCGACTGTGGTGCGCAGGTGCAGCCCGCCCGCGGCGGCGAACTCACTGAACACACCGAGCCGTGGCGCCGAATCGTGGTTGCCCGAAGTGAGCACGAGCTGCGCACCCGCCGCTCGAATCCTTGCCATGGCGCGGTTTGCGACCTGTACGGCTTCCGCCGAGGGCACCGCACGGTCATAGATGTCCCCGGAGACGAGCACGACATCGATCGCCTCGGCGGCGACGAGCTCCGCGAGGTGGCCGAGCACGGCGGCCTGCTCGGCGATCAGATCCACGCCGTGGAAGGTCCGTCCGACATGCCAGTCAGAGGTGTGCAGGAATCTCACGTGGGCCAAGCTAGAGCCGACCTCCGACAAAAACCCGGAGACATGCCGCAGCGGTTCACCCGAACGTGTGTTCGACTTTCGGCGGCTCCCGTTTTTGTCGGTGGGCTCCGCCATGATGCGAGGGCAAGACCGAGATCGGAGAAAGGAGGGCGAACGTGGCATCCACCGTGATCAGCACGGCGGCCGTCGTCATCGCCTTGGCACTACTGGGGGCGATCGTCCTGCTCTGGCGGCTCTACACGGACAGCATGCGCCGTGCCGACGCCGCCGCACGGCAGGTCCAGGCCGAGCGCGCGCGGGTGGATCAGCAGCAGGCGGCCCTGCGCCGGTACGAGGTGGCGTTCGCCTCGATCAGCGGCAGGGGCGAGCTGGGGGAACAGGTTCTGGTGGAAACCGCGCGGGCGCTGGGTCTGCGGGAGGGGCTGCACTTCACCCTGCAGACCGACCTGGCGGGCGGCGGCGCGGCGAAACCGGACATGGTGCTCCGGGTCGGTGGCGATCGCACCATCCCGGTGGACGCCAAGGCGAGCATGGCGTGCTGGGCCGAGGCGGTCGATACCGACGATGCCGACGAGCGGCTCGACGCGCTCCGGGTACACGTCCGCAATCTGCGCTCGCGGGCCGCGGAACTGGCGGGCAAGGGTTACCAGCGCTGGGCGGACGGTATCTACGGCACGGTCATGTTCGTTCCCTCCGACGCGGCGGTCGTCGCCGCACTCGACACCGATCCCGAGCTGCTGCGGTGGATGCTGGACCGGCGGGTCTTCATGTGTGGCCCGACGGGTTTTGCGGTGGTGGCTTCGGCGGCATTGTTCGCGGCGAGCGACCGGGCGGTCGTCGAGGACATCGAACGGATCCGGGCTGGAGCCACCGCCGCACACCGGGCGGCGGGAAACGCTGTGGAGGCGCTCAACCTGTCCAGCACGCACCTACAGCGTTTCCTGTCCGCCCGCCGGCGCGAGTTGGACGCGCTGGAGGGATTCCGGACTTCGGTCACACCACTGACCGAAGCGTCCGGAAGCCCCACCACCATGCCGACCATACGAAAGGGGGACGAACTGGCCGCGAGCTGAGCGCAGGCGCCGGGTCCAGACCAATGACCTTGCGAGTGCGTAACAAGCAGATTGCCAACAAGGTTGGTACCTGTAAATCCGCTGGTCAGCGTGGGCTGAATGGTCCATTGTGAGCTAGCCGAAGGGTCAACCCTCCGGAGCGGCGGGCGGTTCGGGTCTCGTACGGGTTACCGTGTTGCCCTGTGACCGCCATTCGCGATCGGCAGCGCGAACCCGATGCCGACGAGGTAGCCGTGCCCTGGGACGAGCTTCCCATCGTCGGCGCGAGACGCGGTCTGCCTTGGTGGGGGGCCGTGCTGCTGGCGTTCGGCCTTTCGCTGGTGGGTGCGATCATCGACATGCAGTCGCAGAACGGCCTCGGCTGGGTCTTCCGGATCTGCTACTTCATCGGTGCGGTGGGCGCCATCTGCGCGGTGAAAAGGCGAAGCCTATTCGGACCGATGGTGCAACCACCCCTCGCGCTGGCGATCACGGTGCCTTTGGTTGTGCTGCTGATTTCCGGGGTACCGGCGAACAGCGACACGCTCGCCAAGGCGCTCGCCGTGGGCACGCCGCTGATCAACGGTTTTCCGGTCATGGCGGTGGCCACCGTGTGCACGTTGGCCATCGGCATCGCCCGGCTGTACCGCGAGCGCAACCCGGACGCGCCGGCAAAGGCCGCCGCGGACGACGGGGATGCCAAGCGACCGTCCGGTTCACGCAATCGTGACGGCGCGTCTGGCCGAGCCAGCAGGCCGGCACGTGAGAGTGCGGGGCGCGAGAGCAGCGCCACTCGCGCGCGCCGTCCCATCGAGAGGAGCGGGTCGCCGCGGGCTGGCGAGGGTGAGCAGCATCCGTCGTTGCCGCTGACGCCTCGGCGACGCGTGCAAGACTCGCCTCGGCGCGGCGAACCGGCCGGACGTGGTGGCTCGGGTGAGCCGCGCGGTGATCGCCGCGACCGCGAGCCAGGGGCGCGCGGTGATCGTCGTGACGGTGAGCCGGGTGCGCGTAGTGGGCGCACGCCACCGCCGGGCGCGGCGCGGCGTGGACGCCAGCCACGCGGCGCGGCGCCGGACGACGATCGGCGCCGCGGCGGTGAGAACCGTGACGCGCCCGGAGAACGCCCACGGCGGTCGAATCCACGTGGCAGCGGCGAACCGCGCGGCACGGGCGAGCCGCCTCGCCGCGCTCCCGGTCGACGCCTTGGGCCGCCGCCGCGCACTCGCCGTCCGTGGGACGACGAGGACTGATGGCCGACGGCGCGATGGCGTAGGGCCAGCGCCAGGCCACGCCTCAGTACGGCTTGCCCCGCGCCACCCAGCGGTAAAGCTTGCGCCGCGCTGCGGCAGGACTGACGGCCGGCGCCGCGCCGCGGTGGGGCTTGCGCTGCGGTCGGGCTCGCGCCGCGCCGCTGCGGTACGGCTTGCGCTGACGCCGCGTCAGGGGCGGACTGGCGGCCGACGCCACACCATCAGAACTGGCGGTTGACGCTGTCCAGGTACGACGTGTCTCGCCCTGGGCTTGCGGCGGGAAGGACAACCCCGCGTTCCTCCAGCGTGGCCAGTAGGAGCAGCAGCCCTACAGCCACACGGTGCACACAGCTTGCCGGACGCCCGGCGAGGCACCGATTTGCGCACCGGAGCCGCGCACTGCATGTGAGGCCCGGCCTGGGCGCGCGTGCGCACTGCTCGGTGCGCGGGGGCGAGCCTGGCTACTTTGTGGCTTGGCGCAGTTCCCGCGGCAGGGCGAACGCGATCTTTTCGTTCGCGGTAGTGACTTCCTCGACCTGGCCCCAACCGCGCTCGGCCAGCCAGGCGAGCAGGTCCATGACGAGCACGTCCGGCACAGAGGCGCCGCTCGTGACGCCGACCGTGGTGACGCCGTCGAGCCAGGATTCGTCGACCTCGCGGGCGAAGTCGATCAGATGTGCATCGCGCGCGCCCGCCTGCAAAGCGACCTCGACAAGCCGCTTCGAGTTCGACGAGTTACGCGAGCCCACGACCAGCACCAGATCGCACTCGGCGGCCATGGCCTTGACCGCGATCTGACGATTCGACGTGGCGTAACAAATATCGTCGCTGGGCGGATCCGCCAGACCGGGGAAACGTTCGCGCAGCTGGTCGACGCGCTCCATCGTCTCGTCCACGCTCAGCGTCGTCTGCGACAACCACACGACCTTCGACGGGTCACGCACCTGAACACTCGCGGCGTCGTCAGGTGTGTCGACGAGCTGCACGTGGTCCGGCGCCTCGCCCGAAGTGCCCTCGACCTCTTCGTGCCCGTGGTGCCCGATCAGCAGGATGTCGTAGTCGTCCTTGGCGAAGCGGTTGACTTCCTTGTGCACCTTGGTCACCAACGGGCAGGTGGCGTCGATGGTGCGCAGGTTCCGTTCCGCGGCTTCGGCATGCACGGCAGGCGAAACCCCGTGCGCCGAGAACACCACCAACTCGCCTTCGGGCACCTCGGACGTCTCGTCGACGAAGATCACGCCGCGTTCACGCAGCGTCTCCACGACATGCCGGTTGTGCACGATCTCCTTGCGGACGTAGACCGGCGGCCCATGCAACTCCAGGGCCTTCTCGACCGCGATCACCGCGCGATCGACCCCAGCGCAGTAGCCGCGCGGTTTGGCGAGCAATAGTCGTTTGGCGGGCTCGGTGGCAGGGCTCGCTGCACTCATACCCCCAGGGTACGGCCAAGCCTCCTGTGCGGACCATCACGTCGGACGCGCCATCCGGCTTGATCAGTTGGGCAGGACGGCACCGGTACGGCACGCTGTACGCATGAAGCCGCTCCCGCTCCCCCTCCGCGTCGCCGCGGGCCTGGCTGTGACAGCCGCCGAGCGTGCCCGCGAGCTCCCGAAAAACCTGGTGGGCCTGCCCGTCACCGTCGTCTCGCACGTGCTGCAGTTCTCCATGCGCGTGCAACAACACGTCACCGAACTGGCGATCAAAGGCGACGGGGCACTGTCCGCGCTGCGGCCCACCGAGGAAACGCCCAGCTGGGCCACTTTCGACGAGGACCTCCCGCCCTCACCCGGGCACAACGGCCACCAGCCGGCCCCTGTCGCGCGTGAAGTCGCCGACAGTGCGCGCGACCCGTGGGAACAGGAAGAACGCGCGCTCGCCGAAGATCACACCGAGGGTGAGTTCGACAGCGTGAACGGGACCCAACCCGTCGTAACCGAAACCGGCGAGGTGGCCGGTCTCGGTGCCTCGGGACCCGAAGGCCTCGGCATCGAACCGGCAGGTCTGGCTGGGCTGGCCAACTACGACGAGCTCAGCCTGCCGCAGCTACGCGCCCGGCTGCGGCGCTTCACGCTCGATGAGCTCGAGGAGCTACTCACGTACGAGCGCACGCACGAGAACCGGCCGTCTTTCGTCGGGATGCTCGCGCGGCGGATCAGCAACATCAGGCGACTGTCCGAAGGCGACAACGGCGCCGGCGGCCAGTGAGCGCTGAGAACTCGCGCCGCACCCGTCACATGACTGCCACCCGACCGGCACGCCGGCAGCACCGCAGCCTGGTGAAACCCCCACACCGGCCACGCCCGAGACACATCGCCGGCAAACACACCGAGTCACCGGAAAGCCGCCCCGCCAAAGCGACTACCGCTGGAGACCGGGCACTGGACGATCACATCACGGGAGACCGGCCCGAAAAACACACCGCCGGACGCCGGCCAACGGACGACTGTCACGTCGACAACGTCGCCGCTGACAACAGTGCCCCCATAGGTCGGCTACCGGTCAGCCGCCGGACCGCGGCAACCGGTGGGCGCCGGGCGCCTGGAATCCATACCACTGCGACGACCACCTCAGACCGGCCGTTTGCGGGGGCGGGCAACCGGACCGTGAGGGCAAGGGGGCCCATCTCGTGAGCACAGAATCGGCTGCCGGCAGGGACCAGACCACGGCTGAAAACCCGTGGCCGGTCCGGACTGTGGCGCGGAAAATCGCCGACTGGATTCACCGGCTTGGTGCGGTGTGGGTCGAGGGCCAGGTCACCCAGATCTCCGCACGCCCCGGCACGCAGACCGCCTTCCTCACGTTGCGCGACCCGTCCGCCGACGTGTCCATGACCGTCACCGCACCGATGCGGCTCGTGCGCGCCATCGAGCCACCGTTGCGGGATGGCGCAAGCGTCGTCGTGTTCGCCAAGCCGACGTTCTTCCTCGGGCGCGGCACCATCAGCTTGCGCGCCGCCGAAATCCGCGCCGTCGGGATCGGGGAACTGCTCGCGCGCATCGAACGCCTCCGCCGGCTTCTCGACGCCGAAGGGCTGTTCGCGCCCGCC
This sequence comes from Amycolatopsis pithecellobii, assembly GCF_009707865.1. GTDB lineage: Bacteria > Actinomycetota > Actinomycetes > Mycobacteriales > Pseudonocardiaceae > Amycolatopsis_E > Amycolatopsis_E pithecellobii. Next base: position 57,692 of record NZ_WMBA01000010.1, read on the forward strand.
CGCAAACGTAAACTTCCCTTCCTTCCCAAGGGGATCGGCCTCATCACCGGCCGGGCGTCCGCCGCCGAGCACGACGTGCTCGTCAACGCGCACAACCGCTGGCCGGCCGCGCCCATCCAGGTCATCAACACCGCCGTGCAGGGCCCCACCGCCGTCCCCCAGATCCGCAAGGCACTGTCCATTCTGGACTCCGACCCGAATATCGACGTCATCGTCATCGCCCGCGGCGGCGGCAGCGTCGAAGACCTGCTGCCCTTCTCCGACGAAGCCCTGTGCCGGGCCGTCTCGGCCGCGCGTACCCCCGTCGTCAGCGCGATCGGCCACGAACCCGACAGCCCGCTGCTCGACTACGTCGCCGACCTCCGTTGCTCGACGCCGACCGATGCCGGGAAACGGATCGTCCCCGACGTCCGGGAAGAAGCCGCCCGCGTCCACCAGCTACGCGACCGCGCCCGGCGCGCCCTGCACGGCTGGGTCGACACCCAGGCCCGCCTGCTGAACCAGCTGTGCAGCCGCCCCGTACTCGCCGACCCGATCGGACCGATCAACCGCCGCGCGGACGACGTCGAACTGCACCGCGAGCGCGGCCGCCGGGCGATGCTCAACACGCTGTCCCACGAGCAAGCCGCCGTCGCGTCCGCGCGGGCCCGGCTCACCGCGCTCGGCCCCGCGGCGACGATGGCGCGCGGCTACACCGTCGTGCAATATCCCGACGACCAAGGCAACCTTCAGGTACTGCGATCCATCTCTGAAGTGGCGGACGGAACTCCGCTGCGCGTGCGCGTCGTCGACGGCGCCGTGCACGCGGTCGCCCGGACCGTCGAGCCTGGAGAGTAGGAAGTGCGCAGCCCCACGTTCCTGCCGCTCACCACCGACGCGGCAGTGCACGCCGGAGCACACACCGTGCTGCACCGCGCCACCGAAGCCGACCGGACCGCCGATGTCTGCTGGGCCTCGCTACTGGCCGGCGCCGAAGCGACCCGATGCGGCCTGGAAACCCGGCTACGCCGGCTGTCCGAAGCAACCTCCGTCTACGTCGGCACCAAGTGGTGGTTCAGCCAGGGGTCCACCTACCGCGAACGCGTCGCGCGGGCACAGGGGTGCATCGAGGAAGCCATCACCGATGGCGACGGCAGCGAGTTCGCACACGCGTTCATGGGCTACGACCACGCGCTGGCGAGCGCGCTAGTCTGCACCAGTGAGCGAGGCCGCGGAAAACACAGAGCTCGGCTATGAACAGGCCCGTGACCAGCTCGTCGAGGTAGTGCGTGAGCTCGAGACAGGAGGCTTGTCGCTCGAGCAGTCACTCGCGCTGTGGGAGAAAGGCGAGCACCTCGCCAAGGTCTGCGAGCGTCATCTCGAAGGTGCGCGCGAGCGCATCGAGACAGCGCTGAAATCGGTTGAGGACGAAGCCGAGGACGCTGAGTGAGGTTCCCCATGCCCGGGAATACCCCCCGGTGAGGGCGCGGTCTGAGAGAATCGACCTCCGCCCAGCACCGAACCGGGAGGAACCCATGTCGAACACCCCGTCCGCGAGCAGAAAAGAAGCGCCGGACCGCAACCTGGCGATGGAGCTGGTGCGCGTCACCGAAGCCGCGGCGATGGCGGCGGGCCGCTGGGTCGGCAAGGGCGACAAGAACGCCGGCGACGGTGCCGCCGTCGACGCGATGCGCCAGCTCATCTCCACCGTCTCCATGCGCGGCGTTGTCGTCATCGGTGAGGGCGAGAAGGACGAAGCGCCCATGCTGTACAACGGCGAAGAGGTCGGCAACGGCAACGGCCCCGACTGCGACGTCGCGGTGGACCCGATCGACGGCACCACGTTGATGGCCAAGGGAATGCCGAACGCGCTGGCCGTGCTCGCCGTCGCCGAGCGCGGCGCGATGTTCGACCCGTCCGCGGTGTTCTACATGGAAAAACTCGCCGTGGGCCCGGAAGCCGCCGGGGTGGTCGACCTGGCCGCGCCGGTCGCGGAGAACATCCGCCGGGTCGCGAAAGCCAAGCACAGCAGCGTTTCCGACGTCACCGTGTGCATCCTCGACCGCCCGCGCCACGAACAGCTCGTGAAGGAGGTTCGCGAAGCCGGCGCCCGGATCCGGTTCATCTCCGACGGTGACGTGGCGGGGGCGATCGCGGCGGCCCGCCCCACCACCGGCGTCGATCTGCTGCTGGGCATCGGTGGCACACCCGAGGGCATCATCGCGGCCTGCGCCATGAAGTGTCTCGGCGGTGAGCTGCAGGCCCGGTTGTGGCCCAAGGATGACGCCGAGCGGGAGAAGGCCATCGCCGCCGGGCACGATCTCGACCGGATCCTGACGAACGACGACCTGGTGCGCGGGGACAACGTGTTCTTCTGCGCCACCGGCGTCACCGACGGGGACCTGTTGCGCGGCACGCTCTACCGCGCCGGTGGCGTGACGACGCAGTCGATCGTCATGCGGTCGAAGTCGGGCACCGTCCGCATGATCGATGGCTACCACCGGCTGACCAAGTTGCGCGCCTACTCCTCGATCGACTTCGACGGGGCACCCGGCGACGAAGATCCCATGCCGCCATTGCCGTGAGGGCAGTGCTCGCCGGCGCCGCCTGCTGTCTGCTGGCGGTGTTGTTCGTGGTCCAGCCGGGGTCGGCCGCCGAACCCAGGATCGTGGGCGGCACCGAGGCCGATCAGCAATACTCGTTCGCTGCCGCGTTGCAGACCACGGACGGCGAGTTCTTCTGCGGGGGCTCGCTGCTCGACGCGTCGTGGCTGGTCACGGCCGCGCATTGCGTGCAGGGGCGGGACCCGTCGTCGTTCACCGCCCACGTCGGCAGCAACGACCGCACCCAGGGCGGCGAGCTCGCCAAGCCCGACAAGGTAGTCGTCAGCCCCGACTACAACTCGGCCGGCGCGGGCGGGGACATCGCGCTGGTGCACGTGTCCGCGCCGGTCACCGCCGCCCCGATCCGGCTCGGCACGGCCACCGCGGTCGGCAGCACGGTGCGCCTGCTCGGCTGGGGCCAGACGTGCCCGACACCCGGCTGCGGCGGCGGGCCCACGATGTTGCAGCAGCTGGATTCGCAGCTGGTGGACCCGGCCCGGTGCACCGCGCCGATCAACCCCGGCGTCGAGCTGTGCACCGACAGTCCGGACGCCAAATCCGGTGCCTGCTTCGGCGATTCCGGCGGACCCGAGCTCACGCAGATGGACGGGCACTGGGCGCTGCTGGGCGTGACCAGCCGGCCCGGTGCCGAGTCGTCGACGTGCGCGACGGCGCCGTCGATCTACACCTCGGCTGTCGCTTACGCGGCCTGGATCACGAAGCTGGTGTCACCGCCGTCCAGCCCGACGCCGACTCCCACACAGCCGAGCCCAACGCCCACGCCCGCACCCTGACGGTCATTCCACGTTGCTGGAGTGCCCGGGAAACAGGTGCGCGTCGGGATCGAGGGCGACCGCGATGTTGTTGACGGCCGTGGCCGCCTCGCCGAAACCGGTCGCGATCAGCTTGACCTTTCCGGGATAGGCGGCGACATCACCCGCGGCAAAAACCCGTGGTCGCGCGGTCGCCATCGTCGAGTCGACGTGAATCGCGCGGTGATCGATCTCGAGTCCCCAGTTCTCGATGGGCCCGAGGTCCGCGGTGAAACCCAGGGCCGCCACCACGGCCTGCGCGGGCAACACCACCGGATCGGCGCCCTTCGGACTCACCACAACCTCGCACAGCGTGCCCGAAGAATCGTCGCGCAGCTCGGTGACCTCGGCGTCGGTGATCATCGGGACGCCGAGCCCCTGCGCCTCACGCACGATGGACTCCGCGGCCCGGAACTTCGCGCGCCGGTGCACCAGCGTCACGCTCGCCGCGACCGGATGCAGGGCGAGCACCCAGTCGAACGCGGAGTCCCCGCCACCGACCACCACCACGTCCTGCCCGGCATGCGCGTCCAGCGACGGCACGAAATGCACCATCCCGCGCCCCAGCCAGCCGTCCCCGGCCGGCAGTGGCCGCGGGGTGAACTCGCCGATCCCCGCGGTGATCAGCACTGCGCCGGCGTGCACGACGTCACCGCCGTCGAGCACCACGTCCACCCCTTGCGACCCGTCACGCAAGGTTTCCGCCTTGCGCCCCAACAGGTATCGCGGCTCCCACGGCGCCGCCTGCTCAACCAGGCCTTTGATGAGATCGCGCCCGCGCACCGCAGGGAACCCGCCGACGTCGTAGATCATCTTTTCCGGGTACATCGCGGTGACCTGGCCACCGGCCTCGGGCAGCGAGTCGACGACGGCCATCGACAGCCCGCGGAACCCGGCGTAGTAGGCAGCGAACAGACCAGTCGGCCCGGCGCCGACGATGAGCAGGTCGACGGAAAGATCCATCGGGGGGTACCGCCCTTCAGCCGGTGATCTCCAGCACCTGGATCGTAGCCACATCGCGTGCCCAAGCACACGAGGCGAACGCGACCGTGCTGCGCGAAACTGGCGTTATGGCTGAACAGGAATACCGGATCGAACACGACACGATGGGCGAGGTCAAGGTGCCCGTCGACGCGCTGTACCGGGCGCAGACCCAGCGAGCCGTCGAGAACTTCCCGATCTCCGGCCGCGGTCTCGAACGCGCCCAGATCCGCGCGCTGGGTCTGCTGAAAGCCGCCGCGGCCCGCGTCAACGCCCAGCTGGGGGTGCTCAAGCCGGAGCTCGCCGAGGCGATCGCGGAGGCCGCCGACGAGGTCGCCGAAGGCCGGCACGACAAGCATTTCCCGATCGACGTGTTCCAGACCGGGTCCGGCACCTCGTCCAATATGAACGCCAACGAGGTCATCGCGACGTTGGCGAGCCGCAAGCTCGGCACCGAAGTGCACCCGAACGACCACGTCAACGCGTCGCAGTCGTCGAACGACACGTTCCCCACCACGATCCACGTCGCCGCGACCGAAGCGGTGCTGACCGACGTGATCCCCGCGCTCGATCACCTCGCCGGCACGATCGAGCGGCGCGCCGCCGAGTGGCAGGACGTGGTGAAATCCGGCCGCACGCACCTCATGGACGCCGTGCCGATCACGCTCGGGCAGGAGGCCGGTGCCTGGGCGGCGCAGATCCGGTATGGCATCGAGCGCCTGCAGGCGGGTCTGCCACGGCTCGGCGAACTCCCGATCGGCGGCACCGCCGTGGGTTCCGGGCTGAACGCACCCGGCGGTTTCGGTGCCGCGGTGGCCGGGGAACTCGCCCGCGTGACCGGCCTGCCGCTGACCGAGGCCCGCAACCACTTCGAGGCACAGGCGAGCCAGGACGGTGTCGTGGAGACCTCGGCGCACCTGCGGACCGTCGCGGTGTCGCTGTCCAAGATCGCCAACGACCTGCGGTGGCTGGGTTCCGGCCCGCGCACCGGGCTCGCCGAGCTGGCCCTGCCCGATCTGCAGCCGGGCTCGTCGATCATGCCCGGCAAGGTGAACCCGGTCATCCCGGAGGCGACGCTACAGGTGGTTGCGCAGGTGATCGGCAACGACGCGGCCGTGGCTTTCGCCGGCTCGCAGGGCAACTTCCAGCTCAACGTGAACTTGCCGGTGATCGCCCGCAACGTGCTGGAGTCCGCGCGGCTGCTCGCCGCGGTTTCGCGGTTGCTGGCGGACAAGGTGTTCGCGGGGATCACCGTCAACACCGATCGCACGATGGCCTACGCCGAGGGCTCGCCGTCGATCGTGACGCCGCTGAACAAGTACATCGGCTACGAAGAAGCCGCGGCGGTCGCGAAGCAGGCTCTCAAGGAACTCAAGACGATTCGCGAAGTCGTCATCGAGCGCGGCTACATCGAGCAGGGCAAGCTCACCGAGGCACAGCTCGACGAAGCACTCGACGTGCTGCGGATGGCACGCGGCGGCAAGTACTGAGCCGGTCGTTACCAATCCGACGGCAGTCATGGCGGAAACTGGTGTCTATAGGCAGATGGGCTGCGGACCGTATCCGCCTACTTTCGGTCGGATTGGTAAGTCACGCGACGTCCCGGTGCGCGGCCGGTGGGCGGCGCTCCTGCCGGGACGTCGGCGCGTGACCGGGCTGGCCGAGCCGCGTCTGGGTTTTCGTACTCGTGCGCTGCCCGTCCGCCCGTCCGCCCGGCCACGGCCACCGGCCCTCCCGGGCGCCGATGAGCGCGGTGCACAACACCCCGAGCAGCAACGGCACGTGACTGGCCAGCCGGTACCAGCCGACCTCGCCGCCGATGAAGTCCACAGTGGACAGAACGGCGAGCACGAGCGTGAAGCTGAGCAACACCGGCAACTGAGTGCGCGCGTTGCGCGGCCGCGAGGCGACCCAGAGCAGTGCGACGCCGACCGCGAAGTTGAACGCGACCGCCTCGTGCTCGACGTGCGATCCCGGTTCGATCTGCATACCGCCGGGCATGGGCTGCGGCAGGAACAGTTCCGCAACCACGATCGAGAACTGCGCGATCGCGGTGAGGACGAGCGCCCAGCGCGGCCAGTCGACCGGACCGGGCCGGCTCGGCGGCGCGAACCTGATCGCGGCGTCCCCGGCGAAGTCAGGCGTCTCGGTCGCCTTTTCCATCCGCACCAACCGGTTCACCGTCGCGGCTTCGTGCTGCCACGCGGTGCAGTCCGCACAGCCCGCGACGTGCGCGTCGAGCTCGGCCGGCGAGACCCCGGGGTCCTCGCCGTCCAGCATCGCCGAGATCGCCTCGCGCGCGGTTGAGCAGTCCATGTAATACACGTCGCCGGGCACGGTTGAATAGTTCCCAGCGGCGGTGAACCGGCCTCGCGCAGGGCCCGTTATCGTCAGTGGGGGCGGGCTCCAGGAAGGACGTCGCAGTGGACGACGACGAGATCACCCGGGACGCCTTCGCAGCCTCCCGGGGTGACACAGCGGCCGCGGAACGGTTCGTCGCGGCGACTCAGCGGCAGCTGCACAGGTTGCTGAGTTACCTTTCGAACCCCGGGGTCGCCGAGGATTTGACGCAGGAGACGTACCTGCGCGCGTTCGCCGCGCTGGAGGGGTACGAGGGCCGGTCACCGGCGCGGATGTGGTTGCTGGCGATCGGGAAGCGCGTCGCCGCGGATCACCTGCGCACCACGCGGCGCCGCCCGGTCACCGCCCAGACCGAGGACTGGATCGCGGCAGCCGAGCAGAATGGCGCCTACACCCCGGATCCTGGACGCATGGTGGCACTGCGGCGGTTGATCCTGGAGCTGGATGCCGAACGCCGGGACGCGTTCGTGCTGACCCAGGTGGCCGGGCTGTCCTACGCCGAAGCGGCCGAGGTCTGCGACTGCGCGGTCGGCACGATCCGGTCGCGGGTGTTCCGGGCGCGCGAGGAGCTGACGGAGGCACTGCGCACCGCCGAAAGGCTCGCCTCGAGCGGCTAGCGCCGGGGCGCGGTTGACGCCGCGTCCTCCAGCAACTGCCGCGCGAGGCGTTTGGCGTTCGCCACCGCGCCGGGCACCACCCCCAGTGACTCCGCGACCGTCGCGCCCTCCAGCAGGATGTAGAGCGACTCCGCCAGCCGGGCCGGGTTTCGCAGACCGGCCACCAGTTCGCGGAAATACGCCAGCTGCCACGCCTTCTGCGCCTCGATTACGCGACGGCCCGGATGATCCTTGTCGGGCAGCTCGGCGTGGGCGTTGACGAAACCGCAGCCACGCTCACTCTCGCGCGCCAGCCACTCTTCCAGCGCATCGAACACCAGCAACGGTTTCCGCACCGGATTGGTCCGCGGGCTGCCCGCCACCACTTCGTACACGTGCGCACGCCACCGCTTGTCCCGCTGCGCCAGGTACTGACCGACGAGTTCGTCCTTCGACCCGAACCGGTCGTACAAGGTCTTCTTCGTCACGCCGGCCGCGGCCGCGATCGTGTCCACCCCGACCGCGTGGATTCCCTTGGCGTAGAACAACTCCGCGGCAACGTCCAGTACCCGCTGCGCCGCCGGCGTCAACGTCTTCACGACTTGACAATATACCGGTCTGTATAGCTACGCTAGCCGAGGTAAACAGGTCTGTATACCTGGAGGTCCGATGTGGACGGTGATGCTGGGTGCCGGGTTCGTGCTGCTGTGGAGCTCCGGGTTCATCGGTGCGACGCTCGGCGCCGGCTCCGCGGGCGCCATCACCGTGCTGGCCTGGCGGTTCCTCTTCGCGGCCGCGCTGCTGCTGCTCTGGCGGCGGCCGAAACGGGCGCAGCTCAAGTCCCAGGTCGTGGTGGCCCTACTGTCCCAGTGCTGCTACCTGTTCGGCGTGTATGAGGCCGCCGCGCTGGGCGTCGCGGCCGGCACGATGGCGCTCATCGCGGCCCTGCAGCCCATCGTCTCCGCGGTGATCGACCGCGCCACGGTCCGGCAGTGGATCGGCCTCGGCATCGGTCTGGCGGGTGTCGCTGTCGTGGTCTCCGGTGATCTCGCCGGGCATCCCGGCACACCGTGGTGGGCGTACCTGCTCCCGTTCGGCGGGATGCTCACCCTCGTCGCCGGGAGCCTGCTCGGCCGCCGGACCCGGGCGGATGTCACCGACGCGCTCGTCATCCAGTACGCGACGAGTGCCGTGGTGTTCACCGCGCTGGCGGCGGCGACCGGGACGCTCACCCCGCCGGACAACGGCAGGTTCTGGTGGGCCATCGCCTGGGTCGTGGTGCTGCCGACCTTCGGCGGCTACACCTGCTACTGGCTGCTGCTGCGCCGGACGTCATTGACCACGGTGTCGACCCTGCTCTACCTCACCCCGCCGACCACCATGCTGCTCGCCTGGCTCATGTTCGGTCAGCAAGTCACCGCGCTGGGGCTGCTGGGCCTGGGAATTTGTCTCACCGGGGTGGCGCTCGTTCTCGTCCCCGCGAAATTGTCGTACCCCCGGGGCATGATGGCGACATGTTCCTCGCCGACGTCGTCAACGCCTCCGCCGAGCTCGCCGCCACGCGCTCGCGCAAGGCCAAGATCGCGACGCTGGCCGGGCTGATCAACCGCGCCGGGCAGGGTGAGCTGCCGGCCGTCGTCGCCTTCCTCACCGGTCAGCCAAGCCAGGGGCGGATCGGTACGGGCTGGCGCACGCTGGCCGAGCTCGGCGCACCGGCCGCCCGCGGGCCCACGCTCACCGTCGCGGAGGTGGACGCCGCGCTCGGTGAGGTCGCGGGCATAGCGGGCAGCGGATCGGCGAAACGCCGCGCCGAGGCGCTGCACGGGTTATTCGCTCGCGCCACAGAAGACGAGCAGTATTTCCTGTTCCGTTTGCTCACCGGGGAGCTACGGCAAGGCGCACTGGAAGGGGTGATGATCGACGCGATCGCGGCCGCGGCCGAGGTGCCCGGCGAAGCGGTGCGACGCGCGTTCATGCTGTCCGGGCAGCTTCCGGTGACGGCGCAGGCGGCGGTCACCGGCGGTGAGGCGGCGCTGGGTGCGTTCAGGTTGCGGCTGGGCAGGCCGTTGCGACCGATGCTCGCCTCCCCCGCCGAGTCGCTCGACGAGGCGATACGGGAACTTCCGGCGGCCATCGTCGAGTACAAAATGGACGGTGCACGCGTCCAGGTGCATCGTGTTGGTGACCAGGTCCGGGTCTACACCAGGACGTTGCGTGAGATCACCGGGAATGTCGGCGAACTGGTTGAGCTGGTGCGCGCGCTGCCATGCGAGTCCGTCGTGCTGGACGGCGAAACACTCGCGCTCACCGACGACGGGCGGCCCCGCCCATTCCAGGAGACGATGAGCCGGTTCGGCAGCACGCGTGACGAGCAGGTGCGGGCGTTGTTGCTGCGGCCGTATTTCTTCGACTGCCTGCACCTGGACGGCATGGATCTGCTCGACGCGCCGCTGCGCGAACGTAACGCCGCGCTGCGTTCGGTGGCCGGTGAGCACCTGATCCCGGGCCAGACGGAGCCGGCCGATCCGTCGGCGATCCTCGACTCGGCGCTGGCCGCGGGACATGAGGGGGTGATGGTCAAATCGCTGGACTCGGTGTATGCGGCGGGCCGGCGCGGGCGCGCGTGGCTCAAGGTCAAGCCGGTGCACACACTGGATCTCGTGGTACTGGCCGCGGAATGGGGGCACGGACGGCGCACCGGGTATCTGTCCAATCTGCACCTCGGCGCACGCGATCCCGACGGCGGGCCACCGATCATGGTCGGCAAGACGTTCAAGGGTCTCACCGACGAACTGCTCGCCTGGCAGACGAAAACCTTCCAGGAGATCGAATCCCGGCGTGACAACTGGACGGTGTACGTGCGGCCGGAGCTGGTGGTCGAGATCGAACTCGACGGCGCACAGGTCAGTTCCCGCTATCCCGGCGGCGTGGCGTTGCGCTTCGCCCGTGTGGTCCGGTACCGCCCGGACAAGGACCCCGGTGAAGCCGACACCATCGACGCCGTCCGCGCCACATTGAAAGGGTGATGCCGACCGTGTAGGCCAGGTGCGCCACCCAAGGGGGAACCCCCAAGCTGGGCGGAACATCTGCCCGGACGTGGGTGCCATGGGGCGCGTCCCCTGGCCACCTCCCGCGCGGAAGACCATGTCGCCGCAGCCGGGAGGCACGGGCCCCACGCCACACCGGGCAAAACAACCACCGAAAGCGCGGTCAGCGGCCTAGGAAGATCGGGTTCGTCATCGCTGCCATGGGGCCGAAGTTCAGCGCCGGCGAGAGCGCGGGGGCGCCGGCTGTACCGTCCGCCAGTGGGTGCCGCACCTCGGCGCGGATGTACTTCGACACCGCGGGTGTGGTCAGCCACGTCGCGCTGCCGGTGCCGCTCGCGGGCAGGCTCGTCTGCAGGATCTGGCCCTCGTCGGTGATGAACCGGACGGTCCCGTTCGGCACACCTTTGACATCCAGCCGCACCGCGATCTTGTCCCCGTCCGCGACATTCAGCCGGTCGCCGATGCCCGCGAGCCGGCCGCGCGGACCGGTGGCCGCGAAGGTCAGCTCGACGCCGGCCGACTCGGCGATCCAGTTCCGGCCCGCTTTGATCCCCGCCAGGATCGCGTCCCGGCTGAGCTCGTCGGCGAGCACGACGTTCTGCGGCAACCCGATCACGTTACCCGGGTTGTGCGCATCGCTGTTGCCCATCGCGGGCAACCAACGTTCCTTGCCACGCACGGCTTCCACCAGTTTGTTGTCCCATGTGGACACTGTCGCGTCGTCGTCCCACGACCACGGGCCGTTCCACACCTCGACCACATCGAACTCGTCGTAGCCGAACTTGAAGTTGCACGCGATCCACGGACAGTACGGATGCGCGGCGACGCACAACCCGCCCACCCGGCGGATCGCCCGGGTGTAGTCGTCGATCACATTGTCCGTCGAGCGGTAACGCCAGTCGACGAACTGCCCCGGGTTCAGACCGAGGCCGAGCCAGTGCCCGTTGCGGGTGGTGATCTCCTCGCCCAGCATGATCAGCAGATCCGGGCCGGCGAACTCGCCCCACACCCCGTGCGACGACGAGGTGTTGTGGTCGGTCGAGGTGATGAAGTCGAGCTTCGCCTCCCGCGCACCCGCCGCGACCTCGGCCGGCAGCCGCCTGCCGTCGGAGTACACGGTGTGCAGGTGGCAGTCTCCGCGGTACCACGCGCGCGCACGCCCGCGGGCCTTCGCCGGCGGGTAATCCGGCTTGAACGGCTCGCCAGCCGGGCCGTAGGTCAGCGTCACCTCGACGCGGTAGTCCATCCCCTGCGGCGCGACCTGGTACGGCCCGAGCACGATGTTCCAGGTGCCGGGCATCACCTCGCCCGGTAGGTACCCGGGCGTCGCCTCGGTGCGGCTGATCGAGAACCGGTCCCGGAAACCGCCGGACCAGCCGCGGAAACCTTCGCCGCCGAGCCGAGTGCCGCGCGCATCGAAAATCCCGATGTCACAAGAATTCGCGGGCGTTCCGGCGGGCACCGGCGGCTTGTCGTAGCTGTAGACCACCGAAATCTGGCTGACTCCCGGCGGCACCTGCACCGGCAGGTACACGAAATCCGGCACGCCCTGGTCGAAGTGACCGGCGAGCACCTTGGTCTGGACCTGACCTTCGGCCGCTCCGGCGAACGCCACCGGCGTGAGTGCCAGCCCCGCACCAGCCCCGGCAGCGGCCAGAAATCCACGACGGGACACGCCTACCCCGCAATCGATGCACATACCCCGCACGCTTCCACCCGTACTCGTCCAGCGGATGACCGCCTGGTTAACGGGCGGCACGGTACTACCCTGCAAACCGTGACGTCCTATCTTGCGAGTGCCGGCCGCTACGATGAGATGGCCTACCGGCGCACCGGTCGCAGCGGCCTCAAGCTGCCGGCGATTTCCCTGGGCCTGTGGCACAACTTCGGTGACGACCGGCCACTCGAGACGCAGCGTGCGATCCTTCGCCGCGCCTTCGACCTCGGGGTCACACATTTCGACCTCGCCAACAACTACGGGCCGCCCTACGGCTCAGCGGAAGCCAATTTCGGCAAGCTGCTCGCGCAGGATTTCCGCCCGTACCGGGATGAGCTGATCATTTCCACCAAGGCGGGTTACGACATGTGGCCCGGCCCTTATGGCGACGGGGGTTCGCGCAAGTACCTGCTCGCGAGCCTCGACCAGTCGCTCCAGCGGATGGACCTGGATTACGTCGACATCTTCTACGCACACCGGTTCGACCCCGACACGCCGCTCGAAGAAACCATGGGTGCGCTCGTTTCCGCCGTGCAGCAAGGAAAAGCGCAGTACGTCGGGATCTCCTCGTACAACGCGCACCGCACACGCGAGGCCGCCGCGCTGCTGCGGCAACAGGGCGTGCCGCTGCTGATCCACCAGCCCTCCTACTCGATGCTGAACCGGTGGATCGAGGAGGACGGTTTGCTCGACGTGCTCGCCGAGGAGGGCGCGGGGTGCATCGGATTCGCCCCGCTCGCACAAGGTCTGCTCACCGACAAGTACCTCTCCGGTATCCCCCAGGGTTCCCGTGCCACACAAGGGAAATCGCTCGCCCCGGAGGCGGTTGAGCGCAATGTGGACAAGCTTCGCGCGCTCAACGACATCGCGCAGCGGCGCGGCCAGTCACTCGCCCAGCTCGCGCTGACGTGGCTGTTGCGCGACCCGCGCGTCACCTCGGCGCTCATCGGCGCGTCCTCGGTGCGGCAACTGGAGCAGAATATCGCCGCCCTGCGGGGGCCCGAGCTGACCGGTGACGAGCTCACCGAGATCGACAAGTACGCCACCGATTCGGGTCTGAACATCTGGGCCCGTTCCAGCGAGTCGTAAGGTCACCGCCATGACGGCAACAGTGCGGAACGTGGTCACCTCGGGTGTGTTCGAACTCGACGGCGGCACGTGGGACGTCGACAACAACGTATGGCTGCTCGGGGACGAGAGCGAGGTCTTCGTCATCGACGCGGCACACGACGCGGACGCGATCGTGAGTGCGGTGGGTGACCGCGAGGTCCGTGCGATCATCTGCACGCACGCACACAACGATCACGTCAACGCCGCGCCCGCGGTGGCCGAGCGCACCGGCGCGCCGATCCTGCTGCATCCCGCCGACCGGGTGCTGTGGAATCTGACGCATCCGGATACCGCGCCGGACGGGGAGCTGGCGGACGGACAGACGCTGACCGTCGCGGGCACCGGGCTGACCGTGCTGCACACCCCGGGCCACGCGCCCGGCGCGGTCTGCCTCTACGCCCCTGAGCTCGGGATCGTGTTCACCGGGGACACCCTGTTCTCCGGCGGTCCGGGTGCCACCGGCCGCTCCTACTCCGATCACCCGACGATCGTGAAATCCATCCGCACCAAGCTGTTCGCGTTGCCGGACGACACGGTGGTCCACACCGGACACGGCGAGTCCACCACCATCGGCGCGGAGAAGGCGAACGTGCCCGCCACCTGACCGTTCAGTGGCGCAGTGACACGTTGTGCCAGCTCGCTCGCCGCTCGCCGTCCGGGTCGGCCACGACGGCGGTCTTCTCGTCGAACACCATCGTCTGCCGGGAGCCGGGCTCGTACTCCGGCCAGGCGGGGACGGCGCCGGTGGCGGCGGGATCACCGTTGGTGGCGAAGGAGATCCAGGAGCCGTGCAGCTCTTCGGTCAGGCTCCCTGGCACGTCGTCGCCGAGCATCGACTTGGTGATGGGCAGGCTGAAGTCGTCGAACACGAAGGGGACTTCGAGGCCGTGGCTGGCGCCGACGCGTCCGTCGCAAGCGGTGCTGCGCCAGGCGAACTGGTACACGCGGGTGGAACCACCGGCACGGTGGTGCGCTTCGGCGATCCGCAGCGACGGGATGCGGAAGACCCGGTCGGTGTCCATCGCGATCTGCGCCCCGATCGCCGAGCCGGGTTCCAGGCTCCGGTCGTACACGTCGCGGATCCGTTGCTGTAGCGCGGGATCCGCGCCCCATTTCGGCGGGGCCACGTCCACTGGACCCGGCATCTCGGCCATCAACTGGTAGAGGGTGCACTCGTCGCGGTTGGTGCCGATTACGAGCGCGACGTCCGCGCCGACGCCATCGGCGATGGCCTCCGCCGCGGGGCGGGGCATCAGGTCGCCACCGGTGAACGGCACGAACGGCAGTGACGTCCGTCCGCACTCGGGATGCTCGCCGCGCCGGATCTCGTCGATCAGTTCGGTCTGTGCCTCGAGGAAACGTGCCGACGGTACCGAGGGCAGGTCAGCGGCCGTGACGCCAAGTTTGGCGAGGACGAGTTCGGCGACGGGCTCGGCGTTGCCGGCGGGGAAGCCGAACACCGGCGCGCCAGGCGCGCTCTGCGACACCGCCCGGTGGAACAGCCCCTGTGCGGAGGGACAGCCGAGCAGCTCGTTGACGAACGTGGCACCGGCCGAGGACCCGAAGATCGTGATGTTGTCCGGGTTTCCCCCGAAGTTCGCGATGTTCTCGCGGGTCCAGCGCAGCGCGGCAATCTGGTCGGCGAGTCCGTAGGCGCCCGACGCGGCCGTGTAGGCGTCGTCGAGGTGCCCGGCGTGCAGGAACCCGAACGCACCGAGCCGGTAGTTGCAGCTGACGAGCACCGCCCCGTCGCGGGCGAACGCGCTGCCGTCGGAGCCGGGCTCGGCGTTCGAGCCGAGGGTGAAGCCACCGCCGTGAATCCAGAACAGAACCGGTCGGCCGGACGCGCCTTCAGGCGCCCATACGTTGACCGACAGGCAGTCCTCGCCGTCTTCGAGGTCGGCGAAGATGCCCAAGGATGGCTGCGGGCAGCGCGGGCCGTAGGCAGTGCAATCGCGCACGCCGTCCCAGCGGGTACGCGGCACCGGTGGCTTGAAGAGGTTCGGCCCGAACGGCGGCTCCGCGTACGGAATGCCCTTGAAGGCGGCCGTCCCGTCGCTCAGCTCACCCCGGATCGTGCCGCTAGTGGTCTCCACGTCGATTGTGGCCATGCTTGTCTCCTTTTCGGGCGGCGGTGCGCGGGCGGCCCTCCGCTGACGTCGGGTTTCGGGGAGTGACGATGCGGCGCATGGCTTCCTCGATCGCGGCGCGCCGCGTGTGGACCGGTGGACCACCGGCCTCGGCTACGTCCACGAGCGCCGCGTCCGCACCGGACCACGCGCCCGCCAGTGCGCCGATGATCGCCATCAGGTCGGCGGGGTCCCAGGACGCGTCGACCTGGCCGGCCCGCTGCGCCGCCTTGATCTGCTCGATTTTTTCTTGGTAGGCCTCGGTTTCACTCGAGGACCGCGCGAGCTCCGGGCCCTCCAGCCGTCGCCACGAGATCAGGCGCACGATCTCCGGCGCGCCGAACGCCAGGTCGAACAGGTCGCCGGTGGTGGCGGGTAGGTCTGCCGCGCTACGGGAAGTCCACCCGTCGGGTCGGGACGCCGCCGCCTTGAGCACCGCTGCGAAGAGGCGCTGCTTGCCACCGAAGTACGCGTAGATGCGTTCCTTGTTCGCCCCCGCGGCCGCCGCAATGCGGTCGACTCGTGCGCCGCCGAAGCCGTGCGCGGCGAACTCGGCCGTCGCGGCGGCCAGGATGCGCTCCTCCGTGCTCCCGGTCATGATCCCCATCGTACCAACCATCTAGTTGGTTGGCGACTCGGTTCAGCCGCGGAGCGCGGGCGGTTCGCCCTGAGCGCCCTTGCGCGCCCAGTTCACCAGCCCGGCGACGTCGATCCCATGCGGTGCCTCGGGCGCGAACGGTTCGAGAGCCGCCGCGGCGCGGGCCAGCAGGGCAGCCGCACCCTTGGCGTTCCCGCGCGCCGCATGGGTCAGGCCGACGGCGAACTGCGCGAGTCCTTTCCACAGCGCCCGCTCGGGCCCATCCGTCGACTTCCACGCGTCCTCGAACACCTCGTGCGCATGGAACGGTTTGCCATCGTCGAGCAGCCGCTGGGCCTCGGCGAGCGTCTCGTCGGGAGTGCGCACCACGCCTTCCGGCTGCCGGGGCACTCCCGGTGAGCCGTACGGCAGCGGCCTGCCCAACCCGTCCCGCGGGCGCGCGTTGCGGGCCCGGCCTTCGGCGTCTCGATCGCGCTCCGGCATGCGCGCATCGTCTCATGACCTACGCTGGGAACTCGTGCGCTTCCTCGTTGGCCACCGGCCTGCCCACGACCTCACCTACGACGACGTGTTCCTCGTGCCGAACCGTTCGGACGTGGAGTCGCGATTCGATGTGGACCTCTCCACCGTGGACGGCACCGGCGCGACGATCCCGGTCGTCGTCGCCAACATGACCGCCGTCGCCGGCCGCCGGATGGCCGAGACGGTGGCCCGCCGCGGCGGTCTCGTGATACTGCCGCAGGACGTGGATCCGGCCGCTGTCGCCGACATCGTCGGCTGGGTGAAGAGCCGCCACACCGTGTGGGACACGCCGCTCGTGCTCACCGGCAGCGACGCCGTCGCCGATGCCCTGAACCTCGTCGGCAAGCGCGCACACGGCGCCGTCGTGGTGGTCGACGACGACGGCCGCCCGGTCGGGATCGCGGACGAAAACGCTTGCGCCGGGGTGGACCGGTTCGCCCGCCTGACCGAAGTCGCCGAACCGCCCGCGGTCACGCTGCCCCTTGGCACGCCCGCGCGCGAAGTCTTCGAGCGCCTCCACGCGGCGGGCGCCCGGCTCGCGCTCGGTGTCGACGCGGACGGCAAGCTCGTCGGCGTCCTGACCCAGACGGCCGCGCTGCGCGCCGGCATCTACACCCCCGCCGTCGATGCGCACAACCACTTGCGGGTGGGCGCGGCGATCGGGGTGAACGGTGATGTCGCGGCGAAGGCGGAAGCCGTACTGGCAGCCGGCGTGGACGTGCTCGTGGTGGACACGGCACACGGCCACCAGGAGAAAATGATCGCCGCGCTCAAGGCCGTGCGGTCGGTTTCGCCGCACGTGCCCGTCGTCGCCGGCAACGTGGTCACCGCCGAAGGCACCCGAGATCTCATCGCGGCGGGCGCCGACGTGGTCAAGGTCGGGGTCGGCCCCGGGGCGATGTGCACGACGCGGATGATGACCGGAGTCGGTCGCCCGCAGTTCTCCGCGGTCGCCGAATGTGCCGTCGCGGCAAGGGAACTGGGCAAGCACGTGTGGGCCGACGGCGGGGTCCGCCACCCGCGCGACGTCGCGCTGGCGCTGGCCGCGGGCGCGTCGGCGGCCATGGTCGGCTCCTGGTTCGCCGGGACCCACGAGTCGCCCGGCGACCTGCGTTATGACGAGAACGGCCGCCCGTACAAGGAATCCTTCGGCATGGCGTCGAAGCGGGCGGTGGCCGGCCGGACCCGCACCGACAACGTGTTCGACCGGGCCCGCAAGGCGTTGTTCGAGGAAGGCATTTCCTCGTCACGGATGTTGCTCGACCCGGCGCGGCCCGGCGTCGAGGACCTGCTGGACTCGATCTGCGCGGGCGTGCGGTCCTCATTCACCTACGCCGGCGCCCGCACCACCGAGGAATTCCACGAGCGCGCCGTGCTCGGGGTGCAGTCCGCCGCCGGGTTCGCCGAGGGCCGCCCACTCCCGTCCGGGTGGTGAGAGGGGCGGCCGGCGAACCTCAGCCGTGATCCTCCAGCATCTCGGTGACCAGCGCGGCGATCGGTGACCGCTCCGAGCGGGTCAACGTGACGTGCGCGAAAAGCGGATGCCCCTTCAACTTCTCGATGACGGCGGACACCCCGTCGTGCCGCCCGACGCGCAGGTTGTCGCGCTGCGCGACGTCATGCGTCAACACCACCCGCGAGGCGGTGCCGAGCCGGGACAGCACGGTGAGCAACACGTTGCGCTCCAAGGACTGCGCCTCGTCCACGATCACGAACGCGTCGTGCAGCGAGCGGCCGCGGATATGAGTCAGCGGCAGCACTTCCAGCATCCCGCGGTCGAAGACCTCGTCGAGGACCTCCTGGCTGACGAGCGCGCCGAGGGTGTCGAACACCGCCTGCGCCCACGGCTGCATCTTTTCGCTCTCGGAACCGGGCAAATACCCGAGATCCTGCCCGCCGACGGCGTAGACCGGCCGGAACACCACGACTTTGCGGTGCTCACGGCGTTCCATCACCGACTCCAGGCCGGCGCACAGTGCCAATGCCGACTTGCCGGTGCCCGCGCGGCCACCCAGTGACACGATCCCGACGTCGGGGTCGAGCAACAGGTCGAGCGCGACGCGTTGCTCCGCGGAGCGGCCGTGCAGTCCGAATGCCTCGCGGTCGCCGCGCACCAGCCGCACCTTCTTGTCGGCAGTGAGCCGCCCGAGCGCCGCCGAACCGCCGCCGAGCAACCGCAATCCGGTGTGACACGGCAGTTCGCCGATGTCGGGCTGACCGTAGTCGGCAAGATCGATGGTGCCGCCCGCGAACAGCGCGTCGATGGCCTCCTGTGGCACATCCACGTCCGCCATCCCGGTCCAGCCGGACGGCGTGACCTCCTGGGCGCGGTACGCGTCCGCGTCCAACCCGACCGCACCGGCCTTGACCCGCAACGGAATGTCCTTCGTCACGAGCGTCACCGTCTTGCGTTCGACGGCGAGGTTGAGCGCGCAGGCCAGAATCCGGTGGTCGTTGGAATCGGTCCGGAATCCGGGCGGCAGCACGGTGGGATCGGAGTGGTTCAGCTCGACGTGCAGGGTGCCGCCGGCGTCCCCGATCGGCACCGGCGAGTCCAGCCGGCCGTGAACGCGGCGCAGATCGTCGAGCAGGCGCAGGGATTCCCGCGCGAACCAGCCCAGTTCGGGGTGATGCCGTTTCGCCTCCAGTTCACTGATCACGACCAGTGGCAACACGACGGCATGCTCGGCGAACCTGGTGACAGCCCACGGGTCCGAGAGCAGGACCGAGGTGTCGAGCACGTAAGTGTGCCGCTGGATTTCTGGGGATAGCGGACCAGCCGCTGATTCTCCGGTGCTTCCCGCACCGGTCGAGGCCTTTCGGGGCAAACGCTGCGCAGTCACGACGGCATCTCCCTTAGGCGTGGCACCACGCCCGCACTCGCTGGGCCGGGCACCGCCCTGGCTGGCCGTTCGATCCCCTGACGCCGGCTTGCGTCAGCGGGCGCGGCCAAGAGGGCCGGGTGCCGGCCCCCTCGTGCGTTTCGCGAACGACGTCACGGCCGGTACCGCCGTCGTCCCCTCAACTACTGCCACTCCAGGGCCTCCCGCGATGATCCGCAAGGTCACGAACCATCACCACGGAAGTTACCTGCGAATCGCGGATCGTGCAGGCAGCCAGGCAGGTGATTCGCGAATTCGTCATCTCACTCATGGCGGAGTGCACCGTGGCCTTCCGGCTACGGTCGGTGATGTCAAGTACCGAACCGGCGGTGCCGCCAGGCGTAATCCCGCAGCGCACGAAGGAAATCGACCCGGCGGAAGGCGGGCCAGTAAGCCTCGGTGAACCAGAACTCCGAGTGCGCGGACTGCCAGAGCAAGAAACCCGAAAGCCGCTGTTCGCCCGATGTTCGGATGATGAGATCCGGATCCGGCTGGCCCGAGGTGTACAGGTGCTCGGAAATGTGGTCCACGTCGAGGATCTTGGCCAGCTCGCGGATGGAAGTGCCCTCGTCGGCCTGTTGCAGCAGAAGTTTCTTGACCGCGTCGGCGATCTCCTGCCTGCCGCCGTAGCCGACGGCGATGTTGACCTCCATGCCCCCGCGCTCCTCGGTGCGCGCGGCGGCGGACTTGAGGCTGCGGGCCATGTCGACAGGCAGCAGCTCGAGCGCCCCGACCATGCGCAGGCGCCACGGGTTCTCCGGCGCGGCGAGCTCGTCGACCACATCGACGATGATCTTCAGCAGTGCCTCGACCTCTTCGTGCGCGCGGGAAAGGTTGTCGGTCGACAGCAGCCACAACGTGACGACCTCGACGTCGGCCTCGCGGCACCAGGACAGGAAGTCGGCGATCTTCTTCGCCCCCGCACGATGGCCGTCCGCGACGTCGGCGAACCCGGCTTCGCGCGCCCAGCGGCGGTTGCCGTCGAGCATGATCGCGATATGGCGGGGGTGCCGCCCGGCAGCCTGCTGGATCAGCCGCCGACCGTAGACGGTATAGACGATGCGGGACCCGATAGCGCGAAGGCTCACGTCGGACAAGCGTACGCAGTTGCCCGGTTGGACGTGGCCGCGGCTACGTCCAACCGGGCAACGGCACTCGGCACGGTGCGGACTACCTCGCCTTCCACTCCTCGATCTGCTTGATGACCTGCGGCGTCACCCGGACCGCGAGGTTCGCGGTGCGATCGTCGTTGACCCGGCTGTGGATGCCCACCGCCTTGGTGTCACTGACGGCCTGGTAACCGGCCACGGCGGCACCGCTTTGACCCGCTGACGTGGAAATGCGGTATTGCAGCAGGTGCTGATCGACCGCGGCGAGCGCCCCCGCGGCGTACCACATCGAGTTCTCCGGCGTCTTGTCGTCCGGGTACCCGGCGATCTGCCATTCGTTGCCGCGCAGCGTCGAGTCGTCCGCCGCGGTGAGCTGGTATCGCCCGACCGCGGCGGGCATCGAGGCGCTCAGCACCAGCAGGCTGTAGTCGTCCCGGGTGAGGTCCTTGTCGCGGTAGACGTCCAGCACGTGCCACTTGGCCGCGGTGAACGTGTTGAACGGGAGGTTGGCGGCGTCCCGTCCCGGTTGGAACTTCACTTTGGTCGCCAGACCGCCGAGATCCTTGTCGTAGACGGCATGTGCGGCTGTCACCACGTGTCTCTCCCCGATCGCGAATCCCGTGGACTCGCCTTCGGTCCCGTCCGGGAACGTCGCGGTCACCAGCCCGGTGGTGCACCAGGGCGAGGCGGAAGTCTGGGTGACGCGCTGCCGTTTGTCGGGCGGGAACGGCATCCCCACGCGAAGGCGGTGCGTCACCGGGAGTCGCTGTGCTGATGTGGGCGACATAGCTGGTCTCCTTGTCGTCAGAGCTTGATCCGGCGTTTGGCGGGCTGAGCCTGGGGTTCACGCGGGGTCGGCAGGGCGCCATCCTCCACGTTCCGTTCCAGCGCGGCGAGGATTTCCCTGACCTCTTCACCGGACGCAAGCTCGAGAATGGGCGTGCCGTCGTCGTGGTAGCCCTTGAAAGACGGCGTTTCGGTCAGGGTGATCGTGTTGAGCAGGTCGAGCATCACGCCGAACTGTTGCGGCGTCCACTTTCCACTTTCCACATATCCCAGATATCTCAGAACCTCCTTGTTCTTGGCGGCCACCTCGGTCGTGATCCGCTTCTGGAGCCCGTCGCTCTTCGCTTTCGTCACGCAGCCGGATTCTTTGAGCTGCAGGTCGTAGAAGAACTTCGAACTTTCCCCGCCGCACGGTATCGCCAGTGACATCGAGCTGGACATCAATACCGGGAGCTGCCCCTCGAAGGAAACCACCTCGTCGTAGGTGATCTCCTGATTGAAGAAGTTACTGATGTAGCTGGTGTTCACATTGACGGTGAACGGCAGCAGCTTGGCCGCCCAATTGTCGTCCTTCGACGGTTCCTGCGGCGTCGGATTGGGCTCGAACTTGAACAATCCTTCACCGGAGGTGATCTGTTTGTTGATCGCCTCGAACATGGCCTTGGTGCTGTTGAGCATCTGCCAGCCGAATTCGCTGCTGCCGCTTCCCTGGCGGTACTTTATGGTGACGATACCCTTCGAAATGAGCTCCTGGGTGATCTTGTCGACGTCGACGCCCAGATTGAACCAGCCGATGTTCGCACCCACCTTGACCTGGCTGCGGGTGTACTCCCAGACCTTGCTCAGGTCGGCGTGGATCTCCGCCACCCAGGGGTCGGCGTAGAGGCTGGCCGTGCCGTAGATGTTCACCGCGAACTCGGGTACCGGTTCCGCCGTGGCGAGTTCGGCGCCGACCAGCTCGGCGAACAGGCTGTTGCTCGCGCCGACCTCGTAGTTGAACTGCGACCCGAGGGTCACCTGATTGGGGAAGGTCGCGGTGCCACCCGTGCCGGACTCGACGATGTGCTTGGCGAAGATCGGCTGCACTGTCACGTCGTCCAGCACGATCGGGACCAGGACGGGCTTCTTGATGTTGTATCGCTTCTGGATCTCCTCGGTGATGTTGGCACGCTGGGCGGCGGTCATGTCGGCGACGGCGGCGCCTTTCAAGATGCCGCCACAACAGCTCTTGTACACCAAGTTTCCGTAGTCGACCCAGTATGGCTGGGCGTTGATGCCGTAGTACTTGACTTCGAATTTCCGCAGCGTCTCACCGAGAACCGAGTCAATACGGAGGGGAAAGTAATGAAACATTTCCGGATTGTCGTAATCCTGGTAAGCGACCACGCCGTCCGTGGCCGCAGGTCTGTTCAAACGTCCAGCCATCGTTGTCTCCCATTGGATTTGCCGCTTCAGCCAAAGGAAAAAGAGCGCAATAATCCCCTGAATGAGCGAGGGTGAATTTCGTGAAATAAATCAGGTGCGCGTTGTGGCGCGCCTACCGACTCTAGCGGCAATGGCGTGGCATCGGCAGCCCACCGGCAGGATGAAAAGCTCCTCACTGAGGGCGATCGATAATGTGCCTCCCGGGCGCGGATAAGGGGTGCATTTCACCACGGCATGGTGATTCGCCGCGCCCGCTGCCACCAGGTGAAAGCCCGGGTGGTCCCAGTCAAGGGCGACGTGGTTACCGCCACGGACAACGACATCGCACCTGCCGCCGCACATCCCGTAGCCTCATTCGCGTGACCGTTGCTGAGCCGCCCACCGTCGACACCCGCCCGCGCCTTCGCGGTCATATCCATTTCTGGTCGTTCTTCGGGGCGCTCGCCGGTGCCGTGACACTGGTCGCGCTGGCCGCCGCGAAGGTGTCCGGCCTCGCCGCGGTCGCGACGTCGGTGTACGGGCTGACGGTGATGGGTGTGTTCGGGGTGAGCGCGCTGTACCACCGGCGGTTCTGGAGCCCGCGTGGGTACAAATGGATGAAGCGCGCGGATCACTCGATGATCTTCCTGTTCATCGCCGGGACTTACACGCCGTTCACGGTGGTGACCATGTCAAAGCCGACCGGCTGGTGGATCCTCGGCATCGTGTGGGGCGGCGCGCTGGCCGGGGTCGCGTTGAAGATGCTGTGGCCGGGCGCGCCACGGTGGCTGGGCGTGCCGATCTACATCGCGCTCGGCTGGGTGGCCATCTTCGTGCTGCCCGAACTGGCCCGCAGCGCCGGCGTCGCCGCCCTGGTCCTGCTCCTCGTCGGCGGCCTGTTCTACACAATCGGCGCAATCTTCTACGGCACGCGCTGGCCCAACCACTGGCCGGACATCTTCGGGTACCACGAGTATTTCCACGCCTGCACAGTGCTGGCCGCGATATCGCACTACGTCGCGATCTGGCTGGCGGTGTTCGCTTAGCTGGGGTTTTGTGGTCGCGGAAGCATCGACGGATGACTCGCCGCGACCGGGTTTGCAATCTGATAGACGATCTGCTGTCCATCCTGCGCACCGGCGAACACGACGTTGGCTGGACCAGGTACGACTCGGTCGACGAAGTCATTGACCGGTTGAGGCAGCTTCGCAACCGCGTCAACGACGGCGATACGGCGGCACGCCAAGAATTCAAGATTCTGTGCGCCCCCGACTGGCGCAATCGAGGAGATCGCCATCTCCAGCAGCTGGGCCGAAACCTGGCTCAAGCTCGTCAACGGCAAGTACCGGTCCGAGTTCACGTGACGGACTTCGCGTGGGCGGAGGTGATGCGGCCGTGTTCCAGGAACACGCGCGGTCTTCCTCGATGTTCGACAACGCGTACAGGTCACACACCTTGCCCAGCAGTTCGGCGGCGTCCGGATCGTCGCACCGCGAGATCGCCGCGACGAAAGCCGACCGCACCACTCCGTCCACCTGGGCTGCGCGGCGCTGTCCGCTCGAGTACCGTCCCCACGACCTGACCGTGTCCGCCGACTTTCGGTCGGATTGGTAACTGCACCACCGCACGCTTCCCGCGCCGCCTGGATCGACCGCAGTTTCCGTTGGTGCGCAAGGTAATCCAGCAGTCGACACCGTTGAGCCCGGCCTTGAGTGCGCAGGTGATGCACATCCGAGCCGCGCCCGGACCTCGCGCCACAGCGACGGTTCGCAGGGTTCAGCCGAGATCCGGTCCCTTGGCGCGCAAATCGTCCACAGTGGACATGGCTTCCCGTAGCTGCCCCAACCATTGCTCGGCATGCTGGCCGACGAGCCGGACGGCCCAGGCCAGCGCCTCGGACCTTGACCGCGCCACACCGGCGGCGACGAGCGTGTCCAGCACCTGCCGTTCGGGTTGCCGCAACCGCGTCATCACGGGAACGGACAGCGTGGTGAACAACTCCCGGGTGTCCCCGACCCGCGCGCCCCACGCCACCTTGCGCTGGTACCGGTGCTCGGCCTGACGCGCGATCTCGATGCGCCGTTCGCGCGTTTCCTCCCGGAACCGGCTGATCCGGCCCGCCTCCGCCGCCGCACGCGCCGCGTCGTCGGCGAATTCATCGGTCAGTGGTGGCAGTTCGCCGACCACCAGAATCTCTTCACGATCGACGGTGATCTCCGGGGCGCCCGTGAACCATCCGTCCGGCAACCGGCCCGCGAACCAGCCCGCCGCGTCCTCGGCGGAGGGCACCTCAGCCTGTTGCCACCCGCCGCGTCCTTTCCAGCCTCGCATCGCAACCTCCGCGATTACATGATTACATCAATACAGAAGGTACGCCGATACCAGCGACAGGTGGAGTGCGTTTGCCCAGGGCGTAATGCAGTCAGCGGGCGAGGGCTGCTTCCAGCGCGTCCGGCGAGGTCACCGGGCGGTCACAGACGTAACCGTGGCACACGTAGGCCGCGGCGGCGCCGTCGACGAGCGGGCGCTGAGCCAACAGCGGCGCACTGTCCGGCTCGCCGGCCAGCACAACACCGCCACCGGGCACCAGCCGCGCCGCGGTGGTCCGCAGCTGCGACCACGCTTCCGGATCGACACCGACGACAGCGACCTGCACGGGTCCGGTGGCCAGCGCTTCGGCGACCGCAAGCCAGTTGCCCGCGAATCGCGGCACCTTCACGGCCAACTGCCCGACGCGGGTCAACGCCTGCTCCGCCGCGTCGCGGTAAGCCGCCGCGCGGTCGGAGCCGACCAGCACCGACGCGGTGGCCAGCGCGCTCGCGAGCGCCGACGCGCCGGACGGGCTCGCGTTGTCAGCCGGGTCGGAAGGCCGCTGTACCAACGCTTCCGCGTCGTCGGCCGTGTCGTGGTAGGCGCCGGGGGCACCGTTGTCGGCGAAGCGTTCGAGTGCGAGGTCGAGCAGCTTCGTCGCTTCGCTGAGCCAGCGCGTATCACCGGTCGCCTGATGGAGGGCGAGCAGACCGTCCGCGAAACACGCGTAGTCCTCGAGTACCCCGGCCGCCTCGCCGACCTGACCGTGCCGCGAACTTCGCCGCAGCCGCCCGTCCACGACGTGAATGTCGAGGATCGCCAGTGCAGCGCGCGTCGCGGCGTCGATCCAGCGCGGCTCGTTCAGCGCGGCACCCGCCTCGCACAACGCCGTGATCGCCAGACCGTTCCAGGAGGCGATCACCTTGTCGTCCCGGCCGGGCTGCGGCCGCTCGTCGCGCACGGCGAGGAGTGCTCGGCGCACCCGCTCGAACCGTTGCGTGTCATCGGGATCGCGCCGCAGCTGGAGCACCGACGTGCCCTGCTCGAACGTGCCGGACTCGGTGACCTCGAACAACCGCACCGCCCACTCGGCGTCCGCACCCAGGACGACGCCCAGTTCCTCCGGCGTCCAGACGTAGGTCAGGCCTTCCACGCCCTGGGTGTCCGCGTCGAGCGACGCGGCGAACCCGCCTTCGTCCGTGCCGAGCCTCTCGAGCAGGAATCCAGCGGTCGCCCTGGCCACCGTCAGCGCCCGCGGCGAACCGGTCAACCGCGCGAGATGCGTGTACACCCGCAGCAGCAAAGTGTTGTCGTACAACATCTTTTCGAAATGCGGCACCACCCAGTCCGCGTCCACCGAGTACCGCGCGAACCCACCGGCCAGCTGGTCGTACATCCCGCCACGGGACATCGCCTCGGCACATTCGTCTACTAAGGACAGTGCTTCGGCCGAACCCGTGCGCTCGTGGTGGCGCAGCAGGAACTCCAGCGTCATCGACGGCGGAAACTTCGGCGCACCACCGAATCCGCCACGTTCGCGATCGGCGTCCGCGGCCAGTTTCACGACCGCGTCCGCGAGCACGCGCGTATCGACGGCCGCCTCCGGCAACGGCCCGGTCTGCTTCGCGAGCTCCTGGAGGATGCGGCCCGCGCCCTCACGCAGTTCCTCGCGGCGGTCTTGCCAAGCCTGCGCGACCGCGCCGAGCAACTGCCGGAACGAGGCCATCCCGGGGCGCGGCTGCGGCGGGTAGTACGTGCCGCAGTGGAACGGTTCTCCTTGTGGGGTAAGGAAACAGGTCATCGGCCAGCCGCCTTGGCCGGTCATCGCCTGGGTCGCGGTCATGTACACGGCGTCGATATCCGGCCGTTCCTCGCGGTCCACCTTGATGTTGACGAAGTTCTGGTTCATCAACCGCGCGGTCTCGGCGTCCTCGAACGATTCGTGCGCCATCACGTGACACCAGTGGCAGGCCGCGTAGCCGACGGACAACACGATCGGCACGTCCCGGCGGCGTGCCTCGGCCAGCGCTTCTTCGCTCCACGGCCACCAATCCACCGGATTATCGGCGTGCTGCAGGAGATAGGGCGAGGTCGCGGTGCCGAGCCGGTTCATGACCCCACTCTCCCACAGCGCGGGGCCGCTACAACTCGACGATCCGCACGCGCTTCCCGCACAACTTGTGCATGTCATCCGCGTCGGACGTCAGCACGACGGCAGGCTTCGCCGCGCTCAGCGCCGTCGCGGCGACCACCGCGTCGATGGCGTACTTGTGCCCGTGCAGACCGGCGTCGCGCAGCAGGTCGATGGCCCGGAACGAGATCTCGTCGGTCACCGGCTCGATTTTCAGTCGCGAGAGATACCAGCGAAGCTGGTCGTCTCTGGTGCGCACATCGCACGCCTCGATCGGTGTGAGCGCGCTGACGACAAGCCGGAAATCGTTCTCATGCGCCTCACGCACGAACGCGGTGACCCGCCTGTCCGCCGCACACCATTTCGACAGCCCCTCGCTGTCGAGCACTATCGTGCCGGCGCTGAGCCTGCCGACCGCGCGCGCCATCAGTCCTCTTTCGACAGCTCGGGCGCCGACTTGACCTCGCGGAACACCGCCGCGGCCTCGTCACTGAACTCCTGGGGGATGGGGCCGGCCCGCGCCTCGTTCGCGGCCAGAGCCTCGACGAGCAGATCCCGCTCGACCTGCCGCTCGACCGCGGCATCCACATAGGCGGAAAAGCCGCGCTGGCCGACGCGCTCACGAACGGCACGCACATTGCTCGCCCGCAACGACACGCTCACCTTGCGGGCCGGGCCCTGTCCCGGCTTGTCCTGCTCATGCCTGGATGCCATGAGCAGGACTTTACTACTTGGAGTGGGAATCTGCAGGACTTATCGTCAGGAGCTCTTCTCGCTCTTCTCCTGCTGCTTCTCCTGTTCGCCCGCCGCGGCCTCTTCCTTGTCGAACGTCTTCGGGACCCGCTTGAGGTGCTTGGTCATCGAACGCACCAGTAGCGCCACAGCGACCAGGAACACCAGCAGCAACAGGAAACCGACCGGAGAGGACTTGCCGAAGTCCTCGCCCTGGCCGCCGTTGTCTCCGTTACCGGGCTGCTGCACCAGGACCAGCGCCGTCGTCGCGACGGGGCCCGCACCTGGCAACGCGAGATTCATGCGGTCACCTTCTCCCGTACCCCTGCGAACAGATCGTCCTCCGGCAACGTGCTGTCGACAAGCGAGCGGACCAGCTCGTAGTCCTCCGTCGGCCAGACCCGGCGCTGCATCTCCAGCGGCACCGCGAACCAGCGGCTGTTCGGGTCGATCTGCGTGGCGTGCGCCTTGAGCGCCTCGTCCCGCAGCTTGAAGTAGTCGGCGCAGTCGACCCGTGTGGTGACCCGCTCCATCACGTCAGGACGCTCCGGGTCCCATTTCTCGAGCCACTCGGCGTAGGGCGACTCCAGGCCCTCTTCGAGCAGCGCGTCGTGGAACAGCTGCATCCGCAGGCGGGACATCCCGTGCATGTAGTACAGCTTCAACGGCTGCCACGGCTCGCCGGCCTCGGGGAACCGGTCCGGCTCGGCGACCGCGTCGAACGCCGCGACCGAGACCTCATGGCAGCGGATGTGATCCGGGTGCGGGTACCCGCCGTTCTCGTCATAGGTCAGCACCACGTGCGGACGGAACTCCCGCATCACCTTCACCAGCTCGCGGACCGGTTCCTCCAGCGGCACCAGCGCGAAGCACCCTTCGGGTAGCGGCGGCAATGGATCACCCTCGGGCAGACCCGAGTCGACGAAGCCGAGCCAGTGGTGCTTGATACCCAGGATTTCGGCGGCCCGCGCCATCTCCTCGCGGCGGATCTGCGGCATGTTCTCGCGCACGCCGGGCCGGTCCATGGCGGGGTTGAGCACGCTGCCCGCTTCCCCACCCGTGCAGCTGACCACCATCACCTCGGCGCCTTCGGCCACGTACCTGGCCATCGTCGCCGCGCCCTTGCTCGACTCGTCGTCAGGATGGGCGTGCACCGCCATCAGCCGCAAGGGCTCGGTAATCCGCGCGTCATCTTCCATCATTGGCGCAACGACCCCTTCTCAACAGCTATTCCGGCCCTGGCGGATACTCGGTCCACACCCATTGTCCCCAGGGGTACGACAAGACGGAGCAGGAGGCCCGGGTTGACCACGCGTGCGCTGCCGGAAGGGCGCTACGGCGCGGCACGCCGCCCGCCCCAGCGCTGGCTGCGATGGCTGTTCACCGCGGTCGCACTGGTGGTCAGCGCTGCCGTCGCGTGGATCGCCTACCTCAACCTCGGGCCCGCGCCGATCGACGCCGAACGGGTCTCGTTCGCGGAACTTCCGGGCAACGCGATGTCCGTCACCATCAACGTGACCAGGGACGATCCGGCGAAACCCGGGGTCTGCATCGTGCGTCTGCGTGATCTTTCCGGCGCCGAAAGCGGTCGCAAGGAGGTCTTCGTCCCGGCCGGGGACAACCACAGCCGCCAGACCACCGTGGTGCGCAGTATCGACCCACCCGTCACGGCGGACGTTTTCGGCTGCTCCTACGAGGTGCCTGCGTACTTGTCAAGTAGGTAGCGGCCAACGGGGTGAATCCCGCGCCCAACGTCCGGGACGAGCGGAAACGAGCGGTATCGCACCCGCTCGTCGTGCTATCCTGGTCTACCGGCACGGCCCACAGGGCCGTGTTTTTCCTTTATCACGAGCCTCGCCGAACTGGTTTCGGTGAGGCTGCCGGCTTGTATACCCATGCCCGGCAGGTACGACGAGGAGATGGTGGCCGTGAGCGACACCCAGGTGACCTGGCTGACGCAAGAAGCCTTCGACAGGCTCAAGAACGAGCTCGACAAACTGATCGAGGATCGTCCGGTCATCGCCGCGCGCATCAACGACAGCAGGGAAGAAGGCGACCTCAAGGAGAACGGGGGCTACCACGCCGCCCGTGAGGAGCAGGGACAGGCGGAGGCCCGCATCCGTCACCTGCAGGAACTGCTTCGCTCGGCCAAGGTCGGCGAGGCGCCGGCCAACGACGGCATCGCGGAACCGGGCAAGATCCTCACCGTTCGCTACGCCGGTGACGACGAGGACGAGCAGTTCCTGCTCGCCACCCGCGAAGAGGGTGCCGAAGGCGCGCTCGACGTCTACTCCCCCGAATCACCGCTGGGTAAGGCCCTGCTCGGTGCCAAGGAGGGCGAGTCACGCGAGTACGAGCTGCCCAACGGCAAGAAGCAGAAAGTCAAGCTGATCAAGGCTGTTCCGTACACCGGCTGAGTGCACGGCCGACCTTTCCACCTGATGGCGAGGTCGGCCTTCGCACTCGCGTTCCGTCATGAACGTGCTGCCCATCTGCCAAACGTGCGGCATGCAGTACGCCGCCCCTCGGTCCGACTGCCCGATCTGTACGGACGAGCGCCAGTACGTGCCAGTGTCCGGTCAGCAGTGGACCGATCTCGATACCTTGCGCGCCAGTGAGTACACCGGGCTCGTGCGCGAGGAGGGGCCCGGCGTCATCGGCGTCGGGTGCGAGCCGAAGTTCGCGATCGGGCAGCGGGCGTTGCTCGTCAAGGCCGCGTCCGGCAACTTCCTGTGGGACTGTGTCGCCTACCTCGACGACGAACTGGTCGCCACGATCACTGCGCACGGCGGGATCACCGGGATCGCGATCAGTCATCCGCACTACTACACCACGGTGATCGACTGGGCTCGCACCTTCGATGTGCCGGTCTACCTGCACGAGAAGGACCGTGAATGGCTCGGCAGGCCCGATCCGGCCGTCGAATGGTGGAGCGGTGAGACCAAACAGCTCACCGAGGACCTGAGGCTGGTCAACCTCGGCGTGCACTTCGCGGGCGGCACCGTGCTGCACTGGTCTCAAGGCCAGGGCACGCTGCTGTCCGGCGACATCGTGCAGGTCATCCCGGACCGCAAATTCGTCGCAGTACCAAGCCGGCCGAAAGTAGGCCGGGCCGACCAACCGCCAGCAGAGCTACATTTCGGCGATCGCCGTGACTGCCGGCCGGCTTGGTAACCGTTGGCACAGTATGTACAGCTACCCGAATCTCATCCCGGAGCGGCCGCCGGTCGTCCGCCGCGCGGCGGAAATCCTTGCGGGCTACCGGTTCGAGGCGATCTACGGCGCGTGGTGGGACGCGGTCATCCGCGCTGACGGCGAGGAGATCGTGCAGCGCTCGGCGAAGCGCTACTTGGATTTCGTGTCGTCGTAAGCGATTCGCTCCAGCAGCGGGCGCACGCGCAGCGGGATCGGCGTGGTCAGCGCCAGCGAAGTGTTGGTACGCCGCACTCCCGGCAGCGCGACGATCCGGTCGATCACGGACTGCAGATCCTCGTGATCGCGGGCGACCATGCGCACGAACAGGTCACCCTGCCCGGTCGTCGCGTGTGCTTCGCAGACCTGCTCGATCGCGGCGAGCCCGGCGGAGACCTCTTCCCGGCTGCCCTGCGCGATCTCGATGACCGCGAACCCGGTGAGCCCGTAACCGATCCCGGCCAGGTCCACCCGGGGCGGGAACCCGTCGAGCACGCCCTGCTCGGTGAGCCGGTCGAGTCGTGCCTGCACGGTTCCGCGTGCGACACCGAGGCGCCGCGCGCATTCGAGGACCCCGAGCCGGGGCGCGTCGGTCAGCAGGAGCAGCAGCTTCGCGTCGAGTGCGTCCACGGATCTTCCTAAAAGGACTGTTCGGAGACGAGGGTGTAGCCGAGATTTTCGAGCTCTGTGGTGACTTCCCGGCAGTGCTCCGAGCCACGGGTTTCCAGGTTCAGCGCGACCTCGACCTCGCCGAGTGCGAGCGTGCCGGACACCCGGGAGTGCTCCACGTTCAGCACGTTCGCCCCCAGTTCACTGATCCGCGACAGCACCGTCGCGAGCACGCCCGGCCGGTCCGGCACCTTCAACCGCAACGAAAGATAGCGCCCGCCCGCGGTCATCCCGTGCTGAATGATCTGCAGCAACAGCAGCGGATCGACGTTGCCGCCGGACAGGACGCCGACGATCGGGCCCGGGAACTCGCCCGGGTACTGCAGCAGCGCCGCGACGGCCGCCGCACCCGCGGGCTCGACCACCTGCTTCCGCCGTTCCAGGCACAGCAGCACCGCGCGGGAAAGCGATTCCTCTGTCACCGTCACGACATCGTCGACCAGGGCTTTCACATGCTCGAACGTGAGCGCGCCGGGCTCGCCGACCGCGATCCCGTCGGCCATCGTGTGGGATTGGCGCAGCCGCACGGGTTTCCCGGCTGCGAGCGAGGAGACGAACGCCGCCGCGCCTTCGGCCTGCACGGCGACGACCCGCGTGCCCGGCCGCTGCGCTTTCACCGCGGCGGCGATACCTGAGACGAGACCGCCGCCGCCGGCCGGCACCAGGACCGTGCCCATGTCCGGTGCCTGTTCGAGCAGTTCGAGCCCCACGGTGCCCTGACCGGCGATCACGTCCTCGTGATCGAAGGGGTGGATCAGCACCGCGCCGGTCTGCTCGGCGAAGGCCACCGCCTCCGCGAGTGTCTCGTCGAAGACCTCGCCGTGCAGGTGCACGTCGGCGCCGTAACCGCGGGTCGCGGCCAGCTTCGGCAACGGCGCCCGCATCGGCATGAAAACCGTCGACTTGATACCGAGCAGCGATGCGGCGAGCGCCACCCCCTGCGCGTGGTTACCGGCGCTCGCGGCGACCACACCGCGCCCGCGTTCCTCCTGGCTGAGCCCGTGGATCCGGGTGTACGCGCCACGGATCTTGAACGAGCCGGTGCGCTGGAGATTTTCACACTTGAGATGGACCGCGGTCGTGTGAACCTTTTCCAGATCGCGCGCGTGTTCCAAGGGAGTCAGCCGGACGACGCCCTCGAGCAGCTTGCGCGCCGCACTGATCCGGTCCGGGCTCACCAATCGCATAACGGGATGATGCCACGGCGGTTCACGCGGTTTCGGTACCCTGGAGCCGGCCGGGACAGGAATCAGGGAGTAACGATGCGAAGGCGGAACGGGGCGGACGGCGGCTCTCGCCGGATCAGTCGTTCAGCCGGGGCGCTGCCTCTGGCCGCGGCGATCACCTCCGCGCTGGCGTTGACCGGCGCCGCGTTCTACACGGTCGATCGCGCCACCTGCGGTGATCCCGCGCAGTACATCCGCCACGACAACCACCTGGAGCTCGTCGGTGGCTGCGTGGACCAGACCACGCTGGAGCAGCTGCACACCACCCAGCATCCGACCGCCGGGCAGTTCTCCGGCAACTACCGCCCCTAGGTTCTTTTCTTAAGCGGCGGAGCCGCTTGCGGTGGGCAGGCAACTGGCCCCGGCGCGGGTTCTGAGGTGGTTCCTGGCGAGGACAGCGCCGACGTGGTGTATCGGCATACATGAGGAGGCGATCCCGGAGCCAGGGGCCGCCTCAGGTTCCGCCACCCGCACCGTTACGCAAACCACTCGCATACATTCTCTAACCCAGCGCTTCGAGCACGTCGGCGACCAGGTCCTGGGCGTCCTCGATCCCCACGGACAGGCGCAGCAAATCGGCGGGGACAGCCAGCATCGAACCGGCGACGCTGGCGTGGGTCATCCGGCCGGGGTGCTCGATCAGCGACTCGATCCCGCCCAGTGACTCGGCCAGGATGAACAGCTTCGTGCGCGCCGAGGTGTCCAGCGCGGCCTGCTCGCCGTCGACATGCCGGAACGACACCATCCCGCCGAACCGCCGCATCTGCTTCGCGGCCGTCTCGTGCCCCGGGTGCCCGGGCAGCCCCGGGTAGTAGACCTGCGCGACCTTCGGGTGCGCGACCAGCGCCTCGGCGACCCGTTCGGCGTTGTCGCAGTGCCGCTCCATGCGGACCGCGAGCGTCTTGACCCCGCGCAGCGTCAGCCACACGTCGAACGGGCCTGGCACCGCGCCCGCGCCATTGCGCAGGAAGAACAACTGCTCACGCAGCTCGTCCTCGTTCGTCAGCACCGCACCGCCGACGACGTCGGAATGCCCGCCGAGATACTTCGTCGTCGAGTGCACGACGATGTCGGCACCGAGACCGAGCGGGGTTTGCAGGTACGGCGTCGCGAACGTGTTGTCGACGACCAGTCGTGCCCCGGCGCCGTGCGCGACGGCGGCTAGCGCCGGGATATCGGCGATACCGAGCAGCGGGTTGCTCGGGGTCTCGCACCACACGAGCTTCGTCTCCGGACGGACCGCGGCCCGCACCGCGTCGACGTCCGCGAGGTTCGCGACGGTGTACGTGACACCCCAGTGCGTCATGATCTTGTCGATGAGCCGGAACGTGCCGCCGTACGCGTCGTTGCCGAGCACCAGGTGGTCGCCGGGACGCAGCGTGGTGCGGAGCACGGCATCCGTGGCCGCCATGCCCGACGCGAAGGCGAGCCCGTGCCGGGCCCCTTCCAGCGAGGCGAGCTGCTGCTCCAGCGCGGTGCGGGTCGGATTCGCGGTACGCGAGTACTCGTAGTCACCCTCGCGCGTGCCCCCGACTCCGTCCTGCGCGTAGGTGGAGGTCTGGTAAATCGGCACGATGACCGCACCGGTCCGGGGATCAGGGTCCTGACCTGCGTGAATCGCACGGGTCCCGAAACCGAACCGGGAAGCGTCTCCAGTCATGCCGCCCAGGTTACGACCAACCGCTGGTGACCCATCGTGCGGTGGGCCGAAGCCCGGCCAGCACGATCGTCACCACGGCGGGCACGCACAGCACCGCGGTCCAGCCGATCGGCAGCGACCGGTCCCCCAGGCCGAGGAAGTAGACCCCGAACGCGCCCAGGACCAGCACCGATACGTACAGCAACAGGGCCAGTACCGCGCCGGCGATGGTGCAGGCACGGCCGAACGGTTTGGCGAGAATCAGCCCCACCCCGCCGATGATCAACATCGCCGCGACGATCAGGTGCAGCAGGAACGTCAGCAACGCGCGGCCAAGATCACCGTCCCCGGCGAGCATCACCGAACCGCCGGCGACGCCGACGAGGTGAAAGATCCCGCCCAGCAACGCGAGCACCGCCGCGGGAATGCCGGTACCGCCACCGCGCGAAGGCCGAGATTCCATAGCTCATGGCCTACCAGTCCGGTGGTGGGTGGCTGCGTTCTGGGTGGGTTTGCGCCGGACTCGGGTAGTCGCCCGGCTCGTACCGCAGATACCGGAATGTCGCGGGAAGTGCTGCCAGCACCAGCACAACCGGCCCGCCGACGGTCGCCGCGACCCGTACGAAGGCGTTCTCCGGCTCGAACCGGAACATCGCGGCGAAGAACTGCGTGAAGTAGTCCGGATAGAGCAGCAGCGGCTCGGTGACGACCGCGCCGATCGTGGCGAGCGCGCCGATCAGGAGCAGCACCGCCCCGGCGACCGCGCGGAACAACGTGCCGAGCGCCCCCAGCAAGAGGATCAACGCAGCGCCGAAGTAGAGCCCGAGGACGATCTTGGCGTCCTTCGGCAGGTCGTCGATACCGAAGTCGATGAACACCCTGACCGGCAGGTAGCCGAGCGCGCCGGCCAGCGCCAGCGCGGCCAGACCACCGAGAATCGCCGTGACGCCACGGGGTCGCCGCGCTGGGACCGGCCCTCGTGCGGGCCGGCCGTACAGGTTGGTCACGGTGCCCCCAGAGGAGAGCGCGGCTGGTGCGGTCACTTTAACCGCGCGCGGGCGCCGGAAAACAGTGATGCCCCCGGCCTTCCGGCCGGGGGCATCGAGCTGTTTTCAGCCTGTCACCAGGACTGTTGCGGCGGCTGTCCGGGCTGACCCGGCTGCTGCGGCGGTTGCCCGTACGGGCCGGGCTGACCGTAGGGACCCGGCTGCTGGCCGTACGGATTCGGCTGCGGGAACCCACCACTCGGCGGGAATCCACCGCCCGGCGGCGGGAAACCGCCACTGCCCGGCGCCGGGCCGCCCGGTTGCTGGCCATACGGGGGCTGCCCGTAGGGCTGCTGACCGTACTGCGGTGCCGGCGGCTGACCGTAACCCTGCGGCGGCTGGCCGTACGGCGCCGGCTGACCGAACCCGCCGGGCTGGCCCGGGTACCCGCCGGTGGGCGGACCGCCGAACCCGCCGGGGCCGCCCGGTCCGCCGGGACCGGGGCTTCCGCCGAGCCCCACGAACTGGGCCGTCTGCGGGAGGAGCGCCAGCACGCCGACGGCGGCGATCAGCACACCGAAGACCAGGTTGAGCACCACCCGGGTCGGGCTGCTCAGCGCGATGAGGAAGATGAGCGCCCCGATCAACAGCACCGCGCCGCCGCCCGCGGTGAGGAAGCTCGCGATCTTGTTCTTCAAGAACAGCAACACCGCACCGCCGACAGCGGCAAGGGCACCGAGCGCCATCAGGATGGTGTAGATCCAGCCCTGCGTGATCTTGCCGCTCGCCTGCTCTGCGAGCTGGGCGCAGAACTGCGGGTTCAGCCCGGCACTCTCACAGTCGGACGTGCCGCTACTGAGATCGCCCATGAGCGTGAAGGCGAGAATCGCGGCGGCAAGGCCGAGTGCCGCGACCACACCGGCCGCGATCCAGCCGAACAGCTGCTGCGGGTTGGCACCGCCACCGGCGGGCGCGCCGTAGGCCCCGCCGTACCCGGGCGGTCCGCCGAACCCGCCGGGCTGACCCGGTTGCCCGAAGCCCTGTGGCGGCTGACCGTACGGACCGGGCTGCGGCGGCTGACCGGGGAAACCGCCGGGAGGCGCCCCGAACTGGCCCGGCTGAGGAGGCTGACCCGGCTGCGCGAAGCCCTGCGGCGGCTGCCCGAAGGCGCCCGGCTGCTGACCGAGCGCGGCCGGGTTGTCCGCGGCGCTCGGCGGCGGCGCGTACGGGATCGACGACGGGGCCGGGCTGGCGCCCGAGGTGTCACCGGCCGACTCCCCGCCGGTGCTCGCCTCGCCTTCGGTGTGCTCAACGTGCTGGCCAGGCTGGACGACCTGGGTCGGCTCGGCGGACTCCCCGAAGGAGCCGCCCTGCTGCTGGCCGGTCTGCACGACCTGAGTCGGCTCCGACGAACCGAACGGACTGTCTTGCTGCGGTTGTGAACCACTCGGCGGGCCCTGAGGCGGCTGTTGCCCCCCACCCCAGGGTTGGTTCGGTGGCTGCGGAGCGCTCATGTGGGCCTGGAACCCCCTTGAAAGGCTGTGTGTGCTCTGGGCGCACACGCTAGCGGATGCCCGGTCACGATGCTCGTAACGGCCCGGACGAAAAGGACGATAAGTCTACCCATTTCTGCCCGCCAGGAAGCCCAGCAAGTCGTGGCGTGTCACCACACCGGCCGGTTTCCCGTCGAGCAGCACCAGCGCGCCGTCCGCGCTGGAGAGAGCTTTCATCGCGGCGCCGACCGGTTCACTCGCCCCGATCGTCGGCAGCGGCGCGGACATGTGCCGGTCCAGCCGGTCGGCGAGGTTGGCCTTGCCGGTGAACAGCGCTTCGAGCAGATCTCGTTCGATGACCGCGCCGACCACCTCGGCCGCCATCACCGGCGGCTCCGCGCTGACCACCGGCATCTGGCTGACGTCGAACTCGGACAGGATCGCCACCGCCTCGGCGACGGTCTCGTTCGGATGCGTGTGCACAAGATCCGGCAGCGCGCCCGTCTTCGCCCTCAGCACGTCGCCGACCGTGGCGCCCGAGCGGTCCGGGGACAGGAAGCCGAACGCCGACATCCACTGGTCGTTGAAGACCTTGCCCAGGTACCCGCGGCCACCGTCGGGCAGCAGCACGACGATGACGTCGTCCGGGCCGAGCCGCTTCGCCAGGCGCAGTGCGGCGGCTGCGGCCATCCCACACGAACCGCCGACGAGCAGCCCCTCTTCGAGCGCGAGCCGCCGGGTGATGTCGAAGGACTCGGCGTCGGAGACCGCGATGATCTCGTCGGCGATGTCGCGGTCGTAGGTCTGCGGCCAGAAATCCTCGCCGACCCCTTCGACGAGGTACGGCCGCCCGGTGCCGCCGGAGTACACCGAACCCTCCGGGTCCGCCCCGATGACCGAGACCTGCCCGTCCGAGACTTCCTTGAGGTACTTGCCGGTACCGGAGATGGTGCCGCCGGTGCCGACGCCCGCGACGAAGTGCGTGATCCGGCCTTCGGTCTGCCGCCAGATCTCCGGCCCCGTGGAGTGGTAGTGGCTGGCCGGGTTCTCCGGGTTGGCGTACTGGTTCGGCTTCCACGCGCCGTCGATCTCCTCGACGAGCCGGTCCGATACCGAGTAATAGGAGTCGGGGTGTTCCGGCGGCACCGCGGTCGGGCAGACGACCACGCGCGCGCCGTACGCCTTGAGCACGTTGCGCTTGTCCTCGCTGACCTTGTCGGGGCAGACGAAGACGCAGTGGTAACCCTTGCGCTGGGCGACCATCGCGAGCCCGACGCCGGTGTTGCCCGAGGTCGGCTCGACGATCGTGCCACCCGGCTTGAGCGCGCCGGAGGCCTCGGCAGCTTCCACCATGCGCAGCGCGATGCGGTCCTTCACGCTGCCGCCGGGGTTGAGGTACTCGACCTTCGCCAGCACCAGCGGTTGCAGGCCCTCGGTGAGCGCGTTCAGCTTGACCAGCGGAGTGTTGCCCACCAGGTCGATGACGTGTTCGTAGTACTCCACAAGGGGAAGGCTAGCCGCTCGGAGAGCTTCCGTTGAGGGTGGCGGTGGGCGAGGGACCGGCGACTGGACCGTGGTCCACGTCGCTTCCGGGTTTGCCCAGCGGCGGGAAAGAGGCAGGATGTGGCTAAGCACGCGCTTAGTCTGACCCGAAGGAGTGTCCGCCATGCCTGAAGCAGTGATCGTGTCGACCGCCCGCTCGCCCATCGGACGGGCCGGCAAGGGATCACTCGTGAACCTGCGCCCGGACGAGCTCGCCACGCAGATGGTCCGGGCCGCGCTCGACAAGGTTCCGCAGCTGGACCCGAAGGACATCGACGACCTGATGCTGGGCTGTGGCCTGCCCGGCGGCGAGTCGGGCTTCAACATGGGCCGCGTCGTCGCCGTTGAGCTCGGCTACGACCACCTGCCCGGCTGCACCATCACCCGGTACTGCTCTTCCAGCCTGCAGACCACCCGCATGGCGATGCACGCCATCAAGGCGGGCGAGGGCGACGTGTTCATCTCCGCGGGCGTGGAGGCCGTGTCCCGCTTCGCCAAGGGCAGCTCGGATTCCTGGCCCGACACGCAGAACCCGCTGTTCGCCGACGCCGAGGCCCGTACC
Organism: Amycolatopsis pithecellobii; assembly: GCF_009707865.1. Taxonomy (GTDB): domain Bacteria; phylum Actinomycetota; class Actinomycetes; order Mycobacteriales; family Pseudonocardiaceae; genus Amycolatopsis_E; species Amycolatopsis_E pithecellobii. The sequence continues at coordinate 96,810 of NZ_WMBA01000010.1, forward strand.
GCGAAGGTCGCGGCGGAGGGCGCGGATTCCTGGACCGACCCGCGCGAGTCCGGCCTGCTGCCCGACGTCTATATCGCGATGGGCCAGACCGCGGAGAACTTGGCGCGGTTGAAGAACGTCTCGCGCGAGGAGATGGACGAATTCGGCGTCCGCTCGCAGAACCTGGCGGAGAAGGCCATCGCGGATGGCTTCTGGGCCAAGGACATCACGCCGGTCACGCTGCCCGACGGCACCGTTGTGTCGAAGGACGATGGCCCGCGCCCCGGCGTGACGTTGGAGGGTGTGGCCGGGCTCAAGCCGGTGTTCCGCCCCGACGGCCGGGTCACCGCCGGCAACTGCTGCCCGCTCAACGACGGTGCCGCGGCGCTGGTCATCATGTCCGACACCAAGGCGAAGGAGCTCGGCCTGACCCCGCTTGCGCGTGTGGTGTCGACCGGGGTGAGCGGGCTGTCGCCGGAGATCATGGGCTATGGGCCGGTCGAGGCGTCGAAGAAAGCGCTTGCCAAGGCCGGACTGTCCATTTCGGACATCGACCTTGTCGAGATCAACGAGGCGTTCGCGGCGCAGGTCATCCCGTCCTACCGGGACCTCGGGATCGATCTGGACAAGCTGAACGTCAACGGCGGCGCGATCGCGGTCGGCCACCCGTTCGGCATGACCGGCGCCCGCATCACCTCGACGCTCATCAATTCCTTGCAGCACCACGACAAGCAGTGGGGCCTGGAGACGATGTGCGTCGGCGGCGGGCAGGGCATGGCGATGGTGCTCGAGCGCCTGAGCTGAGCCGGAAAGACAACAGAGGACGCTCATCCGTGATGAGCGTCCTCTGTTTCTTCCGGATGGTCGCTAGTCGTTCTGCAGGTACGACAGCAACCGCAGGATTTCCAGGTACAGCCAGACCAGCGTGGTCATCAGGCCGAAGGCGGCGAACCACGCCCACTTCGACGGGTAGCCCTCCCGGATCATCCGGTCGGCCATGTCGAAGTCGAGCAGGAAGTTGAACGCCGCGATCCCGATCACCACGAGGCTGAAGATGATCGCCAGCGCGCCGCCGTCGCGCAGCCCCATGTTCACCCCGAACAGCGACAGCAGCAGGTTCGCGAGCATCAGGATGATGACGCCGGCGGTGGCGCCGATGATCCACTTGGTCAGCTTCGGCGTGACCTTGACCGCACCGGTCTTGTAGACCACCAGCATCGCGACGAACACGCCCGCGGTGCCGAGGATCGCCTGGAGCGCGATACCCGGGTAGAGCATCTCGAACAGCCCGGTGATGACACCGAGGAAAACACCTTCGGCCGCCGAGTAGAGCAACGTCATCGGACCGCTGGGCTTCTGCCGGAAGACCATCACCAGCGCCAGCCCTAAACCGATGAGCATGGCGACGAACATGACGCCCACGAGCGCACCGGTGGCCCGCGTGTCGGCCTGGCCCTGTGCCCATATCGCCGCGAGCACGCCGGTGACCAGGGCCGTGCCGAGCGAAAGCCCGGTCTTGATGACCACATCGTCGACCGTCATCGGACGGTCGGCGGCACCCGTGGGCACCTGCGGCCCGCCGTAACCGGGCACGCCGCCCTGCGGCTGGTTGAAACCTACGTTCGGCCCGTACTGGCCGTAACCCGCGTTCGCCGGCAAATTCCGGAACGCGGGGTTGCTTGTGGAACGCACCTTGATCCTCCTGGATCTCCTGGCACCTGCAACAGGTCCAACGACCGCGGCCGCCGACCAGTTCCCGTCAAGTAAAGGCGACTTTACCCACTCTTCCGACGTCATGATCGCCGTACCAGGCTAGTAGTGGTCCCCGGGCCGCGGGACGAGCACAATGTGGCCCCACAGGTCTCGCACGCACGCAACCGAAGGGCGGCACCATGCCCGGCTATCTCGTGACCGGCGCCACCGGCCTCATCGGCCGCCAGTTCACCGAGCTCCTGCTGGCCAAGGAGGACACCGAGCAGGTCCATCTTCTGGTCCGCGCCTCCTCCCGCGAGCGGCTCGCGGAACTCGTGCAGAGGTGGCCGCATCCGGAGAAGGTCGCGCTCGTGACCGGTGACCTTTCGGCCGAGCGTCTCGGCGTCGACGAGCAGACCCGCGAAGAGCTGCGCGGCAAGGTCGATCATCTCATCCATCTCGCCGCGCTCTACGACATCACCGCGGACGACGAGACGAGCATTCAGGCCAATGTGGACGGTACCCGCAAGGTCGTCGAACTCGCCGCCGACGTGCACGCCGGTTGTCTGCACCACGTGTCGTCCGTCGCCGTCGCCGGCGATCACGAGGGCGTGTTCACCGAGGACATGTTCGACGCCGGCCAGCGGCTGCCCACCGCCTACCACCGGACGAAGTTCGAGGCCGAGCGACTGGTTCGCGAGCAGCACGACGTCGCGTGGCGGGTCTACCGTCCGGCCATCGTGGTCGGACACTCGGAGACCGGCGAGATGGACAAAGTGGACGGTCCGTACTACCTGTTCACGGCCATCGACAAGCTCAACCGGATACCGAACGTGCCGCTCGCCGGGCCGGATCTGGGCGATACCAACATCGTCCCGGTCGACTACGTGGCCAAGGCGCTCGTCGCCCTGGTGCGCAAACCGAATCTCGACGGCAGCACCTTCCACCTGGTCAGCCCGAAGCCACAGTCCGTCGTGTCGGTGTACAACGCCTTCGCGAAGGCCGCCGGTGCGCCGACGATCAACCTGCAGCTCGACAAACGCGTCTCGAAGGGCATCCTGCAACTGGCGAAGCTGAGCGAGCACGTGCCCGGCGTGTCCTTGGTGCGTGACGCTTTCCTTGCCCGGCTGGGCATTCCGCCGGTGCTGCTCGAAACCTTTTCCTTCCCGTCGGTGTTCGCTTCCTCGGCGACCCGCAAGGAACTGGCGTCCAGCGGCGTGGAGGTGCCGCGGCTGGAGAAGTACGCGGACGTGCTGTGGCGCTATTGGCGCGAGCATCTCGACCCGTTCCGCGCCCGCACGCACGGCACCCGTGGCGAACTCGACGGGCGGCGCGTGATCATCACCGGCGCCTCGTCGGGGATCGGCCGCGCCACCGCGCTCAAGGTCGCGGCCGAGGGCGCGGTGCCGCTGCTCGTGGCCCGCCGCCGGCACGAACTGGAGGAGGTGCGCGACGAGATCGTCGCGGCCGGCGGCAGCGCGTCGGTGTACCCGGCGGATCTGACCGACGAGGAATCGATCAACAAGCTGGTCAAGCAGATCATCGAAGAGCACGGCCGGATCGACATGCTGGTCAACAACGCGGGCCGGTCGATCCGCCGGTCGATCAAACTGTCGTACGACCGGTTCCACGATTACGAGCGCGCGATGGCCATCAACTATTTCGGTGCCGTGCGACTGATTCTGGCCGTGCTGCCGCATATGTCGGAACGCAAGTTCGGGCATATCGTCAATGTTTCGTCGATCGGTGTGCAGGGCATCGCACCCCGGTTCTCCGCATATGTCGCGTCGAAGGCGGCGCTGGACTATTTCAGCAAGATCGCCGCGACCGAAACCCACGGCGACGGCGTCACGTTCACCACCATCCATATGCCGCTCGTGCGCACCCCGATGATCCGGCCGACGAAGATCTACGACGCGTTTCCTACAAAATCACCCGATCAGGCGGCGAACATGGTCGTGCGTGCACTCAAGGACCGGCCCAAGCACATCGGCACTCCGGAGGGTTATCTCATCCAAGCCGCGTACACGTTCCTGCCGGGACTCGTGGATACGGTGGCGTACGAGGGTTACCGCATATTCCCGGACTCGGCGGCGGCGGGCGGCAGCGGCGAGATCAAGCTCGGCAAGGGTGAACGCCATCTGTCCAAAGCGGCGACCCGGTTGATCAAGTTCACCCGCGGCTTCCATTGGTAAGTCAAGTGGGTGAGTCCATTGAGCACGGACACACACTGACCTGACGGCGCTAACACCGTGTACGCGGGTACCTTCGTCGGCATGGTTCCCGAGCGAGACAACGCCCTGCTCCCGCTGAAACGCGACTACAACCAGGCGTGGCACGGTTTCGACCGTGGCCAGGTGCTGCAGTACCTGGATCATGTCGAGATGAATTTCCGCCGTCTGATGGCCGATCGTGACGCGGCCATGGCGCAGGCGAGCACGATGTCCCGGGAACTGGAGAACGCCCGCGCCGAGATCCAGCGGTTGCGCACGCGGGTCGAGGAGTTGAAGCGGCCGCCGGAGCGGCTCGAGGATCTTGACGAGCGGATGCAGCGCACGGTGGACCTCGCGAACGCGCGTGCGGAGGAGATCGTGTCCCGGGCGCAGGTCGCGGCGGAGGAGCACTGGGCGTCGAGCACCGATGTGTCCAGCAAGCTGCGTGAGCGGTACCAGAAGCTGATCGACCAGCTCGAGACCACCGCGCAGGCGCTCGACACCGAGCACAAGAACGCGCTGGAGACGACGAAGGCCGAGGTCCGCAAGCTGACCACGGAGGCGGCGCACCGGCGGGCCGCGCTGGACATCGAGGCGGAGCGCAAACGGCGCACCATCGAGCACGAGTTCGAGGCGTCGATGACCGCGCAGCGAGCCGCGCTCGAGAAGCACATCGCCGACCAGCAGACGGCGAGCAAGAACCAAGCCGAGCGCCGGCTCGCGGAGGCGACGGCGGAGGCGAAGCGACTGGTCGACGAGGCGACAGCGCGGGCGAAGCGGCTCGTCGCGGAGGCGACGGCGGATGCCGAGCGCCGCGAGGACGAGGCGAACCGGAAGGTGCAGCAGCTCAACTCGCTGAGCGAACAGGCACTCTCGCGGTTGCGCAAGGCCAACGACGTGCTGGCGGGCAGCCAGGCTTCGCTGACGCCGCTGCGCAAGGAGTCGGTGGTGGACATGAGCCGCCCCGCACCGGTGGACGCGCCGACGAACCCCGCGCAGGAAAAGCCGCTGGCGACGTTCGCCGCACCGACGAAGGTCGTGAAGCCGGTGGAGAAAAAGGAAGCCACGCCGACGAAACCGGCGCAGGAGCCCGTGCAGCCGGCATCGCTCAAGAACAAGTAGCGGTTCGCCGGCCGTAGCGCGGTGAGTGGTTCGACCATTGGGTCGGGGTGATGGCGTGGGCGCACGTTCCCTGCAGGGCGGCGACCTGCCGGGAACGCCGCGCGCCTAACCCGGTAACCGGGGCCAGGGGTTGTGCGCCTCCAGCTGGGCCGCCAGTGCCAAGAGCCGGGCCTCCCCCTGGGGGCCGGCCACCAGCTGTACCCCGATCGGCAGGTCGTGACCGTGCCGCGCGGCGGGGACGGAGATCGCCGGGTAGCCGGCCAGGTTCCACAGGCCCGCGAAGCCGGCCAGCCGGATCGACGGGATGGCGTTCGCGAGGCAGGAGCGTTCGTGCCACCGGGCGGCTTTCGGCGGGAGCGTGGCGAGTGCCGGCGTCACCAGGATGTCGTAGCGCCCGAAAAACTCCGCCGCCCTGGCCAGCCAACGGTTTTTCGTGCCTGGCCGGATCAACCGCGCCTTACGCAGGGTGTCACCGATTCGCACGTGCGTCCGCGTCCGCGGCTGCAACAGCGTCTTGTCCAGACCATCCGCGTGCTCCGCCGGGCCCGCGAACCAGCGGCCCAATATCCCCAGCGCCGGCTCGATTCCGTACCGCGGCGTCGCACGCTCGACCGCGTGGCCCGCAGCGGTCAGCACATCCGCGACGCGATCAACGGCGTCCCGCAACGGTTTCGGCACCGGCGCACGGGTCAACGGCACCTCGCTCGACACCGCGACCCGCAGCCTGCCCGGCCCGCCGACCCGCGCGAGGTCTGGACGACCGGCCAGCACCCCGAGCAACAGCGCTGCATCGGCGACGGTCGTGGCGAGGCTGCCGTGCGTCGACATGCCGTACCAGCCCCCTTCGCCGAGCAGGTCCGCGCCCGGCTTGATACCGACCAGCCCGCACATCGCCGCGGGCAGCCGGATCGAGCCGAGCCCGTCGGTGCCGTGCGCGACCGGCACCAGCCCCGCGGCCACAGCGGCGGCGCTACCACCGGACGACCCGCCGGCGGTGTACGCGGGCTGCCACGGGTTGCGCGCGATCCCGTCCGGCGAATCGGTCATCGGCCAGCAGCACAGCTCGGGCACCCTGGTGATGCCGACGATCACGGCACCCGCCGCACGTAGCCGCCGCACCACCAATGAGTCCTCTGTGGACAGTTCGGTCGTGGTGGCCGCCGAACCCGAGGACGCGTACTCCCCGGTGATCTCGGTGACATCCTTGACGGCGACCGGGACTCCGGCCAGTGGCAACCGCGCCAGATCAGACCGTCGCGCCAGCTCCCGCGCCTCGGCGACGGCCTCCGGCCGCACCTTCCGGAACGCGCCCACGACGCGGTCGGCCGCCTCGATGCCGTCGAGTACCCGCTCGGTCAGCCGGACCGGGTCGAGTTCGCCCGCCCGGACCGCTTCGGCCAGCCGCGTCGCTTCCATGCCTCAACTTTCGGTCGTGACCGGGGCCGACGCAACCTGCGAAGACCCGAAGCTGATGCCCTTCGCCTCCTTGCCGACCAGCGTCAGCACGGTGACCACGAGCAGCACCGGGATGATCGTCACGGTCAGCGCGAACGGGTAACCGTGGCTTTCCGCGAGGCCTTCCTGGATCGGCAGGTTGAACGCGGCAAGGCAGTTCCCCAGCTGGTAGGTCACGCCGGGGTAGAAACCGCGGATCGCGTCCGGCGACATCTCGGTCAGGTGCGCCGGGATCACGCCCCACGCACCCTGCACGACGACCTGCATCAGGAACGAACCGAGGCACAGCAGCGCCGCGGTCTGCGACAGCGCGAACAACGGCACGATCGGCAATCCCAGCACCGCACAGAACGCGATCGTGTAGCGACGGCCGAAACGTTCCGACAGCGAGCCGAAAACCAGGCCACCGGTGATCGCTCCGACGTTGTAGACCACCGCGATCCAGGTCGCCGTCGTCGTGGAAAGGCCTGCCCCACCAGAGGTGTGTGAGGACAGGAAGGTCGGGTAGACGTCCTGCGTGCCGTGGCTCATCCAGTTGAACGCGGTCATCAGCAGCACGAGATAGATGAACCGGCGGATGATCTTCGGGTCGAGCAGAATGTCCTTTATGGACGTACGGGTCACGCGCAGCCTTTCCCGCGCGCTCTCCCACACCTCGGATTCCTTGACGCGAGCGCGGATGATGAGACTGATCAGCGCCGGGACGATGCTCAACGCGAACAGCCACCGCCAGGAAAGACCCGCCCAGTGGAGAATGACCAGCGACGCGAGCGAGGCCAGCAAATAGCCGAAGGAATAGCCTTCTTGCAACAGTCCGGAGAAGAACCCGCGCCGTTTCACCGGAATCTTCTCCATTGCGAGCGCGGCGCCGAGTCCCCATTCGCCACCCATCCCGATGCCGTACAACAGCCGCAGAATGAGCAAGACCGTGAAGTTCGGCGCGAACGCGCACAGGAAACCGACGATCGAATAGAAAATGACGTCCACCATCAGCGGAATCCGGCGGCCGACCCGGTCGGCCCACAGCCCGAACAGCAAGGCCCCGACCGGTCGCATGATGAGGGTCGCGGTCGTGATGAACACGACGTCGGCCTTCTGCATCCCGAAGCTCTTGGCGATATCGGCGTAGACGAACACGACGATGAAGTAGTCGAACGCGTCCATCGTCCAGCCCAGCACCGCGGCAAGGAAGGAGTTCCGCTGATCGGAGGTGAGGCGCTGACGCGCGCCCGCTGACGACTGTGCCATGGGCCGCACCCTATTTGGGTGATCACCAACTAACCAGCCGCCGTTGGCGGGGATTTTCGCGTATTCCGGACAAAAGGCGGAAAGCACCCGAACTCGGCGCGCACGCCGAGCAGGCGTACCGGGCGGCTGTCCTCGAACCGGCCGAGCACGGCCAACGCCGCTGCCCGCAGGACATCCGCATCGCTCGTCGGCGCTTCCAGCGTCAGACTTCGGGTCTGCGTCAGGAAGGGCGCGAACCGGATCTTCACCGCGACACGCGCCGCCGGCCGCCCTTCGGCGACGACGTCGTCCGCGACCCGGCGCGCCAGGTCGGCGACCTCAGCGGCGATCCGAGCGGGATCGGTCAGGTTCTGCTGGAAGGTCACCTCGCGGCTGCGGGAACGCGGCACGTAGGGCGTCGCGCTGACCTCGCGGTCACCGACGCCGCGCGCGAGCAGCCGGTACCACGGCCCCATCGTCGGCCCGAACCGCGCGGCCAGCACGTCCCGGTCGGCAACGGCGAGCTCGCCGACGGTCTCGATGCCCAGTTCGGCCAGCTTTTTCCGGGTCCGGTGGCCGACGCCTTGCAACGCCTCGGTGGGACGGCTGTCCATCACCTTGGACCAGTTGTCCTGAGTCAGCCGGTACACGCCCGCCGGCTTGGCGAACCCGGTCGCGGTCTTCGCGCGCAACCGGTTGTCGCCGATGCCGACCGAACACGACATGCCGGTGTCCTCGGCGACCGCACGCCGGATTTCGGCGGCCAGCGCCTCGGGATCATCCGTGCTCGCGCCGACGAAGGCTTCGTCCCAGCCGAGCACCTCGACCACGACGGGGAACCGGCGCACGGTCGCCATGACCCGCTCGGACACCTCTTCGTAAGCCGGTTTGTCGACCGGCAGGAACACCGCATCGGGGCAGCGCTTGGCCGCGGTGCGTAATGGCAGCCCGGATTGGACACCGAATTCGCGTGCTTCGTACGACGCTGTCGCCACAACTCCCCGCTGGGTCGGATCTCCGGCGCCGCCGACGATCACCGGGCGTCCGCGCAGCTCCGGGTGCCTCGCCACCTCGACAGCCGCGATGAACTGGTCGATGTCGACGTGCAGGATCCAGTCCCCGGGCACGCGCCCAGTATGCGCGTGGGCCTGGATTTCCGCCCGGAAACTCTTGCCCGCGGGGACGCGGACCACGATAGGGTGACGCGGCCAGCTAAGCTGCGGTCACCCAGACGAAGGACGAGGAGGGCAACGCTCCGTGACGACAGCGACCCACAGTCTCGACGCCACGTCCGGGGCGACCACCGTCGCCGAATTGCTGGCCCGCAACGGTGCCCGCACCGGCCAGGTCCCGCACCGCCGCGCACGTCCCGGCGGGCTCGAAGGCACCCTCCCGGCGTTCCCGCCGGTTGACGAGACCGCCACCCAGTACCGCTACGACCAGACCACGGTCGCCGCACTGCTCGAAGCCGAGCCGCGTGCCGAGAAGAACCGCCCGGCGCGGGCCGGTCTCAAGATTGCCGGGCTCGCGTTCGCGGGTGCCGTGCTGGCGGGTGGCTGGGCACTGACGAACGCGCAGCCGCCGGGTTCCGATGGCGGCGACCGGGCCGCCGGTCCGGTGCCGAGCAACAACACCCCCGAGTCCGGCCGGCTACTGGCATCGGCTCCGGTGGGGGCGCAGGTCGTGACGCTTGCCTCCGCCGCGCCGGCGAGCACGGCGGCAATCCCGGCGACCGCCCCGGCGAAGCAGCCGGACCAGGGCAGGTTCACGGGCAAACTGCCGAGCACGGCGAAGCCCGCACCGGCGAAGCCGACGGCAGCGGCGCCGCCGCGGGTCGCCCCGCCGAAACTGCCGGCGGGCACGTATGTGTGGCCGGTCAACCCGGGCGGTTACCAGAACCCGTACCAGAACTGGCCACGCGGCGGCGGCCGCCACTGGCACCGCTGACGCAATTCCCGGAATTGCCGCGGAAATCGTCGGTGGCGCGGCTCTTCGCTAGATCTTGCGGAGAATCAGGTGGCCGCGCTGAAAGCGTTCACCCTCCAGCGGCCGGCGTAGCATCCGGCCGACTTCGGCGAATCCGGCGGCCCGTGCCACCTCCATCAAGCCGTCGATCGGCCAGCGATAAGCCGTGGTGACCCGGTGGTCGTACGGCGCCACCGGGCCACCTTCCGATTCGAAGAACGCGAGCAGCAGGTATCCGCCCAGCGCGAGTACCCGGTGGAATTCCGCCAAATATCCGGGGACTTCGGCGGGTGGGGCATGGATGATCGAGTACCACGAGACGATCCCGCCAAGTGTATTGTCCGCCGTGTCCAATGCAGCGATCGAGCCGAGGGAAAACTCGATATCCGGATAACGGCTGCGCGCGTGCTCGATGAATCGTGTCGAAAGGTCGACGCCGAATACGTCGATTCCCAGATCCCGCAAGTGGCGTGCGATGTATCCCGGTCCGCAGCCCAGATCGCCTACGAGGCCGGACCCGTCTTGCCGCACCAGTCCCGCGAAAGCGGCGAGCACCGAATGATCGAACGGAAGCGAAGCGAGCCCGTCCCCGATGAACTCGATGTATTCGGGCGCGATGTCGTCATATGCCTTGACTGTGGCGCTCAGCGACGCTTCGTTCGTATCGACCACCGCGGCATCATAACCGTGCCCGTGAATCGCGCCGGGCAAGGCGTGCCAGCAACAGGTCCACGTCGTCACGTTCGACCGCGCTCAGCGAACGGCCCGGCTTCCGTTGGGTGTCACTGGCAAGAAGACCCCGCCGCCGCAAGACGTGCTTGCGGACCGCCAGCCCGACCCCCGGTTGCTGCTCATAGCGGATCAACGGCAGATGCGCGTCGAAGATATCGTGCAATTCCTCCGTCCGCTTTTCCCCGGCCAGGCGAACGACGTCCAGCAGAAGTTCGGGAAAACAATATCCGGTCATCGCACCGTCCGCTCCCCTGCGCATTTCGAAATCAAGGAACAGGCCGCCGTTTCCGCACAGAATCGCCAGTCGCGGGAGCTCGCCCTTTTCCTCCGCCGCCCGCAGCGCCCCGATCTTCTCCAGGCCCGGCCAGTCCTCGTGCTTGAGCATCACCACCGAAGGCACCTCGCGCGCGATCCGGCACAACACCGGTACCGACATCACGACGGAAAACGTCAGCGGATAATCCTGCACCACAATGGGCACGCCGGGACCGAGCGCCGCGGCAGCTTGCGTGTAATAACCGACAATCTGGTCGTCGGTCCGCAAATTCGCGGGTGGCGCGATCATCACCCCCGATGCGCCCAGGGACATGACTTCTTCGGTCAGCGTCCGCATCGCGCCGAAACCCGGTGCGGACACGCCGACGACCACCGGCAGCCGGGTCCGGTCGAGAACAACGCGCACGATTTCCACCGACTCGGCGTGCGTCAGCTTCGGCGCTTCGCCCAACTGCCCCAGCACCGTGAGCCCGTCCACCCCGGCGGCCTCGTAGAAGTCGACGAGACGGCGCAGCGAATCCAGATCCACCTCGCCGCCGGAATGAAAGGGCGTCGGCATGATCGTGTACACACCATGGCTGGTCCTGTCGATCAACGTCACTCCACTCAGATACTGGGAATCAGGCCGCCGTCGACCCGCACGAGGGTGCCGGTGACGTAGGAAGCCGGTGCGCTCGCGAGAAAAGTCACGACCGCGGCATATTCCGCGGGGTCGCCATACCGGCCGAGCGGGATCGACGCCGTGCTTTCGTCGGCGACCTGGTCCACAGCCTTGCCTTCGCGCGCCGCCTTGCTCTCGTCGAGTGCCCGGATCCGGTTGGTGCCGATCCGTCCCGGCACGACGATGTTCGTGGTGACGCCGTCCCGGCCGACCTCGCGGGCCAGCGTCTTCGACCAGCCCACCAACGCGGCCCGCAGGGAATTGGACAGACCAAGGTTCGGAATCGGTGCCACCACACCGGAACTCGTGCTGGTCACCACTCGCCCCCAGCCGCGGTCACGCATTCCCGGGACCACCCGGTCCGCGATCGAGATCACCGAAAGCACCATGGACCGGAAATGCTCGGTCCACGCGGTCGGGGAATTGCCGAGCGCCGCGGTCGGCGGCGGGCCACCGGTGTTGTTCACCAGGATGTCCACCGGCCCGAGTTCATCCTCGATCCGCCCGATGTTCGGCTCGATCGTGGAAAGGTCACCCAGGTCCCATTCCAGCGCGAGGACACGCCCACCCTTGCCACGAATCACCTCGGCCGTGGCCTCCGCCGCCTCCGCCCGCACGTCGGCGACCGCCAGGACGGCGCCCTCCCCGGCGAGCCGGACGGCGGCCGCACCACCAAGCCCGCCACCGGCGCCGTGCACCAGCGCGACCCGTTCCGCGATACCCAGATCCATCGAACTCCTTCCGCTTTCCCGTTCCACCAAAGCGCTTCGTAGGTTCGGGGCGCAAATATCAAACTCTCGCCGCGGCCATAGGAAACGGCTATCGAGCCCCGGGGCGAATCGTCTTGGACACCACGGAAACACCGCACGCAAACTGGTGCGAACCGCAAACCGAAAGTGAGGACCGCCGATGGCCGCGATCCCGGGCGTGATGCGGGCGGCCGTGCTGGCCGACCCCGGCCGGATCAGCGTACGTGAACTGCCCGTCCCGGAACCGGGACCCGAGGACGTGCTGGTGCGGGTGCATCGCGCGTCGTTGTGCGGTACCGACCTCAAGATCCGCAGCCGGGCGTTCTTCCCGGACGGCGGCCCGCCGCCCGGAACCTTCGTGCCGGGCCACGAATACGCCGGCCGCGTGGTGGCCGTCGGGTCCACAGTGGACGAATTCCGGATCGGCGACCGGGTGGTCACCGAGGCGCACCGAGGCTGCATGCGTTGTGCCAACTGCCTTTCCGGGTCCTACACGGCCTGCCTGAACAGTGGTCGTCGCGAAAAAGGGCACCGCACCCAGGGGATGACCGTCAACGGAGGCTTCGCCGACTACGCCCTCAACCACGTCTCGACCCTGCATCGCCTCCCTGATCACCTGAGCTTCGACGCCGGCGTCGTGCTGACCACGGTGGGCACCGTCATGCACGCCTTCGACGTGCTGGGCAGCCTGTTGGTCGGCGCCCGGGTCGCCATCCTCGGTCCGGGGCCGATCGGGTTGCTCGCCACGCAGGTCGCGAAGGAGCTCGGCGCGGAGCTGGTCGCGTTGGTGGGCACCAGGGAATCCCGGCTGAAACTCGGTCGGGCGCTGGGTGCCGGCCTCGCCCTGAACACGCATGACGACGATGCCGTCGCGCTGATCCGCGAAGCCACCGCTGGGGAAGGCGCCGATGTCGTGCTGGAGTGTTCCGGTGCGGCGCCCGCCGTCGACGAAGCACTGCGCATGACCAGGCGTGGCGGCACGATCGTGCTCGTCGGCTTCTTCGGCGAATCCGTGACCACCGACCTCAACCACGCCGTGATGAACGACATCACGCTACGCACCGTGCGCGGTGAGGGCGCCGGTTCCCTCGCGCGTGCCGTCTCGCTGGCCGCCCGAGGACGCCTCGACACGGAAATCCTTGTCACGCACCATTTTCCGCTCGAAGAAGTGTCCGAGGCGTTCGACACCTACGCCGAACGGCGCGGGGACGCGATCAAGGTCATGCTGGATATCACCGACAGCGAAATCTGAGGTGACCCGAGCATGGACGAACACTCGGCCGTCGAACAGATGGCAGCCATCGCGTCCGAATTCCTGGCTTCACTGGCGCCAGGAATCCTTGCCCGCGCACAACAAACTCCGCTCGGTGATCCCGCCGTCGAGGCCGAGCGGGTCCGGTGGTTCTACACGCCGACCGACCACGGCGGGGTCGCGCTGCGCGAACTGGCCCCGCGCCAGCAAAGCCTCGCGATGCGGCTGCTGGCCACCGGAATGACGCGGCAGGCCTATACGACCGCGTGTGTCGTGATGGGCCTGGAGAACATCCTCGACGAGCTCGAGGGATGGCAGGTCGACTGGGGCCGGGAACGGGGCCGTGATCCGGGCCTGTACTGGGTCCGCGTGTTCGGCCGGCCCGGCGATCCCACCTGGGGCTGGCGCGTCGGCGGGCACCACCTGTCGGTAAATCTTCTGGTGCGTGACGGGCGGATCGCGTCGGCGACGCCATCGTTTCTCGGGGCGGACCCCGCGGCGTCGCCGTTGCTCGGCGGGACGTTGCGTCCCATCGGCGGCGCGGAGGATCTGGCGCGCAGCCTGATGGAGTCCCTGCCGCCGGCCGGACGCGCCCGCGCGCTCCTGCACCCGCGCGCGATCTCGGACATCGTTTCCGGAAACCGCGCCCGTATCCGCGCCGGGGACCGGATGATGCACATGCAGAACCTGTTCCGCGGCCGGCTGCCGACACCACGGCTGGCCGCGCAGGTCGATCGGATCGACGAAGCCGCCGAAAGCGGGTCCGGCTACACCGACGCGGACCACGCCCTGCTCGCGCTGCCTTCCGAACCCCAGGGCGTCGCCGGCGTCGAGCTGACCGCCGAGCAGCGTGGGCTGTTGCGGAAACTGCTCGCGACGTACACCGATCGCGCCCCGCTTCCGATCGCGGAGGCGCATCGCCGGCACTACCTCGACGACCACAACCTCGATCTCGTGCATCTGGCCTGGGCCGGTGACCTCGCGCCGGGCAAACCGCACTACTACCGGCTCACCGGGCCGCGCTTACTCGTCGAATACGACAACACCCAACGCGGCGCCAACCACGCGCATTCGGTGTGGCGCGATCCGGACGGCGACTTCGGCTTCGACCCGCTGGCCGCGCATCGCGCAGCCGGCCCCCATTGAACAGCTCAGCAGACGAGCGCGTCCGACGGCAGCTCCTCCGGCGTGACCAAAGGCAGCTCCACGGACGTCAGCAGATCCACGAACCGCCGCGCGAGCTGGACCATCGGACCGCGGCCGTACGCGGTCATTTCCCGGTACAGCGTCGGTTCCAGCGGGCGCACGTGCTGACTCCAGCCGTGCGGGACGGCGTTGGCGGGGATGATCGTGTATCCGATTCCCTCGACCGCCAGGCGCAGCGCGGCGGCGACCTGTCCGACCCGCGCCACGACCCGCGGGGTGAACCCGAGCGAGCGGGCCGCCCACTCGAGCACTTCCGACATCCCTTGTTCGGATTCGAAGTGGACCCACTTGGCGGCGCCGAGTTCGGCCACCGAGGCCCGCGGCGTGTCGTACGGCCCGCGACCAGCCACCACCAGGCTTTCGAAACCGAGCGTTTCGACGGGACCGTCCCAATCCCGCGGCCGCGGTCCGATGGCCAGATCCCCTTGCCCGGCGCGCATCGCGGCCTCGAGGTCACGACGGTGGGAGTAGTCGTGCAGGCGCAGCACCGTAGCGGGATATTCGTCGTGCCAGCGCACGATTCCCGCGGGCAGCACCCCGGACGCCACCGACCGGACCGTGAGCACGTGCAGTTCCCCGACGAACCCGCCCACCAGGTCGGTCACCGATTTTCGGGCCTCGTCCACCGCCGCCAGTACAGCTCGCGCCTTGGGCAGGAAGACCCGGCCCGCGGCCGTGAGCGCCACTCCCTGCCGGCCACGCTCCAGCAGCTCCGCGCCCAGTTCGCCCTCCAACGCCCTGACCTGCTGCGAGAGCGAAGGCTGCGCGACCAGCAACTCGTTCGCGGCCGCGCTGAACGAACCGGATTCGCAGATCGCGACGAAGTATTCCAGCTGGCGCAGGCGCACGGCGCCGACCGTAACACGATAGGCGCGGCCTATGTCCACTGGTCAGAACTGGTATTGGACGGAATTCCGGCCGGACCCGAGGATGGAATCGCGAGCCCGATCGTGCCTTCGGTCACAGCAGGGTATGGCCCCGACAACGAGGAGCATCAGGAATGACGACGCAGTCACAAGCCGTCGAAGAGTTGGCGATCGTGCGGCGGGAGCATACGGGGCGACGCATTGAGACCGAAGAGGCCCTCGCGGCACTGCCCGCCGAGTCGCAGGCCGCGCTGCGCCAGTTCTCGCTCGAACGCACGATGGGCTACGGCGTGGACTACTCCGATGCGGTCGAACTGCGGGCCAGGGTGCTCGGCGGGCAGCGCTGGCAGGAGGCCGCGACCGAACTCGCCGGCACGTGTTTGCGGCGCGCCGATGACGCCGGCCCCGCTCCCCGGCCGACCCGGATCGCGTATCTGCGCCGTTCGTCGGCCTTGCTGCGGATAAGCCAGATCATGATGCTCGCCGACACCGACGAGCGGCGGACGATCTTCGGCGACGCCGCCGAGCAGTACGCCAGGGCCGCCGAGCTGAGCGGTGACCGTGAACGGGTCACGATCGAGACCCCGGGTGGCCCGCTGGCCGGCTGGCTCCTGGCCAGCGACGGTCCCGCCGTCGGCTCGGCCGTCGTCGTCGGTGGCGTCGAAGGCTGGGCCATGGATTTCGACAGCGTCGGGGAAGCGCTCGCGGCGCGTGGTATCGACGCGCTGATGCTGGATGGCCCGGGGCAGGGCGAAACCCGGCTGACCCACCGCCATTACCTCACCCCGCGCTGGCTCGACGCCTTCCGGCGGGCGATCGACTTTCTCGACGCGCACGCACCGGGCCTCCCCATCGGCGTCATCGGCAACAGCATGGGTGGCAGCTTCGCGATGGCCGTCGCCGCGTCGGATACCCGGATCCGTGCGTGCGTTGACAACGGCGGCGCCCCGGCGCCCTCGGCGGTACCGCCGGCCGGAACGTTCTTCACGAAGATGCTCACCTATGCCGGCACCGACGAAACCGAACAGGGGCTGGCCTGCTGGCGTACCGTCACGCCGCTCGCTGCCGGGCCCAACGCCGGATATCCACTGCTGGTCGTGCACGGCGGTAAGGATCCGCTGGTATCGGACGAGATGGCGCTGACGATGCTGCGGGACGCACCGACAGCGGACAAGAAGATGGTCGTCTTCTCCGACGGCGACCACTGCATCTACAACCACAAGCGCGACCGTGACGTACTGATCGCCGACTGGCTGCGACTGCGCCTTGCCGAAGCGAAGGAGAGCATGTGAACGAGACCGGAATGACCACTGTGGACACTCCTAACTGGACTGAACGGTCGGCGATCGTCACCGGAGCCGCCAGCGGGATCGGTGCCGCCGTGGCCGCAAAGCTGGCCGCACGGGGAGTCGCGGTGACGGCGGCGACGTTGCGTGCCGGTGAAGGCGGCGAAGGCGTGGTCAAGCAGATCATCGCGGATGGCGGTCGTGCGCAATTGGCCTTCGGTGACGTGTCCGACGAATCAGCCGTCGCCGGCATTTTCTCCGCGGCGACCGAAAGCTTCGGACCGCCCGATATCGTCGTGCATGCGGCGGGTGGGCTCACCAGCATCGCCGCCACCGCCCAGCTCGAACCCGCCGAATGGGACCGGATGGTCGCCATCAACCTTCGTTCCGCGTTTCTGGTCATCCACGCGGCACTGCCCGGCATGATCGAGCGCGGCTGGGGTCGCGTCGTCACGGTCGCCAGTGAAGCCGGGCGGATGCCGACCCGGGTTGGCTCTTCCGCTTATGCGGCAGCGAAATCGGGCGTGATCGGGCTGACCAAACACGTCGCCCGCGAAATCGCGGCCCACGGCGTGACCGTCAACGCGACAGCACCCTCCACCACGCTGTCGCCCCGTATCCAGGCCCTCTATCCCGACGGCGGAGCCGCCGTCGGCGCCCAGCACCCCATGGGGCGGCTGGCCGAACCGGACGAGCAGGCGGCAGCGATCCTGTTCCTCTGTTCGCCGGAAGCGAGCTATGTCAACGGAGCCTGCCTCGATGTCACCGGCGGTTCCGTGAACATCTGATCCCCTGACAATTCCCCTCAACGACGAGGAATGCCCATGAGATCGTCCGGCGCCCTGAGCGGCAGAAGACTGACCCTTTTCGTACCCGCGTTCTGTTGTCTGATCATCATTTTCGACGGTTATGACGTCACAGTTTTCGGTTCCACCATCCCGGTATTGCTGAAATACCAGCCGTGGCATCTCGATGCCGCCGGCGCCGGGTTGATCGCGAGCCTCGGCCTGATCGGTCTGCTGATCGGTTCCCTGCTGTGCGGCTTCGCGACGGATGTGCTGGGCCGCAAGCGAATGCTGGTGTTCTGTTCGACCTGGTTCTCCCTGTGCATGGTGGTCTGCGCGATCGCACCGACGAGCCAGCTGTTCGGGCTGTTCCGTTTCCTCGGCGGTCTCGGGCTCGGCGGCGTGATTCCGGTCTGCATCGCCTACATCGTCGAATTCGCGCCCCCCTCGCGCCGGTACCTGTTCACCGCGATCGGGAACGCCGGTTTCTCCGTGGGCGGTGTCGCTTCGGCTCTGCTCGGGATAGCGGTCATCCCGGAGCTGGGGTTCCGCCCGATGTACCTGATCCCGGGCGTGCTGCTCCTGCTCATGCCCGTCGCCGTGTTCCTGCTGCCGGAGTCCGCGGATTTCCTGATGTCCAAGGGAAGGATCGAGGAAGCGCGGGAAGTCGCGCGACGCTCCGGGCTGCCGATGCCGTCCGCCGCGACGACCGCACCGGCTACTCCGCAGCGCGGCTGGACAGGCCTGCGCGCCCTGCTGCGCCGACCGCTGCTGGGGAACCTCATCCTGTTCGGCTTGACGGGTTTTGCCGTCCAGGTGCTCATCTATGGCCTGAACACCTGGTTGCCGCAGATCATGCGAGCGGCAGGGTATGGGCTGACTTCGGCACTGGGCTTTCTCGCGGCACTGTCGGTCGGTGCGATCGTCGGCAGCCTCGCGCTGTCCCTGTTCGCCGACCGCATCGGTCCGCGTGGCGTCCTGCTGACCGGTTTCGGCTTCGGGATCGTCGCGCTGGTGGTGTTGAGCGTCGGCCCGCCGACCGCGGCCGTATACGCGGCGGTGGTCCTCGCCGGAGTCGGCGGGAACGGCACTGCGGCGATCCTGCACGTCTTCACGGGCACCTGGTTCCCCCCGGCGGTGCGGGCTTCGGCGGTCGGCTCCTACATGGCGGTCTCCCGCGTCGGAAGCGTCCTCGGTCCGTTGGCGCTCGGCTGGATCGTGGCGGTCGGTCTGCCCGTGCGGTGGAACTTCTACGCGTTGCTGGTGCCGACTATCGTGGGTGTGCTGCTGGTTTTGTTGCTACCGCGCAAAACTCTGGACAATCGTCCGGTGGGTGCCGCTCGGAAGGCGCAGGACCAGCCTGCGCCGGCGCCCCGATAACCGATCCGAGGAGAGTCCATGGAGAAGGCGACTGGCACGCCGTTCGCGGCCGTCGGGACGGCGTCCGTCGCGGATGCCTTGGCAGAGCACGATTTGACCGGTGTCATCGAGGGGCCACAATTCGTGGTGGGCTCGGGAATGTTCCTCGGGCGTGCCGTGACCGTGCAGCTCGATGCTGCCGGGCAGGCCGGCCCCGAGGACAGCAGGCGGATCTGGGACGTGGTCGACAACGCGGCTGCCGGCAGCGTGCTCGTCGTCTCCACTCGCGGTGCCGAGATCAGCGCGCTCGGCGGCGTGATCGCCGGGACCGCGGCGGCGCGAGACTTCGCCGGCGCCGTGACCGACGGCCTGATCCGGGACGCCGACGAAATCGCGAGCCACGGATTTCCGGTGCACTGCCGCCGCGCTCATCCCCGGGCGATCTGGGGTTGTTGTACAGGAACGGAAATCCCGGTGCGGTTCGGCGACGTCGAAGTCGCGGCCGGCGACCTGATCGTCGCCGACCGGGACGGAGTCGTGTGTGTGCCCAAGGGAATCGTCACCGACGTGATGGAACGCGCGTACCGCATCGAGAAGCTCGAACGGCTGTGGGTCGACCACGCCAGGGCCTACCGCTCCATCGCGAAAGGATTCGAAGCGGTCACC
This sequence comes from Amycolatopsis pithecellobii, assembly GCF_009707865.1. Taxonomy (GTDB): domain Bacteria; phylum Actinomycetota; class Actinomycetes; order Mycobacteriales; family Pseudonocardiaceae; genus Amycolatopsis_E; species Amycolatopsis_E pithecellobii. The sequence continues at coordinate 116,301 of NZ_WMBA01000010.1, forward strand.
GACCAGTATGGCTCGCCACACTGAATCCGACGTTGAGAGCGTCGGGCATGGCCGCGAACGCACTGCGCAATTCGGCCTCCAGCCGTTTGCGGCCAGGCCTGCCGCGAAGCGCCACCCACCGTTCCAGCGCGCACCGGTGGGTGGCGACGGCGAATTCCACGACCAGGCGCAAGCGGAGGTCCGCGGAATTCGCGATACCGAACCGGTCGGCCAATGTGGACACTGCCGACGCGACCGCACGATCACAGAAATCGAGGCCGTGCGCGTTCATCGACGGCGTCCGGGCGGCAAGGCGACGGCTGAGCCGGAGCCGGTGGGCCCACGCGTCGCCCCCCATCCGGTCCAGCGCGGCGAATGCCGTCTCCAGCAGGAACTCCAGGATGGTCCCCGCCGGCGACCGGGTCTCCAGCTCTTCGCCGAAGACGTTCCAGAAGTCGTGCAACGGAGCCATGCCGACGTCTTCCTTGCTGGTGAAGTAGCGGAAGAAGGTGCGTTTCGACACCTCGACAGCGCCGCACAGGTCGTCGAGGGTGGTCGCGTCGAAGCCGTTCTCGGTGAACATCTCGAGCGCCACGTCGATCAACTCCTGGCGCGTTCGCTGCTTCTTTCGCTCGCGCAAGGAGACGCTGCTGTCGCTCATCACCAAAGTGTAGCGGAGACGCAGTTGACTCACGTAGGCTTATGCCACTTAGTGGCACTTTCTAGGAGGTTTCGCGGAGATGCGCGCGCTGCTCGTCGACCCAGCTGTTCCCGGCCGTCTTCGGTTGGGTGAGGCCGAAAATCCCCGTCCGGCAGCCAACGAGGCGCTCGTCCGCGTCAGTGCGGTCTCGTTGAATTCGGGGGAGGTCAAGCGCGGTATCCAGGAAGCCGCCGCCGGGGAGGTACTCGGCTGGGACGCCGCAGGGGTCGTCGAACGGGCCGCGGCGGACGGCTCCGGCCCCGCGGCGGGCACCCCGGTCGTCACGATCGGCCCGGCGGGCGCGTGGGCGGAACTGCGGGCGGTGAACACGGATCTGATCGGGATCGTCCCCGAAGGTGCGGACCTCGGCGCCATCAGCACGGTGCCTGTGGCCGGGGGCAGTGCATTGCGTGCGCTGGACCGGATCGGCCCGCTGCTGGGCAGGCGGATCGTCATCACGGGCGCCACCGGGGGCGTCGGCCGCTACGCCGTACAACTCGCCCGCCGCGGCGGCGCACACGTGATCGCGTGCACCGGCGACCCGGAGCGTCACGGGGAAAGCCTTACGGCGCTGGGTGCCCACGAGGTGATTACCGCGCCGGCGCAGCTCGACGAGCCGGTGCACGGCATCGTCGACACGGTCGGCGGGCAGCAACTGGCCGACGGTTACACGCGGCTGGCGGAGCACGGCACCCTGGTCTCGGTGGGCCGCGCGGCACCCGGTGAGCAGACCTTCCCGGACGGCGCGTTCGCCGGCCCCGCCGGCCACGACCGCACGCTGACCACGTTCTATTTGCTGCGCTGCGAAGGAGTCGGGCGCGATCTGACGGTGCTGGCGGGCTTGGTGGCCGCCGGCGAACTCGACGCGAACATCGCCTGGCGCGGCCCGTGGCAGGACGTTGCGACGGCCACCGAGCGCCTCGTCGACCGCCGGCTACACGGCAAGGCCGTACTCGACGTCGTCTGATCGGATCGCAGACCTGATCATGGCTGCGGTGCGAGCTGGGCGCCTCCCGCCACGTGCAGTACCTCTCCGGTGATGAAAGCCGCACGTGGGGAGGCAAGGAAGGCCACCGCTTCGGCGACGTCTTCCGGGGTGGCGAGCCGGGAGAGGAGGGTCATGGCCGTGTGGCGACTCAGATGTGCTTCCAGTTCCTCCGCGGTTCGCTTCTCGCTGATGAAGGGGGTGTGGACGGTGCTGGGCGCGACGGCGTTGACGGTCACGCCCAACGGTGCGAGCTGCACCGCGAGGGCACGGGTGAGTCCGACAACACCCGCCTTGGACGAGACGTAGCCGAGCGGGCCACCGGAAAGCCATGTCCTGGACGAGATGTTGACGACCTGGCCGCCGCCCGACTGTGTCCACAGTGGAGCCGCGGCCTGGCACAACGATGCCGGTCCCCACAGGTTGACCGCCATCATGGCGTGCCATTCCGCCTCGGTGATCTCGCCGAACGCGCTTTTCTGGTTCAGTGCGGCGTTGTTGACCAACTGGTCGAGGCGCCCATAGGTATCGGTCAGTTTTGCGACCAGAGCCTTGTTACCCGCGTCCGACGACACATCGGCCGCCCAGCCCTCGAACACACCGCCCGTTTCGGCCGTCAGCTCCTTGGCGCGTGCTTGCGCCCGAGCACCGTCCCGGTCGGCGAGGATCACGGTCGCCCCGTCCTCGGCGAGACGTGCCGCGATGGCGCCGCCAAGCGCACCGGCGCCGCCGGTAACCACGGCGACTCTCGTTTCCGTCATCGTTGTCCTTCCTGCGAAATCCAGCCCGGAACTCATCGTGACCCGGGATGCGGCCGGACAAGAAATGCCGGCTGAGCTGGCGTGCGATGCCCTGAAGGCATATCTTGAGTGCCATGGTGGAGCTGCGGCACCTGACCTACTTCCGCACCGTGGCCGAACTCGGTTCGATCGCCAAGGCGGCGACGGCGCTCCACATGACGCAACCCACGCTCAGCCGCCAAATCGCCCAGCTGGAGCGCGCGCTCGGTCACCAGCTGCTGCGCCGGAGTCCGCGTGGCACGTCACTGACTCCGGCCGGTCAGGGACTGCGCGCCCAGCTGGGCACGATCTTCCAGCAGATCGACCGGATTCCCGAGGTCCTTCGGGCCGCTGCCGTGTCCCAGCGGTTGGTCCACTGTGGACTTCCCCCGGGGCTGCCGCACGAGTGGTTCAGGCGGTTCGGCAACGTGCTGGGAGAACGCAGCCCACGGGTGAAACTGTCGCTGCACGAAGGCAACAGCGAAGAGCAACGGGCGTGGTTACGGGAGGGGCTGATCGACGTCGGACTCGTCCACTTCGAACTCCCCGAGCTTGATTCGGTGCTCGTGCTGACGCGGTCGTTCGGATGCGCCGTGCCCGCCGGCAGCACGCTCGCCGGGCGAAGTTCGTTCACCCTGGGGGATCTCGACGGGCTGCAGGTCATGGCTCACTCGGCTCAGGAGAACCCGGCCGAGGAGGTTCGGCTGCGAGCCGCCGCGGAAGCCGCCGGCGCGCATATCGATTGGCAGTTCCGGAAGTTCTCGGAGCACAGTTCGCTCATCGCGGAGAGTTCCGGTGCGGACGCCGTCCTGATTGGACAGACGTCGGCCGAACGGCACTTTCCGTCCTGGCGCTGGGTCCCGATGGATTCGGCGGACGAGGTCAACTCGGTCATCCGGACGTGGGTCGTGTGGCGTGATCCCGACGTGCCCGGCGTCAGGGAGTGCATCGACGCGATGCTGGCTACGAGCCGCTCCCGAGCATGACGCCGGGCACGATGAGGACCAGGCGTCCGCGCACCTGCCCGGTCTCGCTGGTGCGGTGGGCTTCGGCGATGTCGGTCAACGGGAAGGTCCGCTCGACCGGCAGCCAGAACTTCCCGGCTTCGACCAGTTCACCGATCCCGGCCAGCGCGTGGAAGGCATTGCCGTCGACGAACCCGTTGCTGAAGTGCACACCGTGCTGCTCGGCGCCGGCGAAGTCGGCGAGGGTGATCACGTTCTTCACGTCGCCGGCGAGGTCGATGAGCTCAGGCAACACACCGTTGCCCGCCACGTCGAGCGCGACGTCGACGCCGTCGGGAGCCAAGGCGCGAACCCGGTCGCTCATCCCTTCGCCGTAGGTGACCGGCTGCACGCCCAGCATGGTCAGGTACCCGCTGTTGCGGGCGCTGGCGGCGCCGATCACCCGCGCACCACGGGCGACGGCGAGCTGGACGGTGGCGCTGCCGATACCGCCGGAGGCGCCGTTGACGAACAACGTCGTTCCCGCGCTGACAGCCAGTTGGTCGAGTGCCCGGGTGGCGGTTTCCAGCGCGACCGGTATGCCGGCGGCGTCGACGAACCCCAGTGACGGCGGGATGACCGCGCGGTAGGTGAGCAGGGCCAGTTCGGCGGCCGCGGCCTGGTCGTCGGAGATGCCGAAGACCCGGTCGCCGACAGCGACGTCGGTGACGCCCTCGCCGACCTCGTCGACGACACCGGCGACGTCGGCACCGGTCGTCTGGGGCAGAGTGGCGCCAAAGCTGAGTTCACCTCGGCGGATCTTCGAGTCGCTGGCGCTGATCCCGGCCGCACGGACCTGGATCCGCACCTGCCCGGGACCGGGGTGGGGGGCAGGCAGGTCCACGATCTCCAGGACCTCGGGACCGCCGTACCGCGTGAACTGCACTGCTTTCATGGTGATCTTCTCCTTCAGTGGGTGAGCACGGGCTCGGGGTTGACAGGCAGCCGGCCGCCGCGGAAGAGCCCCGCGGACACCAGCGCGCCGGCGAGGAAGAGAGCGGCGGCGATCCAGAACACGAAGTGGTACCCGGAGAGAGTCGCCTGCGCGATCGTCGCCGGGTTGCTCGCGGACGCGCCGTGGGCGGTGAGGTAGTGCGTGGTCGCGGTCGCGCCGAGCGAGCTGAACACGGCAAGCCCGATCGAGCCGCCGACCTGCTGGGTGATGTTCGCCATCGCCGACGCCACACCGGTCTCGTGCGGCCGCACGCCGCTGGTGGCGGCGTTCTGCCCCGGCCCGAAGACCATCCCGAGGCCGAGGCCGATGACGAGCAGGCCCGGCAGCACCCCGCCGGTGTAGGTGGAGTCCGCGTCGATGCCGGTGAGCAGCACCATGCCGACGGCGGCGAGCAGGCTGCCGATTGCGACGATCGGCCGGGGTCCGACGCGCGGCAGCAGCACGGCGCCGGAGAACACCGCGCCCACCATCACCAGGACGACCATCGGCAGGAACGCCAGGCCGCTCTGCACCGGCGTGAAGTTCAAGGTCTCGGCCAGGTAGTAGGTGACGAACAGGAACACCGCGAACCCGCCGGTGCCCGAGATCCCGATGACCAAATAGGAGGCGCCCCGATCGCGGTCCAGGACCACCGACAGCGGTAGCAGCGGATCGCGGACCCGGCGCTCGACCAGCACGAACGCGACGACGAGGAGCACGCCGAGGAGCGCCGGGCCCACCGTCCAGAAGTCGCTCCAGCCGCGGGTGGCGGCGTTGCCGAGCCCGTACACGATGCCGAACAGGCCGGCCAAGGCCAGGACGGTGCCCGCGAGGTCCAGCCGGGTTCGGTCCGGCCGGGCGCGGTCGACCAGGAACACGAGCGCACCGGCGACCGCGACCGCCGCGATGAGGACGTTGACGTACAGGCACCACCGCCACGACAGGTTCTGGGTGAGGACTCCGCCCAGGAGCAGGCCCAGCGCGCCGCCGGCGCCCGAGATCGCCCCGAAGACACCGAATGCGCGACCGCGCTCGTCCGCGTTATCAGCGAACGTCACCGAGACCATCGACAACGCGGCCGGCGCGAGGACGGCGGCAAACGCGCCTTGGGCGATCCGGGCGATCAGCAGGAGCCCGAACCCGCCCGCCGCGCCACCGAGGGCCGACGCGGCCGCGAATCCGATCATCCCGGCGATGAACAGGCGTTTGCGGCCGAAGAGGTCGCAGAGCCGGCCGCCGAGCAGCAGGAGGCTGCCGAAGGCGAGCGCATAGCCCGTCACCACCCACTGGCGGCTGTCGTCGGAAAACGCGAGATCGCGCTGGGCGGTCGGCAGGGCGATGTTGACGATCGTCGAGTCCAGGATGACCGTCAGCTGGGCCAGGCTGAGCACGACGAGCGCGAGCCACCGGTTGCGGCTCACTCCAGATTTCATGCGACTCCGATCTTCGACGAGCTCTGACTTACCGATGGTACATTAACTTATCACCGATAAGTCAAGTGTCGATGGGTAAGGTGACCCCATGTCCGACGAACAGCCGCGAACCCGTACGAAACAAGCCGGCGCAGGCGGTTCCGAGGTCCTCTGGCTCCGTGACACGGGGCCGCGCCCGCCGCGGCGGAACACCCCGCTCACCTTGGAGCGGATCATCACCGCCGCGATCGCCGAACTGGACGCGGCGGGCGCGGAACGGCTGACGATGCGCAAGCTCGCCGAACGGCTCGAGGTGACCTCGACCGCCCTCTACTGGCACGTCGCGACCAAGGAGGACCTGCTCGACCTCGCGCTCGACCACGTCGTCGGCGAGGTTCCGGTGCCCGCACCCGACTCGCAACCGCGCGCGGGACTGCGCACGGTGCTCACCGGCTGGCGCGCCGCGATGCTGGCCCACCCGTGGTCACCCGGACTACTCGGCCGGCCGATGCTGGGACCCAACGTCCTGGCGCGCACCGAGTTCATCCAGGCCATGCTCGTGCGCGCCGGACTGTCCGGAGTGGACCTCGCCGCCGCCACACGAACGCTCGCCGGCTTCGTGATCGGAGCGTCCATGGCCGACGCCACGTGGCGCCGGCTGGACGACCCGGGCGCGATCGCCAAAGTCCGAGCGCACATCCTCGACGCGGCTGAGCTGTACCCGACACTCAGCACATCGGGGTTCGTCGACGCGGCGTGGTCCGACGACGACCTGTTCGTCCTCGGCCTCGAACGCGTTCTCGACCTGCTCCTCCCAGCCTGAACAAGGGCGCTGTGACCACAGCGCCAGAGCCTGGAATATCTCCGCCAAGTGGTCCGTGGATAGCGACAAAAGTGGTACTTGCGCGGTCCAAATGAGGTACCCAAAACACGGGTCGCACTAGGTAGCGTTGCAGAGATGAGAGAATCGGATACCTCGTTCGCAGCAGGGTATCCAAACAATCCAAAATTGCCGTGCCGCGCAGCCGGAGCAGTCGCGTGGCGTTAGCGGGGTTGTCCGACAGATCGGTGAGCCGATTTCTGGTGGCAGTCGTGCTGTCAGTCACGAATTTCGTGGCGGTATTTGACGGCATCGTCGTCACGGTCGCGCTTCCCTCGATCCAAGCCGATCTCGGGCTGCGACAGCTTGACGCACAATGGTTGATCACCGCCTATGCGGTTGCGCTGGGGGGAATGCTACTGTTCGGCGGTCGCTGCGGTGATCGGTATGGACGGCGGCGAATACTGGTCATCGGCCTCTCGCTTTTCGTGGGAGGGCTTCTCGTCGCAGGCGGTGCATGGGCGCCGTGGCTACTGTTCACGGCGCGTGCCCTTCAGGGCTTGGGGGCCGCATTCGCGATCCCGAACTCGTTTGCCATCATCAGTGCGTTGCGCCCGCCTGATTTCCGTCGGCGAATCTTCGCATCGGTGGCTGTCGCGGGTGGGCTTGGCGCCGCTGGAGGCGCGATTATCGGCGGACTGATGACCGAGGGCCTGGGCTGGCGCTTCGTCTTTCTGCTCACCGCACTCGTGGCCGGCGCAGCGGCTGTGCTTGCCACGAAGGTGCTCGACGGTAGCGCGTGCAATTCGGGACCAGGCCGCCCGGATCTCGTCGCGGCGTTCCTGTCATTGGCAGGGCTGGGACTTCTTGTCCTCGCCATCACCGACATCGCCCGAGCCGGTCTGCTGGCGCCGGCCACGATGACGGCCTTCATACTGTCCGTGCTGTTCCTCGTCGCCTTCGTGGTACGAGAGCGACACTCGAAGGCGCCATTGGTGCCGTCTCGAATTCTCCGGGACCGGGCGTTGTGGGCGGCGGTGAGCGGACTCCCGGGGGTGGTGTTCGCTTATGACGGCACCGCGTTCATCGGACCGTTGTTCCTCCAGCAGGTCGCCGGTTTCCGGCCGCTTGAAACAGGCTTGGCGTTCGGTCCGCTGGGTGTCGCTGTGCTTGCCGGTTCTCCGATTGCGGGATTCGTGTTGCGTCGGTTGCACTGGTCCCTTGTTGCTGCTGGTGCGCAACTGCTGTGCACAGCCGGATTGATATTCCTTCAGCGGGCTCCGGGACACGCTGGTTACCTCACCCATGTCCTGCCTGGCCTGATGCTGATTGGCACGGGTGCGGCGATTTCGGTAATAGCGTTCAACAGCGTGGCGGGGAGCAACGCCAGGCCGACGGACCATGGTGGCGTGTACGCGGTTTACGAGACCGTGAAATACCTGACCGGTGCTCTCGCGGTAGCGACACTGAGCACGGTCGCAGCTGGAATGGGTTCCCTGGCCGATGGCTACGGACTTGCTTTCACCGTCAGCGCTGTAATCGCATTCACTTGCGGTGTGGCGGCGTTGATCGTTGGACGTCTCACGCGGAAGGACATACGAGCATGACGGAAAAGATCTATTACCTTCTGCACGGCCTGCAGGATCGCTACAGCGCCCTCTATCAGGACAACATTGCCCGGCTGGGCCCGCACGACGTTGTTGTCGCCAGCATCGGCAGTTCGGGCCAATCGTTCCTCGGCAACATCCTCCTGGAATTGGGACTCAACTACGCTGACCCCTACACCGAGGCCTTGAGTGAAGACGGCACGAGCGCCGGCGTGCCGGCTTACGCCGACTACCGGGACCGTCTTCCAGCACACGAACCGGCTGAACTGACCTGGCCCCGGTTCGTCAAAACGCATTTGACGCCTGAGTTCTTCGATCATCGGCCATTGTTGGGTTCGTGGATCCTCGTCCGGGACCCGCGGGACGCCCTCTACTCGTGGTACCGCTTCCGGACAGAGTTCGTCCGTGATCCGCTCGATCAGTTGGCCACGTCTTTCGACGACTGGCTGTGCAGGCCGGGGCCTAGAGGGCTCGACCGTATCGACGACTGGGCGGACTTCTATGACCGGTGGAGTCGTTGGAGCCCCCGTCGGTGTGCGATAAGTACATTCGAGGACCTGAAACAGAACTTGGTACCGACGCTGACTGAAGGTCTACGGACCTTCGGGATCGCGGCGGACGACGCACGGCTCGAGTCGGCGATCCGCAGAAGCAGCTTCGACGCCATGCGCGGTCATGAACGGCGCTACGGAGGCGCCGGCGCCGGCATCCTGCGCCGGGGCCGTCCCCATGAATGGAAGGATTGGATGACGCCGTCAACAATGAAACATTTCACCCGGGACACTATCGCCCCGGTTGCGGCGCGGTTTGGTTATCACCTTGGACCGCAACAGCCGAACCTTCGGTGAAGATCGTCGCGTCAACGCATCCAGACAAGTCGGCCGCGCAGGTATGCAACGGCTCGGGAGATGGCGACGTTGAGGATGATGTAGATGGCTCCGGCGATCGCGTAAATGGCCAGTGGCTGGTGGGTATTGCTGGCACCGTTCTGGGCGTGGGCGAGAAGTTCTTGGACACCGATGACGTACAGGATGCTGGTGCTTTTCAGTTGGATGATGATGAAGTTGGTAAGCGCGGGAAGCATGGCGGTGACAGTTTGGGGGAGCGTGATCGCGGTGAGCGTCCGGGGGGAACTGAGGCCCAGGGCCGCCGCGGCTTCGGTTTGACCGGTGGGGACGGCGGCGAGTCCGGCGCGGAAGATCTCGACGGCGTAGCCGGCACCGTAGGCTATGAGCCAGAGCAACCCCGCGGTCCACGCGGACAGGAATACGCCGAACTGTGTCAGTCCAAAGTAGAGGATGAACAATTGCAGGATCGGTGGTGTTCCGCGGATAAGCTCGACGTAGGCGGCGACCAAGGCTCTGACGATGGCGGGAGCGTGCTGTCGGGCGACGGCGAGCAGCATGCCTGCGACGAGCGCGGCGGCGGTGCCGAGCGTCCCGATCTCAAGTGCGGTGACGGTGCCCTCAAGCATCTGCGGGAGGTAAGCCCAGAAGTCGCTCATGACACTGCCGATCGGGAGCCGGCGGTGCCGGCTCCGGCCGAGTGGTAGCGCAGGACCCGGCTGAGGAAGCTGCGGCTGCGCTCAGATCTCGGGCTGGTAAGCACTTGCGCGGCGGGGCCGATTTCGGCGAGCTGGCCGTCAGCCATGACGGCGACGGTATCGGCGACTTCGCGAGCGAACTCTATCTCGTGGGTAACGAGCATGATGGTCATACCGGTGTGGGCGAGGCTCCCGATAGTGTCGAGGACCTCGCCGACGAGTTCGGGATCGAGCATGGACGTGGGTTCATCGAAAAGCATGATCTTCGGTTCCATGGCCAGTGCACGGGCGATGGCGACACGCTGTTGTTCACCACCGGACAGGCGGCGTGGGTAGGCGTTCGCGCGCGCGGTAAGGCCGACCTTGTCCAGTAGCGCGTCGGCACGTGCGCGTGCTTGGTCGGGGCTGAGTCTGAGCACCCTCATCGGCGCGAGCGTGATGTTGTCGAGGACGGTGAGGTGGGGAAAGAGGTTGAAGGTTTGAAAGACCATGCCCACCTCGGCCCGCAGGCGGCGCTGGGCGCTACGTCGCGAGATGGGTACCCGAGACGGCCGGCTGCTGCCAGTCAGTTCGTGGTCGAGCACATGGATCGAGCCGGCTTCGAAAGGTGTCAGCTGGTTGATACAGCGGATTAGTGTGCTCTTCCCAGTACCGCTGGGGCCGATGATGGCGACGACCTCGCCGGAGCGGACTTGCAGGGAGAGGTTGTGGAAGATGGTGCGGTCCGCGAAGCGCTTGGTGACGCCGCGGATGTCAATGGCGATGTCGCTGGACATGGGCTTCCCAGTAGGTGAGTGTGCGGGAGATGAGCAGATAGACACCGAAGTACATGAGGCCAGCCAACAAAAACATGTCCATGGGCCGGTAGGTGATCGAGGACGCGTTGTTGGCATGGCTGGTCAGTTCGGCAACGCCGAGGACCACGACGAGGGACGTGTCCTTGATGAGGTCGGCCACGGTGTTGGTGGCCGGTAGCAGGATCGGTAGGAACGCCTGCGGAAGGATGACCCGCAGCAGGCGCTGCCCCCTGCCCAGCCCGAGGGCGTCGGCTGCCTCGTGTTGCCCGCGCTCGACCCCTTCGAGGCCGCCACGGAAGATTTCACAAAACAGCGCGGCATAGAAGCAACCGAGTCCGGCGACCGCGGACCAGAAGGCGGACCAGAGCACCCCGAGCTCTCCTAGGCCGTAATAGACCAGGAACAGTACGACTAGTGCCGGGGTGGCCCGGGCGGTCTCGACGTAGACGGTCGCGACGGCTCGGATTGCCCGGACACGAGACAGTCGGGCCGCGGCGAGGACGACGCCGAGCGCGATTGCGAGGACGAGCCCGTACCCGGTCAGCTCGACGGTGACCTTCAATCCGTCGGCGAAGTCGGCGGCGTATTGGCCCCAGAGACTGAACACGTCACACCTCCCTATCGTGCGGCTGGTCTGGAGTGGCGTCGGCTAGCTGCCGGTGTAGTTGTCGGGTGCGTTGCAGATGCCGTCCAGGAAGTAGGGTGCGGTGAGGCCGTATTTGTCGAGGATCTTCTGCTCGGTTCCATCGCAGGCGATCTGCTTGAGGTAGGCGTTGAGTTTGTTCAGCAGGTTGGCGGACTTGGCGCCCTGGGGTAGGCCGAAATAGCCGCGCAGGGTTTCGATCGGTGGTGCGATCGATGACGGGACCGGACCGACGACAGCAACATTGGCCGCTTGGTTCTGCTTTTGCAGCCACGGGATGTTGGTGTTGGACGCGTAAACAGCGTCAATACGGCCTTGGTCCAGAGCAAGCAACGCGTCGCTGAATTCGGTGTAGTTCACCGCCTTGGCCCCCGGCGTCTTCTGCGCTTCGGTCACTGAGGTGGAGCCGGTGGTGACGCCGATCGACTTGCCGGTTAGACCTCCGACGCTGGCATCAGATACGCCGGGTTGGGACTTACGAACGGCGACGACGTCGTTGTAGTTCAGCATCGGGCGGCTATAGGTGATGACCTTGGCGCGCTCGGCCGTGTAGTAGACGTCGACCGTGAGGTGGTCGCGGCCGCTGGACACGGACTGGATCGATGCGGAGAAAGGCTGGGGGTGGATGACCAGGCTCGCGCCCAGGGACTGGGCGAATCCGGTCAGGATGTCGATGTCGTACCCGGTCCAGGTGCCGGTTGCGTCTTGGAAATCCTGCGGTGCGAATGACGAGACGGCGATGGACAGCTGCTTGCTCTCGCGGATTGAGGACAGAAGATCGTCGGTCGAGCTCGAGCTTGAGCTACACGCGGTAAGGGTGGCCGCGGCGAGGCAGCCGAGCACCGCGGTGGCGAGTCGTCGCCGGCGAGCTGATAGCCGCGTGAAGGGGAGGAGCATGACGGATCTCCTTTGGTGGGGCCGAACGATGCGTAAGTGGGACTGGTGGGTGGTGTCGAGCGGTCGGACGTAATACAGTCGGGCCCCTAGAGTTGGTGTTCGGTGGCGATAGCGTGGTGTTTTGTCAAGCTGTCCAGGGTGTTTGGCTCACGATGCATGGCCACCGCGACATAGAGTGCATCAAGAACGCACAGGTGTGCGAAACGGCTGGCCATCGCCTCGACCCGGAACCCCAACTGCTTCCCGCCGGCGACGAGCGGGTAGTCAACCGCCTCGGTCAGCGGCGACTTCGCGTAGCTGGTGACCGCGGCTGTGACCGCCCCCGCTTCCCTGGCCGCGTCAACCATCGCGAGCGTCTCTCGCGTGGCCCCAGTGTGGCTGATGACCAGGCACACATCGCCGCGCTCCAACAGGCGAGCCGCCAGGTGTTGGGTCAGGCTGTCGACCGGTGCATCGACCCGAACCCCGATACTCCGGAACCGATACGCGGCATCCTGAGTAATGGGTGATGAGGGCCCCACGCCGACGAAGAGAATCCGTTGTGCGGCTACGACCGCCTCGGTCACCGCCTCGAGCGTCGCGGTATTCACGGCCGTCGCCGCCTCCGACAAGACCGCCGCCGACGCGGCGAACACCTTGCCGGCAATCTCAGCGATTGAATCCTCCGCACGGATCTCGTCGGCGACCATCTCCGATTCCGGCCGACGCTCACGCGCGATCGCGAGTTTCAACCCCTGAAAGCCACCGAAGCCCAAACGCTTGCAGGCACGAATCACCGTCGACTCAGCTACGTTGGCAGCCTCCGCTACCTCAGTAATCGACCTGGCCAACACCTCATCGCCCCACGCGGCAATCACCTCAGCCGCACGACGGTCACTCGGTGGGAGCGACGGCACAATCGCGCGAATCCGAGCCAACGGGGCGATTCCATCACTGAGCACATCCGCCGAACTAGTCACGGCGGCAACTCTCACGTTCAACAGTTACGTGCCGATGAACTCAATGTCGACAATAGAAGAAAAGCTTCCTTCGTTGAGGAAGATTGGAAGAAATCTTCTCGATCGATCCTCAGCCTGCCGTCGACGCAAAGACGCGACGTTGAGCTATATCAAATTGCATTACGCAATTTACTCCCAGCAAATTGCCACGGCAAAGGTGAAGGAGCCTACGGACCTAGGTGACCGCAGGAACGGTGACCTGTCCGAACTGTGTTCGTCGGCGCATCACCGCGAAACGCAACGTCACCTTCGGGGCGGCCTGCCGAGGCTGTCCGGCGCGCGCCCGCTTCACCACCGCCCTCAAGGTCTAACCGGAACCACCGTCCAGGCGACCTTGGCGGCGCTCTCCCCGCCCGGACACCCCTCGTTCAGCACGATCCTCGACGACATCGGAAAGCAGTCGGTCGATCTGAGTCACAACGTCGTAGCCGGTCGCGAGGTCGCGAGCTGAATCGAACTCATGCCAGGGCCCCCGTATCGCTACGCCCTGGACGGCTGCCGGATCGGAGGCCACCAACCGGGCCAATGTGCCTGTCATGTCGCGACGCCCGACCCGGGCGATGGCGGCGTCGAGGCGCGCCCAGCCAGCTGGTTCGAGCTTGATCAGGCCGAGGTACTGGCCTTCGATCTCGGTCAGGCTCCCCGGCTTTCCGCCGATTTCCGTGACATTGCCGTCGGCGTCGAGGCGGAGGGTTTCTGCGTCCTGGAGCGGGTCGGTGAAGCGACGGCTCCATTGTGAGAGCCAGTTGGGGTCGAAGGCCATCGCGATCATGGCGGCACTTCGAGCCACGAGCTGGATGTCTGCCGGTGTAACGAGAATGTCGCCGTAACAGGCGACTACCGGGCCCGCGGTCAGCCATCTCCGCGCGCAGGCCAGCGAGTCAACCATGGAGGTGCCGGCCCAGAACGGGTTGTGGAATAGCGTGACGGGGAGGTTGGTGAATCGTTCGGCTTGCCAGCCGGTAACAACGCCGATGTCTTCGAAGCCGGCGGCTCGGAAAGCGGCGCACTGGCGGTCGAGCAAGCTACGCCCGTCGATCTCGATGAGGCATTTCGGCCGGTCGGCGGTGACCTCGCCCATTCGGCTGCCGCGCCCGGCCCCGAGTATGACCGCTTTCATGGCCGCTGCCTGAGGATTGTCGTCAGCATGTCGATGTCCTTGTTGTCGAACGGTTCTTCGCGTTCGGGGTGCCACATGATCCCGGTCAACGGGAGGCGGTCATGGCGCACCGCCTCGACGACACCGTCCGCATACGCGGTGGCGACGAATCCCTCCGCCACGTTGCGCACTCCCCAACGGTGGTAGCTGTTGACCTCTCGGACGTGTTGTCCGCTGGAGATCGGGTGCCGGGTGCCCGCGTGCCCGGTGACTGGCGTCAGCCGGACGCCGAATGTGTGCAGGAGGATCTGCATGCCGCGGCAGACGCCGAGCAATGGCAGATTTTTCGCGATCGCGTAACGGATCAGCTCGCGTTCGAGCTTGTCCCGGTCCGGCGTCGGTCCACCAAGGTCAGCGAGATCGTCACCGCCGGTAAGGATCACGCCGGCGCAGCCGGTTAGCTCGATTGTGTGCGCGGCCGATGCGAAATCGAGAGGCAAGGGGATACCGATGAGACCACACGCTGCGAGGAGCTGGCTCCAGCGCACATCCAGTGCCAGGCGGAGCTCACCCCGGACGGTGCTAACCCGCTGAGTGAGGGCCACTGGAAGGTATCGTGCCGTCATCGTTGCCAGATCCCTTTCGTTACGCCGCAATCGAAAATCTGCTTTGCCGCGGTGCTGGCGGAGAGCGGGTGGTAGTTGGGGATTCGCAGGTCGGGTGCTCGCGGGAACTCCGCGGGGACGTCGACCCCGACCACGTCGGCGCCACCCGACCGATAAATTCCCTTGCTGTTGCGGGAATAGAGCACGCCCGTAGGAACGTCGAGAACGACTTCCAGGTAACACGCGAACTGTTCCCGGTTCCAGCGATGGATGTCATGCCGCAGCGAAATCGTCGCGCATACGACGATGTGATCCTGTGCCGAGATAAGCCGGCATAGTCGCGCGTAGGTCCAGGAGAGCTGGGTTCGGGTCTCGGCGTCATATCCGGATTGCGCCCCGAGCGCCCACCGTAGGTCGTCGCCGTCCAGCAGAACGACGGGATACTCCCGCGCACGCAGCCGTCGAACGAGTTCGGTGGCCACACTGGACTTTCCCGCACCGGACATGCCAGTGATCCAGATGACTGCCCCGGCCATCAGGATCTCTCGCCGATGCCGAGCGCGGCCGGGCGGACAAGGCGGGCGGCCGCGTCAATCTCCAATACGGGTTCCCGTTGCCACCGGCGAAACTGTTCGTATCCGACGCCGATCGCGGCGGGAATGCCAAGCTCCCGTGCGCGGATGGCCATATGCGAATTGACGCCGCCGTACGCGGTTACCAGACCTGCTACCCCGCGGGTGAAGATCCAGTCGTAGCCAGGGTCCGCGGCCTCGATCATCGCGACCGACGCTTTTGGCTCGTCGCCGGCCGCGACATCCGCGGTGGGCGCGGTCACTCGCGACTGCGTGACGAAATTCGCCTCGCCGGGCGGTGAGGTGAAGCTGGTCAGATCGGCCAGATCGGACAGAACCGCCGGCGCACAGAGCGACCGTGTAATCGCATACCGTTCTTTTCCCTGGTTTATCGCATCGGCGATCCGGTGTCTGTCCCGGTAGAACCGCCCGGTCAGGTCAGTCACAGCGGAAAGATCCACATAGGACATGTCGTCGGCGGAAAAGCCACGTGACTCACCGAGTCGTCGTATCGAGAGCAGTATCTCGCTGACGAATCGAGTGAACTGAAGCTTGCCAAACTCGCGCGCGGCGACGCTCTCCGCGATGAACCGAAGGAGATCATGAGCTCGCACTGGCCAGTGATCATGTTCCAGTTCCCGGTTTAGTTCGGCCAGTTGCCTATCGCTCAGGCTGAGTTCGTGTCCGTCGGCCGGCGACGGTGACGTGACTGACCAATCAAAGTACCGTTCAGGGTCCTCGTCGTAACGCGGAGAACAGATGTCGTAGGTGCCGGGGCGCAGATGTCCATATTTCCGCAGGAATGCCGCACGACTTAGGTGGGCGAGGTCGTCGTGCATCACCGTCGTCGGCGTCGGGACGCTCGTGACGACGCTGTCCGCCTCCTGCTGCGACAGCGTTCCCGTCTCGACCAAGCTACGTAGCAGCGCGGTCGCGACGAAGGCGGCCCTGGCCAGTCCCGCGAAGGGAAGAGTACCCAGTCGTCGACACTGGTCTCGCAATGCCCGGATATAGGACGACGGGTTGTGGCCGTTCCGTTCAATAGAACGGAGTTCGAGGCCTCGAATTGCGCGCAGGTCTTGCTCGTATGGACCCTGTTTGGCGATCATGCGAATGGTGAGCTCACGTAACGCGTTGACCAGCATGTCGGCCTCGTCGGCCGACAGCACCTCGCGCTCGACCAGCGCGCCGGCACGGTCCGGCGTCGCGAAATGATACGAGGACAGCACGATGGCGAACTCGACCTTGTCGTGCAGCCAAGGTTCATTCCGCAGGGTCGCGACGTAGTAATCGACCAATCGTCGCGCCACGTCTTCGTTGAGCGACAGCGGAACGAGTGATGAAAAGCTGGCCCGGGTGTCGATATACGGAAGGCCGTTGAGATCCACGATGAGCGGGACTCCGCGCAGATCCCGGTACCCGTAACGAAACCGGGACTCCGCCCAGACAGTGTCTGTAATGAGTTCGCGATAGAGCGATAGGGCGAGCGGGCGAGGTCGGATACCGATCATCTCGGCCGGGTTCCAGTCCGGCATGACGCCGAGCACCGTTGCACCGGCCGTCTGGGGCTTCCCGGGCACGCCAAAGTCACGAGCTCGAGTTCGGCAGTCGGCCACGGCACGCCGATGGCGCTCGCGTGGAATCTTCTCGTGCACTCCTACCAGTGGCCGCAGTTGGAACAACGCCGGCCGGGGGTCGGCCGAGATGGCGAACTCGAATTCGAAGGGACGCCCCGCACACAGTGTTTCCAGCTCGGCCACTACCTGTGGAATCGCCGCAAGTTTCGGATCAGGAACCTTGTCCTTACCTTCGTCGAGAAAGTACCACGTGCACACTGCCGAACTGCCCGACGTCACCGCGTCAGTCTCGCTTCCCGCTGTCCATTGGACGACGCGATAGGGAGCGCCGGACTCGGGTACGTGAGATGATACGACACCACTGGCCACGACGTTGTTCAGCTGAGGCTGAATCAGAACCTGGTCGTCCGATCGGTCACCGTCGAACGAGGCGAATACGGTCTCGATCGCGGTGGTCAGCTCGTCAGTTCCCCGGATGTTCAGGCACGATAGGAAGCGTCCGGCATTCGACGCCAGTATCCCATCCTCCTCATGGCAGCTGCTGCGCACGATCAACGTTCCCGAGCTCCACGTGTGCGAGAATACCCGTCGTAGGCACGATTCACGATCGTCTGCCCATTCACGAGCGGTGAAGAAGACGAGCGGCAACAACGTCGCCGACCGAATTAAGCGCGCAAGCCGGGTAAGGGTTTCGGCCTTTGTTCCGAACCGAAAACTCTCGGTCGTATCACGAAGAGTGCTCATGGGGTACGCAAACTCCATATAGCAGTTCTGCATGCTTCCCCAGAAGACGTATCAAAATCCTTCATCACAATGACGCTACTTGGCGTGGACCGCGGTTTATGTACCTCATTGGGACCTAGTCAGTACCACCTTTGTCGCTGTCCAGAGGGACCATCACGACAATATGGTCGGAGCAGTTCTGCGTTGGGTCTCGCGACCGATAAAAGCCACCGAGAATTCGAGCGGCGAGGTCCGGTCCATCTTCGACGTGCGGAGGCTCAGCGAGTGGCACGCCGAGGACGGCATGCCCTCGCCGCGTGCAGTGAGTTGCTCGATCGCGGTGGCCGACAACTACTGGCGGTACCTGAGAGGTCAGGCTACACAGTGAAGGGCGGATGGCAGTTCCAGGTCAGCCGCATTCTGGAACAAGGGTCAACCGAGGCTTCGCGGGGTGTTGCGCCGCCTCAAACGGCTTCTCTCGCTCACGGGAACCCGTGGCGTACAGCGCCGCTTCCAGCCTGCTTCGCACGCCCAGTTTGCGAAGCAAGTGCGTCAGGTGTTTCTTCACCGTGGCCTCGGCGATGTGAAGTTCGCGCCCGATGTCATGGTTCGACAAACCCATTTTTAGCAGAGCCAGCACGCATCGTTCGCGGTCGGTGAGCGTGGCTAAAGCTTTCTGGTTGCGTGAGTCGAAGTGTGGTGCGAGCCAGCTGACCAGGTCCCGATGAGCGAGCGCAGGCAGGACGAGGCCTCCGGAGGCGACCGAGCGCACGCTGTCGACGAGTTGACCGGGGGGCGCGGTCGCCGGCTGGTAACCGTGTGCTCCCGCGATAAGCGCGCCCAATGCGATAGTCTCGCTGTATTCGTCGGTGATCAACAGGATCGCAGTCGAGCGGTTGAGTGCAGACAATTGCCGCATCTTCTCGAAAATAAAATGATCCGCGCCGCCGTCTTCGTACACGACGACGTCGGGTGCGCGCAACATACCTGCCATCGTGGCCCGCGCCGACGAAACCGTGTCCGCCACGCCTACGACCTGTAAGTCGTGTTGCGTTTCGAGCAGTAGTCGGAGCCCTGCGCAGAGAATCGGCCGGCTGTTTACCAGCAGAACACTAGTCACGACGTCGAGCCTTTGCTTCGGGAGACAACAATAGGGGCGGTCCGGGTAAAAGCTGACGGCGGGTAGCACCCGCTTGTGCGGCTTGTCGTTATCGCCTGTTCACCACGTGCGGCCCGGACAGAGAAAGGCATACTCGCTGATCGCGCAGACGCCGCCTGCGTCGCATGGCTCCCCTCCCAGAGTCCACGTCAAGGCCATTCAACATGCGTAGTGCAATTTGCATCTCGCCGGTCAACGATAAACGAGAAAGTCTTCTACGAGACACCTGCTTTCGGGTGAACAACATCAGCTTCGCCGCGCCGCCATTCATGCTCTGTGCCGGCCGTGGGCGACCGCGCGTCGGCGAGATGACCACCTTTGGTGGCAGCCGGTGTACCACCTTCGCCCACTTGGCGACAAAGTCGTTCGCATTACCGTGGGGATGCGAAAAGCGAGGAGGGTGAATGACAGGCGACATCGTGCAGCAATACCCCGAGGACGTATCCTTACACCACGGCGATTTCAGCCTGCTTGCGGCAGAATACTCCCGTTATCGTGAAGGCTATGCACCCGTGGTTCGGGACACGATTCTCGGGCTACTGGGCCGTCCCGTGAACGAGCTTGACATTGTCGATGTCGGTGCAGGCACCGGTATCTGGACGCGAATGATCGCCGAGCGATCGCCCAGGTCGATAACCGCTGTCGAACCGAATCAAGGGATGCGGGAAGCTGGCATCCGTGACTCGACAACGCTGCCGATCAGGTGGCGCGCCGGCACCGCCGAGGACACTGGCGTCGACAGCCACTCTGCAGACCTGTTGACGATGGCCTCGTCTTTTCATTGGGTGGACTTCAATGCAGGAATGCGTGAGTTCCACCGTGTCCTGAGGCCAGGCGGCTGGTTCGTCGCGTTGTGGAACCCGCGAGACATCGAAGCAAACCCGCTACTCAGGGAGATCGAAGGCGAGATCACCAGGCTGAGGCCGAATCTGGAACGGATATCGTCCGGCCGCTCCGAGAGTATCGCGTCGCTCTCGAGCAAACTGGCCGGCCTTGACGACTTCACGAACGTCGTCTATTTCGAAGGGCGGCACACGGTTCGACAAAGTGTCGACCATTATCTCGGACTCTGGCGCTCCACCAACGACGTTCAGGTTCAACTTGGTCCGGACCTATTCGAACGATTTCTGGGCCATGTCCAGGACCTGCTTGCCGGAAGAGAGTGGGTCGACACTACCTACCTGACTCGCGCCTGGGCGGCGCAGACCGCGTAACCAGTATGTTGCAACGCTGTCCAGACGGTTGCGTGCCGCGTTGTCAGCCGGTGATTTCGATGGTGGCCAAAACTCCGTAGTGGTCGCTGATCGGTGGGTTGGTGAAGACAACCTCACACTTGCGCACGCAGGCGGCGTAGTGAGTGTCGCCGCCGCTGTGCGGACTGCCGTAGCGCCAGCCTACGAATATATAGTCGATTCGCCGCGCGTGACCTGGTTGCCCGATCACCAGGTCGAGGTCGGCGGCGAGAGGGTTGCGAGTAGTCCAGGTGTGGCCCGGGCCTCCGTCGCCGGCGATGGTCCAAGCGTCGTGGAAACAGGTGCTGTGCCCATTGGCTGTTGTTTGGCCTGTGAGGTAGCGGATGCTGTCGGCTTCGGGACCGGCGTTGAAGTCGCCGGCGAGGATTGTGGGCACGTCACTGCGGAGTTTGCCCTCGAATTGGGCTATCGCGTGCACCTGGTTGAGGCGGTCTGCCTCGGCATCGAGCCGCCAGGAAGTCACCGCGGAGATGAAGGGCAAGGTGGGCCCGCCGGGTAGCGGGATAGTTGCGCCGATGGCGTATCGGGGTCCGATGTCGTACTTGTTTCCCGGCAGCACGGCGAGCTCGATCTGCGATGGTTTCCAACGGGAAGCCAGCGCGATTTCGAAGGAGGTACGCTGGGGGTTGTCGAGCAGATCATTCTGATGGAAACCGTGGAGATCTGTTCCGGAGAGCAGGTCGGCGAGCTGGTCGTGTTCGTCGGTGCGCGCGATTTCCTGTAGCGCAACCAAGTCGGGCTGGAGGGCAGCGATTCCGTCACGCATCGCTGCCTGGCGCGCGGGATCGCCCTCGACGTTGAATACATTGAAGGTCAGGACTCGTATTGCCGTTGTCTTCTTCATATGTCACGTATCCCGCTTCGGTTGAGGTAACGCATGCACGCCGGGGTAGCTGAAACAGCCAATGCGCCAAGTGAATCATGAGTTGCCGTCACGCTGGTGTTCGGTACGCCTGGACAATGCCCGCCAGCTCGTTCCGTCCCAGTCGAATGTCGTGTGTTCGGGGTCAAAGATGGTGGCATTGTCGCCGTCGGCGAGGCGGTGTGTGGCGCGGTCGACCGTGATCTGGTTTCCGTGCACGTCGATGGTGACCACGCTGGCGTCGTGGGGGGATTCGACGAGTGGGCCCATGTTCAGCTGCAGGACGCTGTTCGCGATGGCATGGCCGCGCACGTGGAGATGGCCGGTCAGTGCGACGACGGGGCCGCGGCGCTCCTGCAATGTTCTTTCGACCTCGGCGCGGTTGAGTAGATCCCCGGCATAACGCAGGTTTTGGTCGTGCACCGTCGACTCGAGGCTGAGCACGGGGAAATGTGACAGCCAGACCAGAGGAGTGGACGCGGGTAGATTTCCGTCGACAAGCAAACGGAAGCCTTCGGGCTCGGCCGTCAGGTCTCCGCTTGTCAAGGTGGCGGTGCCGAAGCTGATGCCGGTTGGCGGTGGAACAAGTGCGCCGTTCGACGGGGACCGCAGAGCCGCTGCGGGGTGTGGGCTGTCCGGCGGGAAGTCGTGGTTGCCCGGCACCAGATATATCGGGAGCTTTGTGGCCGCCATCTGAGCGAAGAGGTAGTCGTAATCGTCGGGTGTGGCGGACTGGGCCAAGTCGCCGAGCAACACCAGGGCATCGACTTGGCCGGTAAGCCAGCTCAAGGCGTCCGTCAGCAGCTTGCGGGATTGGCTGAGCAGCACCGGGTTGTTGAATCGCGCGTCGGGGGTGCCGGGGGCTGCCAGATGGCAGTCTGTCAAGACGCCGAGTCGCGTCCGGGAACGTGTTGGAAGCGGGGAGGTCATTTGGCGACCTCCGTCAGCTGGCCCGCACCGAGAACATAGGGCACGACAACCGGATCGCCGAGGGACGTTACGTATAGCATCGGGCGGCCCAGTGCCGGCCAGGACAACGGCGCGCCCTCAGGCCACTCGTCCGACGTGACCACGACGAGCGACATTCCGGCCGCCTGCGCGGCAAGCGCCCCCGGGCGCGAATCCTCGAACGCGACCGAGTTTGTGGGATCCGCACCGAGGCGCTCGCAGGCGGCCAGATATACATCCGGCGCGGGCTTCGGCGCGCTCACCGTCTCGGCACTGACGATCTCCAGAAACGCGTCCCGCAATCCGGTCGCTGCCAGCATGTCCGCCAGGATGTCCTCGGGTGCATTGGACGCCACCGCCAGCGGCACCTCGCTACGCAACCGCGCCAGTGTGTCCACCACGCCCGGCAACACCCGGGGAGTCTCGGTGCGGACTGCTGCTCGCAACGCCAGCCGCAATGCCTCCGCGACCTCCTCGACCCGGTCGGGCCGCCCGGCCCAGCCGACGATCCGCGCCGCGGCGGAACGTACTGAACTACCCAGTAGCTGCGCGTATTCCTGCGCGGTCAGCGTGTGGCCCACCCGCCCGGCCGCCGCGTCGAACGCGGACCCCCAGGCGGCAGTGCTGTCCAGCAACAGTCCGTCGCAGTCGAAAACCGCCGCATTGCTGGCGACCGGCCCTCGCGGCGCCGTCGCACTCGTTGTCGAATAGATGGTGCCCTCCTCGGGAAGATTTCTTCTGAAGCAGAAGAGTTCACGAAGGAAGTTTTCATGGAATGAAGTTCCGGAAAACTGGCGCTGAACGACGGTCGGCCTATTGATCTTGCTGGCTGGGGATCACTGTGGGGTGCAGGGTCGTTCCGAGTCGCAGCGTGACGGTGCACCGCCGCCAGGACGGGTTCAACACCCACATCGCCATCGAACCGGACACCGGGCTGCTCACCGACTGCGTCCTGACCAAAGCCGGTGACACCGGCAACCGCCGTCGTAGGTCTGGAACTGCTGGAGGGCAAGGAGGGGCGGTGCCCGCGCTGGCGGACTCCGCCTACGGCACCGGCGACCAGCGGGCCTCAGGCCGCCCGATCCGTCAAAACCGCACCCATCACCACGTCGAAGAGGCGCTTGGCGCGTTCCTCGTGCCCAGGTTGGTCGCCGAGCCAGGCCAGCGCCGACACCAGCGCAAAGAGGTCCGCGCCGTCCACATCGGACCGCGCCGCGTCGGCAGCCTGAGCACGGGTGAGCAGCCGGGCGCCGGCCGCTTTCAGGGCGACGCAGGAGGCGTGGAGCTCGGACTCGGGCTCCTCGATCGCCTTCACCATGGACGTCACCACCCCGTGGTTCTCCGTGGTGGACGCGACGAACTCGCGCAGCCACACCATCAGCGCCTCCTGCGGTGAGCTGGTGGTCTCGACCTCGGACGCCCGTGTGGTCAGCGCGTCGAAACTGCTCCGGAGCAGCGCCTCCAGCAGAGCCTCCCGAGTTGGGAAGTGCCGCAGCAGCGTCGCCAGCCCGAGACCGGCCCGGCGGGCGATGTCGCGCATCGACGCGTCCGCGCCCTGCTCGGCGAGGACAGCGCCGGCAGCGATCAACAGGCGGTCGCGGTTGGCCTGGGCGTCTGCCCTCATGTGTGCCTCCTTGACTAAACGGATCATTGAACCGTATATTCGGATCAGTGATCCAGAAAAACGGATCCCTGATTCAGTTAGCTTACCGCCCGAGAGACATGGAGAGAGCTGTGCCGACACGGACCATGAAGGCAATCCGGCTGCACGAGTTCGGCAGCCCCGAGGTGTTGCGCTACGACGACGTGCCGGTCCCTGTCGCCGCTGCGGGTGAGGTGCTCATCCGCGTGCACGCCGTCGGCCTGAACCCGCCCGATTTCTACGCCCGCGAAGGCATGCCCGATGTACCCCCCGAGCTGAAGCCTCCGATGGAACTCCCCCTGATCCCCGGCACCGATGTCTCCGGCGTCGTGGCCGCGGTAGGCACCGACGTCGACGCCTTCGCGGTCGGCGACGAAGTCTTCGGGATGCTGCGCTTCCCCACCGTCATGCAGAGCGGTGCCTACGCCGAGTACGTCACCGCGCCGGCGTCCGACTTGGCCCGCAAGCCCGCCTCGGTCGATCACGTGCAGGCCGCCGCCCTGGCCATGTCGGGGCTGACCGCGTGGCAGTTCCTGATCGAGCTCGGGCACGATCAGCCGTCTCCGTTCCAGAAGGCCGAGCACCGGCCGATGCCCCTCGACAGCTCGAAGACGGTGCTGGTCAACGGTGCCGCCGGCGGCGTGGGCCACCTCGCCCTCCAGCTGGCCAAGTGGAAGGGCGCCCACGTCATCGCCGTGGCCTCCGGCTCCCACGAGACCTTCCTGCGCAACCTGGGCGCCGACGAGTACATCGACTACACCAAGGACCGGCCCGAAGACACCGTCCGCGACATCGACCTCGTCCTGGACAACGTCGGCGGCCCCCGCAGCAGGCGCTTCCTGCCCACCCTCAAGCGCGGCGGCGCCCTGTACCCGGTGTACTTCGGCGAGTTCGACGAGGAGGAGAACGCGAAGCTGGGCGTCACGGTCACGGCCACCCAAGTACGCGCGAGCGGTGCCCAGCTCGGCGAGCTGGCCCGCCTGCTCGAGGACGGCGCAATCCGGGTGGCGATCGACAGCACCTTCGCCCTCGAAGACGCCCCGGCAGCGCACAAGCGAGCCGCCGGCGGGCACCTTCGCGGCAAGATCGTCCTGACGGTCGCGTGAGCGCGCAGGCCGCCCCGGGCTGGGGCAACGCTTACCTCTCCCGGATCCGTCCGGGAGAGGTCGCCCTCGACCCGGCGCAGCAGCTCGCCGTCCACCAGGTGCTGGTGCGCTACGCCTTCGCTCTCGACCAGCAGGACCTCGCCGCGTTGGAGTCCGTCCTGACCGAGAACGCCACTTGGACGTTCAAGTTCGCGGGTCAGAACGACCTCGGCCCTGTCGCCGGACGCGCGGCGATCCTCGATTTCGTGCGCGAGGCGATCGACGCGGAGACCGACCAGCGGCGGCACAACCTCGTCAACCTGGTCGTCCACAGCGCCGACGCCGGCACGGCGCTGGCGCACGCCTACCTCATGCTCACGTCGAACGCGGGCGGCGGCTCGGGCGTGATAGGGACCGGCTTCTACACCTTCCGGCTCGAACACGACGGCGGCGAGTGGCGGATCGCCGACCTGTTCCTCGGCACGGACAACGCCTGGTAGTGGTCGGCGGTCCGGGCCGGCTGCTCGATCAGGTTGTCCCAGCTCGGCGAACGCTTCCACTCCGGCCAGGCCGGGTTTGTTCTCCTCGGTGAACATGGCCGACTACAGCTCGGGGCCCAACCGACCACTGGCACCTGTAGACCTGCACCGGATCGGTCAGGGCCGTGACGACGGCGGCGGCTTCCTCCTCCACCAGGTCCACGACGTGGATGGCGTGCCGCCGCGGCACCACGGCCAAGGCTCCCGGGCCGTGGTGCCGAGCACGTGCATGACCAGCCAACGCGGCGTCTCGTGTATCCGCCCGCCGGGCAACGCAACTCGCCCGCGCATCATGTCGCACGGCACGCAGCCCGCCACGTCCC
>NZ_WMBA01000110.1 GCF_009707865.1 Amycolatopsis pithecellobii
CCGCCCTGGCAACAACCCCTCGCCACTCCCTTCACCGGCAACAACATCGCCATCCAGTCGGCGGTCTGACATGACGCTCCTCGAAGACCAGCGGCCAGGGGTGCTGCTGCGCATCCTGCCCCCGGGCCTGTACGCCGGCCGGGCGAGCCGGATCGTCGAGCGCTCGATGCTCGCCTACTCCCGGATGTGGTGGGTGTTCGTCTCCGGCGTGCTGGAGCCGTTGTTCTACCTGGTGGCGTTCCAGATCGGGTTCGGCAAGCTGGTCAGCGAGGTCGCCGGCCCCGACGGGCGGCCGATGAGCTATGTCGCGTTCGTCGCGCCTGCCTTGCTCGCCTCGTCCGCCATGAACGGCGCGATCCTCGACAGCACGTTCAATGTGTTCTTCAAGTTCCGCTACGCCAAGACCTACGACGCGATGCTCGCCACCCCGATCGGACCGCTGGACATCGCGATGGGGGAGATTTCCTGGTCGGTACTGCGCGGCGGCATTTACTCGGTCGCGTTCTTCGGCGTGATGCTCGCGATGGGCCTGGTCAGCTCGCCGTGGGCGGTGCTGCTGGTCCCGGTCGCGGTGCTGGTGGCGTTCGCGTTCGCGGCGATCGGTATGACGTGTGCGACGTTCCTGCGTTCCCCGTCGCAGTTCGACTTCATCCAGCTCGCCGTGATGCCGATGTTCCTGTTCTCCACCACGTTCTACCCGCTGACCGTGTACCCGGAGGCGGTGCGCGTCATCGTGCAGTGTTTCCCGCTGTACCACGGCATTGAGCTCATGCGCGAGTTGTCGGTGGGCGCTTTCACGCCAGGCATGCTCGGGCACCTGGCTTATCTGGTCGCGCTTGCCCTACTCGGGGTCTGGGGTGCCGCGCGGCGGATCACTCACCTGCTGCTGCGCTGAGCGCTCCTGGCGCGTCCACCATGCCGTGGCCGTAGAAGCCGTTGTATCCGGAGTATCCGGCGCAGAACGCGTCCTGCCGCCCGTCGCCGGTGAGGTCGTAGTCGTCCGGACACGGCATCGTCCGCGCGCCCCGGTCGAGTGCGCCGCGCAGTTGGGTCGCGCTGAACTCAGGGTGCGCGGACGCGACCAGCGCGGCGACACCCGTGACATGCGGTGCGGCCATCGAGGTGCCGCACATCGGCGCGTACCCGCCCGGCACCGTCGAGAGCACGCAGTCCTTCCCGTCCCCGCCGGGTGCGGTGAGGTCCACCACCCCGAGCCCGTAGGAGCTGTAGCCCGCCTTCACCCGGTTCCGCCCGGTAGCGGAGACGGTCACCGCCTCGTGCACCCCCGCGGGCAACTCCTCACACCCCTGTGGCGACACGCCCGGGCGCGGCGACGGTGTCAGGTTCACCGCTTCGTTGGTCGCCGCGGTGACGTCGAGCGTGCCATGCGTGGTCGCATAGTCCACGGCACGGGCGACCGCCTCGTGCACGACCTCATACCCGGCCCGCCGGGAGCACGGCACTCCCCACGGGTCGATCGCGAAACTCGTGTTGACCACGGGCATCCGCCGCGCCGCCGCCCACATCAGCCCGCATACCGCGGCCTCCGGAGTGACGTACCCGCGGTCGTCGATCACCTTCACCGACGCCACCTGCACCCCGGGCGCGACCCCGGTGATGCCTGCTCCGTCGTCGATGGCCGCGATGATGCCCGCGACATGCGTTCCGTGCGCGGACCTCGTCGGCGCCCACGCGGCGGGCGAGGGATCCGGCGCACCGGTCAGGCACCCGGCGGAATCGCCGCGGTCGACGGCCCCTGCCAGGTCCGGATGTGTCGCGTCGATCCCGGAATCGAGCACGCCCACCACGACGTTCGCGCTGCCACGGTGCCCTGGCGCGCCGATCATGGCCATGTCCCACTGCTCACCGGTCCGGTTCGCACCCCGGACACCCTGCGCCGCTATGGGTTTCGCGCGCAGTATCTCCTGTGCGCTGAATACGCGGCCGGTGCCGAACCTCACCGCGAAGTCCGGATCGGTGGACTGCGCGACACCTACACTGATCTGCGGGTAGTAGTTCGTGGGCTGCCCACAGGCCACCCGGACCTGACTGTCGGCGTCGTGGCTGGTGGTCCCGCGATCGAGGACCACGAGGTAGCGCACAGCGCGCCCGGTGTCCCGGCATCCGGGAGCCTGCTGGGCGGCGAACGCCGGTACGGGCGCGGCGACCAGTAGCGCGGCGGCGCTGCTGAGCGCGAGTGACCGTGCCAAGCCCGACACTGCACGAACCTCCAGGGAGCAGCGGTACAGGCGCACGCTAGGGCACCGTGCCGGGACCGACAAGCGGAACGGCCGTGCCGCCCCCGAAGGTGAGCGCGCCCCCTTCGGATCGCGCTCGTGTGGGATACTCGGGGTGGCCGCTGGGCCGGGACGCCCGCCAGATGAGGTGCGAACCGGTGCTGATGGCCCGGTGACGTGCGGGAAGAGCGCCAGGTCGTCGCCGCCCGGAGCGGGTGGCTAGACGACATGGGGAGGCGGTGCGGGAAGCCGCCGGCCCGTCCGGCATGTGACTGAGCAGACCTGCCGTCGACGGCCGCCGTGTTCCGGGGCCGTCGGGGCGAAGAGGCACAGGATTCCCGTCGGCGGTGACCGCCGCCGCGGAACAGACAGGAAGGGGCCCCTGCGCGGCCGCGTCTTCCAGCATTCGAGCTGGCAGACGCGCCCGGGGGCGGAGGAGACAGATGACGAACGCGGAAACACCCGCCGACAACACCGGCGGGGACACCGCCGCACCCACCAGCCCGCTGGGCGAACTCCCGGAACGTGTCCGGGTGCACGCACTGGCGAAGCTGCTCGGCTCCAACAGCCGGGATGTGCTGGCGAAACTGACCGAACTGGGTGAACCAGTCCGCAGCGTGCAGTCGAGCGTGCCGCGGGCCATGGCGATCAAGGTGGCCGAGGCTCTCGCGGCCCCGGCGGACGAGCCCGAACCAGCCGCCGACCCGCAACCCGCCGCCGCGCGCGAGCCGGTCGCCAAGCCGGAAGTGGCCGTTGAGCGGGAGCCGATCGCCAAGCCGCAACCGGCCGTCGAGCCGGCACCGGCCGCGAAGCCGGACCGGACCGCGAAGCCGGTCGCCGAGCGGCCAGGGGGCGCCGAGTCGGCACCGGCCGCCAAGTCGGCCGCGGTCGCCGAACCCGCAGCAGCCGCACCGAAGCAGGCCACACCCGCACCGGCCGCGCCCGAATCAACATCAGCCGGCCCAGCAGAACCAGCGACAACGGCAGCAGCCGCACCGGCGCCCGCCACCGAATCGGCCGCGCCGGAACGAGCGCGGCCGTCAGCGCGGATGCCGGTGTTCGCGGCCCCATCCCCGGTGTTCCTGCCGCCCGAGCCGCAGACCGTGCGGCCCGCGCCGAAGCAGGAGGAACCGGCCGAGGAGGAGCCCGAAGCGGTCGAGCCCGACAAGGACGACGAAGGCGACGACCCGGGCGGCCGTCGGCGCCGTCGTCGTGGTCGCCGGGGCCGCGGCCGCGGCAAGGGTGGCGACGAGGGCACAGGGGCCGAGGACGAGAGCACCGATCAGGCCGAGGAGCCCCAGCCGCAGGAGAAAGCCGAAGCCGAGACCGAGGACGACGAGTCCGAGGAGGGCGAGGGCGGCAGCCGTCGCCGTCGGCGCCGTCGTCGCCGCAAGACCGCGGACGACGACGCGGCCGAGGCCGCCACGGGTGATGACCCGCCGAACACCGTCGTGCACGTCCGCGAGAGCAAGGGCGAGGACAAGAACGGCAAGGAAGCCAAGCCCGACAAGGGTGACGGCGTGCGCAGCGTGCGCGGTTCCACCCGGCTGGAGGCCAAGCGCCAGCGCCGCCGTGACGGCCGGGAAGCGGGCCGCCGTCGTGCGCCGATCCTCTCCGAGGCCGAGTTCCTGGCGCGGCGCGAGTCGGTCGAGCGGACCATGGTCGTGGCCGAGCGCGGCGAGCACACGCAGATCGGTGTGCTCGAAGACGGCGTGCTGGTCGAGCATTTCGTGACCGCCGCGGGCAGCGGATCGATCGTCGGCAACGTGTACCTGGGCCGGGTGCAGAATGTACTGCCCTCGATGGAGGCGGCGTTCGTCGACATCGGGCGCGGCCGCAACGCCGTGCTGTACGCCGGTGAGGTCGACTGGGATGCCGCCGGCCTTGAGGGCAAGTCCCGCAAGATCGAGCAGGCGCTGTCCACCGGTGACAACGTGCTGGTGCAGGTGACGAAGGATCCGGTCGGGCACAAGGGCGCCCGGCTGACCACCCAGATCTCGTTGCCCGGCCGGTTCCTGGTGTACGTGCCCGCCGGTGGCGCGACGGGTATTTCCCGCAAGCTGCCGGAAAACGAGCGCCGGCGGCTCAAGGACATCCTCAAGCGGATCGTCCCGGAGGACGCGGGTGTCATCATCCGCACCGCCTCGGAGGGCATCAGCGAGGAGGAGCTGGAGCGGGATGTCCGCCGCCTGAAGGCCCAGTGGGAGGTCATCAAGGAGAAGGCGGATTCCGCGGCGGGGGGCAAGAAGTCGTCCGCGCCGACGATGCTGTACGAGGAGCCGGACCTGCTGGTGAAGGTCGTCCGCGACCTGTTCACCGAGGATTTCGCGAAGCTCGAGGTCCAGGGCGGCACCGCGTGGGAGACGATCGACGCCTATGTCGGGCATGTCGCGCCCGATCTCGCCGGGCGCCTCAAGCGTTATGTCGGCACCGGTGACGTCTTCACCGACTACCGGATCGACGAGCAGATCACCAAGGCGCTGGACCGGAAGGTGTGGCTGCCCTCGGGCGGCTACCTGGTGATCGACCGGACCGAGGCGATGACGGTCATCGACGTCAACACCGGCAAGTTCACCGGCTCCGGCGGGAACCTCGAGGAGACGGTGACCAGGAACAACCTGGAGTCCGCCGAGGAGATCGTGCGCCAGCTGCGGCTGCGCGACATCGGCGGGATCATCGTGATCGACTTCATCGACATGGTGCTGGAGTCCAACCGGGAGCTGGTGCTGCGGCGGCTGACCGAGTGCCTCGGCCGGGACCGGACGCGGCACCAGGTCGCCGAGGTGACGTCGCTCGGCCTGGTGCAGATGACCAGGAAGAAGGTCGGCACCGGCCTGCTGGAGGCGTACTCGACGCCTTGTGAACACTGCAAGGGCCGGGGCGTGATCGTGTCGACCGAGCTGCCCCGCCCGTCGAACGGCGGCAACGGCACCGGCAACGGCGGCGGTCACCAGCACGGTTCCCGGCGCGCGCGTGGCCGGGGCAAGGCGGAGGAGCCGCAGGAGACCGGGCGTCCCCCGGAGCGGCGGGAGTCGGTCGTGTCGGCCGTGCAGGCGATGGCCAATGCCGCGAAGCTGGCTTCCGGCAAGCCGGACGGTGAACTCGTTTCGGACAAGCCGGACGAGGCCGCCGAGCAGAAGGCCCTGGAACTCGCCAGCCCCCAGGCCGGTGCCGAAACGGCCGCCCGCTGGGCCGAATTCGCTGCCAACCCGAAGCCGGACAGCGAGCCGGCGCCCGAGACGACCGCGGCTGCGACCTTGGGAACCGCTGCGCCGGCGGCCACCGAACCGGAGGCCGGCGCCGACGTAGCCGCCGCCGTTTCCGAGGCCGATGCGTCGAACGCGGCCGACTCTGCTGAGGCCCCGTCCGCACCGGACGCGGAGTTCGAACCGGCCCCGTGGCGCCGGGAGCCCGGGCACACCAGTGGCTCGACCACACCGCAAGCACCGGTCGAGCAGTCCACCACACCCGCCCCGGAGCGGGCCGGCACCTCGGCGAATCCGGCCGAGGCCACCTCCGGGACCCCTGGGCAGGCCGAGTCCGCGGAGCCCGCCCCGGAACCCAGTGTCGAGGTCCCGACCCCGGCCGTGCGCACCGCTCAGCGGCGGCCGCGGCGGGCGGCGTCGCGGCCTGCCGGACCGCCGGTGCACGCCTCGGACCAGAGCTGAGCAGGTGAACGGCACCCCGGTGCACACCAGCCCCGGGGTGCCACGTAACCTATAGGACGGCCCGCGCACCATGCGGGCCATGGCGCGATCACCGGGCCGCCCGCGCGGGCCGGGTCGCCTGCCCCCACCCATTGTCGAGTAAGCAGGAGACTTCCGTGTCGGCGTACGCGATCGTCAAGACCGGCGGCAAGCAGTACAAGGTGGCCGTCGGCGACGTCGTCGAGGTCGAGAAGCTCGAGGGAGAGCCGGGCACCGAGCACACCTTCCCCGCCGTGCTGTACGTGGACGGCGGCGAGGTCACCACGGACGCCGACGCGTTGGCGAAGGTCTCGGTCACCGGCAAGGTCGTCGAGCAGACCAAGGGCCCCAAGATCCGCATCCACAAGTTCAAGAACAAGACCGGCTACCACAAGCGTCAGGGTCACCGGCAGAAGCTGACCCGCGTCGAGGTCACCGGCATCAGCAAGTAAGGAGCTGAGCACTTATGGCACACAAGAAGGGTGCTTCCAGCTCCCGCAACGGGCGTGACTCCAACCCGCAGTACCTCGGCGTCAAGCGTTTCGGCGGCCAGGTCGTCAAGGCGGGCGAGATCCTGATCCGCCAGCGGGGCACCAAGTTCCATCCCGGCGTGAACGTCGGCCGTGGCGGTGACGACACGCTGTTCGCGCTCGCCGCTGGTTCGGTCGAGTTCGGCGTCAAGCGTGGCCGCAAGACGGTCAACATCGTCCCGGCCGAGGCCTGAGGTCCGCCGGAGACACGCAGCATTTTCCGACAAGGGGCGGGCCCGGAACAAATCTGGGTCCGCCCCTTGTTTTGCCTGCACAGTCCTGAATAGACAGAAAGGCTCGAGATGGCGTCCCGGTTCGTTGACCGCGCGGTGATCCAGGTGGCCGCCGGCAACGGCGGGAACGGTTGCTCCTCGGTGCACCGCGAGAAGTTCAAGCCGCTGGGCGGTCCCGACGGCGGCAACGGTGGCAACGGTGGTGACGTGTTGCTCGTCGTCGACCGGAATGTGCACACCCTGCTGGACTTCCACTTCCGCCCGCACGCGAGCGCCGGCAACGGCAGGCAGGGCCAGGGCAGTCACCGGGCGGGCGCGGCGGGGGAGACGCTGGAGTTGAAGGTCCCGGCCGGCACGGTCGTGATGACCGAAGCGGGCGAGGTGCTCGCGGACCTGACCACTCCCGGCACCACGTTCGTCGCGGCGGAGGGCGGTCGCGGTGGTCTGGGCAACGCGGCGCTCGCCTCCCGGGCACGCAAGGCGCCGGGCTTCGCGCTGCTCGGTGACCCGGGGGAAGCCCGCTCGCTCGTGCTTGAGCTGCGTTCGGTCGCGGACGTCGGGCTGGTCGGGTTCCCGTCCGCGGGCAAGTCGTCGCTGATCTCG
The DNA here is from genome assembly GCF_009707865.1 of Amycolatopsis pithecellobii. GTDB lineage: Bacteria > Actinomycetota > Actinomycetes > Mycobacteriales > Pseudonocardiaceae > Amycolatopsis_E > Amycolatopsis_E pithecellobii. Next base: position 7,290 of record NZ_WMBA01000110.1, read on the forward strand.
GTGCTCTCGGCGGCGAAACCGAAGATCGCCGACTACCCGTTCACCACGCTGGTGCCGAACCTCGGCGTGGTGACCGCGGGGGACACCGTGTTCACGATGGCCGATGTGCCCGGTCTGATTCCCGGTGCCAGCGAAGGAAAAGGCCTCGGCCTCGATTTCCTGCGGCATATCGAGCGGTGCGCTGTCCTTGTGCATGTCGTCGACTGCGCCACCTTCGAACCCGGCCGCGATCCGGTGTCCGATGTGGACGCTCTGGAGACGGAACTCGCCCGCTACACCCCGGGTCTCGGCGGGGAGCTCGCCGACCGGCCCCGCGTGGTCGTGCTGAACAAGATCGACGTCCCGGATGCCGCGGAGCTCGCCGAGCTGGTGCGCCCGGAGTTCGAGAAGCGCGGGTTGCCCGTGTTCGAGATCTCCACCGCGACCCGCCAGGGGCTGCGTGAACTGACGTACGCGCTGGGCGCAATCGTCGACAAGTTCCGCGCGGAACAGCCCGCTCCCGAATCCGAACGCATCGTGCTGAGGCCACGGGCGATCGACGACTCGGGTTTCTCCGTCGAGGCCGACCCGGAGGAGCTGGGTGGGTTCATCGTGCGCGGCGCCCGCCCGGAACGCTGGATCCGCCAGACCGACTTCGGCAACGACGAAGCCGTCGGCTACCTCGCCGACCGGCTCAACCGGCTCGGCGTCGAGGAGGAGCTCGCCAGGATGGGCGCCGAGCGTGGATGTCCGGTCACCATCGGCGGCGTCACGTTCGACTGGCAACCATCCACCCCGGGCACGATCCAGCACCTTTCCGGGCGCGGCACCGACATCCGGCTCGAGGACCGCAGCCGCGTTTCGGCGGCGGAGCGCAAGGAAGCCCGCCGCATTCGTCGCGACGGCGTGCCCGAGGCTGACGAGGACCAGTGAGCGTCACGCGGAAGGCCGTGGCCGGCGCGGATCGCCTGGTCGTCAAGGTCGGTTCGTCGGCGCTGACCACGGCCGGGAGCGGCTTGGACGTCGCGCGGCTCGATGCGCTCGTGGATGCCGTCGCCGCCCGGATCAGCCGTGGCAGCCAGCTCGTCCTGGTGTCCTCTGGCGCGATCGGCGCCGGACTGGCCCCCCTCGCGCTGGGCAAGCGCCCGCGTGACCTCGCGACGCAACAAGCCGCGGCGAGTGTCGGTCAACTGCAGCTCGCGCACGCCTACGCCGAGTCGTTCGGCCGGTATTCCCTGACCGTCGGCCAGGTGCTGCTGACCTCTGACGACGTGGTTCGCCGGTCGCACTACCGCAATGCGCAACGCACCTTCTCACGGCTCCTTTCGCTCGGCGCGGTCCCGGTGGTGAACGAGAACGACACGGTCGCCACCGAGGAAATCCGGTTCGGGGACAACGACCGGCTGGCCGCTCTCGTCGCCCATCTCATCGGCGCCGACGCCTTGCTCTTGCTGTCCGATGTGGACGGTCTTTATGACGGCGATCCCCGCGACGGCGCCAACCGCCGCATCGCCGAAGTGTCCGGTGACGCCGATATCGACGGCATCACCGTCGGCATGTCGAGTTCGGGGTTGGGTACTGGCGGCATGGTTTCGAAACTCGCTGCCGCGCGCACAGCCGCGGCCGCGGGAATCCCTGTGCTGCTGGCCGCGGCAACCGAAGCGGAGCGAGCCCTGACCACGGCGGACGTCGGCACCGCGTTCGTCGCCGCCGATTCCCGGTTGTCCGCCCGCCGCTTCTGGCTCGGTTACGCGGCGGGCCCGGCCGGTCGCCTCCAGCTGGACGACGGTGCCGTCGCGGCTGTGGTCCGCCGCCGCCGTTCCTTGCTCGCCGCCGGAATCACCGGGGTGAGCGGAGATTTCCAGGCCGGCGACGTGGTCGAGCTGGTCGATCCGGCCCAGCGGGTGGTGGGCCGTGGGGTGGTCGCGTTCGACGCCGGTGAACTGCCGGAGCTGATCGGGCGGTCCAGCCACGAGTTGCCACCGGAGCAACGCCGTGAGGTCGTCCACGCCGACGACCTTGTGCCGCTGCACCGGTAGCTTCTGGAGGCGCCCGGTCATGCGCTCAGGCGGGCGTCAGTGTCGTCAGCAGTTGGACGAGCCGGTCAATTGTCCGGTACTCCCACAGCGTGTCGGTGTCCAGTTCGAGCCCGTACCGTTCTTCGATCTCCACGGCAAGCGAAATGGCACTGATCGAATCCATTCCGTAGCTCGAGAGGGGCACATCGTTTTCGAGTAAATCGAGTGATCTGTCGGTGTGCTGGGAGATTTGCTGCCTCAGCCACGAACGGATGGCATCCGCTTCACTGATCTGTTTGGTCTGGTTCACGATTGTCTCCTCAGGATTTCAATGACCGGGCGTAAACCGGTTCGAGTTTTCCGGCGACGAACAGATCGCGCATTTTCATCCGCCGCACCTTTCCACTGGTGGTCCGGGCCACCGTGCCCGGCGGCAACAGCGCGATGGTGTCGACCTGGACACCGAACTCGCTGGCCGCCGTGTGGACGAGGTCGGCCGCCAGCGCCGGTAGCTCGTCCGGTTCGGCCTCGCCGAGTTCGTGGGTGATCACGACTTTTTCCTGGCCGGAGGTCTGGGGCAGCGCGAAGACCGCGCCGTAGTTGCCGAGCTGTGGATGACGCGAGCGCAGTTCCGATTCGATGTCCTGCGGGAAGACCTTCTGGCCATGTACCACCAGAACTTCCTTGACCCGGCCGCATACGTAGAGCTCGCCGTCGTGCAGGAAACCGATGTCCCCGGTGCGCAGGAAAGGCCCGTCTCCGCTCTCGGTGAACGCGCCGAAGGTCTCGCGCGTCTGCTCTTCCCGGCGCCAGTAGCCGCGCGAAATGCTCGGGCCGCGCAGCCAGATCTCGCCTGTCGTGCCGTCCGGCACGGCCTCTCCGGTCGCCGAATCGATGATCCGGAGGTCCAGATAGGGCGCCGGACCGCAGCTGACCAGTGCCCGGCTTCCGTGGTCGGAACCTGCCTGTGGCACGTCGACCGTGCTCAGCTTCACGCCGTTGTTCAGGCGTGCGGCGACGGTGAGAGTCGCCTCGGCGAGCCCGTACGATGTCACGAAGGCATCCGGGCTGAACCCATACGCGGAGAATCGTTCGCAGAACTGGGAAAGGATCTTCTCGTCGATGGCCTCGGCGGCGTTGTAGACCCGCGTCACCCCGGAAAGGTCCACATCGGACAGATCTTCGTCGCTGATTCTCTGGGTACAGAATTCATAGGCGAAGTTCGGGGCCGCCGACGCGTTGGAACCGTAGTGGTGCATGGCACGCAACCACGATGCGGGCTGCCGGATGAACGTCATCGGGTCGAGCAGCACGGTGTTTCCGCCGCGCGTCAGCGGGGCCAGCACCGTCGCGATCAGCCCCATGTCGTGGAACAGTGGCAGCCAGGTGCACACCCGCAGCTGTTCGTGCCACTCGCTCATCAGGAGCGAGGCGGCGATCGTGTGCAACACGTTGCCGTGGCTGAGGATCACGCCCTTCGGGTCACCGGTCGAACCGGACGTGTACTGCAGGAACGCCACGGTATCCGGACCGGCGGGGTATGGCTCCTCGTCGCTGGGTGCGGCCGCACTTTCGACATCGGTGGCCAGGCGGACCAGATGGGTCATCTCGTCCGCGTCGACCCAATCGTCGATGGCCGCGAGATTGGCGGAGTCGGTCAGTACCACCGACACCTCGGCGTCACGCGCGATGCCCGTCAGCCTGTGCTGCTGACGCCGCCTTCGCTGGGGCAGCGGGGCCGGAATGGCGATGACTCCGGCGTAGAGGCAACCGAGAAAGGCGGCAACGAACGGTGTTCCCGAAGGGTAGAGCAGCAGCGCCCGATCTTCCGGGCGGCACACCTCACGCAGCCGGTGTGCCACCGCCTGCGCCTGCGCGTCGAGTTCCCGGTAGGTCAGTGATCTCGCGTCGGCGAACCGGTCGGGGTGTTCCACCATGACGATGGCGACCTCGTCCGCGTGTTCCCGCGCACTGCGCCGAAACAGTTCCACGATACTGTTCCCGACAAAATTCTGATCGATCGATTTCATGCGTGATCTCTTTCCCGGATTCCGTTGACGGACACGGGCATTCGCGCCGGGCCGCGCAGGGTGAGGTTGGGTTTGTACGTCAGGCCGGCCTGGTCCAGCTTCGGCTCGACAAGCCGGGTAGCGGACTCGAAGGCAATCGCCCCTTCGAGGCGGGCAAGGCTGCTCCCGAGACAGAAATGCGGCCCTGCCGCGAAACTCAGGTGCTTGGCGGCATGTTCGCGACCGGGCCGGAACTCCTCCGGCCGGTCGAAGACCGACGGGTCACGGTTCGCCGCACCGAGCAGCAGCACGAGCAGATCACCGGCGGCGATGGACACGCCGTCCACCTGCATGTCCGTGCGGGCCACGCGCGCCGAGATCTGCACCGGCGCGTCGTACCGCAGTGCTTCCTCGACCAGCGCCGGCGCCGCGGCGGGATCATCGGCCACTGTGGACAGAGCCGCCGGATTCCGCAGCAGGGCAAGGATCCCGTTGCTGATCAAATTGACGGTGGTGTCGTGCCCGGCACTGACGAGCAGCACGCACGTCGCGATCAGCTCGTTCTCGCTGAGCGTGTCGCCGTCGTCCTCGACCTGGGTCAGGTAACTGATCAAGTCACCGGCGGGCGAGGACCGGCGCCGAGCGACCAGTTTCTGGAAGTACTTGACGATTTCCATCCGCGTGCGAGCCGTTTCTCGGGCTTCCACGCGCTCGACGTCACGCAGCTCCGGCAGGTCGACGGACCGCGCCAGGGCCGCTGACCAGCTCAGCAACATGTCGTGATCGGCTGCCGGCACTCCCAGCAGTTCACAGATGACCAGCATGGGCAGCGGGGAAGCCAGATCCCGGACCACATCGAAGGTTTCGCGTCGCGCCGCGGCGTCCATCAGGTCGTCGGCGATCGCACGGATCCGTGGCTCCAGCTCGGCCACCACGCGAGGCGTGAACGCGCGGGTGATCAGTCGCCGCAGTCTGGTGTGATCCGGGGGATCGAGGTTGAGGAAGTTCCGGCTCCGAGGCGCTTCCGAGCGAACGAGTGTGGCCTGATCGCGGGCGGAGCTCACGTCGGGATGCCGTAGTAGTCCGGAGCAGTGCGTGTATTTCCCGACAATGACCAGGCCGTCCTGCGGCGAGTAAGGCGACAGTTCCCGTAGGGCGGCGAGCTGGGGGTATGGGTCCGCGCTGGGGATGAGCGCCGTCAACGCCTCGATACCGGCCGCGAGCACGCCGGTCATCGGTGCTCGCCGTCCGAACGCGACTCTTCGGCGGTGTAGAGCATGCCGTCCGCATAGACGTGCTGGGTACCGGCCCAGCGCAGCGCCGACACCGCATCGGGAAAGAAACCGGACCCGTTGAAGTTCGCGCTGGTATTGCACAGCACCGGAATTCCGGTGCGTTCGCGATAGGCGCTCAGTACTTCGTAGAGGAAATCGTTGTCCTGCCCGACAGTCTGCAGCCGCGCGCTTCCGTCGACATGCACGATCGCGGGGACTTTGCCGGCCCATTCCGGCCGTACGTCGTGCTCGAACAGCATGTATGGATCGGGTGTCCCAGGTGCGAAAATCTCCGGCGCGGCGTCAACCAGGCAGATGGGAGCGACCGGTCGGTACCCTTCGCGGTTCTTCATCTCGTTGAGCCGGTCCCGCATGGCGACGGAAGTGGCGGGCGCCAGAATGCTCCGATGGCCCAGCGCACGCGGTCCGATCTCGGCGCGACCGGTCAGCGCGACGACGGGTTCCCCGGTGTCGGCCAGCAGCCTCCCCAACTCGGCAGGGGTGCACGGTCGGCTGCGCCATCCGGCGGGTGTGTCCGGGGAGGGCACGAGTTCCGGGCCGGCGAACACGGACCAGCGCAGTGCGCTGCGGCCCGTGGTCCGGATCATTTCCGCGCAGGCCGCGCCGATGGCGGATCCGGCGTCATTGGGAAACGGCGGCACCCAGACGTCCTCGAACAGCCCGGAACCGCGCAGGCTTGCGTTCCATTTGATGTTGAGCGCGCATCCTCCGGACAGGCACAGCGGCAGCCCCCGGTAGCCGGGTTCGTCGCGGAGGAATTCGGTGAGACCGTCCAGCAGGGTTGTGCCGAGATACTGCTGAATGGACGCCGTCAGTGTCGCGTCGGAGGTGTCTTGGGCCTCCGGCGAGTTCAGGACCGCACGGGTCCAGCGGTACAGGTGAATCGCGTCCGTCAGGGGCTTCGCCTTGGTGGCCGCTGACATGACGGAGATGATCGAAGCGTCCGGTTTTCCCAGCGCGGCATAGGCCATTGCTTTTCCCGACACGGGCAGCAACAACGTTTCCAGTTTCTCGTGCTGCGAATCCAGCGGCCCGCTGGGTGAGCGGAACGGAGCGAGGTGTGAGGCGAATACCGGATACAGCCCGCCGACCACGGTCGTCAACTGCCGCAGGAGCCGAAGGGACCGGGTTGCCGGGTCGTAGTGGTAGAGGCACGGGGGCATCCCGCCGTCCCACACCACGATGAGCGCGGCCTGCCCGGCTTCGGCGAAGGGGCTCGAGCAGAAGCTCGCCAGCGCGTGGTCAGTGGCGTGGGTGTAGCTGTGGAACCCGACCAGGCCCTGACCGAACAGTGGCGCCTTGTCCGGCCTGCCCGCCAACGGGTCGTCGCCAGGTTTGTCGGCATAGTCGGCGACTTCGACGGTCGTGGATGTTCCCTCGTCGAGGATCGTCACCTGGCTGACACCGTTTCTCCGCCCCCAGCCGTCAACCGCGACAGTGTCCACATCGGACGGTTCGAAGCCGCCTCGCCGGAGTACCGCGGTCAAGTCCGCGGTTGTGTTCATCGCGGAGTACCGCGGCCGGTTCTCGAGTTTCTCTGCTTCGACCGAGAACAACAGCTGATCATCCGCGATCACGGCCAAGGCGCCGTCATGGGTCAGTTTGAGCCCGCAAATCAATTTCTCCATGTTTCCCCTGCTTTGCTCCTCATGCCACGCGGACTGAGGACGACCTGTGCGCCTCGCGCGGGCGAGAATGTGACGTTCTGCGACCGGTATCGTTCGCGACGCGATGAGGCGGGCCGAAGATCGTAGCTCCGGAGTACCTCCTGCATGATCACGATCGCCTCGGCTTGCGCGAATCCCGCACCCAGGCAACGCCGGACGCCGCCGCCGAAGGGAATCCATTCCCCGCTCGATGGCGGGTTGGCGAGGAAGCGTTCGGGTCGGAACTCTTCTGGCGCGTCGTGGATCGACGGATCCGAGTGCACCACACCGATAGCCGGCATGACCGAAGTACCCGCGGGCAGCTGCCATCCGCCGAGTTCGACAGGTGCAGTCAGGGTCCGCGCGACCTCGTAGAAAACCGGCCGCAGCCGGACGCTTTCCTTGAATGCGGCTGTGAGGTACGCGAGGTCGCCCTCGTCAGCGGCGGCCTGCGCCACCGCCAGCACGGCGGGCCTGCGGGCCATTTCGTAGAGCGCCCAGGCGATCGCGGTTCCCGTGGTGTCGTATCCGGCCAGCAGAAGGGTCATCAGCTGGTCGCGAACGTCGAGATCGGTCACCTCCGGATCTTCGTTCAGCATTCTGGACAGGACGTCGTGGCGGCCGGCCAAGTCATGCTCCGCGCGCCGGTCCGCAATTTCGGCGTAGAGCACCGCATCGGCGGCTTTCAGGACCGCCTCGAATTTCCGCCACCGGCCGAGCTTGCGCAGCTTGTCGTAGGAGCCGCAAAGCAGAGTCACGCCGTCCACAGCGAGCACCTGGGACAGCAGTGCCCGAAGTTCGTCGAGTCGTGCCCCGGTGTCCACACCGAACACGACGCGGAGGATGACATCCAGGCTCAGCGCGTTCATCCGTGATTGCAACGCGAGCGGCTGTCCGGCGGGCCAGTGCCGAATCTCGTTCGCCGTGAGCTCCCTGATGACGTCCACATAGCCGGACAAGGCCGAGCCATGTAGTGCCGGGAGCAGTCGGCGCCGGGTAGCGAGGTGTTCTTCCTCGTTAAGCACGAGGACGGAGCGGTCTCCCATAACAGGCCGCAGGACCTCGTTGCCCCAGCCCGGATGGAATACCGTGCTGTTGCCCGCGAAGACTTCCCGGACGATGGCAGGGTCGGCCACGACAACGGTGCGGCGGGCTCCGGGCGCCAGGGTCACCGTGAACATCCGGCCATACTTGTTGCGCCATAAGGGAAACAGTCGCTGGCGGTAGCGGAGCACAAGCAGGGTTTGCAGTAAGACGGGCAGCCGAGGCCCCGGCGGAAGCAGCGCAGTTTTTGCCGGAGACAGCCTGTCGAGCCCAGCGCTCACACTGGACATGGCGCTGCCCGACGAAGAATATTTGCACTGCACATAGGAAAACTGTAAGTGCGTTCAGCGTCAACAAACTCATGTCATGCCTTTCGATCAGGGAGCGCGGGATAACCCTCACGAAGTGGAGAGGCGCTCTACTTTCGGTGTTTGTAGGTGTACGAGAAGTCACGGACGTGCGGAGGCCGGGGCGAGTCGGCACGCGACGAACATCACTCGCCGCCCAGATGGCAGGCTGGGGACCCGCCGATGTTCGCGAATGGCCGCTCAAGGTGAGCTGGTGCACAGGGACGCCAGGAAGCTAGGCGACATCCCCATAGCTGGCAGGTACCGCGCCGCCGGCCTCAGGCCGGGCAGCTTCATCGCACCCACACCAGGAAATCCTGCCCGACGAAAACAAGGAACCGCGGTCGCGTTCTGGCAGCGCGTTCAGGTCTTCTCTGCTGTCATGGGGATCACTGTCCAGCAGGTGCTAGCTGACAAACAGATCATGCTCCAAGTCCCGCCTCTGGTGTCAGGCTCTCACCACGGCCCGGACCAACCACAAACGCACCCAGCCCTCC
>NZ_WMBA01000111.1 GCF_009707865.1 Amycolatopsis pithecellobii
GCCGCACGCTCCCGCTCCCGCGCCAGCACCTCGGCCACATGCTCCCGCTCCCGCGCCAGCACCTCCGCCGCACGCTCCCGCTGCTCACGCGCCACACGCTCCTGCGCCACACGCTCCCGCTCCAGCGCCTCGGCTGCACGCTGCCGGGATTCCTCCAGCTCCCGGTGCGCCGCCGCGAGCTGGTCGGCCTGGGCGCGCGCGGCCTGTTCCGCAGCTATCCGAGCCTGCTCCTCCGTGGCTTCCGAGGACTCCGGCCGGGCATCGTCGACCATCTCGACGGCCAGCGGAGCCAGATCGGCGAAGGGGTCGAACGACTCAGCCCACACCGCCTCCCAATCGACGACGGGGCCGAATTCATCGTGGGCGGCGCCCTGCTGGGATTCCGGCTCCGCCTCCTCCTGCTGGGAGGGGCCGGCGCTCGGCTCCCGGTCCAACGCGTCGAAATCGAACAGCTCCCGCATCATCTCGTTGGCCGCGCCACTGTCCACAGAGGACTCCCGAACCGAGGAGCCGGGCTCCTCCGCGAGCTGCGGTGTGAAGTCGTCCTGCCAAGGATGGGCCGGCTCATTCCACCACCGCTCCTCGTCGGAACCCACCGGCTCCTCGACCGTCGGCTGCGACTCGAACTGGGGCTGCTCCGGTCCGAGCGAATCATCGGCCAGTGGTGAGCCAGGCCGATCCCGGAGGGGCCCGGAGTTCCCCGCCTCCACGGCCGAAGCCGAGGCGGAACCGACGGCGTCCGTCTCGGTGAGCCGCACGTGGAGCCCGTCACCGACCCTGAGCCGGGGACTCGGCTTGATCTCCACGTGGTCGCGCATGACCTCGTCAACGGAAAGGTCGTGACCGACCCCCGTCAAAGCCGCGCGGATCAGATCCTCGATGCGTGCACGGCGTTTCGCGTGCACCGCGCCGTGACCGCCGATCACGATCCTGAGCTTCGGGCGCGCCCCCTCGTCACTCGCCTCGAGCCGGGACGAAAATCCCTCCACCGCCCACATGAGCTGCTGCTCAGCCACCGCCGACATCCGGGCGTGCTGGATGAAGCCGGTCTCGAGGGACTTCGCGTTCCGATAATGGTCAGCGGTATGTCCCGACGAAGGCAGTGCCCGGTAGTGGACACCGCGTTGCTTCGCCGACTGGCGGGCTACGGTGAAGATCCAGGTAATCGGAAGCTCGTCCACCAGGGTCGCATCGGCACCAGCCTGGGCCATGCCGACCCCGAGCTGTGCCCTCAGATAGCCCTTCATCAGCGTCTGGGCGCGCTCGGAATCGACCTCAGCGTGCCACGCTTGCACGCTGATCCGCACGTCGTGCCACTGCGCACCCTCGGGCAGCTCACTGCGCTCCTCAGCGAGGCGCTGCCCGAACAGCTGAAACACCTCCAGATCCCGGGCCTGGAGACTGACGGCGTCCGGCCTGACCTCCTCGAACTTCGCGTGCCTGAATTCGGCCAGGGGAAGCGTGGCATCGCGGTCGTCACCGGTCCGGATCCCTGGCCACTGCAGCTCCATCGGAGCCGCGGCCACCTGAGCATCCAAGGCGTGGTCCGGACCTGCGACAGCCAGTAGCAGCCCGAAGCGACCCGTGCGTTCGGTGAACACGACGTGCCGCCGGATGAACTCGGCGACCACCAGCGGATCCTCCGTGCCCAGCGCGGTGCGGAGCACCCTGTTCAACAGCGTGACAACCGCCTGCCGACGCTCGGCCACCCCTGTTGAACCTCGCTGCAGGACAAGAACCAACCGGGGTGCCGCAGCCGGATCCCGGTGGTCGATGACCCGCTGCACGAACCCCTCGGTCAACCACCGCCACCGCCGCAAGTACGCCAGCGGGATTCTCGTGCCGTAGTTTCGCGCGCGGAGGGGCAACGCCAGCCTCCGGGCCGCGCGATAGTCTTCCGGCCTCAAGTGCGGCGAGTGGTGAACCGAAAGCCCGAAACCAGCACTATCGGACGAAGCCATAGTGGCGGCGCGGTCGAAACGCAACCGCAGCGCCCTCGGGTCCAAGCCCTCGGCCCGTACCGCGGACCACAGCACCTTCTCGGCCTGGCGGAAAATCCAGTTGCCGTCGGCAAGCCGTGAGACAGTGTCCCAGAACTGCAGACGGACGTCCGGCATCTCCCGGCCCGCCAGGTACAGCTGCTTCACATTTGCCGCATAAACCCGGGCGAACTTGAGGACATCCTGCAGTCCGTCGTCCGACAGCCTCCGCACGCCGTCCTTCAACGCAACCGGAAACCTCAGTTCCTGGACGATCGCGGCATCGGACGGTTGTTGCCAGGGAACCCTGGGCTGGCGCGGCGCCTGCGGGGGAACGACCACCTCCGAATCCGGCACCTCCCGCAGCGAATACTCACTCGTCACCGAACCCGTCTCGTCGTCCTCGTCCAGCCGGCCGGCACCTGCCCGTGACGACTCCCCTCCTTGCGGCTGCACCAGCTCCGGTCGCGGGGCCCCACCGAGCAGACCGGGCTCCCGGGGCCACATCACCTCCGGAACGAGGTCACGAGCCAGCTCGTCAGCAGAGGCGATGCCATTACGGAACCGCTCCCACGCCACCAACTCGACCGCCGCATCAAACCGCGACCTGTGAGCCTGCTTCACCTCCGGCCGCCCATCAGCCGCCATCCGCGGCGGCTGGTGCCATCGCGCGATGATGGCCCTGGCCTCACCCAGGATTGTGCGAGCCCCCGGCAGGTCGGCCAACCCCGCACGCGCCTCGGCCAGCAACATCACCCGGCCAGGCAACGGATTCGCCGGATCCGTGAACACCTCCGGACCGAACAACCCCACCACAGGACGCTGCCCCTCCACGAACACGTCCGCCATCCCGCGCCGAGGATCAGCCGGCTCCGGATGCCCCAACACCTCCAGGTTGGTCTGCGCCAGCACCTGCGCCGACGTCAACCCATGCGCACCCACCGGGTACTCGCCCAGCCGACGCTCGACAACCCCCATAACGAAGGTTTCGAACGGCCGAGCCCACGCAGCCGCATCGACATCCGGCGAGACATGCAACACGATCCGCATACGAGACGCCCGCCCCGACACCACCGCATCGACAAAACCCTCCGCCATCCGCCCAACCCGACGAGCCACATCCGGCGGCAGCACACCCCCCATCCCAAGGCGCCCCTGAAACACCGTCCGCGCCCGATCCACCGCCGCCTCATCGCCAAACCGAGGTGATCCGACCTCCGGAACCAGCGACTCCGACAACACAGCCGCACTGGCCCGCCCACGCTCATGCAGCTCCCACGCCACCAACTCCAGAGCCGCGTCGAACCGCGATCGATGAGCTTCGTGCACCCACGACGCCTCATCACGCCTCGGCGGCCGATGACGCTCGACAACGAGCCGCTGGGCCTCCTCCCGAAGAACCCCGTCGTCAGCGAGATCAGCCAGCCCTGCCCGGGCTGCCGCCAACGCCTCCGCCCTGGCCGGCAACGGATTCGCCACATCGGTGAAAACCTGCGGACCGTACAACCCCTGCGCCGGACGCTGCCCGTCCACATGCACCTGGACCACACCGACCCGGGGATCGATGCCGTCGGCGTACTCCACCACCGACTCATCCACCCGAGCCAGAACCGACTCCAGCGGCACCGCCGCGGCACCCGGCGGATACTCCGCCCACCGCCGCCGCACGGCCGCTTCCACAGACGCGGTCACCATCCGGCGAGCGTGGCTCTCCGTCGTGGACACATGCACAGCCACCCGCAGCCGGGGCAACCCGCCGGGCCGAGCCCGCACCGCCGCGTCCACAAATCCCTCTGCCATCCGCTCGATCCGCACCCGGTTGGCCGTCGACAAACCACCCCAGAGCTCGACCCGGGTCTCGAAATCCACCCGAGCACGATCCGCGACCAACGCGGAATCCGGATCCGGCTGCTTCCTCGGCTCCGTGTCCCGCTCCTCGTACACCCGCTCACGGGCCTCCGCACGCTCAGCCGCGCTCTGTTGCAGCCACTCGTCCCGGCGGGCGGCCAGCTCGAGGCCGTGGTCCGGCTGCGCCGCCGACATCGGCTGGTCGTCGATCCGCCCACCGAAAAGCCAGGGCCCGAGGAGGTTGTCGCCCCACCCGACGCCGAAATCGAATCGGCCATCCATCCCCTCGACGGCACGATTCTCACCCGCGAGTGACCGCGCCGGTCCCGGCTGCGCATCAGGTCCTTCCGCCCCGTCATCGCCCGGGGGAATGACCGGTTCGGGGCCACCTGGCCGGGCCCAGTCCTCAGGCCTGGCGACCGTCACCGACATCAAGGCGCCGGTACCCCTGGTCCCACCGGGATTCACCGTGACGGAGTCGATCTCGGGCAGCAACTTCTCGACCGTCGGCAAAGCGACTCCGGGGCGTTCCGCGGCCGCTTTGGCCAGCGCGTTTTCGATCCCGGCGCGAATGACCTCTTGCAGCTTGTTCTCACGCTCGGTTCGCAGGCCGCTTTGACGGCCTCGGATACGCACCGTTGGTATCCGGGAGCCGGCCTTGACCGCCTCCGCAGCCACGCCCTCGATCATCATGCGCAGTCTGTTGGTGTGCGCGATGGGGAAGTCGGCGGAACGACTGATCGCTTCCAGATCGACGGTGGTCGCCGTGCGGTAGTACGCGATCTCGCGCTGCGGACCGGCATGAACCCAGAGCTCGACGCGCGGCTCGCTCTTACGAGTGACGACGGGAATCGTCGTGACGGCCAGTTTCATGCTGTCGACCGTGTGCTCCGGCGCGCCGTCCTGCAGGGCCGCGAGCTTCTCGTCGAGGAGATCGAGCACCTTACGCTCGAACGCGTTCAATTGCGACGTACTTGCGGTGCTCCCGTAGCGGACGGCACGGATGTCCAGCGCCTCACGCCCCCCTCGCGCGAGTTTCAGCAGTTTGGGAGCCAGCACATCGAGCCGCTCCCCCAGCTTCTCGGTGTCGTCGTCGGTGAGCAGGTTCCGGCCGCTCTTGAAGTGGCCGGTCCACTCCAGCTTCGGCTCGCTGTCAGGCGGGTACTCGTCACGCTCCTGGTCACTCGACGCGTGATCGTCACGCCGGCGGAAATCAGCTTGACGTTCTTGCGCCGTCAAGCCCGAAGACTCGCCGACCCGCGGCTGCGTCTCCTCCGGTCGCGGGGCCCCACCGAGCAGACCGGACTCCCGAGGCCACATCACCTCATCGACAAGCCCCTCCGACAACGCCTCCGCACTGTCCACACCAGACTGATGCAACTCCCACGCCACCAACTCCACCGCCGCGTCAAACCGCGACCTGTGCGCGATGTCCGCCGACGACACCCCCAACGCCCTCGGCGGCTGATTCCACTGAGCAACCAGCGGCCTCGCCTCGGCCCTCAACAGGTCAGCCCCCGTCAGACCAGCCAATCCTTGGCGCGCCTCGGCCAGCAGCACCGCCCGGCCGGGCAACGGATTCGCCGGATCGGTAAACACCTCCGGACCGAACAACCCCGCCGCGGGACGCTGCCCGTCCACGGACACGGCCAGCATCCCGCGCAGAGGATCAGCAAATTCCGGGCGCCCCATTACCGTCAACTGGGTCTGCGCCAGCACCTGTGCCGGCGTCAACCCATGCGCACCCACCGGGTATTCACCCAGCCGACGCTCAACGACACTGGTGACCAGCCGGTCGAACGGCCCAGCCCACACCTCCGCGTCAACATCCGGCGAAACATGCAAGAACACCCGCATCCGAGACGGTGCCCGCCCCGACACCATCGCGTCGACAAAACCCTCCGTCATCCGCTCAACCCGACGAGCCGCATCCGGAGACAGCACACCATCCAGCCCGAGAGGCCCCTGGAAAGTCGCCCGCGCACGATCCGCCGCCATCTCACGGCCATTCCGACGCGACGCTTCCGCCCCTCCTTCCGCCGCCCGTTCTTCCGCCGCCCGGCCCGCGAGGCGCCTTGCCGTGGTGTGCCGTTCCCACTCGGATCGGCGGTCCTCCAGCGAACCCAAGTCCACATTGGGCTGACCCCCTGTCGGCAGGTCCGCCGGCCGAACCGGATCCACCGAGGCTTCCGTCCGGGCACCGCGAACCCCGTCCGGATCGCGATCGTCGGCTCGTCCCGTCCCCATGTCGAAAAAATCGGGAAGCGGGTCGGGCAACATGGAGAACGGACCGAAGAACTCCTCGAAGTCGATGGGGCTAGCGACCTGATCCTGAGCAGCTGCGTTCTCGAAATTGAACTCAGACTCGATCGGCCTGGACGGGATGCTCCCCGTCGAGGCGTTCGACTCCACCGGAGGTTCCGGCGTCGAAGATCCCGAGCTGTGCTGATCCAGGTCGATCAAATCCTCCATCCACGCGTCGGGATTCACGGGAGGTACCGGCGCCGGAGATTCAGAGCTGTCCCGATCGAGCTCGATCACCTCGATGGGATCCAGCTCGGCGAGCCGCAGTTCCACTCCGGGCGCGAAGACGAATCGAGTGTCCCGCCTGATCTCCACGTGATCGCGCATCATCTCCTCGACCGAGGGCCACCCTGGCCGGTGCGCGTCGGCCAGCTTCGCGCGCACGAACCGGTCGATCGCCGCACGACGCGCCGGCCCGCGGAGCTCACCATCCGACACCTCGACCCTGAGCCTCGGGCCACCGGTGGCCGGATCGAACCGGGAAGCGAACCCTTCCACCGCCCAGCCCAGCTGTTCCTCGGCCACCGAGGGCAGCTGGTGGCTCTGCCGGTCGATGAAGCCGGTCTCGAAGCTTCCGGCGTTCCGGTAATCGTCGGCCGTGCGCCCGGTCGACGGCTCGGACCGGTACTCGAGATCGCCCTCGAAATCGTGGTGGCCCGTAACGAACCGCCAGGTGATGGGAAGGTCGTTCACCATCCGGGCCTCGACACCCGCCTCGACCAGCCCGGCCTCCAGCAGGGAATAGACGTAGTCGATCACGCTTTCCCGGAGTGGTTCCGATCGGAACCGCTCGGGCAGCGTCCGCAGGACGAGCCAGGTGTGCGGCCACTGGACACCCGGAGCCAAGTCACGGATCTGCTCTCCCAGGCCCCGGCCGAGTGTCCGTAACTCCTCCTCACCGAAGTACGACACCCGCACCTCGCCGGGCTCCAGCCGGCGGAACGTGATGGGTGTATCCCCGCGCCCAGTCGTGGCCGTACCGCGGTTCGCCTGCCAGCTGAGGTCTACCGCCGGCTCGGGCGTGCGACGGTCCAGTTCGTGCTCGGGGCCGACGATATCCAGGAGGACTCCTGGCGTGCCCTGACGTTCGGCGAACGTGATGTGCTGCCGGAACAGGTCGGTGACCGCCTGGCTGCCCTCCTCAGCGCCCACCGCGGCGGACACCGCCGCCCGCACGGACCGGATGCCCAGGTCCCGGTACGGCCCCGCGTTCGTCCGCGGAAGGCGCAACTCCACGACCAACCGGGACGGATTTGCGGGATCGATATCGTCCCGCACCCGCTGGACGAGGCCTTCCGTCATCCGCTGCAAGCGTTCCTGCGCCGCCGCGGTCATCCGCGGCACGTCGTTCTCACCGTCGACGAGCGGCAGGTCCAGCCTGCGCGCGGCGCGATAGCCGTCCGACGACAGGTATGGCGCGTCGTGCACGGCGATCGAAAGGCCAGGCCGGTCACCGGCCGCGAGCAGGCTGGTGTCATGGTCGAAACGCAATCCCAGAGCTTCCGGGGCCAGGCCCCGGGCCGCGACCGCCGACCGCAACTCGCGCTCGACCATCTCGAACACCTGGTCGCTCTCGGAGCGCCGGTCCGGGGCGTCCCGGTGGACCAACCGGATCTCCGGCAGTTCCCGGTTCGCCCGCTCAAGCTTCTCCACGTTCGCCGCGTACTCCCGCGCGAACGCCCGCACCTCCCGCCACGCGGCGTCCGACAGTTCCGGCGGCACGTCCGGGCTCAATGGGAATGTCCGGAAGTAGACCGCGGTGTTCAGCGGGAGCTGAGCATCCGCGCCGGGTCGTACCGGCTCACCCCAGGAGACTGAGACCGGCTCCGGTGGCGACCCGGGAACCACATCCTGCACCTGCGGGACATCCTGCGCCTGCGGGACGTCGAGCAGGATCGCAAACCGTTCGGACGAATTCGCCTGATATGAGGTGAACCGGAACCACTGCCGCAGCGCCTCTTCTGCCGGAGGGAGCCCCGGATCGGACGGGCGCCTGCCGAAAGCCGTCTCGACGCGTTCGGAGATCAGGCGGTACACCTGACCGAGGTAGCCACCGGGGTTGGCCCTGGACTGGACGGCCAGGCCCACGTCCGCGGTCCGGCGCTGCTGCGGCGGCAACGACAGCTGCTCATCGATAAAACTGTCCAACCGCAACGACAACCGCTCCCGCGTGGCCTTCGGCAGTACCCGCTGGGACGGTACGAAGAACTCGGTCAGCTGCCCCACCGAGCGGTAATGGGACCGGGACAAGCTCGGGCCGTCGAATCGCCGGATCCTGATCTGAGGCGCATCGCTCCGGGTCGGCAGCTCGTAGGGAAGCTCGGTGAAATGCAGCACGCTCTTGTCACCGCCGCGCGCCTCGACCGCATCCTCGAAGACCTTCTTCAACCGCGAGAACTTCGCCGTACTCAGGTCGCGCTCGTCCGGCTTCGAGAAGACGCCCAGCTGCAGATCTGGCAACACGGCATCGTTCCCGACCCGGGACATCACCTCCTCGGCATAGGAATCCGCGAATACCCGCAAGCGCGTCAGCGTGCCCGGGTCCAGCTCGGCGATACCGAGGCCGGCGAAGGTACCGGCCCAGGCTTCGCCCTCCGGAAGCCCGACCTCCAGACGCTCGCTCAAAGCACGAGGCAGCGGAACCAGAACCGCTTCGGGCGGGTCGGCCCCGAGGGCGGGCGCCGGGGCCTCGGCAGCCGGAGGAATCCGCACGGGCGGCACGTCGAGCAGGACCGCGGTCTTACCGGTCGGGCCTGACCTGTACGGGGCGAACCTGAACCACTCCCGCAGCATCTCCTCGGCTGAAGGCAGCCGGTCGGACGAGTGCCGATGGAACACCGCGCCGATGCGTTCGGAGACCACGCGCCGCGTCTCGGTCAAGTAAGGCACGAACTCGGCATCCGGCCGGACCACCACTCCCACGTCCGCGACACGGCGTTCCCCTGGCGGCAACGCCAACTGCGCCTCGAGGAAGCTGTCCAGCCGCAGGGCCAGCCGCTCCTCCGCGGCCTTCGGCAGAAGCGCGCGCGACTCCACGAACAACTCGGTCAGCTTGGCCGCGGAACGGTAATTCCGCCGACCCGTTCGCGGGCCGTCGAACCGCTCGATCCTGACCTCGGACGTCTCGCCCAGCTCCGGCAGTTCAGTGATATGCACGAAGCCCTTATCACCGCCGCGTGCCTCTACTGCATCCTCGAAGAGCGTTTTGAGCAGCGAGAACTTCTGCGAGACCAGTTCCGCCTCGCCCGGCCCGGAGAAGACACTCACCCTGAGGTCCGGCAGCACCGCGTTGAGCCGGACGCGGGCCATCACCTCCTCGGCATAGGAATCCGCGAACGCGTCCAGCCCCCCCGGCGTGGCCTCGTC
This sequence comes from Amycolatopsis pithecellobii, assembly GCF_009707865.1. GTDB lineage: Bacteria > Actinomycetota > Actinomycetes > Mycobacteriales > Pseudonocardiaceae > Amycolatopsis_E > Amycolatopsis_E pithecellobii. The sequence continues at coordinate 9,498 of NZ_WMBA01000111.1, forward strand.
CACCCCGATGCCGCCCACGCCGGTGACGGTGCCGGACCAGGTCTGGCCCTCCGGAAGCCTTACCCGCATCCGGGATTTCATGTGATGGGGCAGTCGGACCGGAACCGGCTCGGGCGAGCCTGTCTCAACGTCTTCCGTGACATTGCCGGCCGGCTCCGAGCCATCCCGTCGGCCGGTCGTGTCCCCTGACGACTCCGGATCCGGCACCCGAACCCCCGGCCGCTCGGACACCAAACCGGCGCCCGACGCCTCCGACCGGACATCCGTCTCAACGTCTTCACTGACATGGCCAGCCGACTCCGAGCCATCCCGTCCGCCGGTCGTATCCCCTGACGACTCCGGATCCGCCATCCGAACCCCCGGCCGCTCGGACACGAACAAACCGTCGCTCGACGCCTCCGACCGGGCATCCGTCTCAACGCCAGACGTCATGCCAGGCGGGTGTTCCGCGTCATCGGCCCCTGCCCCGGGTACAGGTCCCCGCGACTCGCCCGCCCCAGGGGGCATGAGGTGCGGCGGCACGGTCGGCTGGAGGCGCAGCTCCCACTTTCCGTAATCCCCAGCCGGTGCGGCGGTGAGGGCCTGGCGCTGCACATTCCACGTCAGGTCATCGGCCGACCGCCCGACCATGTCCGGCGCGGCGTCGACGGCCCGCTTGAGGCCGTTGAGGATCGACTCCGCCATCCGGTCGTGCCGTGCGCCGTGCGGTCCGCGCAGCGTGAGCAGCACCTCGAACGAGGTGTGTCCCTGCCGCACCAGCCCGGCCACCTCGCCGCCCGGAGCGTCCAGCGCGGTAGTCGCTTCCGGCGTGAGTTCGAAGCCGTGCCCTTCGGTCAACTCACCGTCAGCAACCACCCGACTTCCGGAAAGGCGCAGGTAGCGGGCCAACACGGATTCCCCCGCGCCGGCCGGCCGCGGCGCGGGAGTGGCGGGCTGCTCGACCGCCCCCGCGGCGGTCGCATCGTCTGCTCCACGTCCGGATCCGGCAGGCCTCGCGTCGGCCGTCGGAGGCGCGCCGGCCGGGCGGCGGTCCTGCCGGGCGGGCGGCTGCGGGCCCGGGATGTCCACGTCCATCTCATCGGCTGCACGCGAACCGACGTCCGCGGACCGCAGATCCATGACGAAGGTGAATGGGGCAGGGTTCGCGGGTCGCGCCACCTCCGCGTCCGGAGCCACCTCCGCGTCCGGAGCCGCCTCCACGTCCGGAGACGTCTCCACGAGCCGGAGGTGGATCCCCGGTGGGAACTCGAGCTGCGGGTTCCACTCGAGCCGCATGTGGTCACGCAGGAGTGTCTCAGTAGGCGGCAGGCCTGGCCGCTGCCTTCCGGCCGCCACCAATTCGTTCCGTACCACCGCGAGGACCCGGGCCAGACGGCCAGGACCGGTTTCGGCGGTACCGAGGATGTCGATGGCCAGGTGGGGACGGGTCTGCGGCGCGCTACTGGCGAAACGGCCCAGGAAACCCTGCACCGCCCACCGGAGGCGGCGCTCCACCGCGACCGGCAGCTCTTCGCTCCGCGTGTGGTAGAAGGCGTCGGTCAGTTCTCTCGCGTTGCGGTAGTCGTCCGGGGTCCGGCCGGGGGTCGGATGCATCCTGACCTCGAGGCCACCCTCGTACCCTCGGTGCTGTGGCTGCCACAGCCAGGTGATCGACAGCCCCTGGATCCTCTGCTCCGAAATTCCCAGCGTCGTGAGTTCCTCACTCAGCAGGCCCGTGAGGTACTGCCGGACCGCTCGCCGCACACGGTGGTCGGCCATCACCCAGCTCGACTCACCGGTTGCCGGATCGACCAGCGTGCGCTTGGTCAGCACACCGATCCGGAGGTCCTCCGGCTCGGTGTCCGGCGCCGCATTCCGCATCAAGGCACCCAGCCGTTGCGCGAAGACACGGAACTGGCGCACATCATTGTCGAACAACCGCACCTCGCCCGGACCCAGCGCGACGAAGAGTCCCTTGAAGCGATCGTTCGGGTCTCTCTGGCGCGGCGGCTCCGGCTCGGGCTCGGGTCGGCGGTGATCCAATTCGTGGTCCGGACCAGTGATCTCGAGGTGGACGACCGAGGCACGCGACTCCGTCGGAACCGGGACGAACTCCACGTTGTCCCGGAGAATCGCCTCGACCACCGCGGGTTCCGGCAGCGCGGCCCGCAGAGCCTCATCGAGCTCGTTCAGGAGCACCTGCCGTTCGACCCACACGTTGTGGTTCATCCCCGCGCGCACGTTGACGGTGAGCTTGACCGGCTGCCCGGGATCGGTGTTGTCCCGCAACCGCTGGACGAAGCCGTCCACCTGCCATCCGAGCCGGCGTCGGGCCTCGGCGGGTAGCTGGTGCGAGGTGGGCAGCAGGGGCAGCGGCACGTGCCGCGCCGCGCGGTAATCCTCCGGGGACAACTCCGGTGCTTCGCCCACCGTGAACCCGGCGCTCTGCTGCCCGCGCCGCCTGAGGTAATGGGGGCTGCGCTTGAAGGTCAGTCCCACCGCATCCGGATCGAGGCCCTTGTCCACCAGCGCGTTCCGCAGCTGGTCCTCGAGCGCCTGGTACACCGGACCGCCGTACACCTGGATCCTGTTGTAGATGTCCGAGAAGTGCAACTCGACTTTCAGCGGCGCCAGGGTGGTCTCCGCGCGCCTGGCAACGTATTCGGCGAAACTCTGTGCCTTTTCGACGAGCTCGGCCTGTGCGTCGTCGGTCAGCCGTGACGGGCCCGCACTCGTGATCTCGCCACGCCAATCGCGTGCCGTCGCGTCGGAGTCCCGCCCGGCCGCACCCGCCCGCGACGACTCACCCGCCTGCAGCTCCACCGGTGCCCGCCGCGGAGCACCACCCGGCACACCCGAACGCCGCGGCCACATCACCTCATCAACAAGACTGGCAGACAACGACTCCGCCCTGTCCTCACCAAACCGATCCAGCTCCCACGCCACCAAATCCACCGCAGCCCGATACCGCGACCGATGCGCCCGCACCACCCACGAATCACCCAACCCCGGAAACTGATGCCGCCCATTCACAATCCCCCGAGCAGCAGCCAACAACGGATGCGAATCCGACACACCCGCCAACCGCAACCCATCCCGAGCCACCCCCAGCTCCTCCACCCGCTAAGGCAACGGGTTCTCAGGATCCGTGTACACCTCCGGACCGAACAACCCCACCTCAGGACGCTGCCCCTCCACACCGATCTGCACGACGCCCACCATCGGCTCACCGGGAGGATGCATGACAGGCCGCAGTCCTACCTGCGCCAACGCCAGCGCCAGCATCTCCTGCGGGGGCATCGGGAACGCACCCGCCGGATACTGTCCCAACCGCCATCTCACCGCGGCCTCCACCAGCTGCCAGAGCGGCGAAAGCCCCCGCTCCGTGGCGATTCCCGGCGTGTGGACCGCGTGCACCAGTCCGCTGAACTGGGGCAGCCGCTGACCGCGTTGCGGCTGCGCCAAAGCATGCACCAAGGCATCGGCGAAACCCTCGGCCATCCACGCGATGCGAGCACGGTCGACCGCCGAGAACTCTCCTACGGCGAAGCGGGTCTCGTACGCACGCCGCGCACGATAGGACGCCACCGTCTCCCGCGGCCCGTCCCCAATCACCAGGCTCCAGTTCCCATTGCTCGTCTTGTCACCCTGCTCCTGGGTGACCGTCACCAGCCAGTGGGAAGGCCGGTTCGGATACTCCTCCGCCGGATACAGCTCATCCAGCGTCGCATTCAGAATTTCGGGCAGGTCCCTCTCGAACGACGTCCTCAACGCGCTGAACAGGTCATCAGCCCACCGAGTCCGGCTCAACTTCACCTTGACCCGTAGATCCAGCCCCTCGTACTTCTGATAGTCACCCGCCATCGCCTGGCGCACGATGTCGGGCGCCACACGCAGCACCTCAGCCCGATCCTCACGCGACAGGCGCCGCGCGAACCGGTCAACGTGGTTCCCCCACGCCAGTGCCCCTGGCTCTGGCGGAATCACCGGCACACCCGGCCGGACGACAGGCATATCCGGCCGGGAAACAGGCTGCTGCGGCGCGATCACCGGCGGCTCCGGCCGAGAAACAGGCGCCTGCGGCACAGACACCGGCAGACCCGACCCAGAAACCGGCGGCTCCGGCCTAGAAACAGGCGCCTGCGGCACAGACACCGGCAGACCCGACCCAGAAACCGGCGGCTCCGGCCTAGAAACAGGCGCCTGCGGCACAGACACCGGCAGACCCGACCCAGAAACCGGCGGACGCGGCCTAGAAACAGGCGCCTGCGGCGCGGGCACCGGCGGACGCGGCCGGGAAACAGGCGGCTGCGGCGCGGGCCGCACCTCTTCCTCAACCTCCTCTACACGCCGCCTCTTACCCCTCCGCGCCTCCGCCAGCTCCCGCTCCCGCCTGGCTTCCTCCCGCGCGCGATCCTGGGCCGTGCCCCCGGCCTCCCGGTCCCGACGAACCTGCACCTCCCGCGCGCGATCCTGGGCCGTGCCCCCGGCCTCCCGGTCCCGACGAACCTGCACCTCCCGCACGGCACCGACCCCCGCCGCGTCCACCGGACCCGCTTCGGGACGCCGCCCCCCGATGGTCACCTCCACAAGACCATGCCGGGGGTTTCCGGTGCTCTCCTCCAGAGCAACCCTCACCCGCGCGAGCACCTGTTCGGCCCGTTCCGGCTCCTCCCCGACCCTGCGCCACACCGCCGCCTCGATCAGTTGCACAAGAGGCGCAAGCCGTTTCTGATTCGCATCCGCATGGCCACCAGGGAACGACATCACATGGAGGACGGCCTCGAACCGGAGCAACTCGTTCGCCGGCGCCCGCACCACGGCATCCGCAAAACCCTCGGCCATCCACTCGATCCGGCGACGATCAACCTCCTGAAGCCGGTCCAGGAACAGCCAGGCCTGCAACGTGTCCTTCGCCCGATACGACGCGACTGTCTCCCGCGGCCCGTCCAGGACCGCCAACTCCCACTTTCCGCTGTTCGCCTTATTGCCGGGCAAGTGCCCGTACGTCACCGGCCATTCCGAGACCCGATGCGGAAAGTCCCTCTCCGGGTACAGCTCGTCCAACGCCTCACCCAGATAACGAGGCAACTCCGTCCGTACCAAGTTCTCCAAGGCCTCGTACCGCTCCCCGGAAAACCTGCTCCCGGCCACCCATGTGGTGAACCGGATGTTCAGACCCTCACGATCCTGGTAAGGCTCCGACATAGCACGCCGCACGACGACCTGGGCGCCCCGCCACAACTCGGCCTTCTCCGCGTCCGACAACACCGCCACGGGCCGCAGCTGGTTGGTGCCGGCGGCATACACCGTCGACGGGGCCGGCACCGGCACGTCGGACTCGGTCGGCAGCGACGCAGCTGTGCCCTCCTCCGGACGGACTGGAAGCGGCGGGATGGGCCTCTCCTGCGCCGGGGCTTCCGTCTCCGCCGCACGCTCCCGTTGTTCCTGCGCCGCACGCCGCCGCTCCTGCGCCGCACGGTACCGTTCCCGCGCCGAACGACGGCGCCGCTCTTGCGCCGCACGCTCCCGTTCCAGCTCCAGCACCGCAAGCCGCCGCCGCTCCCGCGCTGCACTCCGCCGCTGCTCCGGCTCCAGCACCGGTTCCTGCGCAGCACGTTCCCGCTGCTCCCGCGCCACACGCTCCTGCTCCTGCGCCACACGCTCCCGCTGCTGGTTCACCAGCTCCCGTGCCACGCGCTCCCGCTCCAGCGCTGCACGCTCCCGGGCCAGCTCCGCCGCCGCACGCTCCCGCTCCCGCGCCAGCAGCTCGGCCGCACGCTCCCGCTCCCGCGCCAACTCCTCGGCCGCACGCTCCCGCTCCCGCGCCAACTCCTCGGCCGCACGCTCCCGCTCCCGCGCCAGCACCTCGGCCGCACGCTCCCGCTCCCGCGCCAGCACCTCGGCCACATGCTCCCGCTCCCGCGCCAGCACCTCCGCCGCACGCTCCCGCTGCTCACGCGCCACACGCTCCTGCGCCACACGCTCCCGCTCCAGCG
>NZ_WMBA01000112.1 GCF_009707865.1 Amycolatopsis pithecellobii
CCTCCGGTGGCGGGAGCTGCCGCCGAGGCGGGCCGGGTCGGCGAACCAGCGGACGGCGTCGTCTTACCGTCCATTTCGGACTTGAACTTGCTCAGCGTGTCGGCACTCGCCTGTTCGGTGCCCTGCAACGCTTCCCGCGCGGTCCTGGTCTGCGTCCTGGCCCCCTCGACAGCCGCACTCGCCTTCGCCACCTGCTGCTTGGCGCCGTCCAGCGCGGTGTTCAGGGTGCCGGTCATCGTGCTGCCGACCACACCCATCGACTGCGCACCGAAGTTCGCCGAGGCGACCCGCTGCCCGGCGGCGTCCACTCTGGACCGGGTGGCGTCGATCCGGCCCTCCATGGTGCCGAGCTGGTCCGGCTGGAACCGGTAGCCGCCACCGCTCGACGGTGCGCCGCTTTCCCCAGTGTGGTGCGGAGTCTGCGGCGACGGGGTGTTCGTGTGGTGCGGCGTCGGCACGTCCGGCGTCGGGACATGCGGGTGGCGTGCCATCAACCCTCCGTCGGGTACGGCTGTACGGCCTGGTAGGCGCCGAGGGCGAGCCCACCGGCGGTGGAGAACCGGTCCAGTCCCTTGGTGATCTTCTCCATCGCCTCGGCGAGTTTCGCGAGCCTGCTGCCCTGCCGGGCGAACGCCTGCAGCAGCTTGCTGATCTTGCCCGCGATCTTCGACGCGGTGGCCGCGGCCCGCGCGCCCGCGACCCCGCAGAACGCGGCGATCGAGCTGCCGAACGTCACCACCGCCGAGGCCGCGGCGATCAGCGCGTCGCGGATCAGCTCGGAGATCACCGAGGAAATCAGCCCGTACACGATCTCGCGCAGCGTGCACACCAGCATGCCGGACACCGCGGCGACGGTGGCCGTGCCGTCGAGTGTCTTGCCGAGCGACTCCAGCTCATCGCCGAGCTGGTGCATCGATCCCCGATACGCCTCGGCGGTGTCGCCCGACCACTCTCCGACCGTGCCGACATCCTGCCGGTGTTCGTTGGCCAGCTGGTGCATCTCGGCCGCGGCGGACTTGAGCTGGTCGACATTCGCGTTGATCTCGTCCGGGTTGCCCAGCAGCGCGTCGAGCGGTTCCCGCAGGAAGCTGATGTGCTGCAACAACCAGCCGACGCCGGCGTTGAGTACCGCGCCGAGCGGGTCGGCCAGCGCCGCGACGGTGTCGACCACCGCACCCGCCGCGTTGATCGACACGTCGAGGGCCTTCATGCCTTCGGATTCCGAATCGCTCGTGATGGAGTCGACCAGCCCGGCGTAGGAGTCGACGAACCCCGCGCCCGAGGTGGCAGTGGTCATCGCGGCGGCTCCCGGTCAGTCTCGGCGGAGATAGGAGTTGTCACCGAAGTCGTCGTCCTCGTCGTCGGACGGCCGAGCATGACGGGGACGGGGCTGCGGTCGCTGAGTGGGACGCTGCGGCGGCGCCGGGGGTTCCCCCTCGTCGGTGAACCGGTAGGTCGGGGCCGGTGGCTCCGCTTCCTCCTCGGGTTCCTCCGGCGGGATGTAGCCGGTGACCATGTGCATCGCCTCGGAGTCGGCGCCCAGCGGGGCGAACGCCTCGGCGACGTGGACCGCGGCCGCGCGTTGCGCCTTCCTGGCGAGCCGGAGGATTTCCTCCGCGAGCGCGGGCCCCTGGCGGGCGGACTCGGCGAGCCGCAGGCCGGTCAGCGCGCCGTTGGGCGCGACGGTGACCGTGATCGACCCGTCCTTCGAGGTCTCGGTGGCTCCGGCGGCCTCCAGGTTCTCCTGGAACTCCGCGGTCTTCGCCTTGACATCGGCGATCTTCGACTCGAAGTTCGCCAGCCACTCCTCAGGGGACATGCCGGAAGCCTAGCTTGCGAACTACGTACCGTTCGCCGGTTCTCGCGTCGAACGCCACTTTTCGAAGTCCAGATCCGCGTGGTGTTCCTGGTACCTGGCCAGGTCGTAGATGTGCACCGTCCTGGCCCACCGCGCATCCTCGCCTGGCTCGAAACCGTCGGCCGCCGCGCGGTCGTGGTCGTCACCGAGGTAGTACAGACCGACGGAACCGTCCGCCGAAATACCGGCGATCTCGCACGGATGGCCGAAGTACTCCGCACGCGTGGTGACCTCGACGGTCCTGCCGTCCTCGGTCTCCAGCACGCCCGAGCGCGGGCGGCCGTCGATGATCTGCGGACTTCCATTGGCCCAGCCACCGGTCAGCGGCAGGCCCTCGAGCGGCCGCGAGAAATGCGCCGAACGCCAGCGCAGGAACAGCAGATCGAGCTGCTTCTCGTAGTAGTCACGCAGCTCGGTGACCTCGACGGTCTTGAAGTACTCGTACTTGTTCTCGTGCAGGAAACCGTTGGCGGTGGCCCATTCATGATCCCACTCCGCCTCCATGACCAGCGCGTTTCCGTTTTCGTCCATGTCGTCGACGAGCACACCGTGGCCGCGGTAGGTGGCGTAGACCTGTATCGAGACCACCCGCTCGCACATGTCGACGGGGATCGGCTCGGTCCGGTCCCCGGACGGCGGATAAACATAGTTCTCGCCGACCGTATAGGACACCGGTCGCGACTGCCCGTCAATAACGGCAAAAACGCCACGCCGATAACGGGGGTAACTCATGACTCCCCCTTATTGTCTCACTGACCGATTGCTGGAAGGGACATTACCAATCCGACCAAAAGTAGGCCGACCGTGATCAACCGGAAGCCGAGCTATGCTGGGCCCATCGCCGTGACTGTGGTCGGATTGGTACCAATCAATACAATACGAGGGGGCTACGCGATCAGCGAATTGGCTCCAGTATGAAGTGCCCGACACCCTTCGCGACCGAATAGACCTGCCACGGACCGGGTCCGGCCTCGTAACGCAGCCGGTAGTCCAGCGGCACCGGTTGCTTCGCCCAGTCGAAATTCCGGTAGTCGATCCGGAAGAACCACGCCATCACCGGTCCTGCCTCGTCGATTCGCTGTCTGATCTGCGGTCCGAGCAGTCCTTGATCGGAAAAACCGTCGATCAGTTCGCAGTCGCAGAAGTATGCGATGGTGCCGATTTCACCGGGCGACTCCACTGTCGAACCCGGCGGTATCCGCTGAGCGAGCTCCTGCCCGACACGCGCGTAATCCCGCGCACTGGACCAGTTCCCGAAGAACGGCGGGGCTGCCCAGGGCACCGGGCGCTGGACGAACGCGGGTGCGTACCCGATCACCAGCAGCCCGGCGAGGACCACGATGACGGCCTGCGGGATCCGCGGCAGTCCGACGCCGACGGCCGCCGCGCTCAACGCGACGATCGGTGGCACGTAGTACCAGTGGTATGGCGGCACCTGGAGCAGCGAGTACACCACGAAGTAGGCGATCCCGCCGAGCCCGAGCCCGATGAACGGGTCCACGCGGCGGCGCACTACGAGACTCACCACCACCGCGACGACGCCCAGCTCGGCGGGCGCGAAGGTGAGCATGGCCATCGGGTCCCCGCCCCACATCTGCTGGAACCCGATCTGCGCGTACGTGTTGCCGTCGAAAGATTTCTGCAGCTGTTTGATGACGAGGGTGTCCGGCACCGCCGAACCGAAGTAGAACCAGCTGAATACGAACCAGGGCAACACCACGAGCACGCACCAGCCCAGCGCGCGCACGGCGTGCCGCCTGATCTCGGCTGCGCAGAGCGCGATCAGCACGACGAACACGATCAGATCGAGCCGGGTGAGGATCGCCAATGCCGCGACGATGCCGAACACGATCGGCCGGTCCGCGAAGGACACCAGCAGCACCAGCACGGTCGCGGTGAGCAGGACTTCCATTCCCAGCGCGGAAAGCAGCAGCGAGTTGAGCACGATCAGCGCGGTCCCGGCCAACGCGGCGCCCGGATGTAAGCGCATTCTGGAAAATGCCCAACCGATGGTCGCGCCAAGGCCGACATTGATGATACCGAGCGCGAGAACGGGATGCGCTGCACCGGAAATCCGGGTCAGGAACGTCACGAACCCGAGCAGCAGCACATTCAACGGTGAGGTCGCCGTGTTCGCGGGCATCCCGTGGACCAGCGCCCATTCCCCGTGCACGGCGAGATTCCGGGCGTAGTCGATCGAGATGTACGCGTCGTCGGTGAGGCTGTCTTTGGCGACCAGAAAAGCCAGCGCCGACAGCAACGCGCCACTCAGCGGAAGCCACCAGGACGTTCTCACCCCTGGGAAACTACCGCGACATCTCGGAATTCGCTGATGGCTCGGCCGCGTTCCACTGCTCCCGCCGCCGTCCCGCACCACTGCGGCGGCGCCGCCACCAGAATCCGGTGTAGCCGAGGGCGATCACCGTGGCCGCACCGAGCGCCCACGCACCGAGCCGCAATCCCGGCTCCGTGAAGGACAAACGCACGATATGGTCGCCCGGGGGCACATCGACGGTGAGCAATCCCGCGTTGTTGTCCCGCACCGGCACCGCGGCATCGTCCACAGTGGCCGTGTAACCCGGCCAATTGAGCCGCGCGAAAAGCAACCGGCCCCCTGTGAGCGCGCGATAGCTGACGGTTTCCGACTGCGGCTGGTTTTCCGAGGAAAGCACTTCCACGCCCGGCGATGCCCCGGATACCCGGCCCGGATACGGCAGCGGCGCGCTCCGCACCCATACCGTGCGCGCGTCGTCACGCGCCACGACTCGCCAGCCCGGCGGCGGAGGCCCATCGACGACGTCCGGCAGCAGGCGGCGTTGCAGGATGAGCGTTTCCACGCGCAGCGCGTCCACCAGCGGCACCCCGGTGCCGTCCACCGGCTGCCAGAGCCGCTGGTAGGCGTCCGCGCACACCTGGCCCTTGTAGGTCATGCACAGGGCCTGGTTCAGCTTCTCGAAGCCGATCCCGCTGTAGCGGTTGATCGTCTCGGTGCCGCGCAGCACGTTCTCGTTGCCGAACATCAGGTCGCCGTCCGGGTAGTCCTGTGCGCGCACCGACGTCTGGTCGGCCAGCTGCAACACGGTGCCGCGGACGAATGGCGTCTCCTGCCGCACCTGCGCGACCGAGACCGGCACCCCGGCGATGACCGAGTTCGTGGTCGCCGGCAGCCGCGCCGCCTGGAACGCCATGATCGCGACCGTGCCCGCGACCAGCACCGCGCCGAACGGCCGCGTCCCGTACCTGCGCCACACCAGCAGCGCGGCGCCGACCAGCGCCAGCACGACCACGGTCGCCAGCACGTGCTTGCGGTAGAGCTGCGGGCTGAGGGCCCACGAGAGGTAACCGCCCACCGCGACGAGCACCGCACTCGCGACCGCGCGCCGGCGGATCCGGTCCCGCGCGAGCCCGGCCGACAGCAGCACCGCGAACAGCACCGCCAAGCCGAGGTACAGGTTCTCGACCAGCCGGATCGGCCAGCGGAACAGCCACAGGTTCGACGGTCCCATCACCAGCAGCGCGTAGGCCCCGCAGATCACGAAAAGGCTCGTCAGCGGCCGGACGGCGGTACGCAGTGCACGGAACCGCAGCCACGGCAACAGCGGCATGATGAACCACGCGAAATACGTCGACGGGACGATCTCCTGGACCGCGCCGTTCCAGGTCACGATGCCCGGCAGGTAGGTCGGCGCGCTGGACGCGAGCAGGTCGCCGATGCCGGGGACCAGGAACATGTCGTTGCTGATCATGGCGAGGCTCTGCCGGTTCGTGACGGGCAACGCCAGCCGAAGCGGCAGAAACGCAATTGCGGCCGACGCGACGACACACACGCCGAGCAGCACGTACCCGCCGATCACCCGGTAGTTGCGCTGCCGGGCCAGCTCCACACAAATACCGGCGCTGACGATCGCGATGCCCAGCACGGCGTACGGGTTGCCGGTGGTGATCGCGAGGACGCCGAAGACGAACGGCACGAACGGGTTGAGCTCGCCACGCACGTGCCGCCGCGCGGCCCACCAGAACCAGGCGAGCCACGTCAGCGCCATCAGCTCGGCAGGCCAGCCCGCCGCCGCGTAGAAGAGGGTGAACCCGCCCGCCGGCATGGCGAACGCGAGCACGGCCGCGGGCACCCGGGTCGCGCCGTACTCGCGGCACAACAGGTACAGACCCATACCGAGCAGCGCGAGGAACTCGATGTTGACCAGTGCGGACGCCGCGGCGAGGTTGTCGAACAGCGAGACCACGACATAGTTGGCGAGCTCGACGGGATTCCACATCGAATACTCGCCCTCGGCGGCGTAATTCCCGCCGTACCAAGCGGATGGATCCATCATCGGCCAGTGCCCGGCACGCAACTGCTCGCCGAAGTGGTGCCAGAGCGGCACGAAGGATTCCGGGTTGTCGCCCGAGTAGTAGAACAGCGGCTGTATCCAGTACGGGATCGAAAAGATCAGCACGGCCAGCAGGCCGACCCCCAGGACCAGTACCCATTCAGGCAAGCGGCGCTTCATTGCGACCCCCTGGAACTGGCCGGCGTCAGCGACGCGCGACCACTGTGAACGGACCGACCTTCCGGTGCACGAATCCCGGAGAGTCGAAAAGGGACGGCTCGAAGTCGATCTTCTCGACCGCCACCGGCGAAGCCTGGGGGAAGGAATCCGAAGCGAGGTAGGCCGCGTACTTGCCGTCGTCATCACGGAACACGAACACATTCGGCGGTTCGTACGGGCTTTTCGCCAAACGGTCCGTCAGCTCGGCCGGATTCGCCGAGGCCGCCCAGTATTTGATCTCGCCATTGCGTTTCGCGTATTCGGCCAGCGGATTCGCGTAATGCGGCGTGGTCTGCTGAAAAACCCAGTACGGCGCGAACGACAGCAGCCGGTCGTAGGCGGAGAACACGATGTTCCCCGTCTGCGGACGGCCGGACAGCTGGTCGATCGTGCTGATCAGCTCGCCGGTCCACGCACCGTCCTGACTCAGGTCGTGCTGGCCCTTGGCGTTGTACCCGTCGGCGTAGTAATCGGATTCCGCGGTCTGGACCAGTGACGCGGTCGCTTTCACGCTGCTCTGCGCGAGCGAAAGGGCCGCGGCGAACGCGAGTACGAACCCGGTGACCAGCACTGCCCGCCTGTCCCGGAACATCCGTGGCACCAGCCGCAGCAGGTCCACCGCCGCGAACACACCCGCGATGGCGAGCACCGTGTTCACCGTGACGATGAACCGGAACGCCAGCAGCGTCGTGTGCAACACGAGCGCCAATGTGGACAGTCCAAACCAGACATACACCAGCGCCGTGACGACCAGCAGCGGGAACGCGACCTCGCTGCGGCGCGCCCGCAGCACCAGCCAGACCAGCCCGGCGAGGCACAGGAAACCGAACACGCTCGTCGGCTCGAACGGGGTTGGGAAGGTGGCGCTGCTCTCCGGCAGGAAGTGCGCCGCGACGTTCGGCTCGCCGAGGCCGCCGGCGAGGATGAAGGGCCCCCAGGTGACCAGCGACAGCACCAGCGTCACCACACCGATGACGACCAGGCGCAGGAACAACCGCTTCACCGTCGGCCCGGCGGCCTCGCCACGGACCACGTCGAGCACCCCGGCGACGACCGCCAGCACAACGACGAGCACGACACCGAGCGCGAGATGCAGCGTGTACGTGATCGCGGAAAAGCCCAGGAACAAGCCGATCAGCACGAGCGGCCAGGCCGGAACCCGGCCACGGCGGCGGAAGACCAGCCAGGCGAGCACCGCGATCGGCGGCAGCCAGGCCGTCGTCGGCCACGCGTAGGGCTCATCGACCGCGGCCGTGAGCAGGCCGGCGAACACAGTCACGATCGAGGCGAGCAGCGCGAGCCGGCGGCTCACCACCAGGCTCCACAGCACGAAGGCGACCACGGACGCCAGCGCCAGCCACATGATCGAATAGGGCTTGTAGGCGGCCCAGCCGTCCCAGCCGAGCAGGTTCGCGAACCGGCCGCCGAGCCAGAACCAGCCGCCCGGGTAGTACGGCGCGATGCCGTGGTAGTTCATGTCCGCGAGCGAACTGCCCGCAGCCATCCGCTCCAGGTACTGGAGGCGGAAGGTGTTGTCGACGGACGAGCCGCCGAGGAAGAACCGGGTGGCCTGCAGCGGGACGGCCGGCAACAGTGTGGTGAACGCGGCCAGTGCCGTCCACACGCCCGCGAGCTTCACCCAGGACGCCCAGCGCGTCGCCCACCCCGTGGCGAGCAGCCCGAACAGCACCAGCAGGATGACCGCGCTCGCGAGGTTGACCAGCGCGTCCGGCACGTACGTGCCGGGGTCGGTGCCGATCCGTCCTGCCGCGAACTGCAGGACGAGGCTCAGCACCACGGCCAGCACGCTGCCCAGCACCAGCTCGGCGACGGTCCGGCGCAGCGAAAGCCGGGTGAGCGGCGGTTCCTCCGGCGCGGGCGCCGTGTCGTTCTCGGCGCGCCGCGCCAGCGTCGTCGTCACAGGTAGAACGTCACCGCGAGCGTCGCGACCCACAACACCCCTAGGACCTGCAGGACCCGGTCCTTGAGCACGATCTCCTCGGGCTCACCGGCCGTGCCGCCGTCGACGTCCACCGCGTACCGCAGCACCGCGATGACGAACGGCACCATCGAGATCATCGGCCAGATCGAGCCGTGCGCGCCCTCGCGCAGGGTGAACGCCCACAGCGAGTACGACATGATCAGGATCGCCGCCGCCGTCGCCCACACGAACCGCAGGTAACTGGACGAGTATTTCTTGAGCGAGGACCGGATCTTCGCGCCGGTGCGCTCGAACAGCATGATCTCGGCGTAACGCTTGCCCGCCACCATGAACAGCGAGCCGAACGCGGTCACCAGCAGGAACCACTGCGAAAGGGCGATACCGGCCGCGACACCACCGGCCATCGCGCGCATCAGGAAGCCCGAACCCACGATCGCGAGGTCCACCACCGGCTGGTGCTTGAGCCCGAAGCAGTAGCCCAGCTGGACCGCCTCGTAGACACCGAGCACGATCGCCAGCTGCGGGCTGGCCAGGAACGACACGCCGAGCCCGGCGAGGAAGAACACCACCGCACCGGCGTAGGCCAGCGGCACCGGCACGATCCCGGCGGCGATGGGCCGGTTGCGTTTCGTCGGGTGCGCCCGGTCGGCCTCGACGTCGATCGCGTCGTTGATCAGATACACCGAGGACGCGACCAGCGAGAACGCCACGAACGCGATCAGCGCGTCGAGCAGCACTCCGCCGTTGGTGATCTGCGCCGCCGTGAACGGCGCGACGAAGACCAGCACGTTCTTCGCCCACTGGCGGGGGCGGGCCGTCTTGACCACGCCCAGCGCCATCCGGACCGGGCCTCGCTTGACCTCGGTCTGTTCGGTGTCCGGTTTGCTCTCGGTGTCCGGCGTGGTCTCCACGTCGGTCTCGTTCACTGATTTGGTCACGAAGGCTATCCCTACCCCTGTTTGCGGATCTTCCTGCGCAGCAGACCACCGACCACGCCACCGAGCGCTGCTCCGGCGAGCACGTCGGTCGGGTAATGCACCCCGAGCACGAGCCTGGAGGCCAGCATCGGCGGCACCAGGGCGGGAACCAGATTACGCCCGGTCAATCCGGAGTAGAGCACCGCCGCCGCCGTTGTGGACGTGGCATGCGAAGACGGGAAGCTCAGCCTGCTCGGCGTGCCGACCAGAACTTCGACGTCCGGGTGCTCCGGCCGCGGGCGGCGAACCACCCGCTTGACGGCGATGGACGCCCCGTGCGCCGCGGCCACACCACCGGCCGCGACCAGCCAGTCCTTGCGGCGCTTGCGGTCGATCGCGGCGCCGACCAGCCCGGCCGCAATCCACCCGATCGCGTGTTCACCGAAGTGCGACATCCCGCGCGCGGCCTTGACCGTCTGCGGCCGCTTCAAGGTGCGCTGCACCTTGGCGAGCAGCGCGACCTCCGGCTTCGCCTTGCCTGTTTTCTGCGACTCTGCGCGCGGTGGCCTCCGGCCTTCGGCGCGCTCTTCGGTCACCCCGAGTGCCGCGAGATCGGACTCCTTTTTGTCACGCTCAAGCATCGATGCTCCCGTCGAGTGGTGCGCCGCCGGTCAGGTGCGGGGCGATCTTGTTGTCGAACACCGACAGCGCCGAGCCGATGGCCATGTGCATGTCGAGGTACTTGTAGGTGCCGAGGCGCCCGCCGAACAGCACATTCCGCTCGACCGCCTCTTGCTTGGCCAGCTCCCGGTAGCGCTCGAGCTTCGCCCGGTCCTCGGCGGTGTTGATCGGGTAGTACGGCTCGTCTTCTTCGTTTGCCGAACGCGAGAACTCCCGGACGATGACGGTTTTGTCTTTCGGGTAGTCACGCTCGGGGTGGAAGTGCCGGAACTCGTGGATCCGGGTGAAGGGCACGTCCTCGTCGTTGTAGTTCATCACCGAGGTGCCCTGGTAATCCCCCGTGGGGACGACCTCCTGCTCGAAGTCGAGCGTGCGCCAGCCGAGGCGTCCCGCCGAGTAGCCGAAGTAACGGTCGAGCGGTCCGGTGTAGACGGTCGGCGTGCCGGCGGGGATCAGCCCGCGGATGTCGAAGTAGTCGACGTTGAGCCGGACCTCGATGTTCTCGTGGTCGGCCATCCGCTCGAGCCACGCGGTGTACCCGTCGACCGGCAGGCCCTCGTAGGTGTCGTTGAAGTAGCGGTTGTCGAAGGTGTAGCGCACCGGCAGCCGGGTGATGTTGGCCGCGGGCAGTTCCTTCGGGTCGGTCTGCCACTGCTTGGCGGTGTAGCCACGGAAGAACGCTTCGTAGAGGGGGCGGCCGATCAGCGAGATCGCCTTCTCTTCGAAATTCTGCGCGTCGGCGGTTTCGATCTCGCTGGCCTGCTGCGCGATCAGCGCACGTGCCTCGTCCGGCGTGTGCGATTTGCCGAAGAACTGATTGATCAACGCCAGGTTCATCGGCAGCGGATAAACCTGGCCCCGATACTTGCCGAACACCCGGTGCTGGTAGTTCGTGAACTCGGTGAACTGGTTCACGTACTCCCACACTCGTTTGTTCGAGGTGTGGAACAGGTGCGCGCCGTAGCGGTGCACCTCGATACCGGTCTCGGGCTCGGCCTCGGAGTACGCGTTGCCGCCCAGGTGGGCGCGCCGTTCCAGGACGAGCACGCGCTTGCCGAGCTGGGTGGCGGCACGTTCGGCCACGGTCAGCCCGAAGAACCCGGAACCGACCACGATCAAGTCATACCCGGTGAAGTCGGCCTCGGAAAAGTCAGTTCGGTTCGTGTGCTCGCTCACGGGCGTCGAGGGTACCCACGCTGCGGAACCCAATCGCATCGGCGGTGAGTTAAGCCGAATTGCGCAAGCCCGGCAATACGTCCGACACGACTTGTTCAAGCACTGTTTCCCGGCCGGCATAAGGACCGGTGGAGCGGGGCCAGTGGACGACGATATCGGTGAAGCCGAGTTCCGCCGCCCGGCCCGCGGCATCGGTGAACGCTCCGACGCTGGTCAACGAGAACACCGGCGCCGAGTCGAGGTTGAGATAGCGGGGCACGGTTTCGGCCCCGCGGTCGTGCTCCACGACGATCCCGTCGAACCGTGCCGCGAGTTCGCCGACACCCTGCCACCACTCGTCCTGGCTGTCGGCCGGGTGGCCGGTGGTGACCCAGCCGCCGAAGCGGGCCGCCAGCCGCATGTTCCGGGGCCCGTTGGCGGCGATTACGAACGGCATGCGCGGACGCTGCACCGGTCCGGGCAGGTTACGGGCGCCGGCGGCCTGGTAGTAGTCGCCGGAGTAGTCGAAGTTGTCCGTGCGGAGCAGGCCGTCGAGGGCTTCGACGAACTCCGCGAGCCGGTCGGACCGTTGTTTCGGGGTCGGCTCGCCGCCGACCATGACGTGGTTGTCGTAGCCGAGTCCGCCGGCGCCGATGCCCAGCAGCAGGCGGCCGTCGGCGATGTCGTCGAGGGTGATCAGTTCGCGCATGAATGGCACCGGGTGCCGGAACACAGGTGAGGCGACGAAGGTGCCGAGGCGGATGGTGGAGGTGACGGTCGCGGCGGCGGTGAGTGTGGGTACGGCGCTGAACCACGGGCCGTCGACGAGTGATCTCCAGCCGAGGTGGTCGTAGGTCCAGGCGTGGTCGAAGCCGTACTCCTCGGCCGCCCGCCATTTGGGCTCGGCGGCCCACCACCGGTCCTCGGGGAGAATCACAATGCCTGCGCGCACCCGGCAACGCTATCGGGCACCTGTGACCGCGGAACATCGGGCAGCGGACAATTCAACTGTGGAGCAACCCTTGTTGATTGCCTCGGACGTGGACGGCACCCTGCT
The DNA here is from genome assembly GCF_009707865.1 of Amycolatopsis pithecellobii. GTDB lineage: Bacteria > Actinomycetota > Actinomycetes > Mycobacteriales > Pseudonocardiaceae > Amycolatopsis_E > Amycolatopsis_E pithecellobii. The sequence continues at coordinate 12,158 of NZ_WMBA01000112.1, forward strand.
TGATGCCTACGAACGGGTGACCGAACGTACGCGCGAGATCCTCCGTCGGGTGACGGCCGCGGAAGTCCCGATCGTGCTCGCCACCGGGCGCCCGCCGCGCTGGATCCCGTCGGTCGCGCACGACGCGGGTCTGACCGGCTATGCGGTGTGCGCGAACGGTGCCGTGCTGTACGACATCGGTGCCGACCGGGTTGTGCACGTGAACGGGTTGCTGGAGCCCATGTTGTTGCGCGACGTGGTGGCCGAGGTGGAGAAGGTGCTGCCGGGGTGCGGATTCGCCGCGGAGCGTATCGGCAGGCGGGCGATGGAGCCGGACCTGTACAACCTGGTGATCGAGGAGACCTACCGCAACCCGTGGGGCGATGGTGAGGGCCTGCGCGTGCCGCGGGCGGAGATCGTCGGTCACCCGTCGACGAAACTGCTGGTCAGCAGGCCCGGTATGACGTCGGACGAGATGGCCGCGGCGGTGGGGGCGGTGCTGGACACGTCGGTGGACATCACGTTCTCGGCGGGCTCGGGGTTGATCGAGATCTCGGCGCGGGGCATCACGAAGGCGACCGGCCTGGCCAACGTCGCCGAGCGCCTCGAGGTGCCGGCCGAGCGGGTCATCGCGTTCGGCGACATGCCCAACGACGTGGAAATGCTGAAGTGGGCCGGCCACGGGGTGGCGATGGCCAACGCCCACCCGGCCGCCGTGGAGGCCGCCGACGAGATCACCGCCCCGAACACGGAGGACGGCGTGGCGCAGGTCCTGGAACGGTGGTTTTGAGGGGTTCCGGGGTTGGGGCCGCCTAGGGTTCGTTTGGGGG
>NZ_WMBA01000113.1 GCF_009707865.1 Amycolatopsis pithecellobii
CCCACGCCCCCGCCGTTCCCCCGGGCAAGGACACGACCGGGCGCCACCCGTGACCAAACATCGCGTCGCCACGCCGCCCAAGGCGCATTGGTGGATGCTGTGCGCGCTGCTGGCGTTCACGGCTTTGCTCCTCGGCCTGCATGCCCTGATGTTCGGGGGGTTCAACGGGGGCGAGGTCGCGCCCGCCGGTCCGTCCGCGCAGGTCCCGGACTCGATTCGCTCGGGCGGCGGGGTGATCGACACCCGCCAAGGCAGGCCGGTCGCCGCGCGCCCGCACGACAAGACGATCGCGCTGACCTTCGACGACGGGCCCGACCCGGAATGGACGCCGCAGGTACTGGCCGTGCTCGCGCGCTACCAGGTGCTTGCCACGTTCTTCGAGACCGGCGCACACGTCGCGCAGTATCCCGACCTGACACGGCAGGTACTGGCGGCCGGACACGAGATCGGCAATCACACCACCAGCCACGCGGATCTGCGCGGCACCAGCGCGGTGCGGGAAAACCTCGAGTTGCACGCCACCGATCTCGCCATCGCCGACGCCGCGGGCGTGGTTCCTTCGCTGGTCCGGCCGCCCTACAGCGCGACCCCCGACAGCCTTGACGACGCGGAATGGCAGGCAGTACAGCGGATCGGCGCCGACGGAAAGCTCGTCGTGCTGTCCGACCTCGATTCGCAGGACTGGCGCACGCCCGGTGCCGACGAGATCGTCACGAACGCGACACCCAAGGACAACCACGGCGCGGTAGTGCTGTTCCACGACGCCGGCGGCGACCGGGCGCAGACCTTGGCGGCGCTGGAGGCGCTCATCCCCACGTTGCGAGCGCAAGGCTGGACGTTCGACACGGTGAGCGGGTCGGTGGGGATCACCGCCGGGGACGCACCGGCGAACCTGAGCACGCGGTCGGCGGGCTGGCTGTTCGTGTTCGCCGTCGGCTTGAGCGACTTCGCGGCGAACCTGCTCCCCGTGCTCATGGTCACGGCCGGCGTGCTCGCGATCCTGCGCACCTGCCTCGTGCTGGGCGCAACCGCCGCGCACGTGCGGCGGCGACCGCCCGAACGCGGACCGGTGCGCGAGCCGGTGACCGTGATCGTGCCCGCATACAACGAGGAAGCGGGCATCGAGGCCACCGTCCGGTCGGTGCTCGCCTCGGACCATCCCGTCGAGGTGATCATCGTCGACGACGGGTCGACCGACGGCACAGCCGGCATCGCGGCGAAGCTCGTCTCGCCGAGAGTGCGGCTGGTCCGGCAGCAGAATGCCGGCAAGGCGGCTGCGCTCAACACCGGTCTCGCCGCGGCACGCACCGACCTGGTGGTGATGGTCGACGGCGATACCGTGCTCGAACCGACGGCCGTGCGCGCGCTCGTGCAGCCCTTCGCCGACCAGAACGTGGGCGCGGTGTCGGGCAACGCGAAGGTCGCCAATCGCGGCGGTTTACTCCGCACCTGGCAGCACATCGAATACGTGATCGGGTTCAACCTCGACCGGCGCATGTACGACGTGCTCGAATGCATGCCGACCGTGCCCGGCGCCGTGGGCGGGTTCCGGCGATCCGCGATCCTGCGCTCCGGCGGGGTGCCGGTCGACACGCTCGCCGAGGACACGGACCTCACCATGGCACTGGAACGTGACGGCTGGCAGGTGGTGTACGAGCCGCACGCCATCGCATGGACCGAGGCACCCGCCACCCTGGGACAGCTGTGGAAGCAGCGTTACCGCTGGTGCTACGGGACCCTGCAGGCGGTCTGGAAGCATCGCCGGTCGATCATCGAACGTGGGCAGGGCGGCCGGCTCGGCCGGCGCGGGCTGCCCTACCTGCTGCTGTTCCAGGTGCTGCTGCCGGTACTGGCCCCACTGGTGGACCTCGCCGCGATCTTCGGGCTGTTCACCGAACAGTGGCAGCTCATACTCGGTTACTGGCTGCTGTTCCTGGCGCTGCAGGCGATCCCGGGTGTGATCGCGTTCCGGCTGGACCGCGAGCCGCTGAAACCGTTGCTCGTGCTGGCGCTGCAGCAGTTCGTCTACCGCCAGCTGATGTACCTCGTGGTGGTTCAGTCCGTGGTGACCGCGCTCGCCGGCGCCCGGCTGCCGTGGCACAAACTGCAGCGCCGCGGCATCCGCGGGGTCACCACGGAGCACAGCTGGGACGAAGTCACCGAGCCGATCACGATGAACAGGACCTGATGGCCGCCGGTTCAACGCTGCTGGTCCGCTCGCCCGCCGGTCCGGTTGGCCTGTGCGGCATGCGCGATCGTGCTGAGCCCACTGGCGGCGGCGCGGCGCCACGGCGGCACACCGTCGATCTCCACCTGCAAGGAGAAGCTGAGGAAGGTGCGGATCAGCACGATCAGCCCGAGGACCGCGACACTGTTCAAGGTCGGCGTCACCGCCACCGTCCTGATCAGGTCGGCGGCCACCAAGATCTCCAATCCCAGCAGCAGCACTCCGCCGAAGGTTTCCCGGAGAGCCCGGTAGGCCCGCCGTCCGCCCTGCTCCCGCCACACCCGGACCGCCACGAGTAGCGACCACAGCAGTCCCACGACCAGGGCGAGTGCCCCTGCCGCCTCGAACCCCTGGGCCACGTGCTCCATCACCGCGGAGAAGGTCATCCGCGCGGCTTCCCGCCTCGCCGCGGCCTGACGCCGCGCTCATCTTCCATGGCGGCCCCTCCTATCGTCGCCGGCGCTGATGATTCGCGATCCGCCGTGAAGGTTCCTCGCCCCGGCGGGATGAAAAACCGCCGTACGTGAGAAGCGGGCGGGCACCAATCCTTCACCCCTGCAAGGTGAGGTCACGGCGGGCAAGCCGGCAGATCCTGGAACCGGCACGCGTGGATGGCGACGAGAGGGGCTGTCATGAGTGCTTCCGAGCCGCAAGGCGCCACGGCCACCCGCAAGCGGTTCCGGCTGGGTCCGGGACAAATCGCCGGGCTCGTCGTGGTCGTGCTGGCGATCATCTTCATCGTCCAGAACCGGACCGAAGTCAGGGTCTACTTCTTCACCGCGACCGTGACCGCCCCGCTGTGGCTTCTCCTGACGATCATGGCCGCTGTCGGCCTGGTGGTGGGCATCCTCCTCCGGTGGCGTGCCGGGAAGACCCGGCGGGGCTGAACGACGATCCCGGCACGTCGTCGCGCCGACGCGTGCGCCTGCGCACCAGGAGTGTCACGGTGGTCGCTCCGAGCAGCGCCAGTACCGATATCTGCGGCCAGCCGAGCACCGGGCCCGTCCCGGTTGGGCGGTAGTTGCCGTCGGCCAACCCCGCCGCACGTTCGAAATGGTTGCGCGACCCGGGAAAGAAGAACTCGTCGATCCAGTAGGCCACCGGGAAGGCGAAGGGGCCGGCTGCCACGGTGAACCACGCCCATTGGGAGCGATGGCGCGATTCGTGCTCGGCGAGGCTGCGCGTGTGCGGGTAGGACGACACGGGGGCGGCCAGGACGACATCACCGACGTTCACCGCGACGTCGGGCATGAGATTGTCAGACTTGGCCGCGACGTAGTAGTCGCGCGGGGTGTATTCGCAGACCTGGCCACCACGCAACTCGGTGTAGAGCAGAGCCAGTCCGGTGGGCACCCACGTGGCGATCTTGGCTGCCAGACTGGGGAAACTGCCGTCATTCTCGGGCTCTGAGATCACTGGAGCGAGGTAGTCGGGATCGGCGCAACTGGGCGTCGGCGTGATCGCCGCCCCGAACCGGCTGACGGAGCCGACGACGGTGAGCGCCAGCGCGACGAGGACCGCGGCACGGCGGACACGCGGGAGCCGGCCGGTTCGCTGTCCGACCCGGCGTACTCGCCGGCCGTGCCACCACAGGAGCAGACCGAACACGCCGCCGACCGCGACCGCCACGACCATCGAAATGACCATCGAGGACACCCGGCGCGCGGGCGTTGCCGATCGCGTTCCAGCAGCCACGAGCCGGCTCCTCCTCCCCGTACGGTCCATTTCAGACTCGTGGGATCGATCCGGATGGGCGCCATCCGCTGGAGGTGAGGATCCGGACCGCCCTCACACCAGGTGAGCGATGCCCGAGCCGATGAGGTAGGCGCCGAACCCGGCCGAGACGAGGACGATGATCGTGCGGCCGTGTTCGGCCAGCCAGGTGTTCACGGCGGTGATCACGCGGATCGTCGCGTCCGGCCAGATCACGTGGGCGATGATCGGTATCTCGATGACCAGCATGTAGATCGCGGCGACGAGCACGACGCTCAGCACGGCCACCAGCACGCGCTCATGGGCTTTGGCGATGGCGTGCAGCGAGGCGAGATACAACGGCGACGGCGTGTACATCACGACACCGACGCCCAGCAAACCGATAAGTCCGAGCTCGCGACGCTGTTTGGCCGCTTTGGGCCCGCGCGGTGGCCGGAAGCGGACGACGACCGCGAAGGCCACCAGGACGATGCCGAGGGAGAGGTCGATCCACGGCGGCACCGTACGGTGCTGGCGGCTCTCGAGCCCGCTGCCTTGTAGTGCCAGCACGACGACGAAACCGACGCCGAGAGTGATGAGCACGGCGCCGGTCAAAAAGATCAGCGCCCGGCTTCGGGGTCGCGGGTTGGCCAGGAGGAACGCGATGAACAGCAGGGCCGGCGGGGAGATCGCTGCTCCCAATGCCGCCGGCAGCGCCTCGGCCAACATCGCTGAACCTTCTCCCTTCGTGGCGCCGCTGCGACGCGATGCGCGGAAGGATCGCGATCCGCTCCGCGCCGGAACGTCCGGGGGTGCGGGCAGGGTCGCCGGGTCCGGATCACCAGGCATCGCCCGCTCCGGCTGATACGCCGCCGGATCGAGCCGTCCGGGCGGCTGTCTTGCCGGTAGGCGAGACCAGGAACCTGGGCTTCTCCATGGCCAGTCCCGCGGCACAGCCGGGCAGGGAATGTCATCTTCGCTGGGCGATGCCTGACCGGTCGCAACGTCGGACCGTGCAGGCGCATACACACCCGAGGAGGTCATGATGGCCCAAGCGCACCTGACGCTCGAGCAGGTCCAGGACGCGATTGAGCGCGCCGTCGCCGGCAGCTGACCACGGTGCGGAACGGGCGGAGATGACGGCGCGGGCCGATCCACGTGCCTTGGTGCGTAGCCGGAGCTATGTGGGGCTGCTGCTGGTGGCGGCGTTGCTCGGAGCGCCCATTTCCGCGGCCGCGTACGGTTTCCTGGCGCTGGTCGGCTACCTGCAACGCGAGCTGTTCGTCCACCTTCCGGCCGAGCTGGGTTTCGCGGCGGCACCGGCCTGGTGGCCGCTGCCGCTGCTGGCCGTCGCGGGCCTGCTGGTCGCCTGGGTGATCCGGTACCTGCCCGGAACCGGCGGCCACTCGCCCGCGGACGGGTTCAAGGCGGGCGGGACACCGGCTCCGATCGAACTGCCGGGCGTAGTGGCGGCCGCGCTGCTGACGCTGTGCCTGGGCGCCGTGCTCGGTCCCGAGGCGCCGCTGATCGCGCTCGGCGGCGGGCTCGCCGTGCTGGCCGGAAGGCTGCTGCGGCGTGACATGCCGGCACCCGCCATGGCGGTCGTCGCGGCGGCGGGCAGTTTCGCCTCTGTCAGCACGTTGCTCGGCTCACCGATCCTCGGTGCGTTCCTGCTGATGGAGGCCTCGGGACTCGGTGGAGCGATGCTCAGCCTCACGTTGCTGCCCGGCCTGCTGGCGGCCGGAATCGGGGCGCTGGTCTTCGTCGGCCTCAACTCCTGGACCGGTCTGGGCACGTTCTCCCTCTCGATACCGAACCTGCCGCCGTACACCCATCCCAGCCTTGCCGAGTTCGGCTGGGCGCTGGCCATCGGACTCGCCGCCGCGCTCGTGGGCACAGCCGTACGGCGGTTCGCGCTGCTGATCCGCCCGCACGTCGAGAAGCGCTCGTTCGTCCTTACGCCGCTGCTGGGGATCGTCATCGCCGGCCTCGCCATCGGCTATGCGCAAACCACCGGCAAGAGCTCGTCGGACGTACTGTTCTCGGGTCAGACGGCACTGGGTCCACTGATCACGAACGCGTCCGGCTACTCCGTCGGGGCCATCGTCCTGTTGTTGGTGTGCAAGGGGCTCGCGTACAGCCTGTCACTGAGCGGATTCCGTGGCGGGCCCGTCTTTCCGTCGCTGTTCCTCGGCGCCGCAGGCGGTGTGGCGTTATCGCACCTGCCTGGGATGTCGCTCGTGGGCGGCGTGGCCATGGGCATGGGCGCGCTGTGCGCGAGCATGCTCATGCTCCCGCTCACCTCCGTCATGCTGGCGACCCTGCTGCTGCTTTCCGACGGCGCGGCCGTGATGCCGCTGGTGATCGTGGCGACCGTCGTCGCATACGTGGTCACCTCCAGGCTCACGCCTCGACCCGCCGCCACGGCCGGTGCAACGCAGCGAGATGACGAGCCATAGCCGAAAATCGTTCGCCTGCTGGGCCTTCCTTCGCGGCGTCATACCCCGCGGACCGACCCCCAGTCATCCCAGTACGTGACGTTCTCCACCGGCGGCCGGGCGGCCGGGCGGAAGTCACCTCCGGTCGTATAGGCCACCGGCAGCAGCGCCACCTGGGTAACGGACTCGTAGGGAATCCCGAGCAGCGACGCCACTTCCTCCTCTTTGGACAGGTGCAGCGTCGTCCACGCCGATCCCAGTCCCCGGGAACGCAGCGCGAGCATGAAGCTCCATGCCGCCGGGATGATGGACCCGAAATGGGAGGCGGACGCGACGTTCGGGGTGTTCTCCACCCTGCCCTCGATGCAGGGGATCACGTGCACCGGAATGTCAGCCAGGGAGTCGGCCAGGACAAGGGCGCTCTCGTACACCCGCCGGGTCTGTGGGTGGCTCGCCTGGTCGTTCGCCGACTGCAGGTAATCCCTGCCGCTCTCGCGGTAGAGCCGGGCCAGCTCCCGCCGCTTGGCCGCATCGGTGACCACCACCCACCGCCAGGCTTGGCCGTTGCCACCGGTCGGTGCCTGCACGGCGAGGCGCAGGCAGTCCAGGATCACCTCGGCAGGGACGGGCCGGGCCGGGTCGAGGCGCTTGCGCACCGAACGGGTCGTCGACAACAACCGGTCGGTCTGGGACAGGTCGAACCGCGGAGAAGAACTCATGAAGGACTTCCTTGATCAGTCGTAGCCTCGAAGGCACTAATCTGCCTGCAGGGGTCAGTCGGCGTCGCGCGAGAAGAGCGATTCGAGCGTCCGCAGGGCAGCTGCCTGGTTCTCCTCGAGGTGTGCCTCGAGTTCACGCTCGACCGCGCCGGCGTCACGAGTCCTTGCCGCGTCGAGGAGTTGCGCGTGCCGTGCCCGGTTGTGCTCGAGCTGGGCGGGCGGCGCCTCGACGGGATCGAACGCCAGGCGGGTGAAGCGTTCGGAGGCGTCCCACAGGACCTGCAGGATGCGAAGTTCCCAGTTGCGGGCCGCCGGCAGGACGTACAGGCGGTGGAACTCGGCATGACCATGCCAGCTTTCCTCGGTCACCGGCAGCCGGAACATGCCCTCGAGCTGATCCTCCAACATCGCCAGCTCGACCGCGGTCCGCGACGGGGCCGAAAGGGCGGCCAGCCGGGGCTCGATCCACAGTCGCATCCGGTAGATGGACTGGAGATCCTCGGCGTGCAGCGGATTGACGATGGCGCTCCGTGACGGGCTGAGGGACACCAGGCCCTGCGCCTCCAGCTTGCGCAGCGCCTCCCGCACCGGCACATGACTGACACCTATCCGCTCCGCCAAACTCTGTGCCACGAAAGGTTTTCCTGGTGGCAGGGTGCCGGAAAGTATCAGCCGGCGGATCTCGTGCACCGCGACGTCGACAGCCGACAGCTTGCTGTTCGCCGACAGTCTCCCGGGGCTCATCGGCCTCCCTCTACGATCCCGCAGTTCGCGCTTATCCTATCAGAACGACGACAACATATCAGATCTACGGTTTGCTATCAGATGCTTGAGATCCTATAAGTTCGTTCGGTAATGTGCGCGCTATCGCAACCGCAAAGGAGGACCTCATGGTGTCGACACCGCGGTTGGCCCACGTCGTTCTGCAGACTGCCCAGCCTGACGTGCTCACGGACTGGTACTGCAGGTTGCTGGACGGCCACGTCGTCTACTCGGGCAAGGGGCTGACCTTCATCACCTTCGATGACGAGCACCATCGCATCGCGCTGCTGACGCTGCCCGGCCCGGAACAGGTGCGACCGCCGAGCGCTCCCGGCATGCATCACGTGGCGTTCACCTTCGACGATCTCGACGGACTCCTGGAGCGCTACCAAAGCCTTGCCCAGCAAGGGATCCGGCCAGTGGCCCCCGTGCAGCACGGGGTCACCACTTCGCTGTACTACCGCGATCCGGACGGCAACTACGCCGAGATGCAGATCGACAACTTCCCCATCCCGGACGAGGCCACGGCCTACATGGAGGGCCCGGAGTACGACGCGGACCCGGTCGGCCCCGCGTTCGACGTCGACCTCATGGTGGCGGCCCGGGCGCAGGGTGCGCCGGTCGCCGAGTTGATCCGCCGCGCATGGGCGCTGTCCGGCCCGCGGCTGCCGCACCCCTGGGAGTTGTTCGCGGCGGCGGAAACCGCCTGATCACCCCGTTGCCCACGACAGGAAGGTTCTGCGATGAGGTTCATGAATCACGGCGGCCGGCTGACGCTGGTCATTGACGACGACCGCGGCGTCGACGTCCACCGCGCCAGCGGTGGCTCGCTTCCGGCCGATCCGGCGCAGGCGTTCGAGCGCTGGGCGGATGTGCTTGCCTGGGCGAGGACCACCGATGCGGAGGCCGACGTCACGATCCGGTCCTCCGAGATCGGCCCGCCTTCGCCCGCGCCACGCCAGACTCTCGCGGTCGGCGTGAACTACGCCTCGCACGCCGCCGAAGCGCACATCGATCTTCCCGAACACCCGATGATTTTCGACAAGCTGCGCGCGGCCGTCGCCGGTCCGTACGACACGATCGAGATGTTCACCGATACCGTCGACTGGGAGATCGAACTGGCGGTCGTGATCGGAGCCACCGCGCGCCGCGTCCCGGCGTCGAGGGCCTGGGACCACGTCGCCGGCCTCACGGTGTCCCAGGACCTGTCCGACCGCACCATCCAACTCCGGCCCAAGGGGACACCGCAGTACGTGCTGGGCAAGTCGCTGCCCGGCTTCGGTCCGACCGGACCGGTGCTGGTCACGGCCGACGAGTTCGACAATCCTGCTGACCTCGAGCTGACCTGTCTGGTCAACGGAGAACAAGTCCAGCACGCGCGCACCTCGGACTTCATCTTCTCCATCGAGCAGATCATCGAGTATTTGTCGGCCAGCACAATTCTTTACCCCGGTGACGTGATCATGACGGGCACACCCGGCGGAATCGGCGGCACTCGCGTCCCGCCTCGGTTCCTGCGGATCGGCGATGTGCTGGAAAGCCGCATCGAGGGCATCGGCACGATGCGCCACACCTTCGCACCGGAAACCGCCTGACACCCTGGCGAAAGGCAACCAGATGAACACGGTGATCACCGTCGCTCCTACCGGGCCGATTGCCACCAAGGCCGACAATCCCTGGCTTCCGACACAACCGCACGAAATAGCCGATGCGGTCGAGGCAGCTTTCCGGGCTGGGGCGGCTGTCGCGCATATCCATCTGCGCGACGCGGAGGACCGCCCGACCGCGGACCTGGATATCGCTCGTCGCACGATGGATCTGATCGGCGAACGTTGCCCGATCCTGATCCAGCTCTCGACCGGCGTCGGTCCGGGTGTGCCGTTCGCCGAGCGGGAGAAACTGGTGGAACTCCGGCCGCGCATGGCGACCTTGAACCCGTGCAGCATGAGCTTCGGCAACGTCGAGTTTTCCAACCCGCCGACTGACGTGCGGCGCCTCGCCGCGCGCATGGCCGAGCTCGGCGTCAAGCCCGAACTCGAGATCTACGACACCGGCCATCTCGACGCATGCCTGCGCCTTCGCGACGAGGGACTGCTCCCCCACCAACCACTCCAGTTCTCCATCGTGCTGGGTGTGGCCGGTGGCATGGCCGCGACGCCGGACAATCTGCTCACGATGGTGAACCGCCTCCCCGAGGGTGCCGTGTGGCAGGTCATCGCCGTCGGCCGGACCAACCTCGAACTCGGCGCGATCGGGCTCGCGCTCGGTGGCAACGTCCGCGCGGGTCTGGAGGACACGCTGCACCTGCGACGCGGGGTCCTCGCCGAGGGCAATTTGCCGCTCGTGGAACGCGCGGCGGCACTGGCCCGGTCCCTCAACCGCGATATCGCCGACACCGCAGCCACGGCGGCCGCACTGCGACTCGCTGACGTCGGCGCGTCGGCCTCGTAACCTCGAACCACGTGCGATCAAAGGAGAAACTCCCGATGGGCAGAGAGATCGGCACCCACGTGCTGACCACGCCGCGGCACACGACGTCCTATCTGGAAGCCGGGCCGTCGGACGGTCCGTTGATGTTCTTCCTTCATGGCTTCCCCATGCTCGGCGCCACATGGCGGCCGCAGATCGACTACTTCGCCGAGCGGGGCTGGCGCTGCATCGCCCCCGATATGCGCGGCTATGGCGGCTCGTCGATCCCGGACGGCGTGGCGGCCTACGCCATCTCGGAGAGTACCGAAGACATGGTCGAACTCCACGACGCGCTCGGCGGGCGGCCCGCCGTGTGGGTCGGCCATGACTGGGGAAGCGGGGTGGTCTGGTCCATTGCCGCGGGCCGGCCCGAGCGTTGCCGGGCCGCCATCAGTCTCACCGTCCCCTATTTTCCGAACGGGTTCAGCTTTGCACGCGCCGTACCGCTGGTGGATCGGAGCCTCTACCCCGCTGACGAGTTCCCGCTCGGCCAATGGGAATACATGCAGTTCGCGATCGACGAACCAGAGCTCGTCTGCGAGGAGTTCGCGGCGGACCCGGAGGCGACCTTCGTGGCGTGGCTGCGCCGAGGCGATCCCGAGGCGCTCGGCAAGCCGGCCTTCACCGCGACGGTCCGGGCCGAGCGCGGGTGGTTCGGACCAGAACGGCGAGCGCCTCGGATGGAACGCGACGATGCGGTGCTCTCCCAAGAGATGCTGGGCACGCTCGTCCGGGCCTACCAGAAGACCGGATTCCTCGGCGGGAACCGGTGGTACGCCAACGCGGGCGGGAACCTGCGGCCCGCCGAACCCGCACGCGACGACGATCGGCTTTCCCTTCCTGTCCTGTTCGTCCACGCCGCGATGGACCGGGTCTGCGACACGGTCGACACAGGGTTCGCCGACCCGATGCGGGCGGCATGTGACGATCTCACCGAGGTCACGATCGATGCGGGCCACTGGCTCACCCTGGAGAAACCTGCCGAAGTCAACGCGGCGATCGCGAATTGGCTCAAGGATTCGTTCGGGCTATGAGCTTGTCCGCGAGGTCTCATCGGCCGCACGGTCCGGGTTCAAGACGCGCTCCATCATCTTGGCGCTTGCGCTCCTGCTCATGAGCCGGCTCATGAGCACGCCGAGCTGGTTGGAACGCCCGTCGATGACGGTCGGGCCCGGGTTCCGGCGCTCGAGGTGGGCCAAGGCGGTGGCGACGACATCTTCGGGCGTGCGCGTCTTTCCGGAGGTCAACACGCTGGCCGCCGGCCCCATCCCGGTGGTGAACTCCGTCGCGGTGGCGCCGGGACACACGGCGAATACGGTGAGGCCCGTGCCACGCATTTCCGCCCAGAGTGATTCGGTAAAGCTGAGCACGAATGCCTTGGCGGCACTGTAGACGGCCATTCTGGGGGAAGGAAAGTAGGCGGTTACGCCGGCCATGGTGATGATGAAGCCGTTGCCGGCGTGCACCATCTGTGGCAGGAACGCCGCGGTGATCTCGACCGGCGCCGTGACGTCGACGGCGATCTCCGCGGCGAGGCGTCCGGGATCCTCGTCGGCGAACGGCGCGAACGTACCGAACGCGGCATTGTTGATCAGGCTCGTGACTTCCACGCCTCGGTCGGCGACAGCCTTGCGAAGCTCGTTGCCGACCTCGGGGTGGGAAAGATCGAAGGAGATCGCCTCGACCCGGACGTTGTGGGTGCGGCGCAGTTCGTCCGCCATCGACGTCAACCGCTCGGCGCGCCGGGCGACGAGCACGAGATTCGAGCCGCGCGCCGCCAACGCCTTCGCGTAGGCGGCGCCGATCCCGGAACTCGCCCCGGTGACGAGAACGGTCTGTGCACGATAATCGGCAGTCATAGGGAAAAGCCTTTCGAGCGTGGCGTGGTTCATTGAATAGCCAACAGCTCTTTGAGCCGCCCTGTCCAAGTCCTGTTCGGCAACTCGCGATGCACCGGGTGCATGACGGTGGCGGAGATCGACGACCGATGCTCTCTTACGTGTCTCGGCCGAGGCAGTTCTTCGCGGATTCCCGGAAGTGGGCGACCAGCGGGTTGCGGTCGGCGGCACGGGTGACGACGGCCACCTGACAGGGGTCGATTCCCTCGACGGGGATGGTGGCGAGGTCGTCGCGCAGGGTGCTGCGCCGGTCGTCGGCCGGCACGATCGCGACGGCCCGCCCGTCGGCGACGACCTCGAGCTTGTCCTCGAAAGTGTCGACGAGGAGG
>NZ_WMBA01000114.1 GCF_009707865.1 Amycolatopsis pithecellobii
CCGGTGGGCAGCGCGGCGGTGGGCAGGCTGCCGGCGTCGGGCAGCGAGACGGGCAGCTCGCCGGTCGGCAGGTCACCGCGGGCGGGGAGCTCGGTGGGCAGACCGGGCAGGTCCGGGGTGGCGATCGGGAGACTCCCGAGGGGCAGCTCACCAACCGGCAGGTCGCCAACCGGCAGGTCGCCAACCGGCAGGTCGCTGACGGGCAGGCCACCGGTCGGAAGCTCGCCGACGGGCAGGCCACCGGTCGGCAGGCCACCAACCGGCAGGTCGCCAACCGGCAGGTCGCCAACCGGCAGGTCGCCGAGGGGCAGGGCACTGACGGGCAGCTCGCCGAGGGGAAGCTCGCCGAGCGACGGGGCGTCAACGGGCAGCTCGGAGACCGGCAGCGCGCGCTCGGAGGCGCCCGCGTCGGGCAGCGACACCGGCAGCGAGTTGGCGGCGTCGGCAACGGCGGTCAGCTGCGCGATCGCGCCCTGCAGGCCGCCTTCGCCGGCACCGGCGGGCAGCGACGACACGACGGACTCGAGCGCGTCCGCGGCGGGAGCCGGCGCGTAGTCGGCCACGAGCGGGGCCACTTCCTGAATGTCCGCGGGCGTCACGTCGCTCAGCCCGGCGCTCGCGAGCGCGGCGGTCGGGTCGGCGGCGAAGGCCGTCCGGGCGGCGTCATCGGTCAGCAGGTCCAGCACGAAGTCGTGCAGCGTCTGGGCGGGGAGGGACAAGGGAAAGCTCCGCACTCTAGTGAGTTGGTCATGAGGTGGCGCCCGGCGCGGCCGGGGCGGCTTCGACCACGGTAGGCATTCCCGCTGGTCCTGCCATCGGGGATCGCACCCGGTCCGGTACCCCGAATCGGGGCACGGGGACGTTAGGGGGTTAGGGGATGTGACCCCATCGGAAGCCTTTGGTACGAAAGGACGACTCCTAGGAGGAAGCACTCGGATGCGTTACGTCCTCGGCATCGACATCGGTGGCAGCCGGATCAAGGCCGCGGTGTGCCGTCGTGCGGGGGAATTCTGGGGCGAACCCGAGGTGGTGTGCTCGCTCGAGTCGGTGCTGTACGTCGCCGCGGACGCGACGGTCATCGCCGGGCAGGAGGCGCGGCGCTACGTGCCCACCGAGCCGGAGCGGATCGCCCGTGGGTTCGTCCGGCGAGTCGGTGACGACGTGCCGATGTTGCTGGGTGACGAGTTGTACCGGCCCGAGTCACTGACGGCGGTCATCGCGGGCTGGGTGACCGACCAGGTCGCCGACGCCGAAGGTGGCGAGCCGGAGCGGATCGCGCTGACGCACCCGCCTGGCTGGGGTGGCTACCGCCGCACACTGCTGCACGACGCGCTGCAGAACGCCGGCATCCCCGGTGCGCTGCTGCTGCCGAACAGCATCGCCGCGGCCGAGAGCCTGGTGGTGCGTGAGCGGGTCGAGACCGGCAGCCGGCTCGCGGTGTGCCGCGTCGGTGGCGAGTACGTGGACACCGCGCTCCTGCGCCGCGGCCAGGCCACGTTCGAGCTGCTGGCGCATGACGAGCAGCTCGCACCCAGGCTGGACGACGTGCTCGCCGACCATCTCGTGGCACGCTTCGGCGGCGACCCGGCCGGCTTCCGCGAAGCCGCAGTCGAGACCAAGGAACTGCTGTCCACGACGCCCGAGGTGGACCTGCCGGGCCGGATCACCCGCGCCGAGTTCGAGCGGCTCGTCCAGCCGTTGCTGACCAGATCGCTCGACCCGCTGCGCCGCTACGACGAGCTCTCCGCCGTGCTGCTGGTCGGGGGCTCGGCCCGGATCCCGCTGGTCAGCCGCATCGCCGAGGAGCTGGTGGACTGCCGCGTCGTCGTCGACCCCGACCCGGCGACCGCCGCCTGCCGTGGCGCGGCGTTGGCCGCCCGCCCACCCGCCGAGGCACCGCCGTCCTCGACGGCGCTCGTGCCCAGAGTGACGGGCTATCCCGACCTCGATCCGGACGAGGTTTACGATGCCGAGCCCGCCCCGCCACGACCGCCGATCGTGCTGACCCCGCTCGAACCACCACGCCGCCGGTTCGCGCCGACCCGCCGGTCCCGAAACGAGGACGACGAGTGATCCTGCTGGATGAGCCCACCGAACGGGTCTGCGCCGCGATTGTGTCCGGCGAACTCGCGCCGGTCCGGCTCGCGCTGGTCGCGCCCGGCGGCTACGGCAAGACGACGGTGCTCGAGCGCCTGGCGAGCGCCGACGTCCGCCTCGTCGACGACGCGCATTTGCTCGGCGACACCGAACTGGCCGAGCTGCTGCGTTACCTGGACGACGAGCAGGCGGGCATCGTCATCGCGACCCGTCCGCACGCGCGCCGTGCCGCGCTGAACCGGGTGCTCGCGCGGCTGCGTGGGCAGATCGTGCTCCGCCCGTTCGATGTGGCCCGCACGGCGAAGTTCCTCGCGGCGACCGGCTCGCCCGAGTTGGCGGAGTTCGTGCACACGCAGACCGGCGGCGTGCCCGGGCTGGTGCGAGCGACTTCGGAACTGAACCTGCTGCGGCACGAACTCGACCACGCCGGCGAAGACGTGTTGCGGTTCCTGCTGGCCGCGGAAGCGGGCGCGGCGCACGACCTCACGGGCGACGCGGCCGAAGCGGCACACGCGACCGGTTTGCTTACGCCCGACGGGAAACTCCTGCCGATCGCGGTGCGCGCGTTGCGTGAGCTGATGCCGCGTGACCGGCAGATCTCGTTGCGCCGTGAGCTGGTCGAACGGCAAGCCCAGCGCGGCGGCCCGCTGTTACGGCTGGTCAGCCCGTTGGTCGGGGCCGGGCTGACCGGCGACAGGATCGGCGCGGCCTTCGAAGCGGCCGCGCACGAAGCCGAACCCCCGGTGGCCGCCCGCTTGTACGAAGCGGCGGCGAAGGCCGGCCGGCAGGTCGGCGCTCGCTGGGCGGATGCCGTTGCGCGGGCGGGAGATTTCGACGGGGCGCTCCGGCTGGCGGACGGCGTGATCGCGGCCGAGAACGCACCCGACCGGCGCGAGGGCGCGCGCGTGGCGGGGACGGCGTTGGCGCACCGAGGTCAGCTCGCGCGCAGTGCGGAACTGTTCCAGTGGGCCGGTACCAGTGAGGCGCGATGTTTCGCCGCGATCGCATTGGTCGGTACCGGTCGGGTCGAGGAAGCCCGGCAGATGTTGGCCACAGCCCGTGGTGACGGCCCGCCGACGCTACTGTCCGGCGCGGTTACCGGAGCCGCCCGCGGTGTCGTCGAGTCGGTGACCGAGCAGCCGGCCGTCGCACTGTCCACTTTGGTCCGTTCCGCGGAGATGCTCGAACCGGTGTCGGCCGGGGTGCTGCTGCCGGACAGTCCGGCCGCGCTGGGCGCGCTCGTCGCCGTGCACAGCGGGGAGGCGGCGATCGCGGAACCATTGCTGTCCCGCGCGATCGCGGCCGGTTCACTCGTCGCGCGGCACCGGTTGCTGCTGGCGTGGATCGCGATGGTGCGCGGTGACGAGGAGGTCGCCGCGTCCCGGTTGCGCGAGGCCGGAGACGAGTTGTCGCCGCGTGACTGGCTATTCGCCGTCGGGCTGCGGGTCGGCCTGGCGCGCCGAGCGAGCGATCTCGCCGCGTTGCGCCGGATCTGGGGCCAGGCAAGAGAAGCGGTCATCCGGCATCCGGTGGACCTGTTCACGTTCCTGCCGTTCGGGGAGTTCGAGGTCGCGGCCGCGCGGCTCGGCGAGCGTGACCGGCTCGCCCCGCACCTGCGGCAAGCCCGGCAATTACTCGCGGCGCTCGGAGACCCGCCGCTGTGGGCGACCGCGTTGCACTGGAGCGGGCTGCACGCGGCGATCCTGGACGAGCAGCCCGACGAGGCGGCGGAGCACGCCAAGGCGCTCTCGACCGGCGCGAGCGCTGGCGCGTACTTCGCGGCGATGTCCCAGGCGGCCGACTGCTGGCTGAAGGTCCTTGGCGGCGAGGTCGACCAGGTGGCGGTGGAGACGGCCGCGCGCGGGCTGCACGACGTGGGCCTGTGCTGGGATGGTGCGCGGCTGGCCGGGCAGGCGGCGATCCGCACGTCCGACCGCAAGGTGATGGTGACCCTGTTGGACTGTGCGCGGGTACTCCAGGGCCGCGAACCGTCGGTCACGCCCGGACCGGCGCGGCTGAGCGATCGCGAACGGCAGGTCGCCGAGCTGGTGCTCGCGGGGCTGACCTACAAGCAGATCGGCGACCGGCTGTTCATCTCGGCGAAAACGGTCGAGCATCACATGGCCCGCATGCGGCAGCGGCTGGGCGCGGGCAGTCGCAGCGAACTGCTCGCCGAGCTGCGCGCGGAGCTGGAGCCGAGCGTCACTCAGGGCACGACCTGAACCGGGTCGCCGACGCTGAGGGTGTTGAAGAACTTGAGCGACGCGGCGCTCGAGAGGTGCACGCAGCCGTGCGACGGAGCCGAGAGGCTGCCGGTGTGGAAGGCGTCGCCGGGGTAGAAGAAGACCGAGTTCGGCATGGGCGCGTTGTCGAACTCCTTGCTGAGGTGCATCTTCTCCTTGGAGAGCACGTGGAAGGTGCCGGTAGGAGTCGGATAGCCCTTGCGGCCGGTAGTGATGGGCACCGGTCCGTAGACCACCTTGCCGCCGCTGAGTAGCCAGGCCTTCTTGGCGGAGATGTCGACGCAGGCGCCGTCGGTGACCGCGCACGGGACGGCGGGGTTCGCCGCGGGTTTCGCGGCGGCCGGCGGTTTTTGCGTCGTGGTGGCCGGCTTCTTGGTGGTGGTCGACGTGCTCGGCGGGGCGGTGCTGGTGCTCGTGCTCGGCGGCGTGGTGGTTGTCGTGGCGGCCGGCGAGGTGGTCGTCGCGGCCGATGACGAGGGCGTGCTTTCGGCGGCGACGGGCTGGACGTTGGCGCTGGTGCCTCCGGAACAGGCGGCCATGGTGATGGCCGCGGCGGCGCCGGTCATTGCCAGCCAGATCTTTTTCGCACGCACAGGAACCCCCTGGGTATCGGTCGCTTTGTTCATCGTTGAGACGGCCGGTTCATACCTTTGGTTGATCCTTCTTGGTCACGATCTCGTTGCGGCAGGGGTTGTGGTGCAGGTTCACCCGGCAGTGGTGGGATGGGCGCATGCGATACGTCATCATCGGGGCCGGCGCGATCGGGTCCACCGTCGCGGCGCAGCTCCACCTCGCCGGGATTCCGACCGTGCTCATCGCGCGCGGCGAGCACGGCGCAGTGATTCGCGAGCACGGGTTGCGATATGTCCGGCCGGATGGTGCGCGGCAGGTGCGGCTGGATGTGGCCGGTGGCGCGCACGAGGTGGAGCTGACCGGCGACGACGTGCTGGTGCTGGCGACGAAGGCGCAGGACACCGAGGCCGTGTTGCGTGAATGGTCGTGGCGGCCTGCCGGTGCCGGTGTCGCGGCGGACCTGCCGATTGTGAGCCTGCAGAACGGGCTCGAGAGCGAGCGCGCGGCACTGCGCCGGTTCCGGACGGTGTTCGGCGCAGCGATCTGGCAGCCGGCGAGCTTTCTGCGGCCCGGTGAGGTGACGGCCGAGGGTGGGGAGAAGCAGGGCATTTTCTGGCTCGGGCAGTATCCCGCCGGCCAGGATCCCCGTCTGGAGGGGATCGCCGCGGGTTTCCGGGCGGCCAATTTCGCTGTGCAGATCGTGCCGGACCTGGTGCACTGGAAGGCCGGCAAGCTGCTGGGCAATCTCCGGAACGCGGTGGACGCGCTGTACGGCCCGAACCCGAAGCTGGCGGCGGCCTTGCGTGCCGAAGCGCTCGGGGTGTTCAAGGCCGCCGGGATGACCGCGGCCGATCTCGCCAGCGAGTCCGAAGTGGACCTCTCAGTGGCCAGCGTGCCGGAGGCGTCGAGCATCGTCCGCGGCGGCAGCTCGACGTGGCAGAGCCTGATGCGTGGCACGGGTTCGGTGGAGGCGGATTTCCTGAACGGGGAGATCGTGTTGCTCGGTCGCTTGCATGGGGTGCCGACCCCGCTCAACGAGGCGTTGCAGCATCGGATCGGGGTGGCCGCGGACCGGCGCGAGCCGCCGCGCAGCGCGGATCTCGACGAGCTGCTGGCGGTTGTGCCGCCGGTGCTGGTGAGCGCGGAGGAATTGGCAAGGCAGCTGGAGTCGGCCGATCCGCCGGTGCTGCTGGATGTCCGGTGGGCGCTCGGCGATCTGAACGGGCATCAGCATTACCTCGATGGCCACATTCCGGGCGCGGTGTACGTCGATCTCGACACGGAACTCGCCGCGCCTGCCGTGCCACAGGACGGGCGGCACCCGTTGCCCGACCCGGATGCGTTGCAGGCAGCGGCCCGGCGGTGGGGCGTCCGGGAAGGTTCTCGGGTTGTGGCGTACGACAACAGCGGAAACCTCGCCGCGGCGCGGGCTTGGTGGCTGTTGCGTTGGGCAGGCGTCAGCGACGTGCGGCTACTGGACGGCGGCCTGCGAGCGTGGGGCGAACGCCCGTTGGAAAAGGGTTTCGGTCGTATTCCGGAGGCGGGTGACGTTGTCGTCAAGCCGGGCAATATGCCGGTGCTGGCCATGGACGAGGCCGGTGCGTTCCCGGGCGTGCTGCTCGATGCACGCGCGGGCGAGCGATACCGCGGCGAGCAGGAGCCGATCGATCCCCGCGCCGGCCACATCCCGGGCGCGGTGAGCGCTCCGACCACGGAAAACCTGGCCGCGGACGGCCGGTTCCGCACCCCGGACGAGCTGTCCGCACGCTTCGCCGCCCTCGGCGCCAGCACCAACGAGGTCGGCGTCTACTGCGGCTCGGGCGTAACGGCTTCGCACGAAATCGCCGCCCTCGCCGTGGCCGGCATCGAGGCTGCGTTGTACCCAGGCTCGTGGTCGCAGTGGTCCAACTACCCCGATCGCCCAGCGGCCACCGGCCCGACCCCGTAGCCGGGCGCGGCGGCTGGCTTGCCGGTGCGCCCTCACCCGGTGACCGGGACCGGCTCGGGTCCGCTTGACTGGGTTGCTCGCGACATGCCCGTCCCCGTTCGGCGGTCCAGCGGTGATCGGCCCGGTCGGTGTGGCTGGGCCTGTCGTGGGGTGGTCTTGCCGGCGGGCTGTGCCGTGACTCGGTTCCGTTGGTATGGCTCGCGACGCGTGGCCGCGATCGCGCGACGCTTGTGGCCGGTCGGCTGCGCGGTGGCCCTGGCCCCCGGCTGCGGCGGCGGGCCGGGTCAGCGCGGCGAGCGCACAGCTGCGCGCAGCACCGCGTAGACGGCGGCCGAGGCGATGAGTCCGATGTAGTAGGCGAGGTCCGCACCATGAGCGGCCGCGGCGACGGGGCCGGTGTAGATGCTGGTGTTCATGAACGGCACGGCCGCCCCGCAGCCGGCCAGGAATGCCACCAGCGCCGGCCACCCGGCTTGCGGCGCCGCCACGTCGGCCAGCACGTCGAACCGTCGCCCGTGGCGGGTGCGCAGCCACCAGTCGATCACCACGACCCCGACGAACGGCGGGATCCAGTAACCGATGAGCAGCAGCACATCCTCGAACTTCGACGACAGGTCCCCGCTGTGCATCCACAGGATCAGCCCGAACGCGATCAACGTGACCACGACCGCTGACACGGGCCGGCGAAGCCGCACACCGACCGTCTGCAGCGCAAGTGAGCCGCTGTAGTCGTTCATCGCATTCGACGAGACCGCGGTCAGCGCGATCACCAGCAGGGCGGCGGCGCCAAGCGCACCGCCGCCGAGCAGGGTGCTGATCCCGGCCGTGGTCTGGTCGGTCAGGGTCTGACCGGCCGCGAGCCCCAGCGCCTCACCCCACACGAACGACAGCGTGACGCCGAGCAGTGTGTAGATGAACGCCCACGGCCGCGAGGTCGTCGACGGCAGGTACCGGCTGAAGTCCGACGCGTAGCTCGCCCAGGAAATGGCCAGGCTCAGCGCGATCGTGCTGAACAGGACGAACGCGCCGGCAAGGTTACCGCCGGAGACACTGTTGCCGGCCACCACACTGTGCCCGCCAAGCAGCTTGACAGTCAGTACGACGAAGAACACCGCGATGACCGCCGTCATCACCGCCTGCACCCGGTGGATCACCTCGTAGCCCAGCACGCCGACCGCACACTGCAGCAGCAGCACGATCGCGACGGCCAGCCAGAACGGGAGCCCGAGCAGTTGGGCCAAGGCGTCCCCACCGAACAAGCCGACAAGCGCATCCCACGCGATCGAGCTCGCCCACTGCACTAGACCCGGCAGCACCACGGCGCGCCGGAACGGCAGTCGTGCGAGCGGCAGCTGCGCGGTCCCGGTACGGGGACCCCACGTCGCCAGGTAGGCCACCGGGATCGAGCCCAGCACCGTGCCCACGAGGATCGCGAGCAGGCCAGTGCCGAAACCAAGGCCGAGCCCGGCGCCGAGGGTCCCGGAGAACACCGCGGTCATGGTCAGGTTGGGCGCGAAGAACACCGTGAGCAGCCGTACCGGCCTCCCGAACCGGTTGCCGTCCGGAACGGGGGTGATCCCGTGCGATTCGAGTCCGAGATCGCCTGCTCTCGCCGGCATCCGGCCACCGAAGACTTCGGCCGTCAACGCGTTTCTGTCCACGACTTCACCGTCTCACGCGGTCTGTCTGGTAGTGGTGGACGGGTGAGCCTGCGGCCGAGCACGTCACACTGGGGCGCGTTTTCGGCTGCCGTGAACGCCGACGGTCGGGTGAGGGTCGTCCCGCATCCGGAGGACCCAGCACCGGCGCCGATGCTCGGCAACTTGACTGACACGCTCCACCATCCGACCAGGGTCGCGACGCCCGCGATCCGCCGTGGCTGGCTCGAGTGCGGCCCGGGGCCCGATCCTGCTCGTGGCCACGAGGAGTTCGTGGCGGTGAGCTGGGACGAGGCCTTGGACCTGCTCGCCACCGAGTACCGCCGGATTCGTGACGAGCACGGAAACCAGGCGATCTTCGGCGGTTCCTACGGCTGGGCCAGCGCCGGCCGGTTCCACCATGCGCAGAGCCAGCTGCACCGGTTTCTCACTATGTTCGGCGGCTTCACCTCCAGTCGCAACACCTACAGCAATGGCACGAGCACCGTGGTGCTCCCGCATATCGTCGGGGGAGCCACCGACGTGCTTCGGAACGGTTCGAGCTGGCCGACGATTGTGGCGAATACCGACCTGCTCGTCGCCTTCGGCGGCGTGCCGCAAAAGAACGTGTTCGTCACGCCCGGCGGCGTCACCCGCCACCACACCCCAGGATTCCTGGCCCAGCTTGGCGAGAAGGGTGTCGACGTAGCGCTGATCAGTCCGCTACGTAACGACATCCCAGCTTCGCTGAACGCTCGGTGGTATCCGATCCGCCCGGCAACCGACACCGCGCTGATGCTCGCTCTCGCGCATACCCTGGTCGTAAAAGGCTTGCACGATAATGCTTTTCTCGACCGGTACTGCGCCGGTTACGAAGAGTTCGAACGCTACCTCCTCGGTGTGGACGACGGCGTGCCGAAGAACGCGGCGTGGGCGAGCGCAATCACCGAACTTCCTGCCGCGGACATCGTCGCGCTGGCGCGCCGGATGGCCTCGGTCCGGACGTTCATCACCATCACCTGGTCCTTACAGCGCATCGAACACGGTGAGCAGCCGGTGTGGGCCGCGATCGCACTGGCCGCAATGCTCGGCCAGATCGGCTTGCCCGGGGGCGGATTCGGCCACGGGTACGGATCCATGGGCGACACCGGTGACATTGGACCCGACTTTCGTGTGCCCTACCTGTCTTCGGGCATCAACCCGGTGCGGGAGTTCATCCCTGTCGCCCGGATCGCGGACATGCTGTTGCATCCCGGGACGTCGTACGACTACGACGGCACGGTCCGCACCTACCCGGAAATCCGGCTGGTGCACTGGGCCGGTGGCAACCCGTTCCACCACCATCAGGACCTCAACCGCCTACGGACGGCCTTCGCCCGCCCGGACACCGTCGTCGTGCAGGACCCGTACTGGACCGCGACCGCCCGGCACGCGGATTTCGTCCTTCCGGCAACGGTTTCGTTGGAGCGAGAGGATTTTGGCTCTGGGCGTCGGGACACACATCTCATCGCGATGCACCGGGTGGCTGAGCCGTTCGCCAAAGCCCGGGACGATCACGAGATCCTGGCTGGGCTCGCGGCACGTCTGGGCATCGAGGAGCGGTTCACCGAAGGCCGGTCGCCCCGCGCCTGGCTGGAACACCTCTACGAGTCGTGGCGAAAACAGTTGCTGGACAAAGGTTTCGACGTTCCGTCCTTTGTGGACTTCTGGTGGACGGGCGAGTATCGGCTGCCGGCACCGCAAGCGGACCGCACGCTGTTCGCCGACTTCCGGAGTGACCCGGTAGCCCATCGGCTTCCGACGCCGAGCGGCAAGATTGAGATCGCCTCGGCGCGGGTTCGCGCCTTCGGCTACGACGACTGCCCTGGTCACCCGGCATGGATCGAACCCTCGGAGTGGCTGGGTGGCCCGCGCGCCGCGCGGTTTCCGTTGCAGCTGATCGCAAACCAGCCCAGCACGCGGTTGCACAGCCAACTCGATGGAGGCGCGGTGAGCCAAGCCGCCAAGGTGACCGGCCGTGAAGCCATCCGGATGCATCCCGATGACGCACGCCCGCGAGGTATCGCGGAAGGCAACGTTGTGCGAGTCGTCAATGACCGTGGAAGCCTGCTCGCGGGTGCCGTGCTGAGTACGGAACTGCGCCAGGGCGTGGTGCAACTGCCCACGGGTGCATGGTTCGATCCGCTGCCCCAAGGATCTGACGCAGCCCTTTGTGTTCATGGGAATCCGAACGTATTGACTGCCGATCTGCCGACCTCGCGACTGTCGCAGGGGTGTACGGGACAGCACGTGCTGGTGGAGATCGAACGGTACGACGGCACGCCGCCGCCGGTTACGATAGATCGTCCGCCGCGTGTCATCCGGCGTTGATCGCGGAACCACGAGACAACACGAGTAAAAAGCTTGCGGCACAACGACAACATGGCTATCACCTCGGGATGGTTGAGTGGTTCGGGATGCTCGGCGGCTTTGAAGACCGTGTGCCTTGACATTACTGCACTATCGAAACTGTGTTCGAACACTTCTGGGTGATATTGACCTTGAGGGGCAAGATGGTCGGCGAATGGCCGAGAGGCGGACGACTTGGTCAAGCGCTCACGGATTCAAGATCAAATTCTCAGTTACTCTGTGCGCGAACTGTGAAGTGTGTGTCACCCGATAGAGTCAACTTAGCGCCGGATTGGCGAAAGTGAGAGCCTTTCGTCATGGGGAAAGGCATCGCCCTGGTAGCTTCGGCCAGGCCTCGGGCTGAATAGGGGCATGCCGTCGGGGTGACAGCATGCGGCGCGAGGTGTCGAACCCAGCCACTGGTGGCTATGGAGGAATTGATGGCGCGCACGATCCTGCGCCGCAGGACGGGTGACATCGTGACGGCCCTTCAGGTGGCCGACCGCACCGGGATCGTGGCGGCTAGTGCGCCACCCGCGGCCGAGGAGCCGGCGGTCGAGCCACAGCGGGCGGCGGTGCAACCCGTGCTGGCACTGGGGCGAGTGGCCGGATCGCAGTTTGTCTCCGAAGAGCAGCCGGAGTCGGTTGGACAGGCGCCCCACGCGGGATCGCAGCCGTCGGCCGGACCGCGGTCGCAACCGGGTGGATCCGAGCTCGTCGGGGAGTCGCCGTCGGGCGGACCGGAGCCGCTCGGCTGGGCGCAACGGTCGCGCGCCGAGGGCGGCCACGACATCGGCGAGGGGCGTCAGGCCGTCGCCGGGTCGCGGCCGGAGTCGGTGGTGGCGGACTCTGGTGCTGGTGCGCAGTCGGGCCGGGCGGAGTTTTCTGTCGGGTCGCAGTCGTTTGCCGGATCCGAGCCGGCGTCGGGTGAGTCCGGCCCCAGTGCGGGGCCGGAACCGGCCGCCCCAGGGACGGCCGCCGGGGCGGAGTCGGTTGCCCGCAAGGACGCGGGGCAGGTTGGGCTAGAGCTTGTCGCGGGAGCACAGGCGGTCGGCCCCGGGGCGCGGCGCGGCGGGGCGCCATCTGGGGTTGTCGCTGTGCCCGGATCGCAGGTGGCTATCGGAGCGCAGT
>NZ_WMBA01000115.1 GCF_009707865.1 Amycolatopsis pithecellobii
CCCGGACCCCCGGCAGTTCCCTGCTTCGTGTTTCACCACGAGCGCAGCGTGACGATGCGCTCCTCCAGCTGTTCGACCGTTGCCATCGCGGTGGGCGGGCCGCCGCACACCCGGCGCAGCTCGTTGTGAATCGCCCCGTGCGGCTTGTTCGTGCGGTGGTGGTACATCCCGACGAGCGTGTTCAGCTCCTTGCGCAGCGAGGCAATGCGCTCCGACACCGACTGGGCGCGCGCCGGCGCCGGGGCAGCCGTCTCCTCTTGCGGCTTACGCCGTTTGGAGTCGGCCAGCTGCTCCTCCTGCCGCTTGCGCAGCAATGCCCGGACCTGGTCCGGCTCCAGCAATCCCGGCAGCCCCAGGTATTCCTGCTCCTCCTCGCTGCCGGAGAACACCGCCGTGCCGAACGAGTTGCCGTCGTAGATGACCTGATCCAGCTCGGCGGAGGCGCCCAGCGACGTGAACGCCTTCTCCTCCTCGCCCGGCTCGTCCTCGGTGCGGTTGGCCTGCGCCAGCAGCTCGTCTTCCCAGCCGTCCTTCTCGCGGTGCGGCTTGCCGAGCACGTGGTCGCGTTCGGCCTCCAGCTCGCTGGCCAGCTCCAACAGCACCGGCACGCTCGGCAGGAACACGCTCGCCGTCTCGCCCTTGCGCCGGGCCCGCACGAACCGGCCGATCGCCTGCGCGAAGAACAGCGGCGTGGAGGCACTTGTCGCGTACACCCCGACCGCCAGGCGTGGCACGTCGACGCCCTCGGACACCATCCGGACCGCAACCAGCCAGCGGTCGTCGGAATCGGAGAACTCGCCGATCCGCTTGGTCGCCTTCGGATCGTCCGACAACACGACGACCGGATTCTCACCGGTGAGCCGCGCCAGGATCTTCGCGTACGCGCGCGCCGACTCCTGATCCGTCGCGATCACGAGACCACCGGCGTCCGGGATGCCGCCACCACGCAGCTGCTGCAATCGTGTGTCGGCGGCCTGCAGCACCGAAGGAACCCACTCGCCGCCCGGGTCGAGCGCCGTGCGCCACGCCCGCGCCGTCTGTTCCGCGGTCAGCGGCTCGCCGAGGCGCGCGGTGAACTCGTCACCGGCGCTCGTGCGCCACGTCGCCTCGCCGGAGTAGGCGAGGAACACGACCGGTCGCACGACACCGTCCGCAAGCGCGTCGGCGTAGCCGTAGGAGTGGTCGGGCTTGCTGCGCAGCGAACCGTCCGCGTCGGGCTCGTAGGTGATGAACGGGATCGGTGAGTCGTCGCTGCGAAACGGCGTCCCGGTCAGCGAAAGGCGCCGCACCGCGGGGGTGAAGGCCTCGCGGACTGCGTCACCCCAGGACTTGGCGTCCCCACCGTGGTGGATCTCGTCGAGGATGACGAGCGTCTTGAAGTTTTCGGTGCGCACCCGGTGCAGTGTCGGGTGTGCGGCGACCTGTGCGTAGGTCAGCGCCACCCCCTGGTAGTCGTCGGATGTGGCGCCCTGTCCGTTGCGGTAGTTCGAATCGATCGCGATCCCGGCGCCGGCCGCGGCGATCGCCCACTGGTGCTTGAGGTGCTCGGTCGGCGTGACGATGGTGATCCGCTCGACCGTGCGGTCGGACAGCAACTCGGCCGCGATGCGCAGCCCGAACACGGTCTTGCCCGCGCCGGGGGTCGCGACCGCGAGAAAGTCCTGCGGTTTCGTGGTCAGGTACTTGGTCAGGGCACGCCGCTGCCAGGCTCGCAGCGGACGGGGTGTCACGTCCTGCTCGGCCTCGGGCGCCACGAAACCGCCGCGCTGCACCGTTTCCGACAAGAGTGTTCCCCCTCCCGTTCGGCGATCCGCCACATGCGAAAACCCCCACGAAGCGTGAGGGCGCACGGAAGAGAGTACCGGTCGTGCCTCCCGGCGGATGCGATCGCCACGGCGAAGTCGGACACGCCACACCCCAACCGCGCCGAAAACGCCCGGATGGACCATGCTTGGAGATGCCATGAACGACAAGCCCGCTGCCTCACCGCCGCGCAAGGGCGCACGACGGCTGATCGCCCTCACGCTGGAGAAAGCGTGGGGCGGGAGCATCTTCTCCGAGTCGGCCGAAGCCGCGTTCTGGCAGACCCTGTCGCTGCCGCCGCTGCTGCTCGGGCTGCTCGGCAGCCTTGGGTACATGGGCGACTGGTTCGGCCAGGGTTTCGTCGCCAGCGTGCACGACCGGATCATCTCGACGAGCGAGCGGGTGTTCACCGGGAACGTGGTGAACGGGATCATCGGGCCCACGGTCGATGACATCCTGACGACCGGCAAGGGCGAGATCGTCTCGGTCGGGTTCGTGATCTCGCTGTGGGCGGGCTCGTCGGCGATGTCGTCGTTCGTCGACGCGATCACCGTCGCACACGGTCAGTACGGGGTTCGCAACGAGGTGTGGCAGCGGATCTTCGCGCTGCTGCTGTACTTGTGCGGTCTGGTGCTGCTGGTCATCGGGCTGCCGGTGATCGCGCTGGGGCCGGACCTGCTGATCGATCTGTTCCCCGACTCGTGGCACCCGACGTTGTCGACGTGGATCGGCATCGGGTACTACCCGGTGCTGGCCATCGGCCTGATGCTGGCGCTCGCCACGTTGTACAAGCTCGCCCTGCCGAGGCGGCTGCCGTGGCACCGCGGCCTGCCCGGGGCGGCGCTGGCGATGGTGATCTTCCTGCTGTCCAGTGTGGGGCTGCGGATCTACCTGGGCTGGATCACCCGCACCGGGTACACCTACGGCGCGCTCGCCTCGCCGATCGCGTGGCTGCTGTTCACGTTTTTCATCGGGATGGCCGTGGTGGGCGGCGCGCACTTCAACAGCGCCATCCAGGAACTGTGGCCCGCGAAGATGAGCCGGCGGCAGCGACGCCGGTGGCGGCGGCTGGAGCTGGAGCGCAGGCGTGACAAGGACGCGTCACCGGGCACGGACGGGTACCGCCCGCCGGAGCAGGCGGGCGGCGACGCGCCGGTCTCGGATCAGTCCTCGGGGCCGGGCCGCAGGCCGTCGTAGATTTCCTTGCACGCCGGGCACACCGGCGAGCCGGGCTTCGGCGAGCGCGTCACCGGGAAGACCTCACCGCACAACGCCACCACATGCGTGCCCATGACCGCGCTCTCGGCGATCTTGTTCTTCCGCACGTAGTGGAACATCTTCGGCGAGTCGGAGTCGGTGTCGTCAGTGCTCTCGGGCCTGGTGTCGACCTCGGGCAGAGTCGTCGTGCTCATCCCCCCATGATGCCGCAGCGGCCCCGGGAGGCGAAGAGGTGCACGCACCCGTCTTGGGTCCGGCCCGCCGCGTCGGTGATGATGGGTCGTCGTGACCGAGATTTCCCTGTCCGGCGAGGTCGCCGACGCCGTCAACAGCGGCAGGCCCGTCGTCGCGCTCGAATCCACGCTCCTGTCCCACGGGTTGCCGCCGGGGCGCAACCTCGACGTCGCGCGGCGGCTCGAGGACACTGTCCGTGCGGCCGGCGCCGTGCCCGCGACGATCGCCGTGCTCGACGGCGTGCCGGTGGCCGGGTTGTCCGCGGCGCAACTGGCCCGCGTGTGCGCCGCGGACTCGGGACTGGACAAGCTTTCACTCCGTGACCTCGGCCCGGCGATCGGCCTCGGCCGGTCGGGGGCGACGACGGTCGCGAGTACCTCCGCGCTGGCCCACGAAGCCGGCATCGGGGTGTTCGCGACCGGCGGACTCGGCGGGGTCCACCTCGGCGCGGGCGAATCGTGGGACGTCTCGGCCGATCTCGGTGTGCTGGCAAGGGTTCCCACGCTCGTCGTGTGCTCCGGGGTCAAGTCGGTGCTCGACATCGCCGCCACGCTGGAGATGCTGGAAACTTACTCGGTACCGGTGCTGGGTTACCGCACGGACGACTTCCCCGCGTTCTACCTTCGCTCGTCGGGCTTTCCCGTGCCGTGGCGCGTGGACGATCCCGGGCAGGCCGCCGCCGTCGTGTCGGCGCATCGTCGCCACTGGAGATCCGGTGTGTTGCTGGCCAACCCGGTCCCACCGGAGTCCGAAATGGACAAGGTCCTGCACGACCGGCTGCTCACCGAAGGGCTGGAGTTGTTGCACCGCACCAAAGTGCACGGCAAGGACATCACGCCGGCACTGCTGGACCACTTCCACACCGCCAGCGGCGGCGCGAGCCTGGACACCAACGAAGCACTGGTGCTGTCCAACGCGAAACTCGCGGCCGAGATCGCGGTGGCACTCGGGTGAAGGTGGTCGTGGTCGGCGACGCCGGCCTGGATGTCGTGGCACGGCACGAAAACGCGATCGTGCACGGTGGTGACTCCCGCGCGCGGGTCCGCCTCGCGGGCGGCGGCGCGGGCGCGAACACCGCGCGATGGCTCGCGTCCGCCGGGGTGGACACGACACTGCTCGCACGGGTCGGCGACGACGCCGGCGGCAAGCTCGTGCGGTCCGAGCTCGCGGCGGCGGGCGTGCGGTGCGCCTTCGCCCTCGATCCTGATGCGGCGACCTGCTGTGTCGTGGTGCTTGTCGACGGCGAGGGGCAGCGCAGCATGCTGCCCGATCGCGGGGCCGGCGCTCGGTTTTGTGCCGAGGACATCGATCATGCGGCGCTCGCGGGCGCACGGCATCTGCATCTGTCCGGGTACGTGCTGCTCGATCCCTCGTCGCGGCCTGGCGGGCTCGCCGCCCTCGCGGCAGCACGTGAGCTGGGCCTGAGCACGTCGGTGGATCCGCAGTCCGCGGCGTTGCTGACCGATCCCGCGGGTTTCCTCGACGACGTGCGCGGCGTGGACCTGCTGCTGCCCAACACCGATGAACTCCTCGCGCTGACCGGCTCGGCGGAACCGGCCACGGCTGCCGCGCTGCTGGACACGGTCGGCGCGGTGGCCGTCACGGCAGGGCGGGACGGCGCGAGCTGGGTCGACAGCGACGGAGTGGTGAGCGTCCCGGCTGTGGCGGCCGAGCGCGTGGACTCGACCGGCGCGGGCGACGCGTTCGACGCCGGGATCCTTGCAGCATGGCTCACCGGAGTGTCCACAGTGGACACACTGCGGGCAGGAGTCACCTTCGGGGCCCGCGCCGTCTCCCAGGTGGGCGCGCAGCCCTGACCCGCTCAGCCGTCGATGATGCGGTGTTCGGTGTGCTCGATCTGCCGGGCCTCACGCCGGTAACGGCTGACCTGTTCGGCCTTGCGAGGCGGGCGGTCGTTGGCGATGAGCACCGCGATCCACGGCAACGGCACCGAGATCACGATGAACAGCAGCGCGAGCCACCACGTGTGGTAGAAGATGCCCGCGAGGATCAGGCATGGGAACCGCAGGCCCATCATCGTCATGTACTTGCGCTTGCGGGCGGCGTGTTCCTCTTCGTAGGAGGGTGCGGCCTCGGTGATCAGAACCGGGTTCGCATCGTCCCTGTGTCCACGGGACGAATCGTTCACTGGGACCACCTCCTCCATTCCATGCTCCCACTCGAAGCGGCGGGACGACACCTCGGGAGGTCACCGGTTCAGGCTGCGCTCAGGAATGTCAGCGCCGCCGTCACCAAGGTCTCCACCCCGGTCGCCAGCGTCGGGTCCAGCACCGGTGCGAACAGCGGCGAGTGGTTCGACGGCACGTCCCGCTCGAACCGGCCCGCCGCGATCGCCGTCAGCACCTGCTCCGGGTCCAGGCCACCGACCAGCCAGAACACCGACGGTACGCCGGCCACTCTGCCGAACTCGCTGAAATCCTCACTGCCGGTCACCAGTGGTGCCTCGATGACCCGGTCCGCGCCGAAGTGCGTGCGGAACACCGTGGTCAGCCGTTCGGTCGTGGCGTCGTCGTTCGTGGTCACCGGGAAGCTCGCGATGGACGTGATCTCCGGCTGTTCGGGCGCACCGGCCGCGGCGGCTTCGGCGTGCACGATCCGCTCGATCGCCGCCAGGACCTTGTCACGCACCTGCTCGTCGAATGTGCGCACGTTGACCTCCAGCACCGCTTCGTCGGCGATGATGTTGCTCGCCGTGCCGACGTGCAGCTGCCCGACGGTCACCACCGCCGACTCGGTCGCCGAGATCTCGCGCGACACGATGGTCTGCAACCGCAGCACCACCGACGCCGCCATCACCGCCGGATCGACCGTCGTCTCCGGCCGCGAACCGTGCCCGCCTCTGCCGTGCAACACGATCCGCAGCGCGTCGGTCGCGGCCATGATCACGCCCGGTCTCGTCAGCACCCAGCCCGCGGGCCCCGGCACGACATGCTGGCCCAGCACGACCGACGGCGTCCCGGCGATGTCGAACAGCCCGTCCTCGAGCATCCCCTTCGCGCCCGACCCCTGCTCCTCCCCCGGCTGGAAGACGACCAGCAGCGTGCCGCGCCACGATTTCCGTGCCCTGGCAAGGAGATCGGCCGCACCGGACAGCCAGGTGGCGTGCATGTCGTGCCCGCAGGCGTGCATGACCGGCACCTCCGTGCCGTCCGCGCCGGTGCCGTGCGCCCGGCTCGCGTAGTCGAGGCCGGTCTTCTCCTCGACCGGCAACGCGTCGATATCGGCACGCAGCATGACCGCCGGGCCGTCGCCGTTGCGCAGCACGCCGAGCACGCCCGTACGGCCGATGCCGGTGTGGACCTCATATCCCGCCTCGCCCAGCCGGCGGGCCAGCTCGGCCGCCGTCCGGTGCTCGGCGAACGACAATTCCGGGTGCCGGTGCAGGTCGACGTACAGCTCCCGCAACGAGGGCAGCAGTTCCCCGAGGGGCGCGGTGGTCATACCGTCATCCCAGCACACCCGTGGGAGGATTACCCACCGTGACTCCCGAGTTTTCCGACGACCTGTGTGCCCGCCTCCGCGAAGCCTTCCAGCGCACGCGCTACGACGCCGACGGCGTGCTGGCCGCGCTGGGCGGCGCAGCACACGCCGCGCTCGGCCGGGGCGAGCCGGAGCTTGCCTACCGCGCCAGCCGTGACGCGGGCGAGCTGGGCACACTGATCCGCCTGTTCCTGCTCGGCGGCAGCGAACCGGCGAAGGAGGTCGAAGCGGCGATCGCACCCGCCGCGGTCGGGGACGCGCTGGCGGCCGGGCTGCTCAAAGCGGACGGCGACGCCCTGCGCGCCGGGCTCGACGTCCGTCCGCATGGCGACTCCGAAGGCGAATGGTGGGTCATCTCCGACCTGGACTCCGACCTGCTCGGCGGAGAAGTCCCGCCGGAGCACGTGCTCGGCGTGGGGCACGCGTCGCTGAGCCTCATCCGCGCCACGATGCGGCGGCCGGTGGACACCTTGCTCGACCTCGGTACCGGCTGTGGAGTACAGGCGCTGCACGCCACCCGGCATGCACAGCGGGTGACCGCGACCGACGTGTCCTCGCGTGCGCTCGCCTTGGCGGACGCCACCTTCCGGCTCAACGAGCTCGACGTCGAACTCGTGCGCGGCGAGTGGTTCACGCCGGTCGCGCGGCGGCGCTTCGACCAGATCGTGTGCAACCCGCCGTTCGTGGTGGGTCCGCCGCGGGTCGACTACACCTATCGCGACTCCGGCCTCGCCGGCGACGACGCTTCGGCGCTCGTGGTCCGGCAGCTCCCGGCCTTCCTCACTGACGGCGGGGTCGGGCAGCTGCTCGCGTCATGGCTGCACATCGACGGCGAGGACTGGACCGATCGGGTGGCGCGCTGGCTGCCGACCGGGACCGACGCGTGGTTCGTGCAGCGTGACGTCGCCGATCCCGGCCTGTACGTCGGAACTTGGCTTCGCGACGCGGGAATCGACCCGCGCTCGCCGGAAGGGCGCGTGAAGGCCGGTGCCTGGCTGGACTGGTTCGCCGACAACAAGGTGCAGGGCGTCGGCTTCGGGTTCGTGACGTTGCGCCGGGCGGAGGTCCGGCATCCGACGGTCGTGTGCGAGGACCTGCGTCAAGCCTTCGACGACCCGCTGGGCCCGGAGGCGGGCGGCTGGCTCGACCGCGTCGAGTGGCTGCGCGAGCATGGAGACGAGCTGCTGGACACGCGCTTCCGGGTGCCGCCAACGGTCCTGCTGGAGACCGTCGCCGGGCCGGGCGAGGAAGGCTGGGAGACCAGCATCCGCCGCCTGCACCGCATGGACGGGCCGGGCTGGCAGCACGAGATCGACGAACTCGCCAGTGCTCTGCTCGCGGGCTGTCGTGGTGCGCTGCCGTTGGGCGATCTGCTGGAACTGCTGTCGTTCGCGCACGGCGGCACCGTGGAGCAGTTGCGTGACGCCGCGCTGCCGATGATCCGCGAACTGGTCCGCCACGGCATGCTGGAACCGGCATGAGGGCGGTCGCGGCCCGCGTCACCGAGGCGAGCGTGACGGTCGACGGCGAACTCGTGGGCGCCATCGACGAACCGGGACTGCTCGTGCTGCTCGGGGTGCACCGGGACGACACGGCGGACAAGGCCGGTGTCATGGCCCGGAAGTTGCACGAGTTGCGCATCCTCCGTGACGAGGAGTCCGTGGCGAGTTCGGCGGCGCCCATCCTGCTCGTGAGTCAGTTCACGCTATATGGAGATACCCAAAAGGGCAGACGTCCATCGTGGAGTGCGGCCGCTCGCCCGGAGGAGGCGCGCAAGATTTTCGATGCCGTCGCGACTGAACTTCGCGAGCGCGGAGTCCGTGTCAGTACTGGCAAATTCGGCTCGACAATGGCGGTACGCAGCGTGAACGACGGTCCCTTCACGGTTCTCGTAGAGGTCTAGACCAGGGCGAACTCTCAGGGAAACCTCAGGTTTGCTCGAGGAACCGACCGGGGGGTGATCCCGTCCACTATTCAAGAAGGCGGGAACGTTTCGGGGACCGAGGGCGTTAACCGTGATGTCCGGCTGACAAAGCCGGAGTCGCGCACCGGGTTCCACAGGCTCGGCGCACGACGCAGCAGCCGGTGTGACGCACCAACGTGTCAGCCCGTGACCGGGGAGGCAAACATGTCAGTACAGACTCTCGGGCGGAAGCCCCGGCGGACCCGCGATCGGGCGGTCCGCGAGGCCGTCTCCGAGCCGGCTCTCGACTCCAGCGTACGCGTCACTCCGAACCTCGACGCGGATCTCGACGCACAGGGCCCCGCGGCGGACCTCGTCCGCGTGTACCTCAACGGCATCGGCAAGACGGCACTGCTGTCCGCCGCCGACGAGGTCGAGCTCGCCAAGCGCATCGAAGCAGGGGTTTTCGCCCAGCACATGCTGGAAACGGCGGAGGAACTGTCCGCACAGCGGCGCGCCGAACTGAGGGCACTCATCCGCGACGGGCACCAGGCCAAGAACCACTTGCTGGAAGCCAACCTGCGACTCGTCGTCTCGCTGGCCAAGCGCTATACCGGCCGGGGGATGCCGTTGCTGGACCTGATCCAGGAGGGAAACCTGGGCCTGATCCGCGCGGTCGAGAAGTTCGACTACTCCAAGGGTTTCAAGTTCTCCACCTACGCGACCTGGTGGATCCGGCAGGCGATCACGCGTGGCATGGCCGACCAGGGCCGCACGATCCGGCTGCCGGTGCACCTGGTGGAGCAGGTGAACAAGCTTGCGCGCATCAAGCGTGATCTGCACCAGCAACTCGGCCGCGAGGCCACCAACGACGAGCTGGCCGCGGAGTCGGGCATCCCGGCGGACAAGGTGGGCGACCTGCTCGACCACGCGCGTGACCCGGTGAGCCTGGACATGCCGGTGGGCACCGAGGAAGACGCCCCGCTGGGCGATTTCATCGAGGACTCCGAGGCGACCGACGCGGAGAGCGCGGTGATTTCCGGTCTCCTGCAGGACGATCTGCGCCGCGTGCTGGCCACGCTCGACGAGCGTGAGCAGTCGGTGATCCGGCTGCGCTACGGACTCGACGACGGGCAGCCACGCACCCTCGATCAGATCGGCAAGCACTTCGGTCTGTCCCGCGAGCGCGTGCGGCAGATCGAGCGTGAGGTGATGGCGAAGCTGCGCCAGGGTGAGCGGGCCGAGCGGCTGCGCGCCTACGCGAGCTGACCGCGCTTGTTCACTCTGTGAGATCGCTGCTTTACGCCTATCGGCAGCGTTGACATATGACCTAGATCACGGGACGGTCGAAGCAACACACCCCGGCGATGAACGTCTCCCGGGGTGTGAGCTTCGCGAGGGGCGCCACCGCGCCCACTCGCTTGCCCCGGAAGGTCGGGTCCGTCGGGGTGGGCCCGGCCTTCCGACTTTCACGACTCAGCGACCGCGGCCAGCCTCTCCAGAGAGACCATCAGCTTCTCCGCCGTCGTGCCACGGGCGCGAACCAGCCGTTTCTCGTCGGTCAGGCCGGTCCAGTCGTAGGTGTGCGTCACCCGCGTCAACGCCTCGCCGAGAGGCTCCAGCTCCCACCGCCACAAATGCCCGGGCGGCTGCTGCCCCGGTTCCGACGGGAGCCAGGCGATACGCCGCCCCTCCTCGAACTCCACCACCCGGTTCTCCCGCGTACCACCCTGGGTGATCCTCATGGTGAAAACCTCACCCGCTCCCCGCACCCGCTGACCCGCCGGGGCTTCGGCCAGATTGTCGTTGCCGTCCCATCGCGGTTGCTGCGCCGGATCCGCGATGAGCGCAAAGATCCGGTCCGCAGGCGCGGCAATCTCGCGATGGGCGACCACGACCTTCTCGTTTTCGGTGTTGTCAGTCACAGGCCAATTCCAGCACACCACACGGTCAGCGCGGGGTTTCGCGCGGTAACGTCAGCTCCCACCCGAACC
>NZ_WMBA01000116.1 GCF_009707865.1 Amycolatopsis pithecellobii
GGTATCCCGCTGGAGATCATCCAGCGTTACCTGAACTTCCACTACAGCGTCTCACTCGACCTCTTCGGCAGCGAAACCTCCACCAACGCCGCCAACTACTACACCGCCGGACTCAAAGGCCGCTGGCAGGAAACGCGCCGCCGCGACGACCATCAGCTCACCGACACCGCGGCGGTCCTCGACAAGCCCAACGCGGACGGCACCTGGAGCACCGACGAGGTGCAAACGGTGCTGGCGTTGAACCTCGACCTGCGGGGCGAGTACACCGCCGACTGCCGGTCCGGGACCAAGCGGTGGAACAGGATTCTCGACGACGCCGGGATCTCGTTCCGGTTCTCCTTGCCACACCCCGGTTTCCACCGCCAGGTCGGGCTGAACGCGGGCGTGCACATCACGCCTGAAGGGTCCATTGTGGACGAAGCGACGTGGGAGGCGAACCGGAAACGCTGGCTGCCCACCAGCGAGGATCTCGCTTTTGTCCGCTCGCTCATGCACCCCGTCTACGAGCGCGGGAAGATCGCCGGCTGGATCGCGCCGCCTGCCAACGGGATCAACGGCCAACCGTTCGACTACGAGTACGTCCACCTTCCCTGAGGGGCCGCACCGATGACTGCTTCGTCACCGTCGACGAATCCCGCCGTCTTCAACGCGGTCGACTACCTGGTCGACCGGCACGTCCAGAACGGGGACGGCGATCACGTCGCGGTCGTCGGAGTTTCCCGCTCGCTGACCTACGGACAGCTGGCGGCCGAGCTGCGCCGGGTCGCGGCGGGCCTGCATGCGCTCGGGGTCCGGCCCGAGGAACGCGTGCTGATGTGCATGGCCGACGAAATCGAGTTGTTCACCGCGATCCTGGCCGCGATGCACCTGGGTGCGGTGGCGGTGCCGACGTCGACCATGCTCACCGGTCCCGAACTGCGCAAGCTCGTCACCGATTCGCGAGCGGCGGTGGTGCTCGGCTCGGCGGAGTTCCTGCCGCAGGTCCGCGTCGCCGTCGCCGGCGCACCCGAGGTGCGGCACGTCGTCGTCGCGGCTGGCGAACCCGGGCCGTTGCCGCCAGGCGTGACGGGCCACGACTGGTCCGAGCTCACCGGTGAACCCGCCGAACGGACCTACCGCACCTGGCGCGACTCGCCGGCGCTGTGGCTGTACACGTCGGGCACGACCGGTGACCCGAAGGCGGCGATGCACCGGCATGCCGACATCCCTTTCGTCGCCGAGAACTACGGGAAACGGGTGCTCGGGGTCAGCCGCACCGACCGCTGCCTGTCCGTGGCGAAGCTGTTTTTCGCGTACGGCATCGGAAACTCGATGTTCTTTCCGCTCGCCGCCGGCGCGACAGCGGTGCTCGAACCGGGACGGCCGACACCGGCGCGGCTCGCCGAACGGGCGCTTCGTGACCGGCCCACCCTGTTCTTCGGTACGCCCAGTTTCTGGGCACCGCTCCTGGCCAGTGACGTGATGGTCGAGGCGTTTTCGACCGTACGACAAGGAATTTCGGCCGGTGAGGCGTTGCCCGCGCGGATTTACCACGGCATCGCCGAACGATTCGGCATCGAAGTGCTCGACGGTATCGGGTCCACCGAGCTGCTGCACATCTTCGTGTCCAACCGGCCGGGCCAGGTCCATCCCGGTTCGTCCGGGGTTCCGGTGCCCGGCTACGAGATCGAGCTCCGCGACGAGCACGGCGCGGTGATCGACGAGAATGATCGTCCCGGCGAGCTGTATGTGCGAGGCGACTCGGCGGCGACCGGGTACTGGTGCCGGGCCGAGACGTCACGCGAGGTGTTCCTCGGTGGCTGGGTGCGCACCGGTGACAGCTATCTGCGCAATGACGACGGCACCTACACCTGCCTCGGGCGGTTCGGCGACATGCTCAAGGCCGGCGGGATCTGGGTCACCCCGAGCGAGGTCGAAAACCGGCTGCTGGACCATCCCGATGTCGCCGAGGCGGCGGTCGTGGGCGTGCCCGATTCCGACGAGCTGGACAAGCCCGTCGCCTGCGTTGTCCCGGTGCCGGGACACGCCATCGATCCCGACGAGCTGATCCGGTGGTGCCGCGAAGGGCTGGCGTCGTTCAAACGCCCGCGAGCCGTGGTCGAGCTCGCCGAGCTGCCCAAAACCGCCACCGGGAAGATCCGCCGCAACGTCCTTCGTCAGCTCGTCCGTTCTGCACCAAGGAGAAAGTTGCCCACATGAACGCATTCCTGGACCGGTTGCGGGCCGGTGAACTGACGCTGATGCTGGCCATCCGCAGCAGCCGGACCACCGATATCGTCCGCATCGCGCACGCGACCGGGCATCACGCGATCATGGTGGACCTCGAACACGCCACCATGTCCCTCGACGTGGCCGCCCAGTTGTCCGCCACCGCGGCCGACTTGGGCATGACACCGTTCGTGCGGGTGCCCGAGCGCGATTACGGCTCGATCGGCCGGCTGCTGGACTGTGGCGCGCAAGGCATCATCGCCCCGCGGATCGAGACCCCCGCCGAAGCCGAGCTGGTGGGCCGGGCGTGCCGTTTCCCGCCGCGCGGGCAGCGCTCACAGCTTTCGATGCTGCCGCGGCTGAGCATGCGTCCCACCCCGGCCCGGGAGCTGAATCCCTTGCTGGACGAGGAAACGATCGTGCAGGCCCTGGTGGAAACCCCGAAGGGCATCGCGAACGCGGACGCGATCGCGGCCGTCGACAACGTCGATATCGTCGCGATAGGCGCGAACGATCTGACCGCGGAGCTGGGAATCCCGGGCCGTTACGACGATCCGCAGGTTCATGCCGCGGTCGAAACCGCCGCACGGGCGTGCCGTGCGCATGGCAAACTGCTGATGCTGGGCGGCATTTCCGATCCGCGCATCCTCGATGCACTCGTTCCACTGGGCGTCTGTCCACTTTTACTGTCCGGAGTGGACACTGAGTTGCTGTTCAGCGGAGCCGAGGCCCGCGCCGCGAAATTCGCCACCTGGTGGCAACAATCCGCTCGATAAGGAAAGGGCCAGCCATGGCACCGGAAATCCTGCAGACCACACCCATGCGTGCGGCGACCTCGAACACCAAACCGCGGTTCACCCTGCCGCCCGGAAGCTGCGATGCCCATTTCCACGTGTTCGAGCCGGGCTATCCGCATGTCCCCGAACCGCTCTACACCTTCCCCGACGGGAACCTGGAGCAGTACCTCGAACTCACCGATTTCCTGGGTATAGAGCGGATGGTGCTCGTGCAGCCGACGTTCTACGGCACGGACAACAGGCTCACCCTGGACACGCTCGGCAAGGTCGGGAGCCGCTGCCGCGCGGTGGTGCGGATCGAAGAGGACACCCCGGACAGTGAGCTGGACCGGTACCACGAGCTGGGTGTCCGCGCGATCCGCCTCGATCTGTTCGCCCGGCGCGACTCGTCGACCGAAGAGATCATCGCCTATGTCCGGCGGATGGCCGCCCGCGCCACGCCTCGCGGCTGGCACATCCAGTTCTACACGCCGGGCACGGTCGTGCGCGCTCTCCTGCCGTTCCTCGCCGATCTCGAAGACCGGTTCGTCATCGACCACATGGGCTACATGCTCGAATCGGACGGCCTCACGCGAGCCGATTTCGATCGCCTGCTGGGTGTGCTGCGCAACGGGAACTGCTGGATCAAGCTTTCCGGGCCGTACCGGATCGCCAAGAACAAGCCGCTGGCATCGGTCGAACCCCTGGGGCGCGCGCTGGTCGAGACCCGGCCGGACCGGTTGCTGTGGGGGTCGGACTGGCCGCACCTGCCGAACGGTCAGCGTGACACGGGTGAGCTGCTGAACCTGCTCGCGGACTGGGCGCCCGATGCGGGTGACCGGCAGAAGATCCTGGTCACCGCACCGGAAGAGCTCTTTTTCGCGGGCTGACGGCTCAGCGGCCGTGGAACGAAGGAGTCTTCTTGTCCAGGAACGCTTGGACGGCTTGCTGATGATCTTCGCTGAGACCGAGACGGGCCTGCGCTTCGCCCTCCGCCCGCAGCACATCGGTGAGGGGAAGCGCCAGTGCCCGTTTCATTTCGGCGTAAGCGAGAGTCGGGCCGGCCGCGAGCCGCGCCGCGAGATCGGCGGCGGTCCGGGGCAGCTCGTCGGCGGGCACCGTTTCGCTGACGAGGCCCCATGCGACGGCTTGCGCGGCGGTGAACGGTTCGCCGAGCAGGATCAGCTCGGTGGCCTTCGCGGTGCCGACCGCGCGGGCGAGGGTGGCCGACAGTCCCGAGTCGGGAGCCAGGCCGATGGCGGTGAAGGCCGTGCCGAACCGGACGGTGCCGGCGGCGATGCGGAGGTCACACGCGAGCGCGAAACCGAGCCCGGCGCCGAAACACGTGCCGTTGACGGCCGCGACCACCGGCTTCGGCATGGTGGCCAGCGCCGTCACGATCGGGTTGTAATGCTCGGTGATCGTGGCGAAGGCCGTCGCCGGATCCGACCGCAGGGCGGCCGCGTGCTCGGCGAGATCCTGGCCCACGGAGAACGTCTTGCCGTGCCCGGTCAGGACGACCGCGCGCACGGAATCGTCCGCCGCGACATGCTCGAGTGCTTGGCGCAGCGCCGTTTTCGCGGCGATGGTGAGAACGGGCCGGTTCATGGTCACGGTCGCGACGGCGCCGTGATGGGCGAGGGAAACGTCCTCGTCACCGCTCTGGTCAGCCATCCGCCGAGACTAACACGACTGCCTGAACGTTCGGTCGGTTAAGTGGCCCGCTCGTCGCGCTCGGCCCACTGGACGCTCCAGTCCGCCACCGCCGTGAGCACCGGCGACAGCTGGGAGCCGATGGGCGTGAGCGCGTAGGTGACCTGGACGGGCCGCTGGTCGGTCACGATTCGTTTGACGACGGCGGCGTCTTCGAGCTCTCGTAACCGTTGCGACAGCATGGCATCGGTCAGCCCGGGCACCCCCCGGCGGATCTCGGAGAAGCGCAGTGGCCCGGTCAGCAGCCGCTGCAGGATCACCCCGTTCCAGCGGCGCCCGATCAGCTCGATGGCGGCGTGGAAGCGAGGGCAATGACCGAGAACCGTCGCCGGCTCGTCCTGTGTCGCACGTTTCGCGTTGCTTGCCATACCGCCACTATAGCTACTATGATTTAAATAGTTGCTCAGAAATACATAGTAGGAGGATGACATGACGACCAGCGAGACTCCGGCCGGCACTCAGGGTGCCCCCGGTCCCAGCCCGCGCCTGCGTGAACTCGGCTTCTTCGTCGGCGCATGGGAAGCGCCCGGTGTCTTCCACGAGACCCCGTTCGGGCCGCGCAAAGACATCGAGATGCGTGTGACGGGTGAGGCCGTCGACGGCGGGCACTGGGTTCTCGTCCGGACCGAGGAACTTCCCACTCCGGAGAACCCTGCCCCGCTGAGTGCGCACTATCTGTGGGGCTACGACGTCGCCGCCGATGAGTTCGTCGCGGACTGGTTCGACAGCAACGGCGGCCGTGCCGTGCAGCGCTCGAAGGGCTGGGAGGGCGACGTGTTCGTACTCGAGGGCACCATGACCATGGCCGGCAACAGTGTTCCCCTGCGCGACACGTTCACGCGGAAAGGTCCGGATGCCTACCACCACATCGGTGAGATCGACCTGGGCAATGGCTGGATCCCGGTCGACGAGGAGCAAGCCGTCCGCGCGAAGGGCTGACCACCCGT
The DNA here is from genome assembly GCF_009707865.1 of Amycolatopsis pithecellobii. Lineage (GTDB taxonomy): Bacteria > Actinomycetota > Actinomycetes > Mycobacteriales > Pseudonocardiaceae > Amycolatopsis_E > Amycolatopsis_E pithecellobii. The sequence goes on from NZ_WMBA01000116.1 coordinate 5,645, forward strand.
CAGGCCGGTGGGCTGCCGGACTCTTGCAGGGATTTCAGCAGCAGCGACGGCGGGGGAGCCGGCGGCAGCCGTGGCTGCCCCTCGGCGCGGCAGGACTGGAGCAGAAACGCCGCGAGTCGCCGGGATGCCTTCGTCGCCGTCGTTCCCGTTCCGCCGACGACCCCGGCGTTGGCCAGCAGGAACAGCGGCAGGTCGGTCGGGGAGAAGTCGGGCCGGAGCACACCCGCGTTCTTGGCGCGGCGAGCCAGTTTGCTGAAACCCCGGTAGGCCCGCAGCCGTGCCTGGTGCAGCTCCGTGCTCGGGGACAGTGCGGCGGTCAGTACCGCGGCGAAGCCGTGATCTTCGCACTGCATCGCGAAAACCGTTTCGACGAATTCCTGAAAACCCGCCCAGGGATCGGGGTTCTCGAGCGCCTTTTCGGCCGCGTCGGCGTAGGCCGACACCTGGGTGGTGAAGACCGCCACCACGAGGTCCTCCCGGTGCGGGAAGTTGCGCTGCAGGGTCGCCAGGCCGACCCCGGCCGCTTTCGCGATCTCGTTCAAGGACACGGTGAGTCCCCGGGCCGCATACAACGACGCCGCGGCATGCAGCACTCTTTGCCGGTTCTGCTCGGCATCGGCGCGCCGGGGCGGGCGGCCTCGGGTCCGGTGTGCTGACGCGGTCACGCCCCGAGGGTAACAGCCAGTTAAGTGGTGAGGCTTCACCACTTAGTGCTAGCGTGAATCGCATGGCGTGGGGACTTCCCCGGCCAGAAGGGTCGTGATGATGAGCGTGCAGATCGGCATCGCTTCGCTGAGCGATATCCAGCCGACCACTGTGGACGGCCGGCAACGGTCGGTGGAGGAGCGCACGAAGCAGATCGTCGAGCTGGGTGTGCTGGCCGATGCGGTGGGGCTGGACACTTTCGGGCTCGGTGAGCATCACAGTTTCGATTTCGCGGTGTCGTCCCCGGCGGTGGTGCTGGCCGCCATCGCGGGCCGCACGCGGTCGATCCGGCTCTCCAGCGCGGTCAGCACGCTCGGGGCGCTCGACCCGGTCCGGCTGTATCAGGATTTCGCGTCGTTGAACCTCGTCAGTTCCGGCCGCGCCGAACTGATCGTCGGCAGGAGTGCCTATCCGGAGCCGTTCGCGTTGTTCGGTGAGCCGATCGAGTCGTACGACGCGTTGTTCGCGGAAAAGCTGGATCTGCTGCTGACGATCCGGGACAACCCGGTCGTGACGTGGCAGGGCCGGTTCCGCTCGCCGCTGGTCGGCGCGGAGGTGCCGCCACGGACGCGGAACGAGCTGCCGATCTGGCTGGGAGCCGGGGGCACTCCGGCCAGCATCGTCCGTGCCGGGCGGCTCGGACTGCCCGTCGTGCTGGGCTACATCGGCGGTGACGCGGGAAGGCTCGCTCAGCTCGTCGACCTCTACCGGCAAGCCGGCGCGGCGGCGAACGTGAGCGACCGGCTCAGCGTCGGTGTCGCGCTGCACTACCTCGCCGTCACCGATCCGTCCGATGTGGACGCGAGTTATCCCTTCTACCGTGATTTCCTCCGCCCGAAGAAGCCCGGTGGTGGTGGCTTCATCGTGGAGCCGGAACAGTTCCGCCGTGGGCTCGAACCGGACGGGCATCTGATGATCGGTGCCCCCGAACAGATCCTCGACAAGCTGACCCGGCTGCACAAACTGCTTGGCCTGGACCGGATCCAGGCGCTGGTGGACTGGGGCGGCCTCCCCGGCGAGCAGGTCGATCGGTCCGTGCGGGCACTGGGCGAGTTCATCGCTCCGGAACTGCGCGGGCTCGGGTGACGAACCGCAAGACCATCCATTGTCCCATTTTCAGGAAAGGTTGACATGCCCATGAACCTCGAACCTTTGAGCGGTGACAACGCCGCCGTGGTGCTGGTGGACTACGCGATCGGTTTCGCCAACGTGCTGCGCTCGACCGAGTTGGGTGAGCACCTCAACAACGTGGTGGGCCTGACGAAAACGGCGCAGCTGTACGGGCTGCCGCTCGTGGTGACGAACGGTATCGACTCGCGCCCGTCCGGGCCGCTGTACCCGGAACTGGCCGAGGTCCTCGGGGACACGCCGGTCGTCGTGCGGCCCGATGCGGCCTTCAACTCCTTCCTCGACGAGGGTTTCGCGCGGGCCGTGCGGGAAACGGGACGGCGGCGGCTGATCATCGGCGGGATCGCCACCGACGGGTGCGTCCTGCAGACCGCGCTCGGCGCCCTGCGTGAGGGGTATGAGGTGTACGTCGTGGAGGACGTCACCGCCACCACCACCGTCCGGGCCCATGAGATGGCGATCCAGCGGATGATCATGTCGGGCATCGTGCCCATCACGTGGTGGTCGCTGGCGGCGGAGTTGCAGCTCGACCCGAAGTTCAAGGACTCGCCGGTGCGCAGCCGGCTGATGGCGGCGCACCAGCCGATCATGATGATGAGCGGGCGCACCTTCCTCGCCGGTGCCGCAACGCGGCAGTCCTGAAGGAGGCCACGTGCCCACGCATCTGACCGAATACGCGAGCGTGCCGACGTCCGGGGCCCGGGGGGTGGAGCCGTTCGAGCTGGACGGGATGCACTTGCTGGCCATCCCGCAGCTCGCCTACGACGTTCCGGATACGCCGGCGAACATGAACGGCGGTGACAGCGACACCGATCTGCTTCTGCTGCGCCGGGGCGACAACGGGTACGAGCGCTGGCAGAGCATCCCGGCCCCGGGTGGGGAGGACGCCGAGTTCTTCCGCATCGGTGACCGGGCGTTCCTGGCCGTGGCCAGTATCCGCACCGGAAGCGGCCCGTACCGCTTCGCCACTGACTCCCGTGTCTTCGAATGGAATGGCTCGAAATTCGAGGGGTTCCAAGCTTTCGACGGTTATGCGGCCAAGCAGTGGAAGCATTTCCGCATCGACGACGAGCATTTCCTCGCGCTGGCCCAGGGGGTGGTGCTGCCCGGAGACGACGCTGAGAACCTGCCGTCGCGGATCTACCGCTGGGATGGGCAGCGGTTCGCGCATTTCCAGGACATCGAGTCGCAGTGGGCCTACAACTGGCACGCTTTCACCGTAGACGGCCGGCATTTTCTCGCCCATGCCGATCATGTCCGGCCGTCCGTGCTCTACCGGTGGACCGGGACGCGGTTCGAACCGCATCAGGAACTCGCCGACCGGCACGGCAGGGCGTTCGCCCATTTCACCGCGGACGGGGAGACCTTCCTTTTGGTGGCCCGGTTGCAATCGGAGTCGGTGTTGCTGCGCTGGGACGGCGCTCGTTTCGTTGCGCACCAGGCACTGAAAGATCCCGGCGCCCGCGAGTTCGCCGTACTCGAAGGCACACAGGGGCTTTATGTGGTCCGGGTCAATTTCGTGCTCGGCACCCCGGACAACCCCACCACGGCGCTCAATTCACAGCTTTACCTGTGGCGCGAGCGCACCCTGGTGGAGGTCGAACAGTTCCCCACCACGGGCGCGACCGACGCCGCGGTCATCCACGAAGACGACGGGACGACGCTGGTGGCGGTGTCCCACAGTCTGACCGCCGACCTGCGGTTCGCCGCCAGGACCGTGCTGTACCGCTTCGCCGGTTGACCGATTCGCCCGCCATCGCCGGAGGACCATGTCATGCCAGGAAATTCGAGCCCTGAACTCGTCGACCTGTTCACCACCTACACGGCGTCGGCGGACAGCCTCGGCGCGCACCTGACCCGGACGGCGACCGATCGCGGTGCCGGCGATCCGCTGATCGTCGCCACCTCGGCGGACTTCGCGTTGTACCCGGGGAACGGAAAACCCCCAGCGGTCGAAGGATTCCGGTTCTCCACCAAGGGTTTCAAGGAGCTCGCCGGAATCTCCCACCTGGGGCCCGCGGTCGCCAGCCTGGTCGGGCTGAAAGAGAAATACGACGACGATCGCTGGCGCACCGAAGCGGAACGCCTGCTGGCGCAGGTCGAGCGTGCCCGCGCGGCCAACAGCGGCGAGCTGTGGCGGGACACGATCGCGGTCGAAGCCTACCGGGGCCGGGAACAGGCGATCGCCGACATGATCGACTACAGCTGCGCGGTGACGGTCCGCTATCTGCGCGCGGCACTGGCCGATGGCACCTACCTCACCGGCCGGACGCTGCGCGAAGAGTACCTGGACCTCTCGATCAACGAGATGATGATCGCGACGTTCTTCCTCAGCACGATGGACATCTCGTTCCGGGTGCTGCGCTGGTTCGGCGGACAGGACCTCGACTGGGCGCGGACGATGGTTCTGGTCGCCGGCCGGCAAGGACGGGTCACCTCCGGGGTCACCTGGAATACCTCGAGCGTCGCCACCATGATCCACGGCGCGTCGCGCTATCAGCTGCCGCTGGAGCGGCTGTACCTGGCGCCGCACGCACCGACCTTCACCACTCCGGTCGACGGCGACCTGTCCGAGATCGCCGGCCTCGAGAAAACCTTGCGTGGCATCTGGTTCAACGTCCGCGCCACGGTCGAGCTCGGCGGTCTGATGTTCCCGGACAGCCCGGGCTACGCGCCCTCGCAGCTGGTCAGCCCGGATCTCACGGCCGGCGCGATCACCGAGATCAGCGAAATGCCGGTGATCCACGGACCTGACGACTGGCCGGCGATGATCACCCGGCTGCGCATGGTGCTGGAAGATCCGCGCCAGCTGTTGTCGGGCTGTGTCACCGATTACGCGGTCCGCCAGCTCGTCGACACCGGCAACGACCCCGCCAAGGTCGTCGTGCCTGGTCTGGACAACGTGACCTATCCGGCCGGTCGGTGATGTCTTTGCCGTCTCCTTCGAAACCCGTGCCAGTAACGTGTTTCTCGATCTGCGCGGCTACGGTGCCCCGCCCCCGCCC
>NZ_WMBA01000117.1 GCF_009707865.1 Amycolatopsis pithecellobii
ACGGTGAGCCGCGCGGTTGGGTTGCGCGCGACACCCGCTCAGGTCACGGCAGGACACCTGGCCGGGTTGCGGCGCGACACCCAGTCGGATCACGGCGCGGCACGCGCTCGGGTCACGGCGAGACACCTGGCCGGGTCACGGCGCGACACCCGCTCAGGTCACTGCACGACACACGGCTGGGTTGCGGCGCGACACCCAGTCGGATCACGACGAGACACCCCCTCGGGTCACGGCGAGACACCTGGCCGGGTCACGGCGCGACACCCGCTCAGGTCGCGGCGGGACAGTCGCCGCGGGACGGTCGTCGAGGTCGCGGCGATCGGCGGGCAGCGGCACCGCGGCGCGGCGATCGGTGGCCAGGATTTGGGATGGCAGCAGAAGCGACGGCGCACCGCGCCGCGCGGCGGGTCGCCCGGACGTGGTCGGCGGCGCGCCGGGGCGGGTCGCCCCGTGGTCGCGAGAATCGCGATCGGCGGGGGCGTGTCGAGCGCCGTCACGCGGAGTTTGCCGGCGAGGGGAGCAACCTTGTGGTGGCGGGGGCCGCCAAGCTCGCCATCGCGGCCCCGCCGGGGAGCCGCTACGGCGAAGGCCCGGTCGCCATCGCTCCGTGCGGGTGGCCCGCGGTCGCACGGCAGTCCCGCCGCCGCACGACGGTCCTGCGCCGCTTGACGGTCCCGCCGCCGCACGGCAGTCCCGCCGCCGACACAGCAGTCCCGCCGCCGCACGGCTGGCGGCGGCGGTCCCCTCGGCGCCCGGCTCCCCCGCCCCTCTCCCGAACGGAAGCCGGTGGGAAAATACCTACCTAAGTATCTTGAAGGTCTGGACCAATGCTTCCATACTTTCGTTTCCGCGCACCAAACGAGCGGATCGAGAGGCAGTGATGTCGATGAGGACCAACTCCCGGCTGCTTCGGCTGGGCGTGCCCCTGCTCGCCGCGGCGGCTTTGCTTGTCGCGCCTGGCAACGCAGGCGCCGCGACGGTGTTCAGCGACGACTTCGACGGCCCGGCCGGCGCCGCCGCCGACGCGTCCAAGTGGACCAACGAGACCGGCGACAACGTCAACAACCACGAACTCCAGTGGTACACCCCGGGCGCACAGAACGCCGCACTCGACGGCCAGGGGCACCTGGTCATCACCGCACGCCAGGAGGGCGGCCACAACTGCTGGTACGGCCCCTGCACCTACACCTCGGCCCGGCTCAACACCGCCGGCAAGTTCACCCAGGCCTACGGGCATTTCGAGGCGCGCATGAAACTGCCGCGCGGGCAGGGCATGTGGCCGGCGTTCTGGGCGCTGGGCAACGATATCGGCTCGGACGGCTGGCCGAACTGCGGCGAGATCGACTTCATGGAGAACATCGGCCGCGAGCCCACCACGGTGCACGGCACGATCCACGGCCCCGGCTACTCGGGATCGGGCGGGATCGGGGCGGCCTACAACGGCCCGAACTTCTCCGACGACTTCCACACCTACGCCGTGGACTGGGCGCCCGGCAGCATCAAGTGGTATGTCGACGGGAACCTCTACCAGACCAGGACCCCGGCCGATCTCGGCGGCAACCGCTGGGTGTTCGACCACCCGTTCTTCCTCATCATCAACCTCGCCGTCGGCGGCGACTGGCCCGGTTCACCGGACGGCGGCACCCAGTTCCCCCAACAGCTGGTGCTCGACTACGTGCACGTCACCGCCTGAACACCGGCCCCGGGCGCACCCGGACGGTAGCCTGAACAGATGTACACGGTCCGGGACATCCTTGGCTGGGCGGCACGCACGCTCGTGCCCTCGTTCGGCGGCAAGCCCGATCGCGAGCTGATGGCACGCTCGCCGCAATTCCACAATGGACGGTTCTACAACACGAACCCGTCCGCCCAGCCCGACCTGCGCACGCTCCTCACCGCCATGCGCGAGATGTTCTTCGGCGACCGATGGTTCCGCGCACCCATCCCGCTGGTCCCGCAGCGCCCCGACCATCCGGACGAGGGCCTGCACATCACGTGGTACGGGCACGCGTCGGCGCTGATCGAAATCGACGGCAGGCGCGTGCTGATCGATCCGGTGTGGAGTGACCGCGTAGCGCCGACGCGGTTCACCGGCCCGCGCCGCCTGCACCCGCCGCCGCACCGGCTCGAGGACCTGCCGGAGCTCGACCAGATCATCATTTCCCACGACCACTACGACCACCTCGACTACGACACGGTCCGCGCATTGACGCGCACGCAACGGGCTCCGTTCGTGGTGCCGCTGGGCGTCGGCGCGCACCTGCGCCGGTGGCGGGTTCCGCACGAACGGATCATCGAACTCGACTGGGACGAAAGCATCGAGATCGCCGGGATTTCCACCACCGCCGCGGAAGCGCAGCATTTCTCCGGCCGCGAACTGACCCGTGACAACACCTTGTGGGCTTCGTGGATCATCACCACCGCGCAGCACCGCGTGTTCTACACCGCCGACACCGGCTACTTCGACGGGTTCGCGCGGATCGGGGAAAAGCACGGTCCCTTCGACGTGACGCTCGTGCAGATCGGCGCCTACGACAAAGCCTGGCCCGGGATCCACATGACACCGGAGGAAGGTGTCGCCGCGCATCGGGAGGCCCGCGGTGGCCTGCTCATTCCACTGCACTGGGCCACGTTCCGGCTCGCGCCGCACCCGTGGAGCGAGCCGGCGGAACGCGTGTGGGCCGAGGCGAAAGCGCACGAAGTACCGTTGGCGATCCCGCGTCCCGGTGAACGCGTCGACGTCGCCAAACCGCCGGCGGTCAATCCCTGGTGGTAGCCGCCGTCACTCCGAGGCGACCTCCGTCAGCGGAAGCAGCACCTGGAACCGGGTGTCGCCCGGCTGTGAGCGCACCCGCAGATCACCGTGATGGCGTTCGACGACGATCCGCCACGAGATGTCCAGCCCCAGCCCGGTGCCCTCCCCCACCGCCTTCGTGGTGAAGAACGGCTCGAAGATCCGTTGCCGGATCTCCTCGGGGACACCGGGCCCGGTGTCCCCGATTTCCACGCACACCTGGTCTTCGACGAGTGCCGTGTGGACGGTCAGCGTGCCGGACCCGTTCATCGCGCCGATCGCGTTGTCGATCAGATTGGTCCAGACCTGATTGAGCTCGCCGGGATACGCCGGCACATCCGGCAGCGTGCGGTCGTAGTCCTTGACGACCGTGATCTCGCCGCCGAACTTGCCGGCCAGCATCACCAGCGTCGAGTCGAGCCCGTCGTGCACGTCGACCCACTGGTGCGGCGCCCGGTCCATCTGCGAATACTGTTTCGCCGCCCCCACAAGCGCCGATATCCGCGTCGTCGAGTCCTCGATCTCACCCATCAACATCTCGGTCTCCAGCGCGTAGGCAAGCCACCGCACCGCGCCGTCGATCAGCGACTCGCCGACCGAATCGAGGACGTCGTCCAGGTTCTGCACGGTCAACCCGGCTCCCACGAAGATCGGCGCGAGATCCCAGCCGTGTTCCAGGCCGTGGTCGGAAAGCCAGTCGCCGATCTCGTCCTCGCGGTCGGCCTGCTGCATCGCGGTGAGCAGCGGCGCCGCAGCCACCTGCTTCACCAGTTGCTCCTGGACATCGATGAGCTGCTCCAGCAGGTTCGGGTCGATGTCCTTTTTGGCCAGTATCGCGAGCTTGTGCCGCATGCCGGCGACCCGCTCCCGCAACGCGGCGGTGGCCCGGACCGCCGCCGCGGCCGGGTTGTTGAGCTCGTGCGTCAGGCCCGCGGAAACCTGGCCGAGTGCGAGCAGACGCCGCCGCTGCCCGATGAGCGCGTCGGAGTTGCGCCAGCCGAGGTACGAACCTTCGAGCAGGTGCGTCGCCATCGGAAACCAGGCCCGGAACTGCTCGGCGAACTCCCTGGCGGGCAATGTCAGGAAGGTCAGATCGCTCAGCGCGTAGACCGAGGCCACGTATCGCTGCTGATCCTGGCCGTAGAAGAACAAGGTGGCGCCGCAGTAGGCGCCACGCTGGTCCGAGCGGGTCGTCTCGACCTCGCCGCCGGAGTCCTGTTTGGTCATCCGCAGGGCGCCGGAGAGCAGGACGTAGAAGCACGTGGCCTCGTCGCCCTCGCTGATCACCTTCACGCCGCCGTCGTAATGCTCGATGGTCGCGTGCTCGAGAACCCAGTCCAGCTGCGCGTCCGACAGGCTGGTGAACAGAAACAACTCCCGCAGGAACTGCCGGGTCAGAACGGGTTCGCTCATCGCTGCTCCAGGTACCGGTGCACCAACGTGACCGCCATCGCGCCCTCGCCGACCGCGGACGCGACACGCTTCACTGATTGCGAGCGTACGTCGCCGGCGACGAAGACACCCGGAATCGAGGACTCCAGATGGTGCGGGTCGCGGTCGAGGGTCCAGCCGGCCGGCCGCCTGCCCTCGACGAGCAGATCCGGCCCGGTGCGGACGAACCCGTGCTCGTCGCGGACGATCTGGTCGCCCAGCCACCCGGTGCGCGGCGCGGCGCCGATGAAAACGAAGAGGTGGCTGGTTTCCACCGTCTCCTCCGTGCCGTGCTGATCGCACAGCGTCAGCTTCTCCAGATGCTCGTCGCCGTGCACCTGCTTGACCGTGGTGTGGGTACGGACATGCACGTTCTCGATCTGGTCGAGCTGCTCGATGAGGTAGTGCGACATCGAGGCGTGCAGCGACTCCCCGCGCACCAGGATCGTGACGTCCTTGGCGTAGCGGGAGAAGAACACCGCCGCCTGGCCCGCGGAGTTCGCCCCGCCGACGATGTACACGTGCTGGCCCGTGCATTCGGGCGCCTCGGTGGAGGCCGAGCCGTAGTACACGCCGCGGCCGGTCAGCTCGGCACACCCGTCGGCTTGCAGCGTGCGGTAGGAGACGCCGGTGGCGAGCACGACCGCGTGCGCCGCGAGTTCGCTGCCATCACCGAACTTGATCACGCGCGCCGAGCCGCGTGCTTCGAGACCTACGACGTCCCGCGCGGTGAGCACCTCGGCGCCGAACTTCTGCGCCTGGCGGCGGGCCCGGTCGGTCAGCTGCGCGCCGGACACTCCATCCGGGAAGCCCAGATAGTTCTCGATGCGGGAACTCTGCCCGGCCTGACCGCCGGTCGCGCGGCGCTCGACGAGCACCGTGCGCAGCCCTTCGGACGCGCCGTACACCGACGCGCCGAGCCCGGCGGGACCACCGCCGACGACGATGAGGTCGTAGAACTCCTCGGCGGGACGGGTGGACAGGCCCACCGCGTCGGCGATCTGCTCGCCGGTCGGCTTGCGCAGCACGGAGCCGTCCGGGGTGACCAGTACCGGGATCTCGTCGGCGTTCGAGCCGGCGGCGTCCAGCAGGCGCACCGCTTCGGGCTCCTCGACCGAGTACCACCGGTACGGCACGGAGTTGCGGGCGAGGAAGTCACGGACCTTGTACGACGGGGCGGACCACCGGTGCCCGATCACCTTGGTCTCCGCGACCGGCCGGTCCCCCACCTCGCGCCAGGTTTCCACGAGCGCGTCCACCACCGGATACAGCTTCTCTTCCGGCGGGTCCCACGGTTTGAGCAGATAGTGGTCGACGTCCACGACGTTGATGGCCTGGATCGCGGCGTCGGTGTCGGCGTAGGCGGTCAGCAGCGCGCGGCGGGCCTGCGGGAACAGGTCCATCGCCTGTTCCAGGAACGCGATGCCGTCCATGTGCGGCATCCGGTAGTCGGCGAGGATCGCGGCGACCGCGTCCCCGCGCAGCTTGATCTCACGCAGTGCGTCGAGCGCGTCGGCGCCGGAATCGGCGCGGACGACGCGGTAGTCCTGGCCGTAGCGCCGGCGCAGGTCGCGGGCGACCGACCGCGACACGGCCGGGTCGTCGTCGACCGTCAACAGGATGGGCTGGCTCACGCTTGAACCCTACGGCGTCGATGCCGCGCCGGTCGATCGTATTCCCCGCCGGCGCCGCCGCAAGTGACTCCCGGCGCGGGGGGACAAGGGAGCCCGCACCGGGAGCACTCGCCGCCACGACGCTCCGAGGGGGAGTCCGAGCGTCCGGCGAGCCGGTTGCGCGACCGTAAGTTACCGGCGCGTTCCGGTTGTGTCCCGTAGTCGCCAGGTCGCGCCCTGCCGTTACAACACGCCCTTTTGTCTTCCATGTCTGTTTCGGGAAATAAGGGCCGGGGATTTGCCCCTCGCGGCTGTAGCGCTACCGGCATTACCGCCGACCCCCACATGGGGCAGTTGTCCCCTCCGCGGAAGGAATCGACTGTGGCGGAACGAAAACCGGTGGCGGTGGTGGTGGGTGCGACCGGGGGGATAGGCCGGGCGGTGACGATGGCGCTGAGCGAAGAGGGCTACGCGTTGTGTCTTTCCGGCCGGGACGAGGCGGCGCTGAAATCGATGGCGGCCGGGTTGCCCGATGCGACGTGGTGGCCGGTCGATCTCGACGATGCGGTGCCGGATGTCCCGTTGGATCTGCCGGACGTGGATGTGCTCGTGCACTGCGCCGGCGTGTTCGATTCCGGCACGGTGTACGACATGCCGGAAAGTCAATGGCGGCAAGTGTTTTCGGTGAACTTGTTCGGGGTGGTGGAACTGACGAAGAAGCTGCTGCCGCGACTGCGGGCAGCACGCGGCCGGGTGGTGCTGGTGAACTCGACCGTGGTACGGCGGTCCGCGGCCGGTCGCAGCGCGTATGCGGCCAGCAAGGAGGCGCTGCGCGTGTTCGCCGAAGCGCTGCACCAGGAGGAGCTCGACCGGGGGATCCGGGTGACGACGATCTATCCCGGCCGGGTCGCGACTCAGATGCAGCGCACGGTCCGGCGTGGCGAAGGGGGCCCGTTCGAACCGTCGCGGTACCTGACGCCGGAGACGGTGGCGGCTGCGGTGCTGCTGGTGCTGGCGACGCCGCCGGACGGGCATCTCACCGAGTTCGTCCTGAAACCCGCCCGGTGAGGGGGAAACTCCGGGGTCACGCGGGGAAGTCGAACCGGTAGCCCTGCGCGGAAAGCCACGGCAGGAGCTGGTTGAGCGCCTCGACGGTCTGGGTGCGTTTGCCGCCGCCGTCATGCAGGAGGACGACGGCGCCGGGCTGGATCGTCCGCTGCACCGTGGCGACGATCTGCGCGGCCCCCGGCTGCGTCCAGTCGCGCGAATCGACGCTCCAGGAAAGCGATTTCATGCCCTGGCGCGCGGCGACGTCGCGCATCAGCGCCGACCAGGCGCCGCCGGGCGCGCGGAAATAGGGCACCGGTACGTCGGCGCCGGCCGCGACCTGCAGATCCGACCAGGCGCCCGAGATCTCCGCGGTGATGCGTTGCTCGCTGCGCTTGCTCAGCTGCTCGTCGTGGCTGACGGTGTGGTCGCACAACCGCATCCCGCGGGCGAGCACGGTGCGCACGAGCTCTGGGTAGCGGGTGACGTTGGTGCCGACCATGCAGAACGTCGCCACTGCCCCGGCCCGCGTCAGAGCGTCGAGGATTTGCGGCGTGTACACGGGATCGGGCCCGTCGTCGAAGGTGAGCGCGACGAACTTTCCGGCGTGCGCGGTGCCTCGCACCAGATCCGCCGGCTCGGGCGGCGTGGTCGTTGCCGTGACCGGAGCGGCGGCCGGTGCCGGGACCGCGGTCGGCGTGCCCTCGGCGGAACTGAACGCCGATACCATCGCCGCGACGGCCACCACGAGCACGCTCAGCAGCACCGCCCAGCGGTACAGGTACGGCGGGCGCAGCACCCGATAGCGCATTCTTCCTCCAGACCGGACTAACGGAATGGAGTCACCTTGTCGACTCGGCTAGCACGATAGGGTGAAGGCCACGGGAAATGCTGGAAGCTGGCCGGAGTTTCGCCGGCGCGTCATTCCCGGGCGAGCCCGACCCAGTGCAGCTTCTCCTGCTCCCGCCTGCTCAGCCCGGCCACCACGAGATCGTAGGAATCCTCGACCATTTCGCGCACCAGCTGGTCCGGCACCGAACCGTCGAGCAGGACTGTGTTCCAGTGCCGTTTGTTCAGGTGGTAGCCGGCGGTGATGGCCGGATACTCCAGCCGCAACTTGACCGCGATATCCGGGTCGCACTTGAGGCTCACCGACAGCGGGCGGCCCTTCAGCGCGCTCAGCGCGAACATCTTGCCCGCCACCTTGAACACGCTGGCGGCCTCGCCGAAGGGGAATTCCTCCCGCGCTCCGGCGAGGCCAAGGCAACTGCGTTTCAGCTCGGCGGGCCCCATCCCGCAACCATACTGTGCTGTTCGTCCCGCACCTTTACTGGAACGGGCTCAGTTCGACGGTGAGGGAACTGGGCGCGGTGTCCTGAATGTAGGACGCGAACCCGGCGACGTCGTCGAACGGGAACCCGTAGGCCTTGCCGTCCGCGCTGTTCTGATGCAGCAGCCTGGCGTAGTGATTGGTCACCTGGCCCTGGTAGAACGACGCCGGGTCGGTGCCCGGCTGGTTCGGGTTCGCGAGCAGGGTCGTGCGGTTGAAACCGGCGCCCAGCACGGCCGCGACCGGCCCGGTGACGCCGTCGTTGGGCGCGGCGAGCGCGCCGTCACAGAAGAACACGTCGCGCGTGGTCGGCATGGCGAACGGGGCGACCCCGCCACCGAACCGGAACATCCCGCCCGAGACCTGCCCGGTGACGCTGCCCGAGCCGGTCGACACGGTCAGCGGCGCCGAGGCGTACTTGTCCCACACCGCGCCGATCACGGAGTCGAAGTAGGTCGCCGGGAACCGCCCGGACTCGATGCCGTGCCCCGGCGCGATCACCCGCAGATCGTCCACCACCAGCGGTGCGAACTCGCGAATCGCCGCCAGGCCACGGAAAATCGCGTCCCGCCCGCCCGGCACGAGCCCGCCGGTGCGCTGGTTCGCCGCACCGGTCAGGGTAAGCGCGAGCGGCACCCCGAACATATCGACCATGGTGGTGTTGCAGAACATTCCCGCGCTGTTGTGGGTGAACTCGACGAAATCGTGCAGCACCGCGAAACTCGGGTCACCCTCGACCCAACCCGCCGGGTACTGCAACGCCGCGTTGCCCGCACCGTCGGTGACGACCTTGAACTTCAGCTTCTCCCCGAGCGAAAAGTAGACGCGGCCGGACATGTTCGCCGGGATCGCGAGTTTCGTGTCCCCGTCGGCGGACAGTGGGATCGACAGGTCGGCGAACCCACCGGAACCGTTGTCGGACAACGAAACCTGCCGAACACCGCCGTCCGGCCCGCTGTACACCTGATGTCCCGTGGCGAGATCGGTGCCGACGATGTAGCAGAAGATCTCGCGGTTGCCGAAACGGCCGGTGTGGTTGACGACGGTCAGGGGCAGGGCTGCGTCCGCGGCCCGCGCACCGCCGCCAGACGTCTGGGCCGCGACCACGGCCGCGCCGATCGGGGCGCCGACGAGGGCCACGGCCATGCCGTGCAGAAACGTACGCCTGTTGGGCATTTTCTGTTCCTTTCCTCAGAAGGCGCCGAAGGCCTTGGTGAAGTCCAGCGGCTGCTGGTCGATGCTGCTGCAGGTCGCCTGCGCGTTCCCGGCAGGACCACCGGGACACGGCTTGTCACGGGTGGCCGACCACATGGCCAGCCACGCCAGGTTTTTCTCCTTCGCGAACTGCGTCAGCTTCGTCGCGTCGGCCACCGTGAACACCTCGGTCGCGACGTCGTTGACGCCGATCATCGGCGTGACCGCGACGTGCTGCCATGCGTCCGCGTCGGAGAGCCCGAGCACCTGCTTGATCTGTGCCTGGGTCGCGGTGGCCGCGTCGATGGCGAACTGGCCCATCTTCCCGGCCGGGTTCGGCGCGGCGCCGTCGCCGTAGTCCATCGCCATGACGTTCACCGAATCCACCCGGACGCCGTTGGCCTTGGCGTTCTGCAACAGATTCACCCCGTCCTGGGTCAGGCCCGAGGGCAGCACCGGCAACGTGAACGACACGTCGAGGTTCTTCTGTTTCTGCAACTGCGCGATGGCCTGGGCGCGCCGGGTGCTGGCCGCGACGTCGCCGAGTGCGCCGCCCTCGATGTCGAAGTCCACTTGCGACAGTCCGTAGGTGCTGATCGCCTTGTCGTAGGCGGACGCCAGCGCCGGGACGTCGGTGCACGCTTGCGCGAGTTCGATGCCATTGGCGCCACCGAAGGAAACCCGGACGTCACCGCCGAGCTGGCGCAGCTGCCCGATCTGCCCTGGCACCCCGTCGTTGTTCAGTTCGCTGACGCCGCCCCATTTCGGGGTGCACCCGCCGCCGGAAAGCACGAAGGCGAGGGTGAAGTTCTTGACACCGGACGAGTTCGCGGCCGAGATCAGGTCGAACGGCGGGAACAGCGAGGTGTCGACGTAGGGCGCGAAGCGGCCGGGCGCGCTGGTGGCCGGTTTGCTCATACTGGCCGGGGGTTTCGTCGTGGTCTTCGAAGAGCCCGGTGGCGCCGTCGCTTTCGAGGAACTCGGCGGCGTTGTGGTCACCGGCGGCGGGGT
>NZ_WMBA01000118.1 GCF_009707865.1 Amycolatopsis pithecellobii
GGGTTGCGGGGATGCTGCTCGGTTCCACGAGCCAGAAGGTCGTGTCTGCCGCGTTGTGCCCGGTCGTCGTCGCCCGTTCCCACAAGAAGGCCTGAGGAGGTTCGGATCATGCGTGCGCAGGATGTGATGACGCATCCGGTGGTGACGGTGACCCCGGAGACGACCGCCAAGCGGGCGGCGGAGTTGTTGAGCCGGAACGGTTTCACCGCGTTGCCGGTGGTCGGTGACGACGGTGAGCTGATCGGCATCGTGACCGAGGCGGACCTGATCGGTGACCGTTTCCCGGCCGATGCGCGGCGCGTGTCGGGCCGTGCGGACCTGCCGGGGGCGACGGTCGCGGAGGTGATGACCACTCCGGTGACCGCGATGTCGCGGGGCACGGACCTGTCGATGCTGGTGCGGTCGCTGCTCGATTCCCGTATCCGTGTGATGCCCATTGTGGACGGTTCGCGCTTGGTCGGCATCGTCACCCGCGGGGACATCGTGCGGGTCTTCGCCCGCAGCGATGCCGAGATCGCCGCGGATGTCCGGCATCATCTGGCCATCTACGGCGGCCCGGACCGGTGGCAGGTACGGGTGCGCGACGGCGTGGTGCACATCGTCGACGAGTTCGACAACGACATCGACCGGCATGTTGCGGCGGTGCTCGCCGAAGCCGTGCCTGGAGTGGTCAGCGCGACCGTGGTGACCCGCGACATGGAGCAGGCACGCTGACGAGCGCGGTGCTCACCCTCCGTGAGGGGCGGGCCAATGGCTGCCGCCGTGGGGACCTTCGGCCCTGGCCGCGGTGACCGGAACCGGATCATGGTGACGCAATGGCGTCGCACGCGCTGGAGCGCATTCTGCCCGGGATCGCCCAGTTCCGGGGTTACCGCCGGAGCTGGTTGCGGGGCGATGTGCTGGCCGGGATCACCGTGGCCGCCTACCTCGTCCCCCAGGTGATGGCCTACGCCGAGATCGCGGGCCTGCCTCCGGTCGCCGGGCTGTGGACCGCGATCGGCCCGATGGCCGTGTACGCGTTGCTCGGCACGTCGCGCCGCCTTTCGGTCGGGCCGGAGTCGACGACGGCGCTGATGACCGCGACCGCCGTCGCACCGCTCGCGACTGGTGACCCTGGCCGGTACGCGGTACTGGCGGCGGTGCTCGCCGTCCTGGTCGGCGGTGTCTGTCTCTTCGGCGGACTGGTGCGTGCCGGCGTAGTGGCCGATCTGCTGTCGAAACCTGTGCTCGTCGGCTATCTCGCCGGCATCGCCGTCAGCATGATCGTCAGCCAGCTCGGAGCACTCACCGGAGTGCCGGTGCACGGTCACGATCTTGCCGGTCAGCTGCGTTCCTGGTTCGGTGACCTCGGTGCGGTGCATTGGCCGACGCTCGCGCTCGGCGCCTCGGTGCTCACGTTGTTGTTGCTGCTGGCGAGGTTCGCGCCTTGGCTGCCAGGGCCGCTGCTGGGCATCGTGCTCGCCGCCGGCTTCGTGTGGATCTTCGGCTGGCAGCATGCGGGCATCCAGGTCGTGGGCGTCGTCCCGGCCGGGCTGCCGGTGCCCGCGATACCGCGAGTCGGTGCCGCCGATCTGTCCGTCCTGCTGCTGCCCGCCGTGGGCATCGCGCTCGTCGGTTTCTCCGATGTGGTGCTCACGGCGCGGGCGTTCGCGCCGAAGGACGGGCAGGCCGTGGACGCGGACAAGGAGCTGCGCGCCCTCGGCGGAACGAACCTGATCGCCGGGCTGTCGCACGGGTTCCCGGTCAGCTCGAGTGGCAGCCGGACCGCGATAGGCGTGTCGCTCGGCAGCCGTACTCAGCTGTACTCGCTGGTGGCGCTGGCGACCGTGCTCGTCGTGTTGTTCGCCGGGGGCCCCTTGCTCGGCGCGATCCCGGAAGCGGCGTTGGGCGCGGTCGTGGTGTACGCGGGACTACGGCTGATCAGGCCGCGCGAGTTCCAGCGGTTCGGGGCGTTCCGGCGCAGTGAGCTGGTGCTGGCGCTGGCGACCACGGCCGGGGTGCTGGGGCTGGGCGTGCTCTACGGTGTGCTGGTCGCGATTGGACTGTCCATTCTGGACCTGCTGCGGCGGATGGCCCGGCCGCACGCCGCCGTGCTCGGTTACGTTCCGGGCGTGCCGGGCATGCACGATATCGGCGACTACCCGGGCGCGGAGATCGTGCCGGGGTTGGTGGTTTACCGCTACGACGCGCCATTGTGTTTCGCCAACGCGCAGGACTTCCACGACCGGGCGCTGCGCGCGGTCACCCCCGGCACGGAATGGTTCCTGCTCAACGCCGAGGCCACGATCGAAGTCGACGTCACCGGTCTCGACGCGCTCGACGGGCTGTGCGAGGAACTGAAACGCCGCGGGATCCGGTTCGCGATGGCCAGGGTCAAGCGGGAGCTGGACGACGAACTTGCCGCCGCCGGTCTGATGGTGAAGATCGGAGAGGAGAACGTGTTCCCGACCCTTCCTGCCGCCGTCGCCGAGTACGTCCGCAGCTACCGGGCCGAGCACGGGCGGCTGCCCGAGGGAATGACCGCACCGGTGCTGCCACCGAATCCGATGGTCCCTTAGCCCTGGCGCTGCGCTGCTTCGCCGGTCAGCACCACCACGGGGCAGTGCGCATGCCGGACGCATTGGGTGGCGACACTGCCGAGGAGCAGCTCGGTCAGCATCCGTGCCCCGTGGGAACCGACGACCAGCAGGTCCGCGTCGCCGGACTCCTTGATCAGCTCGGTGGCCGGGTCACCGTCGGTGACGACGCCGTGGATTTCTGGCAGATTCTCCTTGTCAGACAAGGATTTCTCCACCGTCGCGCGCAGGAGGTGTGCGTAGTCCTCGTCCTCGCCGACCGGACGGCGACCGTGTGCCTGCATCGAGTATGAGGTGCCGGGCAGCAGATCTTCACGGGATCGCACGAGCACCGCACGCACCTGGGCCCCATCGGTCCTCGCCTCATCGATCGCCCAGCGCAGCGCCGCCTCGCTCTGCGTGGAACCGTCAACACCGACGATGATCTTTCCCTTGCGTGTCATGGGGAATCCTCCTTGCCGGACCGTGCTCAACCCAAATAGGCCAGTGCCTGGATGAGGGAGTCTTCTTCCGTGCCCGCGGTGAAGATCGTGTGCGCGCCGGGCCACGGCTGGACATCGAGTGCCATGCGCCGCGCCACCTCCGGGGTGGCGTCCGAGATGTCGTTGCCGCGCGAGGCCAGGCGTGCTGCGGTCGTCGTTTCGGGTGCCCAGCAACGCAGTGGAGCGAGCGGGCTGTGTGTCCGAGCGCTGACCGCGATCACGTCGGCACGCCGGTCGGCGGAGTTCCACGACGCATCCAGTACGACCGTCTCGCCGTAGGACAGGAGCTTCTCCGCGCGCCGCCCCAGTTCGGCATAGGTCTGCTCGGTGTGGGCAGGCGTGTACAGCCCTCGCTCGTACTCGTCTGGCGCGCTGTGCTCGGGTGGAAACCCTGCCAGCTCTTTGCGGACCCGGTCGCTGCGCAGGACCGTCGCCCCCAGGTGGTCGGCGATGGCGCCGGCCAAAGTCGACTTACCCGACGCGGGCAGGCCGCCGACCAGAATGAGCCGGACAGTGCCGCGACGCAAGTGGCGCACGGTGATTTCGGCATACGCCCTGGCAAGCTCCGCCGCAGCCGGGTCGCCCTGCTGGTGTCGCAGGCAGGCGACCTTGACCCGGACGAACGCGCGGTAGGCCAGATAGTGGTGCCGCAGCGCGGGAGGCGCGGGGTCACCGGAGAAACGCGCGTATTCGTTGAGCAGTTCTTCGCCCAGTTCCGGGGCGCCGAGCCGTTCCAGGTCCATCGCGAGGAATGCGACGTCGTCGAGACCGTCCACCCACCGGAGGGTGTCGTCGAACTCGAGGCAGTCGAGAATCTGCGGCCCCTCATCGAGGCAGAAGATGTCGTCGGCGAGCAGGTCTCCGTGCCCGTCGACCACCCGGCCGGCGCCGATCCGGTGGGTGAACAATTCCTCCCGCCCGGCAAGGAAATCCTCGGCGAGCCGTTCGATCTCCGCACCGGTGCAGGCGTCGAGCACCGTTCCGTGGAAGGCACGGACCTGGGCGAAGCTCGCGCGCCACCGGTCCCGGACCGCGTCGCGTGTCGCCTGTGCCGAAATCGCCGGCCCGCGTTCGGCCTGTTCGTGGAAGCGAGCCAGAAGCCGGGCGAGCTCGTGGATCGTGTCTCTCAGCGGAACACCGTCGCGGACCAGCTTCGCCAGCCGCCGGTCGTCGGGCATGCGCCGCATCACCACAAGATGGTCACAGACCGCGCCGTCGGGTCCGGTCACGTCGGCCACCCCGAGGTACGCGCCGGGTGCCAGCCGGCGGTTGAGCGCCACTTCCTTGTGACACACCTGTTCCCGGGTTTCGCGCCGGGTGAAGTCGAGGAATCCGAAATTGACGGGTTTTTTCAGCTTGTAGGCGCGATCACCGACGAGGAAGACGGAGCCGATGTGCGTCTCGCGCACGGCACTCCACGGCTGCTGGGTCATCGCCATCACGGTGCCTCACCTTTCCGTGCTCGGTCGCGTCCAACGCTAAGACCGGGGCGCGCTCATGGGTGTTGTACTTGGTCCCTGTCTTCGGGGACGGAAGTCACCGTTGGGCGGGATCCGGCTGATCGAGGACCGCACGAAGGACTTTCTGCCCTACACCGCCGCCGATCCGCGCGGAAACGTTTTGCACACACCATCATCCGCCAGGGAGTCCACATCGGACGGTGAAGGAGAACGCCATGAAAGCCGCCGTGCCAGCGGAACCCGGTGTCGTCGGGAAGCTTGTGCGATGACCGATACCGTGGCGGACAAGCCGGCGGCCGGGCTCGACCCGACCGAACGGATCGAGCTGCTCCTGCGCGACCTGCGCAGCTCACGGTCGGGGCTGACCGACCGCGAGGCGCGCCGGCGTCTGCTCAGCGCCGGGCCGAACGAGCTGCGCAGACGCGGCGGCTGGACCTGGCCCCGGCAACTGGCGCGGCAGTTCACCCATCCGCTGGCGCTGCTGCTGTGGGCGGCCGCCGGGCTCGCCTGGGCCGTGGGCATCGAGCCGGTCGCGATCGCGGTCGTCGTGGTGATCCTGATCAACGCGGTGTTCGCGTTCGTGCAGGAGCGGCACGCGGAGCGGGCGGTCGAGGCGCTTGCCGCGTTCCTGCCGCCGCGGGCGAAAGTGGTGCGGGACAACCAGGTCGGGGTGATCGACGCGGTCGACCTGGTGCCTGGCGATGTGCTCGTCATTGAGGAGGGCGACCGGATCTCCGCCGACGCGCGGCTCATCGACGGTGGGGTCGAGGTGGATCTGTCCACATTGACCGGTGAGTCGATGCCGGTGTACCGGGCGGCCGATCTGCTGGACACCCAGGTTCCGGTTCAGCAGGCGCGGGATCTGGTGTTCAGCGGTACGACCTGCACCGAGGGGCAGGCGCGTGCGGTGGTGTTCGCCACCGGGATGCACACGGAACTCGGCCGTATCGCGGCGTTGTCGCAGCGAGTGGAACGCGACGAAAGTCCGCTGGAGAAACAGGTGCGGCGCGTGGCGTGGCTGATCGCCATGATCTCGGTGGTGCTGGGTGTGGCGTTCCTGCCGATCGCGACGTTCGGTGCGGGCCTGTCGTTCGTCAACGCGGTCGTGTTCGCGGTCGGCCTGCTGGTGGGAAACGTGCCGGAGGGCCTGCTCCCGGTCATTACCCTGGCGCTCGCGATCGGTGTCCGTGGACTGGCTCGGCGCGGCGCGGTCGTACGGCGGTTGAGCGCGGTGGAAACCCTCGGCTCGACCGACGTGATCTGCACCGACAAGACCGGCACACTCACCGAGAACCGGATGCGGGTCACCGCTATCGAGCCGCCGCGGGACGACTTCGCGCTGGGCCGGTTGGCTTCGGCGATCGTCCTGTGTAACAACGCGCGCCGCGCGCCGGACGGAACCGTTGCCGGCGACCCTACCGAGGTGGCGTTGCTCGAGTCCGCCGCCGAGTTGGGGCAACCGGTGGACACGGCCGAGCGGGATCAGCACCGCCGCCGGCAGTTCCACTTCGACCCCGCTCGCAAACGGATGTCCACAGTGGACGATAGGCCCGACGGGCAGGTGATATCCGCCAAAGGCGCACCGGAGACGATGTTGCCGTTGTGCCATGCCGAACTCGGAGCCGGCGGGATGACGGCTCCCCTTACCGCGCGCCGGCGCGATGAGCTCGCGTCGCTGGTGGACGCGCAAGCCCGGCAGGGCAGGCGGGTCCTGGCGGTCGCCGAGCGCCGCCTGACGCCGGGCGAGGAGATCCCGACGACCCGTGAGGACGCCGAGCGGGATCTCGTGCTGCTTGGTCTGGTCGCGATGGTGGACCCGCCGAGGAACGAGGTGGCTGCTGCCGTCGCCGATTGTCATGCGGCTGGGATCCGGATCATCGTCATCACCGGCGATCACGGCCTGACCGCCACGGCCATCGCCCGTCAGACCGGCATCGTGCGGGGCGAGCCGACCGTCCTCAACGGTACGGATCTGGACCGGATGACCGAAAACGAACTCGACGCTTTGCTTACCCAGACTGAGGAACTCATCTTTGCGCGGTCCTCGCCGGAAGCGAAGTTGCGGATCGCCGATGCCTTGCGCGCGACCGGGCATGTCGTCGCGATGACCGGCGACGGTGTCAACGACGCACCGGCGTTGCGGCGGGCGGACATCGGGGTCGCGATGGGTCGCTCAGGCACCGATGTGGCTCGCGAGGCGGCGACGATGGTGCTCACCGACGACAACTTCGCCACCATCACCGCGGCGGTGCAGGCCGGGCGGCGCGTCTACGACAACATCCGCAAGTTCATCTTCTACATCTTCGCCCACGCGACGCCCGAGATCGTGCCGTTCCTGGTGTTCGCACTGTCCGGCGGCACGATTCCCTTGCCGCTCACCGTGTTGCAGCTACTGGCGTTCGACGTCGGTACCGAGACGTTGCCGGCGCTGGCACTCGGCAGGGAGCCGGCCGAACCCGGGCTGATGGACCGGCCGCCACGCAAGCGCGACGAATCCGTCATCCAGACGCCGATGTTGTTGCGTGCCTGGCTTTTCCTCGGGGTGCTGTCCGCCGCGCTGGCGATGGCCGGCTTCTTCTACGTCCTGGTCAGGGCAGGCTGGCATCCGGGCGACCCCACCGGTGAGGGCACCCCGTTGAACCATGCCTACCGGCAGGCCACCACGATGACGTTCTTCGGCATGGTCGCCGGCCAGATCGGGACCGCGTTCGCCGCACGCACGGACCGCGCGTCGCTCCGCTCGATCGGCGTGTTCTCCAATCCGTTGCTGCTGTGGGGAATCGTCTTCGAACTGGCGCTGGCCGCGGTCATCATCTACGCCCCGCCGCTGCAGGATCTGCTCGGCACCGCGGCGCTCACTCCGGACATGCTCGCACTGACCGCGCCATTCCCCGTCATCGTCTGGGGTGCCGACGAAATCCGCCGCTGGTTCCTCCGGCGACGCGATGCCCGGGGGCCTTTGGGCCCACGGGACCGGGACCGCTGACTCTGGCCCGGGCGGCACCGTACGGAGGAGCGTGACCGGCATGGTGGATACGTCAGCACGGCATTCGATTCTGGTCGGCATCGACGGTTCCGGTTCGGCGTTGCACGCGGCCCGGTGGGCCGCCAGGGAAGGGCGGCAGCGGCGCATGCCGGTCCGGCTGTTTCACGCGTGCGCGGTGCCGCCGGGCGCGGCGGCGGCGACGGAAACACTGGTGGAACAAGGACATCAGTGGTTGCGGCTGGCGAAGGACGAGGTGTCGGCCGAGGTGCCGGATGTCGACGTGCACACCGATCTGCGAGTCGGGCCGGCCGCGCGGGAGATCGTCGACGAGTCGGCGAAGTCCCGGCTGGTGGTATTGGGCTCGCGTGGGCTGGGCGGTTTCCAGGAGATGTTGCTGGGCTCGGTTTCGGTCGCGGTCGCCAGGCATGGGCACTGCCCGGTGGTGGTTGTGCGTGGGCGCATGCCCGACGATCCGCCACCGGCCACCGGGCCGATCGTGGTGGGGGTCGACGGCTCGCCGGTCAGTGACGCGGCCGTGGAGTTCGCCTTCGAGGAGGCCGGTTTCCGGAACGTTCCGCTCGTGGCCGTGCACACCTGGCTCGACGTGTCGGTCGAGGAGACGTGGGCCGCGCTACCGTCCGATGTGGACTGGGATGCCGTGGCCGAGGACGAAAGCAGGGTGCTGGCCGAACGTCTGGCGGGCCTGAGCGAGAAGTATCCCGAGGTGGAAGTGCGCCGCCGGGTGATGCGGGACCGCCCGGTGCGTGGGCTGCTGTCCGAGGCGGACGGAGCGCAGCTGATCGTCATCGGTTCCCGTGGCCGCGGTGGATTCGCCGGGATGGGCCTGGGCTCGACCAGCCAGACCCTGCTACACCACAGCCCTTGCCCGGTCATCGTGGTGCGTACGCCGGACTTCTGAACGGCGCGAGTTGCGCGTTGTGTGGGCGCGAGTTGCGCGTTCCGTGCGCGCGAGTTGTGCGTTCCGTGCGCGCGAGTTGTGCGTTCCGTGCGATCGGGAACACGGCGATGGGGGCGTTGATGAAGAACTGATGGGCCTTGGTGGAGCGCAGGATCGCATTCCAGGCCACCGGCCCGGCGATCGCGCCGACCGCGACCACGGCGAGGGTGACGGGCCGGCGTTCGCGGGCGGCGAGCAGGGCGAGGACCACCGCCACGATGGCCGACAGTGCGGCCCCGTAGGCGATGGCACCCCAAGACAACATCGGCAAAGTCCCAACGTCAGCGCGTGTGGTGGGCCAGGAGTTCATGCGCCACAACGGCGCCGGTCGCCGGTTCGGTGTGGACGACGGCGGCGGTCAGCCTGGGCACGGCATGCATCAGCCGGTGTTCGACGTCGTGGGCGATGCGGTGCGCTTCGTCGACCGTCAGGCCGGCGTCGACCCGGACCGCGAGTTCGGCGCGCAGGCTGTGCCCGATCCAGCGCATCCGGACATCGTTCGCGGCGAGCACCCCGGGCACTTCGGCCGCGGTGTGCTCCACCTGGTCGACGGTGTGCGGATCGACGGCGTCCATGAGGCGCCGGAACACTTCCTTCGCCGCCTCGCGCAGCACGAGCAGGATGGCCACGGTGATGACCAGCCCGATGATCGGGTCGGCCAACGGGAACCCGAGCGCCACCCCGAGTGCGCCGAGTACGACGGCCAGCGAGGTGAACCCGTCGGTGCGCGCGTGCAGGCCGTCGGCCACGAGCGCCGCGGAACCGATCTGCCTGCCGACGGCGATCCGCCAGCGGGCGACGAGCTCGTTGCCGGCGAAGCCGATGACCCCGGCGATCGCGACCACCCACAAATGCGTCACCGGTCGCGGCTGGATCAACCGCAGGACCGCCTCATAGCCGGCGAACGCGGCCGACGCCGCGATGATGAGTACGACCACGACCCCGGCGAGGTCCTCGGCCCGGCCGAGACCGTAGGTGTAGCGGCGGGTGGCGACCCGCCGTCCGAGGACGAACGCGATACCGACCGGCACCGCGGTGAGCGCGTCGGCGAAGTTGTGGATCGTGTCCCCGAGCAGCGCGACCGAGCCAGTGAACAGCACTACGACCAGCTGGAGTACCGCGGTGACGAACAGCGCCACGAACGACCAGACCAGCGTGCGCGTGCCGCGTTTGCTCGTTTCCAATGTGGTGTCGAACCGGTCTGCGCTGTCATGGCTGTGCGGGGTCAGCAGATGCTTGAGTCGCGACCATAGCGACGTCACGGGACCGGCAGGTGCCGCGTGCCCGTGCCCTTCCCCGGTGCCGGTGGGGTGGTGGTCGTGCCCGTGGGCCATCGCCGTGGTCCTCTCGGTCTCGTGTCCGGGCTTGCCAGGTGAGCTGTTGGACCCCATTATGCAACCATGCGCGCGCATGAGCACAGTACCGAGCTCGCCGTGGCGGCCGAGGTACTGGGGCTGCTCGCCGACCCCACCCGCCTGCATCTGCTGCAATTGCTTTCGGAGGAACAGGACGTCTCCACGCTCACGGCGCGGGTGACGGCATCCCGGTCCTCGGTGTCCCAGCACCTGGGGCGGTTGCGGCTGGCCGGGCTGGTGCAGGCGCGGCGTGAGGGCCGCCGGATGCTGTACCGGATCACCAGCGACCATCTGACCAAACTGGTCACCGAGGCGCTGGACTACGCCGACCACGCCGTGCACGGCATCCCACATCACCAGCGGCCAACTCATGCCGGACCGGAATTGCCCATCACACCGGCCCGGAACCCGGTGCCGGGACGTAGGTGAGCGGCGCGAGTTGAGCGTTGTGTGCGCGCGAGTTGTGCGTTGTGTGGGCGCGAGTTGTGCGTTCCGTGCGACGGGAACGCGCGACTCGCGGAGCGGGTACGTGCAACTCGCGGGGCGGGAA
>NZ_WMBA01000119.1 GCF_009707865.1 Amycolatopsis pithecellobii
GCAGTGCCGGCGCCCCGCCCCCGCTTCCGATCGCGGAGGCGGGGCGCCGGCACTGCTGCTGATCAGCACACTCGGGCAGGAGGTGCCCACCGGAACCGCGCTGTCTCTGCGCTCGGCGATCCCGCATGTGCGATGCTCATCCACGCCGGGCAAGGCTCTGGTCAGGCCATCGAGGACGCCTTCGCGCTCGCGGTTCGCCTGGAGGGCGCGAAGTCCGCCGATATCCCCGCTCGCCTGCGCGAATACGAGCGGCTCCGGCTCCCCAGAGCGACGCGGGTGCAGCTCGTCTCCCGCCGGAACGCGCAGTTCCTTCACCGCGCCTTCCCCCTTGCCGAGGACGAGCAGCGACCCACCGAGCTGTTCGACGCGAGCTGGGTCTGCCGAATACGACGTCGAACACGAGGCCGAGAAAGCGATGACCGCATCCGGTGGGTAGCGCGTTCAGGCGGCCCGATAGCGGGAGGCGAGTTCGGGGCTTTGTCCGCCGAAGGCGGCGAGGTCGGCCTGGAAGACGGCGTCGAGGAGACCGGCCTCTTCGACGCCGGGGGCGCAGACGACTTCGCCGAGTTCGAGGCCGCGCAACCCGGCTGTGACGACGTCTTCGGCGCTCATGCGGGGCACCACAGTCATGTCGAGGCCCTGACGTTGGTGGAATTCGGTGGCGACGACGCCGGGGCAGAGGACCTCGACCCGGACGCCGGTGCCCTCGAGTTCAGCGCTGAGCGTCTGAGACATGGCGACGAGGTGCGCCAGGGTGCCGGCGTAGACGGCGCGGCGGGGCATGACGGACTTGTCGGCGGGGCCGCTGAAAGCGATCATCCCGGCCACGTTGACGATCTGTCCCGCACCGCGTTCCCGCATGCCGGCGACGGCGGCGCGGGTGAGCATGGTGGGGGCGACGACCTTGACGTGGACGAGTTCCCTGGCTTTGCCCGCGGGCAGCTCGGCCAACGGCATGTAGTGGGCGACGCCCGCGTTGTTGACGAGCATGGTCAGCGGCTCGGCGGCGCAGATTTCGGCGACGGTGTCGATCCCGGTGTCGGTGGAGAGGTCGGCGGTGACGGGACGGACCGTGACGCCCGGGTGGCCGGTGGCGAACTCCTCCAGCCGGTCGGTGTTACGGCCGACGACGATCAGGTCGTAGCCGTCCGCGGCGAGGCGTTCGGCGAATGCCTCGCCGATGCCGGACGTGGCGCCGGTGATCAGGGCGAGCTTGCTCATCAGTGTTGTTCCTTTCGGTCGGGCAGGTATTCGAGGCGGTGCAACAGCTGCGCGAGTCCGCGCGCCCCGGCCAGGCCACGTTCGGTGACAGCGGTGGAGTCGATTCCGGCCCCGCGCATGGCCTGGTCGAACAACTCCATGTCCAGCGCTTCCACACCGGCGAGGTGTTCGACGTTGTCGGGCCGCACCATGGTGTTCAGCAGCGACAGTGCCGCGCTGGCGGCACTGCCCAGCTTCAGGACCTCCACCAGCCGGCCGAGGTCCAGCTTGAGTTCGGCGGCCAGCTCGACGATCTCCCCGATCGCGGCCTGGTTCATCATCAGCAGCGCGTTGTTGAACAGCTTCGCCGTCTGTCCTGCGCCGGCCTGACCGAGGTACACCACGTGACGGGAAAACGACCGGAACACCGGCGCACAGCGCTCGGCCACCGACCGCGCACCGCCGACCATCGTGGTCAGGCGGCGCTCCCGCGCGGCCGGACGGCCACCGCTCACCGGCGCGTCCAGTACCTCGGCGTCGCCCGTCGCACACAGTGCGGCCAGCCGCACGGCGTTGCCGGGCAGGCCGGTGCCGTGGTTGACGACGACCGTGCCGGGACGCAGCCCTTCGAGCAGGCGCCCGGCCAACCGCAGGACGTCGTCATCGGTAGGGACGCACAGGCAGACGATGTCGCAGGCGGCGGCGAGCTCACCGACCGTGGCGTGCCGCTGGTGCGGGACCTCGCCGAGGCCGTCGAGGGAGCCGGCGCGCCGGGCCCAGGCGTGCAGCGGGAACCCCACGCCGGCGATCGCGGTGGCCATGGGCAGGCCCTGGTCGCCCAATCCGATGAACCCCACAGCGGGTCGTGCTGCTGTCATGCCTTCACGATGGGCCAGGACCACGTGCTCAGGCAGTAGCCCCGTTTTCCTGGGAATGGCAGTACCAAGACAGCCGAGCGCCGCACCGGTCACACTGAACGGCATGGCGACCACCGAACTCGGCGCTGCGCTGCACCACTGGCGCGATCACGTCTCGCCGCAGACCGTCGGCCTGCCCGAGGGTGGACGCAGGCGCGCCGCGGGCCTGCGCCGCGAGGAACTGTCCCAGCTGGCCGGCATCTCCGCCGACTACCTCACCCGGCTCGAACAGGGACGCGCCACCAACCCCTCACCCCAGGTCGTCGAGGCCCTGGCCCGAGCACTGCGGCTCACCCAGGAGGAACGTGCCCACCTGTTCCGGCTGGCCGGCCTCGTGCCGCCCGGCCCCGGCATGGTTCCGAGGCACCTCACCCCCGGGGTGCACCGGATGCTGGACCGGCTGACCGGGACGCCGGTCGCCGTCTTCGACGCCGCCTGGACCCAAGTGCTCGCGAACGCCCTCTACACGGCGCTCATGGGGGAATGGCACGGCAACGACCTCAACGCGGTCTGGCGCAACTTCCTCAACCCCCACAGCCGCATCCGCCACACGCCCGAATCCAGGGGCGCACTCCAGGCGGCACACGTCGCCGACCTGCGTCGCACCGCCGGCCACTATCCCGACGACCCGGACCTGCACTCCCTCATCACCGAACTCCGCCGGCGCAGCACCCACTTCGACGAGCTGTGGGAATCCGGCACCGTCGGCACGCACCGAGCCGGCCGCAAAACCATCGACCACCCCCAGGTCGGCGCCCTGACCCTGGACTGCGACATCCTCACCGTCGCCGGCCGCGACCTGCGCATCATGGTCTACACGGCCGAACCGGGCAGCGAAGACGCCGACCGCCTGGCCCTGCTGGACGTGGTGGGCACCCAGTCCCTCGTCGGATGACCCCGGGCGATCAAGCGGTGGTGGCTTCTGCCTCGGCGCCGGTCACCGGGCCGGGCGAAGCGAGGAAACGCTCCGCGACGCGGCCGGCGCTGACTTGCGCCCACTTGGTGGTGGTCGCGACGCCCAGAATGGCGACCAGCGCTCCGCAGCCGGCCAGCACCCACCAGCCGATGTGGCTTGCCGTAAGGAACTCGCCGGGTGCCTTTCCCGCGACGATCGAGCCGAGTATCGCCACGCCGAGGCTGTTGCCGAACTGGCGCCCGGTCGTGGCGACCGCGGCCGAAACGCCGGCCTCGGCACGCGGCATACCTGCCACGGCCGTGTTCGTGATCGGGGTGTTGACCAGCCCGAATCCGGTGCCGAAAAGCACGTAGGAAGCCAGGAGTAGCGGCAGGGGCGTGCCGGGGGCGACGAAAGTCAGGACCACCGCCGCGGTCGCGATCAGCGCGCCGGCGGCGACCAGCGGCCCCCGCGCGCCACGCGTGGCTGTGATCCGGCCGGAGACCGCGGAGGCGATCGCGGCGGCGCCCGCCATCGGCACCGTGAGCAGCCCGGCCCGCAGGGCGCTGTAGCCGCGGACATCCTGTAGATACAGGGTGTTCAGGAACAGAAAGCCCGACATGGTCACGAACGCGGCCACCGCGATGACGGTCGCCCCCGCGAACGGAACGGACCGGAAGAACCGGGGATCGATCAGGGGCTGGTCCCGGCGGCGTTCGTACCGGACAAGGACAGCGGCGGCGAGGGTGCCGGCGGTGAACAGCAGGATGATCGGGATGCTGCCGAATCCGGCGTGGGCGCCCTCGATGATCGCGTAGACCACCGACACCAGAAACGCGATGACCAGAACCTGCCCGACCGGGTCCGGCCGGCGCGCGACGAGCGCCTTCGACTCGGGCACGAACAGTGCCGTCAGCGCGATGGCGGCCACCCCGATCGGCAGGTTGATCCAGAACACCGATCGCCATCCCGCCGAAGCGACCAGGAGCCCGCCGACAACCGGCCCGAGCGCCAGGGACAGCCCGATGGTGCCGCCCCACAGCCCGATCGCGCGAGCACGCTCGCGTGGATCGACGAACGTGTTGGTCAGGATCGACAAGGCGACCGGGTTGAGCATGCTGGCCCCGAGCCCCTGCAGGACCCGGAAGCCGACTAGCCAGCCCAGTCCCGGTGCCAGCGAACAAGCCAGCGAACCCAGGGTGAACAAGGCGAGCCCGGTCTGGAACACGCGGCGCCGTCCGAGGCGGTCACCGGCGGAGCCTGCGAACACGAGAAAGCCGGCGACCGCCAGGGTGTACCCGTCGACCGTCCACTGTAGACCGCTGACGGAGGCGTTCAGGTCGTGCTGGATGGCGGGAAGCGCGATGTTGAGGGCGGTGGTATCGAGGCCCGCGATCAGCAGGCTCAGGCAGCACACGCCCAGTACGAGTGACCTGCGCCGGTCAGCGAAGTCCATCTTTCATCCCTTCTGATTGCCCGCGAGGACACTGCATTCCGGCCGAGGTGGGGTGTGCCGGCACGCGGGTCCGGCACACCCCCATATCTGTCTCGGTCAGCCGGCTTGCAGCTCGCTGCTGACGAACTTGCCCAGAGCTTCGAGAGTGAGCCCGAGCTCTTCGACGTGGGGCAGATGACCGGCGTTGGGGATGAGCTGGAAGCTGCCCCGCGGGAAGAGCCCGGCGTAGGTCCGGCCGTAGTCCGCCGGGACGACGCCGTCGTGCTCGCCCCAGCCGACCAGCACCGGCACCTGGACCCGGTGCAGGCGGTGGCTCAGCTTGGGGTCGTGCATGTAGGGGTCGCCCGCATACACCGCCAGTACCTCCTGGTTGGCCGCCATCGCCGCACGCTGCTCGTCACTCATCTGCGCGGGGTCGGGCGTGAATTCCGGCTTGTGCCAAGCCAGCCGGAGGAATTCGCCGGGTCCGACCTTCGATGCCTCGGCGATCTCGTCCGGGTGGCCGGGCTGGATGCCGACGGCGTTGAACAGCGCCAGGCCGCCGATGCGCTGGTGGTTGTCCCGCACCGCCATCTCGGAGGCGATCCACCCGCCGATCGAGTTGCCGATGACCAGGACGCGGCTCAGGTTGAGGACGTCCAGCATGTCCAGATAAGCCGTCGCGAGATCGGCGATGTTGTCCATCCATTCCGGTTTGGGCGTGCCACCGAAACCGGGGTGGGTGGGGGTGATCACGTAGGCGTGCTCGGAAAGCGCGCCGGCGAAACCGGCGACGGAAAACGGTCCGGCACCACCGTGGAGCAGCAGTGCGGCGCTGCCCTCGGAGGCGGCGGCGTCGCCCTTCTCGTCGATGGAGATGGTCAGGCCATCGCTCAGTTCGATGGTCCTGGAAGCGCCAGTGGGGGCAGTCATGATGAAGATCTCCTCCTCGTTCAGGTGGTTCACTCGTGAAAGTGAACTCTCATGAAGGAGAGTAGCGACCCCGCGACTGTTATGCAAGAGTACTCTCATGAAGAGAGTTAGCTCGCTTTTGAGGCGACGGTGAAGACGGAGGTCCCGATGTCACAGAGCAGGGCGACCGGACGCGTCAACCAGAAACGGCGCACTCGCGAGGCGATCCTGCGTGCGGCTGCCGAACTGGTCCGGTCCGGCCGGACGATCAGCATGCCCGAGGTCGCCCGTGCGGCCGCCGTCTCCGAGGCGACCGCCTACCGGCACTTTCCCGACCTGGCGGGACTTCTGCGGGAAACCATCACCGGCACGCTCTTCACCCCGGCGGAAGCACTCGAAGCAGTCGCCGGTTCCCGTGATCCGGTGGAACGCATCGCCGTGGCCACCGAATATCTGCTGCGCCATGCCCTGGCCCATCAGAGCGCGATCCGCGCGGTCATCGCGGCGACCATCACCGGATCCGCGCCCGGGGCCAGGCCGGACCTGCGACTGGCCCTCATCGACCAAGCGCTCGCCCCGCTGGCCGAAGACCTCGGCCATAGCGGCTCCGGTGAACTCGACCGGCTCAAGCGCGAGCTCGCCTTCGCCGTCGGCAGCGAGGGGCTTTTCTTCCTCATCGACCACTGCGGCCTGACCCCGGACGAGGCGATCGCCACGGTGGTCCACGCGACGACCACGCTCACCCGCGTCGCGCAGGCACATGCCACGAGCCTGCCCCGGCAGGAACGCCGCGACATGTACCTGTGTCCGCCGACTCTGCCGAAGAAGAGCAGCTAGGCGTTACCGGCTCGTCGCGCGGCTCGCGAGATCGCCAGGCTCGCCGTGCGCACGGCCAGGCGAGCCCCCACCGGTGCGCCACCCTCGTCGGGGCCGACCAGTGACACCGCTCCGAGTAGCTCGCTGCGCCGGTTCAGGATCGGGGCGGCCACGGTGGACATCGTGGGCTCGCCCCCGTCGAGGGGATTGGGCCCCGTCACCGCGTAGACGCCCTCGGCGCGGACCGCGGCCATCAGCCGGCGAAGCAGCGCCGCCTCGGTGCTCGCGGCCAGAATCTCGTCACGGATCCGTTGCGGCGCATAGGCCAGCAGCGCGATGCCGATACCGGTCCGATCCAAGGGCAACCGGCCGCCCACGCGGTACTTGACGGCAGCCGCGCCCCGGGCTGACAGCCGTTCGACGAGGACCGCTTCGTGACCCTCGCGGACGGCGAGACAGATGTGCTGCCCGGTGACCCGGTGCAGATCCTCCAGGAACGGCAGGGCCGCGGCACGCAGCCCGTGCCCGCGCGGGGCCAGCGAGGCGATCTCGAGCAGATGCAGACCGACGACGAAGTCACCGGTCTCCAGGCGCTCCAGCGCACCCAGGCCCACGAGCTGGGTGGCGATACGAGAGGTGGTGCTCTTCGGCAGCGCCGCGCGTGCGGCGATTTTGTGCAGGGGAAGGCTTTCGCCCGACTCGGCGAAGGCCCCCAGCACCCGGAACGCGCGCTCCAGGATCGGTTCCCCCTGCGCGGGCCTTCCCGAGCGTCGGCTTGGCGTTCCGGTCATTGGAACCACGGGTGTCTGCCGATGGTCACCTCAAGAATCCTAGCCCGGTGATTCCGAACAACGCGACGTTGCGTACGCCGGTTGTGGTGGCCGGCGGCGGACCGGCGGGGCTCGCGGCGGCAGCCGAACTCGCCCACCATGGCATCGGCTCGATCGTGCTGGAGCCCCGCGCCGAGGTGAGTCACACCCGGCCGCGGGCGAAGACGACGAGCCCCCGAACGATGGAGCTGTTCCGGCGCTGGGGCGTCGCCGATTCGGTACGCCGCGCGGCACCGCTGTCCCCGGAATGGAACCAGCGCATCGTCTTCTGCAGCACCATGGCCGGCGAGGTGATCACCGAGTTCACCGGCGTCTTCGGGTTGAAAGCCGCCGAGCACGGGCTCACGGCCGAGGCGGGGCAGCAGGTCGGGCAGCCGGTGGTCGAGGAGGTGCTGCGGGCCCACCTCGGCGCCGGGAGCCTGGCCGATCTGCGCTTCGGCGACCGGCTGGCCGGCTTCGTCGAAGGCGCGGACGCCGTGACCTGCGAGGTCGAGCGTGCCGACGGGTCGACGTACTCGATCAGCGCGGGCTACCTGCTCGGCTGCGACGGCGGCCGCAGCACCGTGCGCGACGGTATCGGTGCAACGCTGCACGGCGGCTCCGCGCCGATGGCGAATCTCAACGCCGTGTTCCGCTCCACGAAGTTGCGTCCGTCGATGGGCGAGGCCCTGCACTACTGGGTCGTGGGGGCCGAGGTGCCCGGCGCCATTGGCCCGCTGGACCACGATGGCACCTGGTGGGCGAGCTTCGCCGGTGCCGGCGACGAGCACGACGACCAGCTGGCCGTGCGGCTGATCGCCGACCTCACCGGACAGGGCATCGCGGAGCTGGACATCGAGCTGCTCTCGACCGACCCGTGGACGCCGAGGATGCAACTGGCCGACAAGTTCGGTACGGAGCGGGTCTTCCTGGTCGGCGAGAGCGCCCACATCAACCCTCCGTTCGGTGGCCACGGTTTCAACACGTGTGTCGGCGACGCGGTCAACATCGGCTGGAAGATCGCGGCGGTGCTGCACGGGTGGGC
>NZ_WMBA01000011.1 GCF_009707865.1 Amycolatopsis pithecellobii
CGGGTGCCTGGGCGGGGTGGGCCGGGCCGCCGTCCAGTTCGCCCAGACGCGGGGAGCCTCGGTCGCCGGCAGCTGCCGCGACACCGCGGCTGACGAGGCCCGCGAGCTCGGCGTCGAACCGGTCGTGGGTTTCGGCTTCGACCCGGCCGCCCTCGCGGGACGGTTCGATCTCGTCTTCGACACGCCCGGCATGCTTCCCTTCGCCGCGGCCCGAACGCTGCTGAAGCCCCGCGGAACCATCGTCGACATCGTCCCGACGCCGGCCAAAATGATCAGGAGCGCCCTGCCCGGGCCGTACCGGGCGATGATGGGCCGGCTGGTGACCGCGGACCTGGAGGAGGTGGCCCGGACCCTGCGCCTACCCGTCGCCCGTACGGTCCCGTTGGCCGAGGCGATTCAGGCCCTGACGGAGCTGGAGCGCGAGCAACGCCCGAAGGGCGGCAAACTGGTCATCGCCATGGCCGGAAGCTAAGCCGGGCCGAGCCAAGGGTGTCCCGTGACTGCTCTTGGTAGTGACCACTGACCGGGTGCTGGCCGCGCGGCGGTGGTCCCGCAGGATTTTCCTTTGCGGTCGATGGCGTTGAGATCTTCCTGCCAGCCCTGGTAGCCGCCGTCAGCCATCACCGGACGCCCGGGCCAGTTTCTGGTCGATCCGGCGGCGCCGCGCTGGGCCTCTGCACAATGGGGCTCGTCACAGCTGAGGGTGTTGCCGACGGCCTCGATTGCGTAGGCATGGGCTCCTTTGGTCGCGGCGGGACTCAGTCGTTGGTGGACGTCCCTGGTCCGGTTGCGGCGTACCGGGCGGCGATGGTGCGGACGGCCTCGTCGACTACCTGGGCGACGCGTTCGGTGCTCACCTCCCAGCCGGGCACCAGGAGTGTCGGCCAGAAGACGTAGTTGGAGATCATGCCCAGGAACTGGGTGGCTGCGAGGTCGGCGTCCTCGACCCGCACGGTTCCCGCCTCGTGCTCGGCCAGGAGGTAGCTGCGTACGGACTCGAAGTAGGGCATCTTTCCGTGCGAGAACTGCGCATGGGCCAGCTCGGGGAACCGTGGCAGCTCGGCGATGACGATCCTGAACAGGTCGGTCATCTGGGCACGGCCCAGCAGCTCGGCGTAACGGCGACCGATGATGCTGAGTCCGTCGACGACGTTGCCTGCCGGCGGGGGATCCTCCTCGTCAGCGGTCGACCATGACTCGGTCACGATGGCGTCGAACAGGGCAGCTTTGCTCGGAAACTGCTTGAACAAGGTGGCCCGCGAAACGCCCGAGCGCTCCGCGATCCGCGCCAGCGACGTCCGGTCGTAGCCCAACTCGAGAAACAGTGCGGTCGCGGCCGTCACGATCAGCGCGCGCTTCTCCTGGGCGATGCGCTGGTGATACGTCGTCACAGCCCTGCTCATGGGCCGAGCATACGAGGTGAGTGGCTTGACTCGCCACTGCCCCCAACCTAGTGTCGGGAGTGGCGAGTCACCTGACTCACCACTGACCGCTGTTCACCCATGTACCGAAGGAACATCTGATGCCCCGCTTCGACAACCAGACCGTGCTCGTGACCGGTGGGACCGGCGGTCAGGGCTCGAGCCACGTGCGCGCCTTTCACGCGGAGGGAGCGAACGTGGTGATCGGCGGCATCGACGTGCAACGCGGCGCCGCTCTCGCCGACGAGCTCGGGACCCGTGCTCGCTTCGCCCGCCTCGACGTCACCGACGAGAGCTCGTGGTCCGCCGCTGTGCTAGCCGCCGAGAACGCCTTCGGCGCCCTGAACGTGCTCGTCAACAACGCGGGCGTGCAGAATCCGCCAGCGACAATCGAGAACACGGAGCAGGCCACGTGGTCGCGCATCCTCGACGTCAACCTCACCGGGACCTTCCTCGGCATCAAGGTCGCAGCTCCCGCTCTACGCCGCGCGGCAGGGGGAGCCATCGTCAACATCGCCTCGATCATGGGCCTGGGCGGCACGGCTCACTACGCGCCGTACGTCGCCGGCAAGTGGGCCGTGCGAGGGCTCACCCGAACGGCAGCACTCGAACTCGGCCGCGACCACATCCGGGTAAACACCATCCACCCCGGCGTGATCGCGACCTCCTTCATCCACGAACCAGCAGCCGGCGCCACCGCGGCAATCGCCGACTTCTACTCACCCGAGCCGTTCGCTATCCCCCGGCTCGGGGAGCCGACCGACGTCACCCGTCTTCTCCTGTTCCTCACCTCATCGGACGCGTCGTTCATCACGGGGTCGGAGTACGTCATCGACGGTGGCCTCCTCCTCGGCCCCGCCCTTCAGGCCGAGACCGCATGAGCACTCCAGACACGACCGGGTCGAACGACTCCGCACGGGACGCGTCTTTATCCCACCTGCCCGATTACATCCGGCGAGCCATCGAGATCACCCCCGCCGCAGGCACCAGAGAACGGATCATCGACATCACGACGCTAGGGCGCCGCACCGGCCGGCCACGCCGCATCGAGATCTTCTTCTACCGAGCGGCGGGCACCACTTACCTGTGTAGCGGCGCCGGCGGTGCCGCGACCGACTGGCATGCGAACCTTCTCGCCAATCCCACCTTCACCTTCCACCTCAAGAACGGGATCCGCGCAGATCTGCCCGCACGGGCCACGCCTGTCACCGACCCAGCTGAACGTCAGGCCGTGCTGGCGGAGATCGTCGCGGATCTCAATCAGCCCCACGACCCCGGCACCATCCGGCCGACCCGGCTCGAAGACTGGGCCGACAGCCGGCTGATGCGCATCAGCTTCCCCCATCGCCCGTGATCGCGAGGCAAGACTCACCGCTGAGGCCCGGACGCTGCATCGTCGAGGCCACTGTGCCGATGCCCGGACCGTCGTACTACCGTCCGGCTGTGGATTATCGCGGTCTTGGTCGTACCGGCATGCAGGTGAGCCCGCTGTGTCTTGGGGCCATGATGTTCGGAGCCTGGGGGGAACCCGACCACGACGCCTCGGTGAAGATAATTCATCGCGCGCTCGACGCCGGTATCAACTTCATCGATACGGCTGACGTCTACTCACTCGGCGAGTCGGAGGTCATCGTCGGCAAGGCGCTGGCTGACGGGCGCCGCGATGACGTCATTCTGGCCACGAAGTTCCATGCCCCGATGGATGTCGCATTGGGCCAGTCCGGCGGGGACCCGAACAAGCGTGGCAACTCCCGCCGGTGGATCGTGTCCGAGGTCGAGAGCAGCCTGCGGCGGCTGAACACCGATTGGATCGACCTTTACCAGGTGCACCGTCCCGAGGACGGAACCGATGTGGAAGAGACGCTGGCCGCGCTGACCGATCTGCAGCGCCAGGGCAAGATCCGGGCATTCGGCTCCTCGACCTTTCCGGCGCACCAGATCGTCGAGGCCCAGTGGATCGCCCGCGACCGGAAGCTGTCGCGCTTCGTCACCGAGCAGCCGCCGTACTCGATTCTGGTCCGGGGCATCGAGACGGACGTGCTGCCGGTGGCTGAGCAATACGGCATGGGCGTATTGCCGTGGAGTCCGCTGGCCGGCGGCTGGCTGACGGGGCGCTATCGCAAGGGCGAAGATGCGCCGCAGTCCCATCGCGCGGCCTGGAGGCCGGGCCGGTATGACCTGTCGAAGCCGGACAATCAGGCCAAGCTCGACGCGGCTGACGCGTTGGCGGTGCTTGCGGATGAGGCCGGAATTCCGCTGATCCACCTCGCTCTTGCGTTCGTTCTTCAGCATCCGGCGATCACTGCACCGATCATCGGACCACGGACGTTGGAGCAACTCGAATCGCAACTCGGTGCGGTTGACGTGACCCTGTCCGGTGATGTGCTCGACCGAATCGACGAGATCGTGCCGCCCGGTATCACACTCTCACGGGCCGACACCGGGTACATCCCGCCGGCGCTCGAGGACGCGAGCCGGCGTCGCCGGTAGTGCGAATGAACTTCCTAGGTATTCCAGCTCAGTAGCCGTCGGATGGTGCCGCCCAGCAATTGCTCCTTGACGTCGTCGGTCAACTCTTCGGTATCCCGAATGAAGTTCACCGCGTCGCTGTACAGACCAAACCATCCCGCCCTTGGTCCGCGCTCGACCGAGCGCGGCGCGTAACGCATGCGGGTGAAATCGCTCCCCCACATCACTCGGTTGGCACCGAATGCATCGATGACCTGATGCACGTAAGGCCAGACGTCGGTGAACGGGAACGGAGAGCGCGCCAGCGTAGGAACACCAGTGAGCTTCAACGCGACGTTGGCGAACCGTGCCATTTCCAGTACTTCGGGCAACCGTTCCCAAGGATCGTCCGGGACGACGCCCGGCTGCTGGTCGAGGCCCACGTGGTCTAGCACAAAGAGAAGATTCGGGTGGTTGCGGACCACAGGGGTGAGATCCGAGGGCAGGTATCCGGCCGCCTGAATGAACATGGGAACATTGTGTTTTTCCGCAACGTCATACGCCGGTTCGAATCGGCCCTCGATGAAGTCTTCGGTGAGCTTTCCGTCTACCCAGCTTCTCGCGATGGTACGCAATGCCAGCATGCCGGGACGATTCCGATAGCCGCTCACGAAGTTCGCTACCTCTGTATCGTTTGGATCGAAGGTCAAACAGCCCGCGAATCGATCGGGGTAGGTTTCGATCGCGAACTCGCAATACGCGGCGTTGCCGGTGTGAATCAGCGCGGCATCCACTCCCACGGAGTCCATCGCCTCACGGGCAAGCTCGCAACTCAACGCGATCTTCGAGTCCTCACCATAAACCCACGGAGTCGCCGGGTCCGGCGGATGTATTTGGGCGTCGACAATTTCCACTACAACCTCCATCCATAACGGAACGCCGCACGTCCGCCCCGGATCCGGCCGAGTTGCCGGCGGGAGCCCGGTATCGGGCTCCCCCCAATCCCACGTCTAGGAGGTGCAGCGCGCCGTCGGCGGAACCCACGAGTTGATGTCCGCCTTGGTGTAGGAGGTATAGGACAGCGTGGGGTTCGTAATGGTCTGGCCGGCGATGGCCTGATCCATCAGGCCCACCAGAGCCTCGCCCCACTCGTACGACTTGTTGTCGACCATGATGCTCAGCGTCCCGGCGCGCACATCCGCAGCCACATCTGGCGACGCTCCGACTCCGACGGTGAACACCTTCGTGCCAACGGCGTCTCCCTGGGCGTTGGCGGCCTGCGCAGCAGACGAGGCCGTGGCACCAGTAATACCCCAAATGATGTTTGCCTGCGGGTACTTCAGCAGCAGGCTCGACGTCTTGGCTTGAACGTCAGTCGCAGCCAGGGTGAGGCTGTCCTCCTCACCGAGGATCTGGATACCGGCTTTGCCCGCCGCCGCCCTGAATGCGTTTTCACGCGGCGTTACGCCGGCAACCGCCGGCGGTCCCCCGATCATGATGGCCTTCGCACCCGACGGAATTGCCTTCATGATCGCGTCTACAGTCGCCTGTGCGACCGCACTCGGATCCTCGCCGACGTTGGTTGCGTTCGGCGGGGACGCGTTCGGTCCGGCGTAGTCGATGACCGGGACACCCTCTCCATGCGCCTTCGCGTAAGAGGGATACATCGCCTGCTGATTGACGGGGTTGGCGATGATTCCCTTCGCGCCTTGAGTCAGCGCGGTATCGAACTGGTTGATCTGCTTGCCCTGGTCAAAGCCGGCGTTCAACGACACGATCGTGTCGCCGTCCTTCTTCGCGGCACACTGCATGCCCAGGGTCACCGACTGCACGCTCGGGTCAACCAGCGGCTGGAGGTAAGCAATCTTGTTGCCGTGCTGCGTGGCCGCGCTGCTGGATCCGCTTGCGGTCGCCGCCGTATCGGCAGCCGAACCACTTGAACCGCACGCCGTGATAGCTGACATCAGGGCGGCCAGAACTGCCATGTACCCGACGCACGCGAGTTTCATCATCATTGATGCTCCTCATGGTTTGTCATCCCGCGCGGCACCTTGCCGGCTCGGGGCCGTACCGATAATTGCCCGCCCGATATCAACGGCGTCCGAACCGCGGGGGAACTCCTCAACGACACGTCCGGAGCGCAATGCGATGATCCGGTCGCTGAGGCCAAGGAGTTCGGGCAGCTCAGACGCCACGAGCACAATTGCTGTGCCTTGCTCTGCGAGCTCGTGAATGAGGTCGTAGATCTCGCGCTTCGCACCGACGTCGATACCCCGCGTCGGCTCATCGAGCAGGAGCACTCGTGGCACCGCTTCCAGCAAACGACCGAGCACGATCTTCTGCTGGTTCCCACCCGACAGCGTGCTTGCGGCGAAGCGCGAGTTCGGAGCCTTCAATCGGATCCGCGCTGTCATCACTTGCAGGTGCCGATCTGAGCGGGCACCCGAGGTAAGCCGCGCGAGTCCGCGCCTCGTCGGGTCGAGCAAGCTTGCGTTCTGACGAAGAGATTGACTCAGCGCCAAGCCCTGCCGCCGGCGATCCTCGGGGACCAGGCCGACGCCGGCCCGCATCGCATCAGCGGGATTGCGCGTACGTATGCGGCGACCCTCACAGGCGACCAAACCGTGACGAGGCCGCAGCCCATAGAGCGACTCGAGCAGATTGCTTCGCCCGCTGCCAACCAGTCCAGCGATGCCTACCACTTCGCCCGCGCGAACGTCGAGTTTGAACGGTTCGCCGTCTTCCCGGTTTATGACACCCTCAGCGCTGAGGACTACCGGACCCTGCTGAGCGGCCGGGCGGAAGAACTGGTCACGGATGCTTCGGCCGACCATCAATTGGACGATGCGATCGGTGTCGAACTCGTCAAGCGGCGCAGTCTGGATGTGCTCTCCATCGCGCAGGACCGTGACGCTGTCACAGATGTCGAATACCTCGGCCAAGCGGTGCGTCACGAACAAGATTGCCGAGCCGCGATCGCGCAGCCTGCGGATGACGGCGAAGAGGTGCTCGACGTGATCCTCCGTCAACGACGCGGTTGTCTCATCGAACGCGATGATCCGGGATTCCTGCGCGATGACTCGAGCGACCTCGACCAGGTGCTGTCGATCCTGGGAGAGGTT
Organism: Amycolatopsis pithecellobii; assembly: GCF_009707865.1. Classification (GTDB taxonomy): domain Bacteria; phylum Actinomycetota; class Actinomycetes; order Mycobacteriales; family Pseudonocardiaceae; genus Amycolatopsis_E; species Amycolatopsis_E pithecellobii. The sequence continues at coordinate 6,992 of NZ_WMBA01000011.1, forward strand.
TCCGACCCGGGTTCTGGCGTCGAGCCCGAGCCCCCACTCGTCCAGGAGCCGCTGGGCGCGGTCGACCACTCGCCGCGTCTGCATCCCCCGAAGCGATGACCGCCTACGCTGCGCGAGGAACATGTTGTCGGCGACACTCATGCCGGCACAAATCTCCGGAGACTGACCAACGATGCCGACACCAGCGAGCTGCCGGCCACGGATGTCCCTTGGTCGCAACGGGACCTGGTTGGCCGAGACCAACCCGCTGTCCTGGGCTACCTCACCGGCCACGATCCGGATCAGTGTGCTCTTCCCGGAACCGTTCTCTCCCAGGAGTGCGCGTACCTCCCCCGCCGGCACATCAAGGGAAACCCCACGAAGGGCTCGCACGCCGCTAAAGCTCTTGACGATCCCCTCGAGCTGAAGCCCGGTCATGCGCGTTTCCGCAACAACTCGAGTCCGACGGCGGCGATCAGCACGGCGCCGGTCACAACGCCTTGCCAGAATGTAGCCACGCCGATGAGGTCCAGGCCGTTCTGAACGATGGCAACAAAGGTGACACCGAAGAAGGTCCCGGTGAATGTGCCCGCTCCGCCTTGAAACGATGATCCACCAAGCAGAACGCCCGCGATCACTGAGAGTTCGAACCCGATGCCCGCGTTCGGGTCGGCAGAGGCCCCCCGGCCGGCGAACAAGATCGCTGCCAGGCCGACAGTGAGTCCGCTGATTGCAAAGACAATGACTTTGACTCGGGCGACAGGTAGCCCTGCGAGGCGCGCGGCTACCTCGTTACCACCGACCGCGCGAACCGCGTTCCCAAACTCCGTACGTGCCGTCACCAGTGCGCCGAGCAGTACGACCAGGAGGGCCACAAGAAACGGGACCGGGAACCCGCCCGCGGTCGAGTTGCTGAGCCAGCCGACAATCGACGCACCGGACTGTCCGAGGTCACTGGGCACGCCGTTGCCCGGGAGTTGCGCGATGGAACGGAAGATTGCCTGCATCCCGATCGTCACGACGAAGAAGGAGAGGCCGACCTTGCCGACGAGGATTCCGCTGGTAAGCCCTGACGCAGCGCCGGCGAACGCGACGGTCAGAACCACGACCACGATTCCGGGTAGGCCGGTGCCCATGAGGCCGGAGAGCACGATTATGGCGAGCGCCATGAGTGACCCGATGGACAGATCGACGTATCCCAGGGTGATCAACATAGTGGCGCCGGCCGCCATGAGCAGCACGGGCGACAAGCCCGTGAACAACGTCTGAAGGTTGCGCTCGGTCAGGAACAGGCTCTGGGATAGCGAGAGAACGACTACGAGGCAAGCCGTCGCCACGACGATCCCGGCCCACGGCGGCAGGGCGCTCAGCCGGGCTCGCGCCCCGGCACCACGAGGACGCGAGGGCTCTCCGGTGATCTTCGTCGCCGCCACCGGGTCAGCGGGATTTGTGGTCGGTTGCACGGTCTTCTCCTCATGCACACTATCCAGGGGTAGACGATGGGATCACTCGACCTTGCCTGTCAGTCCGACGACGGCAGTGGCTTGGTCGGTACCAGTTCGAGGGGATTCCCGTTGGCCAGCACGGGAAGCCCTCCCGGGGCCGTACACAGGACCTCGAGTCCACCGGTCGGGTCCCAGTAGCGACGTCCCATTTCCAGGCCGCCGTTCGTGGCTGGCTCGCCACCGTCCACAGCGGACTCCCCCATGGGTTGTCCGCCGCAGGTCAGGTCGGTGTGCACGGTTGGGGCCCGTACCACGATGACTCCTGTTGAGTCGACTTTGCTGTAGAGGGCTCTTCCTGGAGCTAGTTCCACGTGTGTGTCTGCCTTTCTAGCGGTGATCGGGGGCGGTTTGTTCGGTGCGTGCGCGTCCGGCCGCGGACTCGAACACCGCCCCGGATCGGACCAGCTCGTCGAATTGGCCCTGCTCCATGCCCAGGATGTTCGCCAGTACCTCTCGACTGTGCTGGCCCATCTCGGGCGCTGGTCCCCGCACGGAGGCGTTGGCGTCGGAGAACTTGAACGGTGGCTGGACCATCGTGACCGGACCGAGCCCGGGATAGTCAACCTCGCCGAAGGTGCCTCGCTCAGCGAAGTAGGGGTGGTTCAGCATGTCCATTTGGGACAGGACCGGTGCACAGAGAACGCGCTCGGCGTCGAACAGGGTCAGCGCGACGTCCCGGGAGGGCAACGATTCCAGCCACTCCTCGATGGCGGCCACCACGTCGGCAGTATGGACGACCCGGTCTGCGTCGGTGCGGTAACGCGGGTCATCGATCATGTCCAGCCGGCCGATGAGCTGCGCCACCCGCCCCCACGGACTGTCCGGTCCTTCGCCGTAGGCCTGAATCGAGAGGTATCCATCTTTCGCCTTGAGGGGGCCCATCGGGGATTGGTAGCTGTTCTGGGCGCCATTTCGGGCCCCGAGTTGTCGACCGGTCATCGCGGTATAGGGAAGCGACGTGCAATCGAGGTATGCGACGGATTCGACCATGGCGAGGTCGACGTACTGGCCTTCGCCCGTCGTGTTGCGGCCCACCAGCGCGGCAAGAATCGCCGACACGCCCACCATGGAGGTGATCGTGTCCGCGATCCCGCCACCGATCGCGTACGGGTAGCCATCACGTTCACCCGTCAGCCAACTCAAACCACTCATCGCCTGCGCAATGGGATCCGAGCACGGCTTTGTCGTATCCCCGTTCAGGCCCGCCTGCCCGAAGCCACTCATCGAACACATCACGATCCGGGAGTTGATGCGCTTCAACTCCTCATACGTCAGACCAAGACTCTGCATCACGCGGGGTGTCATGTTTTCCACGACCACATCACAAGAGGCCACCAGTTGCCGGATCAACTCCAGTCCCTGCGCGGACTTCAGGTTGATCGCCAGGCTCTTCTTGCCCGCATTCACGTGCGCGAACAACTGGTCACTCTGGTTGTCCGCGAGCATCCGATCACGACGAAACCTCGTGCCATCGGGATCGAATTCCTGCCCGTCAAAACGTTTCCGCGGCCACTCGACATGGATCACCTCCGCTCCCAGGTCGCACAAAACCCGGGTACAGAACGGCCCGACAGCCGCCAAAGTAAAATCGAGAACCCGGATGCCGGCCAACAGGTCAGTGCTCATCGTTTGCCTTCTCACGATCGGAATAAGACACCGGCCGGAACCGGGGCACGGTCACATCGTCGGAGACGTCGTCCCACACAACCTCGACCGGGAGACCGGGCCGTAACTGGTCGTTGTCGATATCGAGCACATTGCTCGTGATGAGCGCACCACCACAGTCATCGAGTTCGATGACTGTGGTGTTATACGGCACCGCTGACGCCGTCCCGGCCTGGATCGCACGAGGCGTCACCGTCCATGTGTAGACCCGCCCCCGCCCCGCCGACTCGACCCACGTGGTCTCCCACGACTGGCAGCAATGACACAGTGGAACAGGCGCAAAACGATACTCACCACACCGCGCGCACTGCTGCACCACCAACCGATGCTCCCGGCACCCCTCCCAGAACGGCAGCGTGTCCGGATCATCCACGCGCGGCCGGGCCATCTGTTCATCAAAGATCAGCACAATGGGATTCCTTCCCCGCTCACCGCGGCTCATTCGCCAGAATCAGCGCACTGGACGGCATCGCACCAGGACCGGCCGTCACCAGACAGGTAGACGCCCCCGCCACCTGCGAGGTCGACGTGCCACGCAACTGCCGCACACCCTCGACCAAATTGTTGAAGCCGTGAATATAGGCCTCCGCGAGCCCACCACCCGCCGTATTGATCGGAACCTCACCATCAGGCCAGCCAACACTGCCCGACTCAACAAACGGACCACTCTCACCCCGGCCACAAAAACCAAAATCCTCCAGTGCCATCATGCCCTGACCCGTGAAAGTCTCGAAAATCTGCGCAACATCCATATCGCTGGGGCCCAGCCCGGCGCGACGATATAGATCCTCAGCAATCTCGACAAAACCAGCCGTATTGAAACGCGACTGGTGCCGCACCTGCGTGTACAGATGATTCGAGGGACCACTACCCTCCGCCGCCGCCACCACAAACGCAGGCTTATGCGGCAGCCCTGCCGCCCGCTCCGCACCGGTGATGACCACCGCACAAGCCCCGTCAGCCTCCTGAGTACAGTCATACAAACGGTAAGGATCAGCCACCACCCGACTCGACTGATGATCCTCCACAGTAATCGGCCGACCATAATGAATCGCATTGGGATTACGCTGCGCGTTCCGATTCTGATTCACCGCATACGCACCGAACTGCTCACTCGTCGTACCGAAATCAATCATATGCCGCCGCGCATGCATCGCATAGAACTGCGCCGGGACGGTGACCCCGAACGGGAACAGGAAACTCTTCCGGAAGAACCCGTTGTCATCCTCGGCACTGATCTCAGGGCTATTCCCAAGGTAAAGCCGCCCACTCAGCGACCGGTAGGCGACCACCGTGTCCGCCACCCCCGCGTGGATCGCCATGGCTGCGTGGTGGACCACGCCGGCCAGTCCCTCGCCACCGCCCGGATAACGGTCCATGAACGTCGTCTTCTCGACGCCCAGCGTCTCCGCCAGGGTGTAGGGATCAGTGGACTCCACCCCGTAGGTCACGAAACCATCGACATCTGTCGGCCGCACGCCCGCATCCGCGCACGCACCCAGCGTGGCTTCAATCGCCAGAGAGAACGCGCTGCGACCACTCGCTCCAGGCTTCGTGAACGCCGTCTGACCGATCCCGACAATGGCCACCTTGTTTCTCAAAGCCCAACTCATCTCGCCCACCCCATGTCTACCAGCGTCAAAAACAAACCCCTTTCCCATGGCGGCAGGCCGAATACGGAGGGCCGATAGAGGTCAAAATCTGCGCCCTCGCCACAGAAATTGTCGCCTGGGTGCAACGCGCGATCGCCGAACGAAAAATTGACGCTAATGCAGGCGGACATATTTCACCACCCGCTTGCCGTCGACGTTCCGGTTGACATATACCGACCCGCTCGAGTCGACCCAGAGATCGTGACCGCCGAAGAGTTGATGGCGCCCACTGGAAATCGGCCCGTCCCCGGCGTCCAAGCGCGCCAATACCCCGCCGTCCTGGTCGAGGATCGTACAGACCGACGGCCCCGCGCACTCGGCGACGTACAGCCTCCGATCGGCGCTCATGAACAGGTCACAGGGCATCATGAAATCGGGCCAGATCTCGAGTGGCCGGCCGTCCGGACTGAAGACCTGGATCCGGTCGTTCTCGCGGTCCGCGACGTAGACTCGTTCTTCGTCGGCCCAGATTCCGTGCGGCAAATGCAGCTGCCCGGCGCCGCCCTTTCCTGGTTCGCCGAACGACGAAATCAGCTTGCCGTCGGGAGCGTAGCGATGGATCCGGGCGTTCCCGTAGCCGTCGCTGATGTACACGCTGCCGTCAGGCGCCACCGCGACATCGGTCGGCAGGCACATCGGCGGATGCGCGCTCGGCGGGGGCGCGTCGAGCCATTGCAGCTGCACGCCGTTCCAATCCGGATTCGACGCCACGTCACGAAGCCCGAAAGTCTGAATCAACCGCCCGTCCAGATCGCACTTGAGCACGACGTGGCAGGCAAGGACGCAGAAGTAGAGGTTCTGCTCCTCGTCGATGAACAAGCCGTGGGCACTGCGCAGGACTGAGTCGGTCCAGGCATGTGGGTGACCGAGCGGGCTGAACAACGCTTCGATGACGTCGTCGTCCCAGGCGCGCAGGAAGTCGCCATCGGCATTCAGCACGATCATCGGATGATCGGAACGGTTGTAAAGGTAGACGTTGTCGGCGGCATCAGTGACGATCGCGGCTTGGCCGAGTACCCAACCGTCCGGAAGTTTCGCCCAGTCGTCGTGGATCTCGAACTGGAATTCACCGCTACCGGTACGAGAATATGTCACCATGAAACCTCCAGCCTGCCGATTCGTCGGCTAGGCGAAGTCGTCGTGGTCAACACCGATAATGACGGCCACCATAACCGCCGGCACGTCGCCGTTATTGATCCACCGGTGCTTTGTCCCATTCTGGATGATCGTGTTGCCTGCCTTCACGGTCTTGCTGGCGCCATCGTCGAGTTCGAGGGTGAGCTCCCCGGACAGGACCATCATGAGGTCGATGCTGGCCGTCTTGTGCATCCCGGCGCCTTCGGGAAAATCAGCATCGAAACCGTAACGCATCGGCCGCCGCGGAGTAAAAGTGCCCGACGCCGGCTCCGGCACCGGGGCTGCGCCATTCGGCGGCGTCGTGATCTTCAAAAAACGAAACCCGCCCGTGCGCGGGAAGTACTCGTCTTCAACGGCAGGCTCAGAACCGTCGTCCGGCAGGTGTACACCTTTGTAGTCGCCGGCCCAAATCTGGTAAATAATAGGGCCACCACCCCCGTCGTGCTCAAGTTCCACGTCGCTGGCAAAAACAGCCTTGCCCTCCGCGTTGTGACCAGTAGCTACTCGTCTTATCGTCATGTTGAGCTCCCTCATGCGCTGATCGACACCACGGCGCCGCACGACTCGGTCTCGCGCCGACGCCGAGATCTCCCGGACCGGGACAAGTACTAGGTATGAGCGCCACCATTGATGTGCAAGACGGCTCCGGTAATAAATCCGGCGCGCTCTGAAGCGAGGAACTCGATCGCATCAGCGACTTCTTCGGCCGTACCCATGCGGCCCATCGGATTCCCGGCTGCCCTGGCCCGAATGGCCTCGGTTGCCGCGGCCAGCATTGGTGTATCGATAGCGCCCGGGGCCACGACGTTGGCCGTAATGCCCAACGGACCCACCTCTCGGCACAACGACTTGGCGAATCCGATCATCGCGGCCTTCGCCGCCGAGTAATGCGGACTCGTGCCGCCCGTGGCTGCCATCGAAGATACGAGAACAATACGACCGTAGTGATGGGCCGCCATGAAATCGATACACGATTGAGCCACATTGAATGCGCCCCGGGCGTGTACGGCCAGCATACGATCCCACTGCTCGGACTTGATATCCCGAATTCCCAGGAAATCCTGATAACCACCGGAGGCCACGGCGACGTCAATGCGCCCGAAATGCGCGCCGGCCGCGCCGATCTCGCGGGCGACCTCATCCGCATCGGCAACATCGAATTGATGCGCCTGTGCGCGGCCACCGGAGTCGCGGATCACAGCGGCGGTTCGTTCGGCCGCCTCACCATCGAGATCACAGACCGCGACCCGCATGGTTCGAGCCAACGTCAAGGCCGTCTGGCGGCCGATACCGCTGCCGCCACCGGTGACGACGGCAACCCGGTCGCTTGAGTCGCTCATGCCACACCGCGTAGGGAGATCGCCCCGGACGGGCTTACGATAACCGTGGTGTCTGTCATGGCTCACACGATGACCCGTGTTCATGGGCGGGCGGGAGCTACTGCTCTTCCCGGTAACGGCAGTACCTCCCAGCACGCCGCCGCACGACCTATGGTGGTCGTGTGACCGACCGCGCGAGGAATGAGCACGCCGACGAGGTGCGGGAGTTCCTCAGTAGCCATCGCGCCCGCATCACGCCTCAGCAGGCAGGGCTGCCTGCCCTCAACGTGAAACGACGGGTAACCGGGTTGCGCCGGGAGGAGGTGGCACTGCTGGCCGGCATGAGCATCGACTATTACATCCGTCTTGAGCGCGGGAACTTGAGCGGCGTCTCGGACTCGGTGCTGGACTCCTTGTCCCACGCACTCCAGCTCGACGATGCCGAGCGGGCCCACCTTTACGACCTGGCCCGCGCGACCAGGGCGTCCGAGCGCCGATCACCCGCCGCGAGCGGGCGGATCCGACCGGTGGTTCTGCGGATGCTCGACGCGATGATCGACCTGCCGGCCTTCATCCACAACGGGCGGTTCGACATCCTCGCCGCCAACTCTCTCGGCCAGGCTGTGCATGCCCCGGTCTACGATTCCCCGTTGTTCGCGCAACGTAGTCCGGTCAACATCGCGCGGTTCCTGTTCCTCGATCCTGGTTCCGCCGTTTTCTGGCCCGAGCGGGAGAAGGCGGCCAGCGACACGGTCGCGTTCTTGCGCACCGAGACCGGCCGCTCGCCGCGCGACAAGGGCCTGACAGACCTGATCGGCGAGCTCTCCACCAATAGCGCCGAGTTCGCCCAGCTATGGGCCAGGCACGACGTGAAATTCCACCGCTCCGGCGTGAAGCAACTCCACCACCCGGTCGTCGGGGACCTGGCCCTGCCCTACGAAGCCCTCGATCTGCCCGCTGACCCCGGGCTCCACATCAGCGTCTTCTCGCCCGAGCCCGACTCACCCGCGCGCCAGGCGCTCGACCTTCTGGCCAGCTGGAGTGCCCCGGCCCGGCACCTCAAGTAACACCAGCAGGGGTGGTATGACCACCGTCAGGCAGACGGCACCAGGATGGCGCGGCCCCGCACCCGGTTCGACGCGAGGTCTTCGAACGCCTCTGCCGCCGCGTCGAGCGGGTAGCGCCGGGTGTGCAGGGCTACCTTGCCGGATTCGGCGAGCGCCATCAGCTCAACGAGCTCGCTGTAGGTACCGACCATGTTCCCGACCACGTTCTTCTCCTGGCCGACCAGGGCCATAGTGGGGATCCGCAGCTCGCCCCCATACCCCACCACGAACAGGGAGCCACCCGCGGCGGTCATGGACCACGCATCGCTTTCCGCGCCCTGCTCGGCGACGAAATCGAACACGACGTCCGCGCCCTGCCCACCGGTGAGATCCAGGACCGCGTCAACCGGGTTGTCACCGTCAGAACGGACGCTCGAGTGCGCGCCGAGTTCGGCGGCGAGTGCGAGTGCGTCCGGGTCCCGATCGACGACGATGATCCTCGTCGCGGTCAGCTCAGCCAGAACCTGGATGCCGATGTGCCCGAGTCCGCCGGCGCCCTGAACGACCGCCGTGCTGCCGGGCGGCAGCAGCGGGATCGCCTTACGCACCGCGTGGTAGGCGGTGAGCCCGGCGTCGGCCAAGGCGGCGACCTCCGCGGGCTCGGTGGTGGCATCGAGGCGGACACACGCCCGCGCACTCGTGCGTACGTACTCGGCCATCCCACCGTCCTGATCGGACACTCCGGGGAACGTACCGGCGGCACACCCCATGTCCCGGCCCGACCGGCAGGCCAGGCACTGCCCGCAGGACGGTTGCGGATGCAGGATCACGGTGTCGCCGACCGCGACATTGGTGACCCCGGAGCCGACCGCCTGCACCCAGCCGGCGTTTTCGTGCCCCAAGGTGTAGGGCAGCCGGGGGTTCATCGCCCCGGCCCACTGTCCCTCGATGATGTGCAGGTCGGTCCGGCACACCCCGGCGCCCCCGACCCGGACGATCACGTCCAGCGGACTCGCCAGGGCCGGATCCGGCACTTCCTCGATGACGGGCTGCTTGTGGTAGTCGTGCAGGCGTACAGCCTTCATTGGCGCTCCTCGCGGGTGACGATTGTGAGCGGATCAGGGCAGCGCAACGGGTTCGCCGGTTTTCGTGGCCGACCGCGACGGCCGCCGGGACGTGGTGGCCGCGAAGGCCGCTACCGCAGCCACCACCAGGGGGACGACGAGCAGACCGAACAGAGACCGCGGCGACCACGAGTGGTCAAGCAGCACGCCGGCCAGCGCCGGCGCCGTCAGTGCGCCGACGCGCCCAACGGCCAAGGCCCACCCGACGCCCGTGGCACGCACGGAAGTGGGGTACATGCCGGGCGCGAGAGCATTGAGCCCGTTGCCGCTGGCGTTGATGAACATCCCGACCGCGACCGCGGCTGCCAGCGCGGCGGCGACCGCACCGAGGAAGAGGCTCATCGCAAGGAACGAGACTCCCGCGGCCAGGAAACACAACACCGTCAGCACGCGCAGCGACACCTTGAGCGCGAGCGCGCTGAACATCAGGGTGCCGGCCATACCGCCCAGGTTGAGCAGGAGACCCGCATTTGTGCCCTCTCCGGCCGAAAATCCGCTCTGCTGCAGCAGCAGCGGTGTCCAACTCGCGGCGAAGTAGAACCCGGCCATCATGACGAAGTAGGACAGCCACAGCAGTGCGGTGCGCACCGCGTCTCGGGTCAGCAACGTCGTCACCCGCACCCGGGCTTCGCTCGGGTCAGGCTCGGGCAGAGTGTCGATACCCGCCAACCGCATCCTGGCCAGCAGCGCGTTGACCTTGCGCAGCGCACCTTGTGGCCGGCGGCTGATCAGGTAGTCCAGCGACTCCGGCATCGCCACGGCCACCGCGAGCACCATGACCGACGACAGCACCGCGCCCACGAAGAAGGTGCCGCGCCAGCCGTACTGGTCGACCACGAGTGCCGCGACCGCGCCGCCGAGCACCCCGCCCACCGGCAGACCCGTGCCGTAGAGCGCGATCATCGTGCCGCGCAGGCGACGCGGCGAGTACTCGGTGATGACCACGGGCAGGCCCGCCACCATCCCCCCGATACCGAGCCCGGTCCAGAGGCGGGATCCCACGAGCATCGCGAAACCGTCGCTGAAACCGGCCACCGTCATCCCGGCAGAGCACATGATCAGGCAGATCAAGGTGAGCGGCCGCCTGCCGATGCGGTCAGCCAGCGGGGCGAGCACCGCCGAGCCGACTGCCATCCCCACGAGCCCGCTGCTCAGCAGCACACCCACCTGAGAGTCCGACAGGCCCCAGTCGTGCGCCACACCCGGCGCCGCGAACGACATCACCAGGACGTCGAAACCCTCGACGAGGTTGATGACGAGGCAGAGCACGACAACCGTGACCTGGAACCGGCTCATTCCCGCGCGATCGATCGCATCACGAACCGACATGGCTTTCCTCCTTATCGGCGATAGGCCGTGGCATCGATCTCGACCAGCAGGTCTGCGCGCACGAGGCCCTGGACGATCAACAGCGTGTTCGGCGGGTATGCGCGTTCGGGGTAGTGCGCGGCGAAGTACTTGTCTCGAGCGGCGTAGAAGTCGCTGACGTCGTCGCGGGTTGTCAGGTAGCTGACGAACCGCACGACGTCGCCCAACGAGGCACCCTGCGACTCGAGGATGATACGGATGTTCTCGTAGGCACGGATCGTCTGAGTCGCCACGTCCGGCCCCGCGACGGAATTGTCTTCGACGATTCCGCATTGGCCCGCGACGCAGATCAGCTCACCCGCGCGTGCCACATGGGAATACGCGCTGAATGGCGTCCCGATCCCAGCCGGGTTTTCGTAGGTGGGCTCAGTAGTCATAGTGCTCCCCCGGCGAGCACGCGGTCGAGTGCCAGCGACAGTTCGCTGCCCTCTCCGGGGTGCCGGGACCGCCAGGCGACGTGCCCGTCGGGGCGCACCAGGGCGGCCCCCTCCCGGCCGATCGACAGCGGCCCGAGCAGGTGCGGCAGTCGTTTGACCTGAACGGAAACGCCGGCCGTCGCGGCCAGGTCCTGCCCGGCCCGCTCCCATGCCTTCGCCTCCGGTCCGCAGACGAGAACGAAGGCGGTGTCGAACCAGTCGATGCTCGACTCGGTCTGGTCGACGTCGAGCCAGAAGTGCGGGAACCGCGCACCGGGACGGTCGGTCGGCCAGTAGTGCTGTGAGTCGTACGGCGGTATCAGGGAGCCGTCGTCGACAATGGCGCCGTTTGCGTAGACGTATCCCAATGTGTGACCGTCGCTGTGGAGCTGCTTGTTCTGCTCGATGAGCAGCTCTCGCCAGCGCTCGGGTTCTTTTTCGCGATTGCGGAACGCAACGGTCATTTCGTCCAGCCGTTGCTGGTTGCGCACGGCGAAGTCGGTATTGGACTGTGCGACCGGACGACGCTCGGACTCGTAGGTGTCGAGCAGGGCGTCATCGGCCGCGCCGGAGAGCACCGACACGAGCTTCCAGGCGAGGTTGTGCACGTCCTGGACTCCTGAGTTCAGCCCATTGCCGCCGGCCGTGGGAAAGCGGTGGGCGGCGTCCCCGGCGAGGAACACCCGCCCCTCTCGGAACCGCTGCGCGACCTGGGCGCTCATCCGCCAGGTCAGCACGTTGATGCGCTTGACCTCCAGGTCAGGCATTTCCCACTGCTCGCGCACCGTCTCGATCAGACTCTCCTCGGACAGCGGCTCCTCGCCCTCCCGCAGCTTCTGTACCGCGAGCCACCGGTCACCGTCCGGGCCGGTGGTCAGGACGTTCAGCTCGGGCAGCTGGGGGTCGGGCGGCCGGACCAGGAACCCGATGGCGCTCCGCACATGCGGCAGATGCCCCAGGTCGGCGCGGTAGTAGTGGTTCGCCATCAGCTCCAGGGTCTCCGGGCCGTCCATCGCGATCCCGACGGTCTCGCGGACCTTGCTATTCGCCCCGTCGCACCCAACCAGGTACTGCGCGCGGACGTCGAACTCTGCACCGCCGGACTCCGACCGCACCCTCGCCGTCACGCCACCGGCGTCCTGGGTGAGCGACACGAGTTCGGCGGACCGGCGCACCCGTGCCCGTGGCCGGGTGGACAGCGCGTCGTCGAGGGCTTCCTCCACCGCGTCCTGAGGGACGATCGACCGGGGCGCCGGGGTGTGCAGGCTCGGGGCGGGATCGGTGTAGGCCACCAGTGGCCCGTTGAGGCTCTCGCACCAGCAGGCCACATCCGCCTCCTGCGCCAGCCCGGCACGACGCACCCGATCTTCGATTCCCCACAGGCGGAACAGCTCCATGGTCCGGGGATGGCACCCCCGGGCTTTCGGATGTCTGGTCGTGGTGGGCCGGCGCTCGACGAGCAGGCTCTCCACCCCGAACCGGTCCAGCAGCAGCGCGAGGCTCATGCCGGCCGGTCCGCCCCCCACGATGAGCACAGGTACCTCGATCATCAGGAACTTTCCTTTCCCCGTGCGGGATTCAGTCGATCCAGGCGATGCGGGACTCGCAACGGCCGTCATCGAGCTCCGGGGTCGTCACGACACGCTCCTGCTCCAAGGGGTCAGTACGCGCGACGACGAAGGTCGCGCCCTCGGTCCGGCTGCGGCTGAACGTCTTGTGCGGCGTGAACGGCGGAATGTACACGAAATCGCCGGCCTCGACCTCGAGCATGACCTCGAGCTCGTCGCCCCAGAACATCACCGCCTTGCCCTCGGTGCAGTACAGCGCTGTCTCGTGGTCGAGGTGATAGTGGGTGGTGGTGGCGCCGTCGAGACCGGGGCCGCAGATCGTCACGAGCATGCAGATTTGCCGTGTGGCGACGGTGTTTTCGTTGATGCCCTGGTACGCATCGATGTTCTGCTTGATGCGGTCCGTATCCTTCACCCGGACAGCCGTGACAACTCGCTCCCACTTCCCTTCCTCGGCGAGGGGAATCCACGATGCGGTGGTGCCGCACATTTCGGTCACCTTTCTGTTTTTCGTTTCCCAAAGATTGGAGTGACCGTTATTGAGCGGCCTCACCAATACGGATTGCTGTCATCCGTGGACTCGTTCTTTGAAGGAGCGCACATCGAACGTGGGATCCCGCGGATCCCACGTGCCCTCGACCTGCCCCCGGTACCCCTGCAGGCGACCGCTCTCGCACAGGATTTCGCTTTCCCGCAGCTGGTCCTGCTCCCAGGCCTCGAGGCGGGCAGGGTCGCCATCCCAGTCCTTCAAGGCCGCGGCGAGCGTCCACGCGTTCTCGGAGGCCTTCGCCGCCCCGGAGGCGACATGCGGACGCGCGACGCACGCCGCGTCCCCGATCAGCACGACCCGTCCGTACACCATCTGCGGGACTCGCAGATCACCGATGAGCTGGCTGAACGGCTCATCCGCGCCGGCGACGACCTCGGCGGCCTGCGGGGCGAGTGCCTTGGCAGCCTCGCGCATCTCGGCCACGTATTTGTGCGCCATCAACCCGGGAGGCACTGAAAGCGGCCGGCGCACACCGTTCCGATCGGTGAGCAGCTCGGCAACTTGCCCGGGTGACTCGTAGTTGCGGTACCAAACCATGTTGATACGCCGCTCGCCGCCCGGCTCGCGCGGCGGAACGGGATAGATGACGCAATGCGTGCGGTCCCCGAGACAATAGGTGAGGCGCTGGTCGAAGGTATCCGACGTCTCCCGCGAGACGCGCGATACGTCGGCGACGCAGCGCCAAGCCAGATAGCCGGCCGGCTCCAGGGCGATGCCCGGGGCGACCGCGGCTCGCACCGTCGAGTTGACGCCGTCAGCACCGACGACCAGGTCGAACGGTCCCTCATCTCCGGACTCGGTGGCCAAGTACACCCGGCCGTTTTCGCGCTCGGTGACGCCGAGAACCGGGTGAGATGCGTGGTAGTGCTTGGTTCCGTACAGCTCCATCAGGCCGCGATGGAGGGTGCCCCAGGTCGTGAACCGGGTCGGTCGGCGGGCTTCGTAACGCACACTTCCGTCGGGGTTCAGATAACGCACGCCCTCGACCTCGAACGTGAGGTCCTCCACCTTCGCGCCCCCGCGCTCGATGAGGTAGCGGACGGACGGTTCCTGAACGGTCAGTCCGGCGCCGGTGGCCGTCATGTCCGCCGGTGCGCGCTCGAACAACTCCACGTCCCAGCCCGCGTCGCGAAGCGTGAGCGCCGCGGTGAGGCCGGCCAGGGAACCGCCGACGATTCCGGCGCGAAACCTGCTCATGGAAATTCCTTCCCTCTCACAACGTCTAATGTCCGCACACAGAACGTCAGCGGATTAGCGTCGCTGAGAGCGTGGCACGCAATGAAGCCAAATCAACCGGTGGCCGCTGGGGGCGAGGGAAACCCCTGAAAGGCATAGGGGAACCCCGCTATCTCATGCACGATGGGAGTCTTACCCGGTTTCGTGGCAGAGGATCTGAGGCAGTGACTCCCGCGGTGAACGCGGGGAGCCCAGTCCCCGGCTCTGCTCCGACACCTCACATCACTGGACGGCCAACGATGTCCAAATCCACGATGCCCGAATCCGCGTCCGCAGATCCACTCTCCGCGCGCTGGACGATGCTGACCATCGTCAGTCTCGGCTTCATCTCGCTGACCCTCAACTGGTTCGACATCGCGGCGTCGTTCCCGTTGATCGCCCCCGATCTGGGAGTCGGCATTCCGCACCTGGCGGTGCTGATCTCGCTGTTCCTCGCCGGCTACGGCCTCGCGCACATTCCCGGCGGAATCCTGACCACCCGCATCGGGATGAAACGCACCCTCGTTCTCGGTGTCCTGCTCGAGGCCGTCGCCGGCGTGCTTTCCGGTCTCGCCACCGACTACACCACGCTCGCGATCTTCCGGCTCCTCGCCGGTATCGGCGGGTCCATCTTCATCGCCGTCGCCTTTGGCGCCGTGACAGTCTGGTTCGAACGCCGCGAACTCACCCTTGCCCTGGGTATCGCCGGGGGCGCCGCATTCAGCGTCGGGGTGGCCCTCGGCCTGTACGGCTGGACCGTGCTCCAAGAGGCAACCGGTTGGCACACCGCGCTCATCATCGGTGGCGTCTTCGGCATCGTCGTCGCCGTGATCACCGCTGCCGGATTCCGCACCCCGGTCGGTGCCACCACGCTCGGGGGCGTAGCAGTCACCCACGCCGGACTGCGCCAGGCGCTCGGCCACCGTGACCTCTGGCGGTACGGCTTCGTCATGCTCGGCGGCTACGGCGCCTACTTCACCGCGTCACAACTGCTGAGCGAGTACGCCGTGACCGTCCGAGGCTTTTCCCCCGCCGCCGGTGGGCTGCTCGCCGCATTCATCGGACTGGCGGGCATCCCGGGCAGCATCCTCGGCGGATGGTGGGCCGACCACTCGGGCAGCACCCGCGCCTTCGTCCTCGTGCCGCTCCTGATCATGGCCGTGACGCTGGGTCTGGTCCCGTTCGTCCCGGCCGCCGCGTTGTGGGCCCTCGGCATCGGCATCGGCTTCTTCTTGATCTTCAGTTTCGCCGCGTGGTCGTCGATACCCAGCCGAGTGGCCGGGATCGCTCACGAGCACATCGGGACCGCCATCGGCCTCATGCTCACCCTGGCGGCCGTGGGCGGCTTCCTGGTGCCTCTCGGGTTCGGCGGCTTCGTCGACGGGGTGGGTTTCACCGGCGGCTGGATCTTCCTCGCCGTAGCCACCTTTACGTTCGCGCTCCTCGGGCTGACCCGACGACGGCAAGGAACTGGGAGCGCAGCGCCATCAGCCAAGCACCTCACAGACACCGTCATCTCCGACTGAGCACCTTCCGCCGGCGCACTCTTGAACCGTCGGCGAATTTGATACATGCTCCCGCAAGAACCTCAGACAGGATTGACCGCCGTTGCTGGGGGATGTCGATGGTGCAGCGCTACCGTCCCGAAGACCCTGCGAGCCGCGCTCCCGAGGCCGATGCCTCCGACGAAGAATTCTCGCTGCAGCAGTCAGCGGAACCTACGCCAGAGCGTCACAGCCTGACCAGGCTGGATGCTCTGGAATGGAGCACCGGGACTCGCCACCTGTCGATCATCGAACTGGCGCGCAGACTGTCGGCGGCGTCCTCCTGGCCACAACTGGCGGCGTGCGTGGCAACCACGATCGCGCCGGGTGCAGCCACAGCCGTGCGGCTGTGGGCCGTGCTGCCAGACGGTCCTCATGAGATCGTGCGGTACCCGAGCGACGTAACGATGCCCATGCGCAGCGCACGCCAAGTGCGTCAGGCGGTCACGGCGCCCTACACCACGGAAGACGGCCATAGGCTGGTGTGCCTGCGCGCCGCACGCGCTCCGCTGTATGTCCTGGAACTGCCTGCCCATGCCGCGGAAGAGGAGCTCATCCAGCAAGTTGCACCCCTGCTCGCGCTCCGGGCCGCATCGCTCTCGGCGGCAGGCGATGCCGGCCCGGCACTGACCGACTGGACCGACTATGCCGAGGAGGTCTCGGCCGTCGTCGGCAACTTCGCGGCTGAGGCGAAGCAACTGTTCGATCACGACCGGTTGAGCGTGTACCTCGTGACTCCGGACGGTCGCTACGTCGAGAGGTTGGCGGTCGCGTCCTCGCCAGTGCTCGCGGGGGAAAGCGTGATCACTCTCTTCTCCGATTTTGGGTTGCGTCGTGTTCTGGTTACGAACCGCGTGCTCGTGTCGGCGGATCTCAGTAGTGACCCGCGCATTGTCGGGCGCGAGGACCGCGTGATCGCCCGGGCCGGCTACCGAGGACTCCTCAGCGTGCCGCTCCGGCGGCGCGGCAAGCCGATCGGCGTGCTCAACTTCGTCAGTCGCAAGGTCGGCTTCTACAGCAGAGAAGACGGACTGGCCGCGGAACAGCTTGCGAATTATGTCGCCGTATTCTTCGAGCACCTGCAGCGTGAGCGAGCCGGACACGCATGGATGTCCCAGGTCATCGTGGATCGCGAACGTGCTCGCCTGGCACGGGAATTACACGAGGTACTCGGAGTGACGATGCCGGGGATGCTGCGGCGTGCGCGTGCCCTCACCGACGAGCTGACGGCAGATCTGCCGATGGTCGCAGCTCGGACGCAGGCACTCGCCGAGGACGCAGAGCGCGCACTTTCCGACTCCCGCCGGGGACTGGCTGGACTCGTCCCACCTGCACTCGACGCGCAGACCATCGAGCAGGCCATCGAAGGTGAGCTAGCGCTGTTGCGCGATACTGACGCGGTCGAGACGGCGTTCGTACGCCGGGGGGAAGGAGCATCGCTGCCCCTCAGCGTGCGCCGGGTGGTGTACGGCATCGTGCGGGAGTGTCTGAGCAACATCCGCCAGCACGCCGGAGCCACGCGTGTGGAGGTGACCTTCGAGATCGAAGACGACCTGGTCCTCAAGATCAAGGACGACGGTGTCGGCTTCGACCCGGCCCACGTGCGCGACCATCGCGGCCTCGGGCTGCGTTTCGTGCGCGAGCGGGCACAACTGCTCGGTGGAAACGTGCGGATCGACAGCGCCAAGCAGCGCGGCACAACCCTCACCGTCCGGCTCCTGGACATCAACGAGATGATCGACGCGGGCGTCGACGAGCCATGGGGCCGCGAACCGGCGATGACGGGACTGCGCTTGCGCGTGTTCGTGGTCGAGAGTCATCAACTTCTGCTCGCCGGCATCAAGCACGCGCTCGACAAGACTGGCGACGCCCGCGTCATCGGGCATGCGCAAGACGGCGCCACCGCGCTCGAGCGCATTGCCCGGATGCGTCCCGACGTCGTGCTCATCGATATCGACGCGGATCCCGACGGGGCGAGTGCGTCAATGCGGCAGATCAGGCGAGTGTCGCCGAACACGACGGTCGTCGGCATGTCGGATCTAGAAGTGAACGCATCAGCACAGATGACGGAGCACGGAGCCGCCGGCGTCGTCGCCAAGAACCTCACTGCCGAGGACCTCGTCGGGCTGCTCGTGAGCCTTTCCAGCGACGAGTTGGTGAATCCCGGCATCGAGCGTCCTGGCTCTGCCGGCGCGACGCCACTGTTGACTCCGCACGAGACCGCGATCCTCGCACTGATCGCCGCCGGGCGGACGAACACGGAGATCGGTCAGAGCCTCTTCGCCGCGACCAAGACGGTCGAACGCCACGTGATGAACATCGTTGCGAAGCTAGGCGCCCGGAATCGCACGCACGCGGCCGCGATCGCCATCTCGACCGGGCTGGTTCGCCTTCCGTAGACCGACTGCAGCGGCGTGGCACCCGATGCCGGTAGTTTCGCCAACAGCGTGGCCGCCGGCCACTGCATCGCAGGTTCTGCGCCAGTCCGTTCTCCGATCACCGCTCCCGGCGAGCGCGTAGTACGTAGCCGTCCAGTGGGAGGGGCTGGGTGTCGACGAGGGTGAAACCGGCCTTGGCGAGCAGGGCGCGATAGTGCGATTCGGTGCGTTCGCGGCCACCGACGTTGCACAGCATGTGCACATCCCAGGGGATCGCGAGTGACTCGGTGCCGGCCGACTCCGGCAGGAGGCGTTCGATGACGAGCAATTCGGCGTGCTCAGGCATGTTCGCGGCGCACGTGGTGAGAATCGTGTGGCATTGGGCGTCGTCCCAGTCGTGGAGGACACGGGACAGCAGGTAGACGTCGCCGCCGGTGGGGACGACTTCGGTGAAGTCACCGGGAATCAGGGCGCACCGGTCGGCGAAGGGGGCCAAGGCCGGCTCGGCGACGGTCAGCACGTGCGGCTGGTCCACCAGGACGCCCCGCAGGCACGGATGGGCCGCGAGGACTTGTGACAGCAGCTCACCGTTGCCACCGGCCACGTCGACCACCGTCCGCGCCGCCGAGAAGTCGATCAGCCGGACGACTTCGGTGAACATGGCGTTGCTGGCGGCCATGGACCGGTGGAACAACTCCGCGAGCTCCGGGTCTGCCGCCATGTGCTTGAAATGGTGTGCGCCGAAGACCCGCTCGTAGGACTCCGCCCCGGTGCGCACGGCATCGGTGAGGGCAGCGAAAGACCGATAGAACGGCCCGCCGTACATCGAGGCGAGTGCGGCCATGGAGTTTTTCCCGTCCGAGCGCAGCAACCGGCCCAGGTCGGTGAGCGCATAGCCGTCCGCCGACGCGTGGAGAATCCCCAGGGAACTCAGATAGCGAACAAGCCGGCCCAGGCTTTCCCGGTCACATCCGGTGGCGGCAGCCAGCGTGGCCAGATCGGCGGTCGTGCCAAGGTGATCCGGCAGGCGCAGCTCGACCGCCGTCGCAATCGCCTGTGTCGCCCACGCACCGGTCAGCAGGCGCAGCAGGCGGGTACCCGGCACGGACTCGCGCCGATGGGCGGTCACCAGGTCCGGGAACCGGCCCGTGCTGACCAGCTCCAGCCTGCGATAGGCCGGAGCCGGGTGATGGTCGTTGCGGAAGTACAGGACCGTGGAGTCTTCGTGGGCGTTGTAACCGCCCCCGTCGGGGCGCATCTGCGTGCCGGTCACCGTCATGAGTCCATTGAGGACGATGGCGTCGGCGGCCGGCACGGCCAGTGCGAAGTGGTTTTCCCAGCCATGCCGGCGTTCGTCGGCAGCGATGTGGGCCAGTTCCGGTGGAGTGACCATGGCGAAGATTTCCACTTCGCACGGCCGGTCCAGCCGGTCGGGCACCGAGGCGTGGAAGATCCCGACCGTGAGATCGGCGACGGGCACGGTGTACCGGCGGCTCAGCCGGTCCCGGACGACCACACTCGGCGTCATCGCGCCGACCGTGATGCCATGTTGGGCGAGCTCGGCGGCGAGCCCGTCGAGCGTAGTGGGAAACACGAGCACGGCGGTGTGGGCGAAGCCGGCATGACGGCTCATCGCCGCGCGCTCGGAGTCGCTGAGCGACGGCATCGCGGCGGCGAGGATCGACTCGGTGTCGTTGGCACGGATGAGTGCCATCGCCGCGGTGAGCCGGCCGAGGTCCTCAGCGGTCAGGGCGGGGGCGATCGTCGAGGTCAAACGTCCACTCCAATCAGTCGGATGCCGAAAAACCCGGGTGGTGCTGCTGAGGGGGTCAGGTCAAAGCTCCGTCCGGGGCGGGAAAGTAACCCGACTGGACAAAGAAACCGACATAGGTCTTGAACAGTTCTCTGGTTATCGAGGGACATTCGATTCCGCTGCCCTCGAGAGCCCGCTCGGTCTCACCGGGATCGGCCGCCGGGTAGGAGGCTTCACCACCGGGCGAGGTGATGGCTTCGAACTCCTCGAGCAACGAGGTCAACGGGTTTCCGTGGTCCGAGCGGATGAGGTTCTGCCAGGTCTCCCGATCGAGTTCTTCGAGCAGGTACCCGAACGAGCGCAGATACCCCACCATTTCCCGGAAGCTCACGGGGACCGGATTGGTGAGATGGAACGTCCCGCCGGTGGCGTCGGACCGCCCGGAAAGGTCGACGATCGCGCGGCTGACATAGTCGGCCGGCACCAGGTGGAAATGCCCGCGCAGTCCAGCGGGAACGGCATTGACCCGCAACATTCCCCGCATGCTCAGCCACACGAAATCCAGGGTCTGGCAGGCGCCGTTGTCCTGGGCGCCGGAAATGATGTCGGCCCGGTAGACGGAGACGGGAAGGCCACGTTCGCGCGCGAGATCGACGACTTGCTCGGCAACCCATTTGCTCTGCCGGTACCCGTTGGGCAGCAGCTGGGGCGGACCGGTCGGCTCGTCCACTTTGAGCGGCACACCCGGGGTCGCGGGCCCGGCGAACACGCCGGTACTCGACACGTAGTGCACCGCGACGGTGCGATGCGAAGCGGCCAGCCTCAGGATCTCCGCGGTGCCGGACACGTTCGCCGCTTTCAGCGCGGGATAGCGATAGAGCCAGTTGACCGCCGCTCCGGCGTGATACACCACGTCGGCTGTCTGGGCCAGCCGGTCGAATTCCCCGGCCGTCAACCCGAACCGCGGCTGTTCGAGGTCACCTACCACCAGCGAAAGCCGCGCGGGATCCACGGCGTCCCAGGTGCCGTACCACCGGGCATTCGCCCGCAATCGTTCCCGTGCCACCGCCTCGTCCGTGCCGCGAACGAGGCAGTGCACCACCGCATCCGTGGTGAGCATGAGATCACGCA
The DNA here is from genome assembly GCF_009707865.1 of Amycolatopsis pithecellobii. Taxonomy (GTDB): domain Bacteria; phylum Actinomycetota; class Actinomycetes; order Mycobacteriales; family Pseudonocardiaceae; genus Amycolatopsis_E; species Amycolatopsis_E pithecellobii. The sequence goes on from NZ_WMBA01000011.1 coordinate 28,342, forward strand.
GGAGAAAGGCCCCGAGGAATCCGGTGGCGCCGGTCAGGAAGATGTTCTTCGGTGCACGGCAAACCGCCATGACTTCGGCCGCCGGTGTCACGTCGTCGGCGAGCACGATCTCGGACTCGAAATCGACCGCGCCGGTCACTGCGGGCTCCGCACCGGGGAGCAACTCGGCAAGCAGATACGTGGTGAGCGCGGCGGGGGTGGGGTGATCGAAGAGGGTCCCGACAGGCAGGCGCAGACCGGTGATGGTGCACAGCCGGCCGCACAGCTCCACCGCGGTGAGCGAGTCGAGACCGAGGTCGGTGAACCGTTGCCCGCCCGGGATCCCGCCGCCGGAAGCGTGCCCCAGCACAGTGGCCGCGCTGTCCCGGACAAGCTCGGTCAGGACCTTTTCCCGTTCTCCCGCCGGCAAACCGGCCAGCCGCTGGACCACTTCGGCCGGCTCGCCGTCCGTCCGGTGTTCGTGCGGAGTCCGCCCGGCGCCGGGCATATCGGAGAGCAACGGGCTCGGCCGGCCGGAAGTGAAAACCGGCGCGAACGTGGTCCAGTCCAGGTCGGCGACGATCGCGGTGGCCTCGTCCCGGGCGAGCACATGCTCCAGTGCGGTGATGGCGAGCCGGGGCCGCATCGGCGCGACCCCCAGCCGGCGCAGGTGGTCACGGTGCCCGGGGCCGCTGTCGATCAGCATTCCCGTTTCGTCCCAGGTACCCCACGCCACCGAAGTGGCGGTGCGGCCCTGTGCCCGGCGGTATCCGGCCAGCGAATCCAGACACGCGTTGCCGGCCGCATAAGCGGCCTGACCACTGCTCCCCCAGGCCGCGGCACCCGACGAGAAGAGCACGAAAGCGTCCAGATCCGCATCGCGGGTCAGTTCGTCGAGGTGCCACGCGCCGGCGACTTTGGCCCGTGTGCCGGCCTCCAGCTGGTGCGGTGTCAACGACATCAGCGCGGCACCGTCGCCCATGACCCCGGCCGCGTGCACCACCGTCCGCAACGGGAATTCCGCCGGGATACCGGCCACCGCCGCGGCAAGGGCCTGCCGGTCGGCGACATCGCACGCGAGCACGGTCACCCCGGCTCCGGCCGTCTCCAGTTCCGCTCGTAACTCACCGGCGCCACCGGCATCCGGTCCCCGCCTGCTCAGCAACACCACATGCCGGGCGCCCCGGCCGACCAGCCACCGGGCGACGTGGGCGCCCAGCCCCCCGGTCCCGCCGGTGATCAGCGCTGTCCCCGAGGTCGTCCAGGAAGGGGACTCGAGTCCGGCCGGCGGGGCGGGTACCAGCCGGCGGCCGAACATTCCCGGGGAACGGATCGCGATCTGGTCCTCACCGCAGGCCTGCGATATCGCCGCGGCCAGCCGCCGCGCGGTCCTCGGGTCGAGCCGTTCGGGCAGGTCCACCAGACCGCCCCACTGCCCGGGGTGCTCGAGAGCCGCCACCCGGCCCAGTCCCCATACGCCGCCCTGCCAGGGACGGGTGATCGGGTCGTGGCGTCCGACCGACACCGCGCCGCGGGTCACCGCCCAGATCGGCGCGGTCATCCCGGCGTCCCGCAACGCCTGCACCAGCAATGTGGTGGAGACGAGGCCGGCCGTCGGCGAGGTTTCCCACACGGCCAGCAACGAGGCCACGCCGGTCACCGGGGTACCGGCGAGGTCCCGCAGTTTCCGGGTCAGCGCGCCGCGGTCGGTTCCGCCGTGTTCCAGCACCAGCGCATCGGTGCCGAGCGCATCGACCACGGCCCTTCCCCAGGCGTCTTGGCTCATCCCTTCCGGGACCACGACCAGCCACCGCCCGGACGGCCCGCCGGCCGGCTCTTTGCACGGTTTCCAGGTCTCCCGATACCGCCATCGCGCGACGGCCTTCTCTTCGTTGCGCCGGGAGTGCCACGACGCGAGCGCGGGCATCATCGTGGCCGCCGCGCCGGCGTCCACGTCCAGCAACTGTGCGAGCGCCCCCACGTCGTGGCGGTCCACCGGCGCCCAGAACCGCTCGTCCGCCGGGCCGGAAATGGGAAGCGGCTTGGTCTGGACCGCGTCGGACTCCGGCCAGAACCGCCTGCGTTGGAAGGCATAGAGCGGCAGCGGCACGGGATGGTGGCCGGCAAGCATCGTGGTCCAGTCCACTTCGACGCCGGCGACGGACAGCTGCGCCAGCGCGGACAGCACCGCTTCGTGGTCCGCGTGCCGGCGACGAAGCAGGGGGACCACGACCGTGCCCGGGTCGCACCCGGATCGTGCCAGCGCGGACAGCACGCCGTCGGGCCCCAGTTCCACGAGCGCGGTGACGCCCTGTCCGGCCAGGAACCGCACACCGTCGGCGAATCGCACGGTCTCCCGCACGTGTTCGGTCCAGTAGGCCGGGGAGCACAACTGAGCGGCCGTGGCGAGACACCCGGTCAGGTTCGACACCACCGGAATGCGTGGCGGCCGGAAGCTCAACGTTTCCAGGACTTCCCGGAACTCCGCCAGCATCGGCTCCATCAACGCCGAGTGGAACGCATGGGAGACGGCGAGACGCCGCACCTTGCGTCCGCGTGCCTCCACCAGCTCGCTGACATGCGCGACCTTCTCGGCCGGGCCGGAGATGACGACGGATTCACCGGTGTTGACCGCCGCGACGGACACGCCGTCCGTCAGGATTCCGGCGACCTCGGCCTCGGACATCTCCACGGCGGCCATCGCCCCACCGCGGGGCAGGGCCTGCATCAACCGTGCCCGCGCCGCGACCATCCGGCACGCGTCGGACAGTGACAGCACGCCGGCCACGTAGGCCGCGGTCACCTCACCGATCGAATGCCCCAGCAGGTAGCCGGGCGTGACGCCCAGCGCGCGCAACAGCTCGAACAGTGCCGCTTCCACGGCGAACAGCGCGGGCTGCGCCCATCCTGTTTCGTCCACCAGCCCTGCGTCGCCGCCCCAGATCACCTCACGCAAAGGCCGGTCCAGCAACGGATCGAGCTCGGCCAGGATGGTGTCCAGCGCGGCGGCGAACACCGGGGACCGGCCATAAAGGTCCTGGGCCATCCCGGCCCATTGCGCACCCTGGCCGGTGAACAACATGGCCACCTGGTGGGAACTTCGCGCGGTGCCGTGCCAGACCGACGCGGCGGGCCGGCCGGCCGCGGCGGCCCGCAGCCCGCTCAGCAGTTCGTCCCGGCTGGTTCCGGCGACGACGATGCGATGCTCGAACATCGTCCGTGAGGTGAGCAGGGACCATCCCACGTCCACCGGGTCCAGCGCGGGACGGTCTTCCACGTGCCGTGCCAACCGGGCGGCCTGAGCGCGGGCCGCGTCGGCCGTTTTCCCGGACAGCACCCAGGGAATCACATCGTCCACAGTGGATGGTGCCGGCCGTGGAACGCCGGCCCGGGTGTCGTGGTCACCGGTCCGCGGCGGGGATTCGAGGATGACGTGCGCGTTCGTTCCGCTGATGCCGAACGCGGACACCCCGGCGCGGCGCGGGTGCCCGGTTTCGGGCCAGTCACAGGTTCGCGTCAGCAGCCGCACCGCGCCCGCGGACCAGTCCACGTGCGTGGACGGCCGGTCCACGTGCAGGGTCCGCGGCAGTTTCCCGTGCCTCATGGCCAGCACCATCTTGATCACACCCGCGATGCCCGCGGCGGCGCCGGTGTGGCCGATGTTGGATTTCAGCGAGCCCAGCCACAGCGGCCGGTCCCCGGGGCGATCCTGGCCATAGGCGGCCAGCAGCGCCTGCGCCTCGATCGGATCACCCAGTTTGGTGCCGGTTCCGTGCGCCTCGACCACATCGACCTCGGCCGGCGACAGTCCGGCCGAGGCCAGCGCCCGCTTGATCACTCGCTGCTGGGACGGTCCGTTGGGCGCGGTCAGCCCGTTGGAAGCACCGTCCTGGTTGATCGCGCTGGAACGCAGCACCGCCAGCACCCGATGGCCGTTACGCCGGGCGGCGGACAGCCGCTCCACCACCACGACCCCGGCCCCCTCGGACCAGCCGGTCCCGTCGGCCGCATCCGCGAACGCCTTGCACCGCCCGTTTCCGGCCAGCCCGCCCTGCTGGGTGAACTCGACGAACGAACTGGGGCCGGCCAGCACCGTCACACCACCGGCCAGCGCCAGATCGCACTCCCCCGCCCGCAGCGCCTGTGCGGCGAGATGCAGTGCCACCAGCGATGACGAACACGCCGTGTCGACCGTGATCGCGGGGCCCTCCAGCCCCAGGGTGTAGGCCACCCGGCCGGACAGCACGCTGCCCGCGACACCGGTGATCAGGTGACCTTTCAGGTGCCCGGCCGCCGGCGCGGTCAGTTCGGCATATCCGGAATGAAAGGCGCCGACGAACACTCCGGTGGCGCTGCCGGCCAAGGACGAGGGGACGATCCCGGCATGTTCGAGCGCTTCCCAGGAGGTTTCCAGCACCAGACGTTGCTGGGGGTCGGTGGCCAGGGCTTCCCGGGGCGAGATCCCGAAGAACCCGGCGTCGAATTCGTCGACGCCGTCGAGAAAACCGCCTTCGGCCGTGGCCGATGCGCCGGAGCCGGGCCCTTCGGTCCCGAGCAGTTCCGCCAGATTCCAGCCGCGGTCCGCCGGGAACGGCGTGATGGCATCGGTTTCCTCGATGACCAAACGCCACAGGTCGTCAGGATCGGCGACACCGCCGGGGAAACGGCATGCCATGCCGACGATGACGATCGGATCGTCGGTCACCGGCGCCGCCACCACAGCGGAACTGGCGACGGCGGACTGCGGCCCGGACAAGCCCGCCAGATAGCGGGCCAGCCGAGTCACGGTCGGATAGTCGAACGCCACCGTGGAGGGCAGGCTCAACCCGGTTTCGGTCTGCAGGCGGTTCCGCAGCCGCACCGCAGTGAGCGAGTCGAAACCCAGCTCCTTGAACGGTTTGTCGTCGAGCTCTTGCCCCCACGGGTGGCCGAGCACCTCGGCCGCGGTGTCGCGGACCAACCCGGCCAGGGCCTTTTCTCGTTCCGCAGCGGGCAATCCGGCCGGCCACCCGGCGGGACCGTCGCCGTCGTGCCCGGAGTCGCCGACGAGCGCCCGGAGCATTTCCTGCGCACGGCGGCGGGCGACCTTCCCCGTCGCCGTGCGCGGCAAGTCGTCCACCACGCGCAGCGTCGTCGGGAGTTTGTGGGTGCTGGTTCCCTTGCCCACCAAATGGTCCGTGACCTCGACCAGCGAGACGGCGGCACCGTCGTGCACCGTGCACAGCAACGCCGGGATCTCCCCCAGCCGCTGATCGGGGATCGCCACCAGGACGGAGTCGCGGACCGGCGCGAAGTCCTCCAGCAGTCCCTCGATTTCCGCGGCGTTGACCTTGAGCCCGCCGACGTTGATCAACCCGGCCACCCGGCCGTGAATGGTCACCGCTCCGGTGGAGTCGATACTGGCCAGGTCACCGGTGCGCAACCAGCCGTCGGCGGTGAACGCCTGCTCGGTCGCCTCGGGGGCGCGATAGTAGCCGCGGAACACCGACGGGCCGTCGTATTCCAGATTGCCGACGACCCCGGCGGCACAGGGTCGCCCCTCGTCGTCCACCACCCGCGCCCGGCTTCCGCCGCCGGGCAGCCCGACCGTCCGGCTCATCACCTCGGCCGGGTCGCCGGGGCGGGTGTACATGCCCGCGCCGAGCTCGGACATCCCCCATTGCACGATCACGTGGTCGGCCAGTGACGGCATGAGGGCACGTACGAGGCTTTCCGGCACCAGGGAACCGCCGGTGCGGATTTCGCGCAGCCGCGGCAGCCGGAACGACTCGTTGTCCCGCAATTCGGCCACCACGTCGCGAAGCTGAGGGGGCACGGCGTAAAGCACGGTCGGCCGGACGGCCGCCACCAGCGAGACCAGCCGGTCGATGGCCCACGTGCGCAGCAACGCCTGCCGTGCGCCGGTCAGGATGCCGATGTGCGCGGACAGCAAGCCGAACGCGAAACTCAGCTGACTGCAGCTGAGGATCGTGTCGGCCGGGGAGACCGGAGTGCCGTCCGCGATCACTGTCTGCGCGTTGGAAAGCAGGCCACGGTAGGAGTGCATGCAGATCTTCGGGGCCATCGACGTGGTGCCGGACGAGGCGAACAGCAGGAACGGCGAATCCGGCCGGGTTTCGACGGCCTCCGGACGGCTCCCGGCCCACCGCCGCGCAAGTGCGGCAAGGGATTCCGGATCGTCCTCGGCGCCGTCGGCCACGAGCACCCTGCCCAGCCCGGTGATCGTGGCCCGCAGGGCCGCCCCCGCCTCCCGGCCATCGACATTCCGCCACTTCGCCGGCAGCACCAGCAGGGTGGGTGCGGTGCGGCTCAGGATCGACTCCAGATCGGCCTGACCGAGGTCCACGTGCAGCGGCAGGAACACCCCGCCGATCATGGCGACCGCGACGTGCAAAACCAGAAAATCAACGCAATTCGGTAGCCGGACCGCGATCACGTCACCGGGACCGGCACCGAGTTCCCGCAGTCCGCGAGCGACCGCGAAAGACTGCTCCTGCCACTGTTTCCAGGTCAGTTCCCGGTCACCATCGGAGGCCGCGATGCCGTCGGGATCCTTCGCGACCGTCGCGAAAAAGGCCTCGATCAACGTGACGGGTGCGATGCTCGCGTCACTCCGGGCCGGTTCGCGGAGATAGTCGTGAACGGTGATCGTCATCGTGCCTTCCCTGGACGCGAGAGAAAGAGCTCGAACGTGGTGGGTCACCCAGGGTCAAGAGCATCGCGCCACGACCTTCGACTTGTCAGGCCTGGCCGCGAGAATGGCGCGTCGAGCGAACTCGGCTTGCCCGTTCGCCGCAATGTGACCGGGTTTCCTTTACATCGCCCGGCGAGTGACGAAAAGCTGGAGGTTTCAGCGCGGGAAGACTTTCGTCCATTGTGGACATTTCACCGCGCAGAGGTGACGGCCAGACTGCTGAAGTAGTCGGCGAAGGCGTCGATGGCGGCGGTCGCACCTTCGGTGTCTCCGGCGGCGAGCCACGACAGGACAAGGCCGTCGATGGCGGTCGTGAACATCCGCACCAGGACCGCGCGGGGCACCGACCATCGCACGCCCGCCGCCGATTCGATGGCAGATACGAAGCGTTCCGACTGGGCGTAGTACTGCTCGTACTGCCAGGAGGCGAGTTCGGCCAGTTCGGGGTCACGCAGCACATAGGTCGTCAGCTCGTACCCCACCAGTTGACGTTCCGGGTGGGCCTGGGCCTCGGCCCAGACGCGCCGCATACCGTCGCGAATGGACTTCCCGGGGTCGTGGCTCACTTCCGAGACGAGGAGCGCGGCGTCGACCATGGCGACGACCGTCGTGCGCACCAGTTCCTGGAAGAGCTCCTTCTTCGACCGGAACGAATAGTGGAAGACGCTCTGGTGGACGCCCGCCTCGGCGCAGATCGCCCGTGTCGTCGACTGGCCGATGCCGTCCCGGGCGATCACCCGGAAAGCCGCATCCACCAGATCCCGCCGCCGCTGCTCCACGGAAACCCGTGCCACCGAGTGCTCCTCACGTCGTGTCGGGCGGCCACTACGCCGCGCTCGTCATGATCATACGTCAACCGACTTGGTCAGCAGACTTGGTCACTTGACTAACTTCTCCGCGGCACGTACCTTCACGCTGTGACGGGGGTCATGGTGAGGAAATCCTCTCGAAGGAGGAGCTATGACGGCACAAGGCGAGCGGCTCAAAGGAGAGCTGACGACCTTCAAGATCGTCGTGACAGTGATAGCGGCCGCGGCCCCCATGGGTGCGATCGTCGGGATCGTGCCCCTCGGATTGGCGATCGGCAGCGGCGCATCGACCCCGGTGGTGTTCGTCGTATCGGGGCTCGTGCTGCTGTGCTTTTCGGTCGGTTACGCCGCGATGAGCAAGCGGATGTCCGGGGCAGGTGGCTTCTACACGTATGTCGCGAAAGGACTGGGCAGGCCGCCCGCCATGGCCGCGGCCACGATCGCGATCATCGCCTATAACGCGCTGACGTTGCTGCTCGTCGCCGGTGTCGGCTACTTCGGCACGATGGTCGTGGAACTGCTCACCGGTGCGACCATGCCCTGGTGGGCCTTGTCGGCCGTCGCGATCGTGGTGGTCGGCTTCCTGGGGCTGCGGGCGGTCGATATCGCGAGCACCGTGCTCGCGGTGCTGCTGAGCGCCGAGGTGCTGACGCTGGTGATCCTGGACATCGCGATCGTCGCCAAGGTGGGTCTGCACGCTTTCCCCGTCGCGGCGATGAATCCGGTCGCGATGTTCTCGACGGGCTCCATCGGTCTCGGGCTGATGTTCGCCTTCACGACATTTCTCGGCTTCGAATCGGCCGCCGTTTATGCGGAGGAGTGCGCCGATCCGGTACGCGCCGTGCCCAGGGCGACCTACATCGCGGTCATCGTCATCGCCGCCTTCTACGCCATCACATCCTGGGTCACGGTCGGCGCGCTCGGGGCCGACAAAACTCAGGCGGTGGCGAACGAACAGCAGGGCAGCCTCTACTTCGGACTCAGCGACCAGTACGCGTCGTCGGTGCTGACCAAGGTCATGTACGTCACGCTGATCACGAGCCTGTTCGCCTCGATGCTGGCGTTGCACAACGCCGCAAGCCGCTACATGTACGCCGTGGGGCGGGAACGGGCGTTGCTCCCGGCGTGGATAGGGAGGCTCTCCCGTCGCGGCACCCCGGCACGGGCGAGTGCCGTGCAGACCACGATCAGCGTCGTCGTCGTCGCGGTCTTCGCCATCGCCCGCCTCGACCCCTACCGCAATATGGCCACCATCATGACCGGGCTGGGCACGCTGGGCCTGATCATTTTGTGGACCCTGTCCGCGATCGCGATCATCGGGTACTTCTGGCGGCGCGCGGACCGGCCGGTCACGGTGATCGCCGGCTCCGCGATCGGGCTCGTCCTCTTCGTGATCACCGCGGTCCTGATCGTCATGAACTTCGAGACGCTGGCCGGCAGCACGTCACCGGTCATCAGGGTCCTGCCGTGGGTTCTGATCGCGGTGTCCATTGTGGCCGGTCTCCACTCACTGCGCCTGCGCAAGGCATCGCCGACCGTGTATGCGGCCATCGGGTCGTTCGGCGAGGAACCAACCGGGAAACCACCCAAGGCCTCAGCAGAGGCGACCGAGTCGCGCGGTTAGTCCCGTCGCGAAGGAACGAGAAGAAAGTTGACCATGAGCACAGAAACTCAGGCCCCCGATCGCGTGTGTGTCGTCGGAGCCGGTCCCTCCGGCCTTGTCATCGCCCGGCAGCTCCGCGAGGCCGGGATCGCGTTCGACGTGTACGAGAAGCACTCCGACGTCGGCGGTATCTGGGACCCGGAGAACGAAGGCAGCCCGGTCTACCGCACCGCGCACTTCATCAGCTCCAAGTACAGCAGTGGTTTCTACGGCTACCCGATGCCGGACGACTATCCGGACTATCCTTCGTGGAGGCAGCTGCGCGACTACATCCGGCACTTCGCGACGGAAGAGAAGCTTTACGAGCACATCACTTTCAACACTCCGGTCGAGCGGGCCGAGCTGCTCGAGGACGGTTCGTGGCTGGTCACTGTCGGCGGGGAACGCAAGCGGTACCGCGCGCTGGTCGCCGCACCGGGCGTCACCTGGCATCCGAACGTGCCCGAGTTGCCCGGCCGTGAGACGTTCACCGGCCGGATATTGCACTCGTCGCAGTACTTCGACAGCTCTGTGTTCGTGGGCAAGACCGTGCTGGTCGTGGGCGCGGGCAACTCGGGAGTCGACATCGCCTGTGACGCGGCGGTGAGCGCCGACCGTGCCATGCTGAGCGTCCGCCGCGGTTACCGGTTCGTGCCGAAGCATCTGTTCGGTGTTCCGCTCGATGTGTTCCTGAACTACGGCGGCAAAGCTCCGGCCGGGATCACGGTGCCGGAGGACGTCAACGAGCTGGTGGACGCCATCGTCGGGGACGTCACGCGCTTCGGGCTCCCCGCCCCCGACCACGATGTGCTGTCCTCGCATCCGATTGTGAACGACCAGATCATCCACTATTTCAACCACGGCGACATCACGGCGAAGCCCGATGTGGCGCGTCTCGACGGGTCCGATGTCGTGTTCACCGACGGCTCCCGCGAGCAGGTCGACGTAGTGCTCCTGGCGACCGGATACGAGTACAAGATCCCGTTCGTCGACGAAGCGCTCTTCGAATGGAAGAGCGGCCACCCCCAGCTGTATCTGAACATCTTCAACCGGACGGTGGACTCGCTCTACGTCCTGGGCTTCATCGAGTTCGCCGACGCCGCCTACAAGCGGTTCGAGGAGATGGCCCAGCTCGTCGCCATGGACCTCAAACTGTCGGGCGCCGACAAGAACGCCTTCACCGACATGAAGCGCACCCACCGGCCCGACCTACGCGGCGGCAGGTACTACATCGACACGCCACGGCACGCCAACTACGTCGAAACGCACGCCTATCAAGCCGCGCTACACGACGTGCGCCACCGGTTCGGCGTCCCCGGACTGGACGGCGAGCCGAGCTGAGGATGGGAGCCCTCGACGACCAGGTCGCACTGGTCACCGGCGCGGGCCGGGCCCACGGTATCGGCCGGGCGGTCGCGCTCCGGCTCGCAAGCGCGGGCGCCGATGTCGCGGTCTGCGACATCGCGCGGCCCGTGCCCGAACTCGAGGCGGCCGGTGTCGGGCTCGGCGACGACCCGGCCGAACTCGAGCAGACCGCCGAACTGGTGCGGCGGCTCGGCCGGCGCAGCGTCGCGATAGCGATGGATGTGTCGAACCGGGCGAGTGCCGACGAAGGGGTCGCGGCCCTGACCGAATCCCTCGGCGGTGTCGGCGTTCTGGTCAACAACGCCGGCTCCGCCGTGGGGGTCGCCCCCTTCGAGCAGATCAGCGACACCGAATGGGAAACATCGTGGCGGGTCAACGTCCTCGGGGCGGTCAACCTCAGTCGCGCCGTGTTGCCCGGCATGAAGGAAGCCGGGCGGGGAACCATCATCAACATCGCGTCGACGCTCGGAGTCGCGGCGCTCGCCGAATACGGTGCCTACGTGCCGGCCAAGCATGCCGTGGTCGGCCTGACCCGCCTGCTGGCGCAGGAGCTGGCTCCGTTCGGCATCCGGACGAACGCCGTCGCACCCGGATACATCGTGACGGACATGGGCAAGGCGGAGCAGGCCAAGATCGCGACGGCGATGTCGGTCAGCGTCTCCGACGCCGTCGACGCCATTCTCGACGAGATCCCGGTCGGACGCCTCGGCGCACCCGATGACGTGGCGAACGCGGTGGCCTGGCTCGCCGACCCGGCCTCGTCGTTCGTCAACGGGGCGATTCTGCCCGTCCACGGTGGACAGACACCGGGCTTCGCCTGACCGTCCACAAGCGACTGAGCGGAATCTGAATGACCGTGTCAAGCCGCAGCAGTAGCGGGTTGTGGCGCGGTCGGGGTGAACTTCCGGCGGTCACGCAGCAGCGCCCACAGCACGTCGACCAGCCGACGGGCCAGGGCGAGCAGGGCTCGGGTGTGGACGAGCCGTTCACTGCGCTTCTTGTCATAGAAGACGCGCGAGGGTCCGTTGGCTTTGATGCTGGACAGGGCAGCCATGGAGAACACCCGTCGCAGCCTGCGGTTGTAGCGTTTCGGCCGGCGCAGGTTACCGGTGCCCCGGCCGGAATCCTGCGGCACGGGGACCAGCCCGGCGTAGGAGGCCAGTCGGCCGGAGGTGACGAACGTCGCGAGGTCACCGCCGGTGGCCACCAGGAACTCCGCACCCAGGATCGGTCCGAGACCGGGCAGCGAGTCGATGATCTCGGCCTGCGGGTGTTCCCGGAACCGGCTGGTGATCAGCTTGTCCGTGTCCTTGATCTGCCGGTCCAGATCGAGCAGGTGCCGGGCCAGGCGGGCGATCAGCGCGGCGGTGGTCTGCTCGCCAGGCAACCGCAAACCGGTGACCAGGACCAGGGCGCTGCGGGTGGAGTAGTCGAAGGCGCGTTCCAGCGCGGGGAAGATCCCGGTCAGCAGGTCGCGCAGCCGGTTGACGCCACGTACCCAGTCGGCCATCAGGTCCTCGCGGTGCGCGGTCAGCCGGGTCAGCTCGATCACCAGATCATCCGTGGCCGCGACCGGGGTCAGGTCGGTGCGCATGCGCGCGGTTTCGGCGATCACCCGGGCGTCTTTGGCGTCGGATTTCGCCTCACCACGGAACACTCCGGTCATGCGGTTGACGACCCGGCCGGGCACATAGACCACCTGCTGCCCGATCGCGGCCTGGTCGTTGGCGAGTTTCTGCGAGAACACCACTGTGCCGGCCGGGTCCATCACGCACGCGTGATGGGTGGCCTTGCCGACATCGACACCGACCCACACCAGCGGCCGATCCGTCCCACTCGTTCTCCTGTTGTCGCAGGTCAACCCCGCCAACAAGTCCCTAAACGAGCCACCACACGGCAACGAACCATCAGCCCCACCCCATCGCCCCGGGGCACCCAGGGCATCCAACCCCAGACAAGATCAACCTTAGGGACGAACCATGGCAAATCCGGCGGCGCTGCTGGAAAACTGGTGCCCAGTACAACAGCATGAAGCCGGTGCCAGGACCGGACAACTTGCTGGAGGTTGTCGCCAGGCGCCGCACACCGTGGTGGACGGTCTGGACAATGCCGTCGACGCGTTCCCGGGTCTTGTCATGGGGTTCCCCAGTCCGTGCACCGGCGCTCACCGCCGCGCATCAGGCAGGCCCGTACGCGGGAGTGCCGGTCCGCAGCGATCATCGGGGTCGGGAGGTACTGCCCGATCGCGGCCGGATCGGAGACGGTGATCGTCTCGGTCCGGCCGTCCCGGTCGGCCACCGATACCTCGTCTCCCAGGGCGGCGTGGGAGACACGGGCCCACGCGGCGGCGCACTGGTCGCTGATCCGCAGTTCCAGATAGGTGGTATCCACCTGGAGGCCGGCGAAGGAGGCAGCGTCGACGCCGCAAGCCATCCCCTGCGCTTCCCCACCGGTGCATTGCGGGCCCCGGCATCCGATGCTGTAGTCCGGGGCCGTCGAGCCGGACGGCTGCGCGCCGCCGGAACGCACGAGGTACAGGACGACCAGTCCGGCCACGGCCAGCGCCGCACCCACCAGGATGGCGGTGAACAGCTTCCGCCGCCCACCGGATGGATCCGCGGCATTGGGGTCCTCGCCGGGCTCACGAGGCATGGTCCGGGCGCCGGCGGTGCGGCCACTCCAGCCGGCCTCGGCGCGCTCCCACAAGGCGAACAGCCTTGCGGCCGGTTCCCCGGCGACCCTGGCGAGATCCTCGACCGCCTGCCGCGGCGGCAGGGCGATGCCGTTGAGGTAGCGCTCCCAGGAAGACTTGCTGTACGGGGTCCTGGCCGCCAGCGCGGCCAGGCTCAAGCCGGTGCGGTCTTTGAGCTGCCGCAACAGGCCGACCAGGTAGGCCACCTCGGGGGCCAGGGTGTCCGGCAACGGCCGCCACCTGCCGCTCATGAGCGCAACAGGCCCCACGTCTGCGGCCCCACAATCCCGTCGACCACCGCACCCGCCGCGCTCTGCAACTGTTCGACGGCCTGCGAGGTGCGCTGCCCGTACAGCCCGTCGACGCGCCCTGGGTCGAGGTCATGGTGGACGAGCAGGCACTGCACCTCCACCACATCCTGGCCACTGGCGTTGAGCGCGACCAGCCGGTCGGAACCGGTGCTGTGCCCGGCATAGAGGTGTCCATCGCGGGTGGTGTAGTCACAGGTATAGCCCGCGGGCTGGACCGGCGCCTGAGCCGGGGGCGACGACGACGAGGCGTCCCTGGCGGTCAGCCACACCGTCAGTCCCGCGCCGGCCGCCGCCACGGTCACGCCCGCCGCCACCGCGACGAGCCGGCCACGTCGCCGGGGTCTGGGCTCAGCGGCCGGTGCCGCATTCGGTCTTTCGGCGCCGGGTGCCGCCTGCCGGGTTCCCGGCACCTGGCTGGCCAACTCCCACGTCGCCAGCAGCCGCACGAGATCGGTCCCGGCCAGCCGGCCCAGCGCTTCCACCGCCTGCTTCGGCGGCACCACCGCGCCATTGAGGTAGCGATCCCAGGAGGACTTGCTATAGGGCGTCTTCCGCGCCAAGGCCGCGGTGCTGATTCCCAACTGGTCCTTGAGCTCCCGTAACCGGACCACCAATTCCCGCCGCCGCGGCTCGAGGCCGTCGGCGAGCGGTTTCCACCGAGCCATATTCCCACCCTGCCAACAAGACCCAGCACTATTCGATTCTCATCCAGACCTACTCCGATCACCGCATGCAGCACAAGACCTCGAGCAGGTGGACTGAACCATCGGGCCGGCGAGCGTCCCGCTGATGCCTCACCGGTTCACGCTTCTGCGCTGGTCAAGGCGCGGGACGTCCCGCGTTGCACCGCCTTGGGACGTCGACCTGGTACCGGCGGAGTCGCGCCACCCATGCTGAGGATCACCGGCGCGGGCCCTGTCATCCGCGTCGCGTCAGATCGGAAGAGAGGAACCCGGATCATGGCCATTTCCCACAAACTCGGCATGGTGTTAGGGGCCGCCGCCCTGGCCGGCGCCGCATCAGCCGGCTCACTCGCACCTGCCGCGCAGGCTGCGGTCTCCAGCCAGACAGGTGTTGTTCAAGCCGGCAGCGCGCCGGTGCTCACCGCGGCGGCCACCGCGACGCCTGCGGCAGCCAAGCCATCCTGCGTCAACGTGCGGCACACCGTCGGCACCGCCACCCAGACGGTCTATGTCACCAACAACTGCTCGTACACGGTGAGCTTCGTGGTCCACCGAGTGGGCCCGGACAGCCCCTGTCTCCACGCCGGCCCCCACGGCGGCTCTAGGTCCTACAAGTGGGCCAACGGACTCAACTACCAAGGCATCTCGTTCGGATGTGACTGAACCATCGGCCGTGCCGCCCCCGCCGGGGCGGCACGGCCGCGTGCCCTCGCCGTCCGGTGAGATGCTGGGCGAAGTCCACGCCAGGTGGAGGGTGACGGCGCTCACGATGCTGGTGAACACTGGAAATCATGACAGCGGGCAAGCCGGAGCAGTTCCCAGCCGCGATGCCCAGTGGCGAGCTGCTGACCCTCACCAGTAGCACCGCCGAGAACGAGCGGGTGATCATCGAAGCCGAGTCCCACGGTACGTCACCGACGATGCACGCCAACGATTATCTCGTGAAAAGGTAGACACCCGCCGGGTACCGGAGCCGTCCCCCGACGGTTCCGGCACCCGGCTTCTACGCCGTTCTCGACGAGTAAGCGGCCGCGACAGCAGGGGCAACCGCTTTCGCGGCCGCGAGGTCCACCAACGATTCCCGCAGCGCGAGGATGTCCGCCGACCGGTGCCGCTCCGGTAGGTCGTCACCTCGCCCGATCACGAGGGAATGGAAATGCGGGTGCCGTTCACCGAAGGACACGATGTACACGGTTTTCACGTCCAGCGCTCCGGAAACCGCCGCCGTCAGATCACGCAGCCGGGCGCCGTAGGTGGTGGCTTCGCGCTCGTCGAGGTCCCGCATATGGAGTACGTGGCGACGGGCCCGCACTACGAACCATCCGGGCACTTCGAAACCGGGAAAGATCTCGCAGGCCCACAAATCGTCGCGGAAGATCACCAGCGACGGGTCGGCGCGCTCCAGCGAGCACGGGACACAATGGACGGTCACCCTTCTTCCTTCCCCGCCTCGAAACGCGTGACCAGATCGCCGATGCCTTCGATCCTGCCCACCAAGACGTCGTCCTCGCGCAGGAAACGTGGCGGGGTACGGGAAAAACCGATGCCGCTCGGCGTTCCCGTGAAGATGACATCCCCGGGCAGCAGCGGGACGCGAGCCGAGAGGAACTCGATCAGCGTCCCGACTCCGAACACCAGATGCTTCGTCCGGGATTCCTGGACGATTTCCCCATTGAGCAAGCACGTTATCGCCAGGTCCTCCGGGTCGGCGAAATCGTCGACCGTCACCAGCCACGGCCCCAGCGGTCCGAATCCCGGTCGCGACTTCGCGAGACTGAACTGCGGCGTCTCGCCGGCGAACTGCTCCGCCCGGTCGGACAGGTCCTGCCCCACGGTCAGGCCCGCGACATACCGCCAAGCCGTGTCCGCCTTCACGCCGCGGGCGTACTTTCCCATGACGACAACGAGTTCGACCTCCCAGTCGATCTGCGCGCCGGCGAGCGTCACCACGTCCGCCGGGCCGCTCACACACGTCGGGAGTTTCGGGAACAGCAGCGGGCGGGCAGGGATTCCGGCGCCGAGTTCCCCGGAGTGATCCGCATAATTGAAGCCGACGGCGAACACTTGTCTCGGCCGCGGCACCGGGCTGCCCAGGTGCGAGGTCGCGGGAGATCCGGTTCCCGCCGGACGGTTCCGGCTCACCCAGTCCCGGAATTCCGCCCACCGATCGAAGATCGCCTGCGGGTCCGGGTCGAACCGGCCGCCGCTCGATTCGGCGACGTCGAAGAACCCGCCTTCGTATTCGGCCCACAATCGCCCGCCGGCATTGAGAAGCTTCATCTACTCGTGCCGCCAGACGGGTAGCGCGGCCGCGGGGTCGTCCGCGAACTGCAGGACGACCCGGTCCCCGATCGGCATCTTCGCGTCGGCCAGTCGCAGCCGGCCGGGCAGCCGGACACCCTCGTCGAGATCCACCAGCGCGACGGCATAAGGGATTTCCTCAGCGGGACGCCCGTCGAAGGGCATATCGACCATGCACCGCGTGTACAGCGTGCCCCGCCCGCTCGCCTCGATCCACGAGACATCGGGCGACCAGCAGTTCGGGCACCACTTGCGGGGGAAGAAGAACGGCCGCTCGCACCGGGTGCAATACGGGATCGACAGGCGCCCCTCCGCCAGTCCGTTCCAGTACGGTCCGGACACCGCGGATGCGGCGCAGTCCGCTGGGGCGACCGGCACGTGATCGTGTTCGGACATCACCATCTCCTCGCGTTTCTTCAATCACGGCCCAGGATCATGACGCCGGTCATGCCGAAATACCCGCCGGCGCCGGCGACCATCACGAAACGCGGGTCCTCGAGCTGACGTTCGCCCGCTTCTCCCCGCAGCTGCCGCACCGCCTCGGTGATGTGGAGCATGCCCGAGACGTGGCCCTGCGAAAGGTGCCCGCCATTGGTGTTCACCGGGCAATCCGCGCCGAGCTCCAGATTGCCGTCGAGTGCGTAGTCGCCGCCGGTGCCGCGTTTGCAGAAACCGAGTTCCTCAAGGAAAACGATGACGGAAATCGTGAACGCGTCGTGCACCTGCAGCAGGTCGATGTCCGGCAGGCTCAGCCCGGCGCCCTGCAGCGCTCGCGCGCCGACCTCGTCGATGCCGAGCCCGGCGACGCCGGGGAACTGGCCGATGTTGCGGTGTGACGATTTCATCGCCGACGAGCGCACGCGGACCGGCACCGCGCCCAGCTCCCTGGCGACCTCCTCCGACGCGACGATGACGGCACCCGCGCCGTCGACGATCACCGAGGAGTCGAGCAGCTTGATCGGTGACGCGATCGGCCGCGACGAGAGGTAGTCGTCCATCGAAAGCGGCTTGCGCATCACGGCGTTCTCGGTGAGCATGGCGTGCTTGCGGGCGGCCAGTGCGACCGCGCCGAAGCCTTCCATCCGCGTACCGTACTCGGCGATGTGCCGCGACATCACCAGCGCGTACGGCAGGACGGAGCCGACCAGCCCGAACGGGGCCTCGAATTCGAGGTCGTCCGCGGCCATCGTCCAGCCCCGGCCCGCCTTCGTCCGTCCCGTCGCGGCCGCTTCGCCAAAGGTACAGACAACGAGTGAGCACTCCCCCCGCTCGATCGACGCGATCGCATTGTTCAGCATATGCGACGGCGACACGATCCCACCCACGTCGATCGTTCCCTGACGCTTGAGGCGAAGACCGAGATATTCGTTGAGACTGGCCGAAAACATCGGGAACGGCCTCGAATACGGGCCGAGGTTGAACAGCCCGTCGAGATCCCCGACCGAGATCCCGGCGTCCGCACAGGCCCGGATCACCGCCTCGGCCTGAAGATCCACCGCTGTCCAGCCCGGCTGCTTCCCGACCCGGGTCTCCCCGATTCCCACTATCGCGTGGCTCATGCCTCGTCCCTTCCGGTCGCGACGTGTACGAGGTCCGCCATGGCGGTCTTGCCCGCGGCGGTCTTGGGGAGTTCATCCAGGATGAGGACCTGGCGCGGCGTCTGGTAACCGGCCATCCGCTGCCGCACCCAGGCGATGACCTCCTCGGGTGTCAGGTGCGGATCGGACGACACCACGGCCGCGACGACGCGCTCGTCGTACCGCGGATCCGGCACGCCGAAGACGGCGCAGTCGCGGATCGCGGGATGCTCACCCAGTTTCCGGGCGATCTCGCGCGGATACACGTTCACGCCCCCGGTGCGGATCATTTCCTTGAGCCGCCCGACGATGTGGAGCATTCCGCGTTCGTCGAGCCGGCCGAGATCACCGGTGTGCAGCCGGCCACCGCGGAACGCCTCGGCGGTCGCCTCCGGGTTGTCCAGATAGCCGTCCATGACCGAGTGGGAGCGCACGCAGATCTCCCCCACTTCTCCGGGCGGCAGCTCCCGTCCGTCGATGTCCACAATGGACACCACGACCCCGGGCACCGGAGTTCCCACCGAACCGATGTCCTGCTCGCACACTTCCGGCCGGGCGGTCGTGATGAGCGAGCTGTTCTCGGTCTGCCCGTAGATGTGCTCGATCGTCAGGCCCGCGGCGCCGCGCCGGCGGATCTGCTCGACGACGGGCCGCACCACGGAATTCGGGTCGTAGCTCGCGAACACGATGTTGCGCAGCGAGGAGAGATCCGACTCCTCGAAGTTCGGTGCCTCGACGAGTCCCTGTAGCACGAGCGGCACGGCGAAGAACGACGTGCACCGGTGCCGTTCGATGATCTCCAGCGCCCGGGTCGCCTCGAACGAGCGGGTCAGCACGATGGACGCGCCGACCAGAATGTACTGGCGCATCAGGGCCCAGGTTCCGCCGTGATAAGGCGCCTGGTAAACGAAAAAACGGTCGTCCGGCCGCAACCCGGAAGCGAGGGCCCCGGCGTAGGAGTCGACCATGGTGCCGCGCTGGCTCAGCACCGCGGCCTTCGGCACTCCCGTGGTACCGCTGGTGAAGATGATGAGGTGCGGATCGTCGAACTCGGCCCCCGATGCGGGCATCCCGGTGCGTTCGCTGAGCAGCTGCTCGCCCCACGTGGCGTCCCGGGTATCGGCGATCACGTGTTTCGCCGCCCCGCCGACGAGTTCGAGCTGCCGGGCGCCGGCCAGGACGAGTTTCGGCGTGGTCCGGTCGATGAAGGACAGGATCGACGCCTGGTTCAGCCGCCAGTTCAGCGGGACGAGCACGGCACCGAGGCGGGCCGTCGCGAAATAGAGCGCCACATAATCGATGCCGATCCCGTCGGCGACCGCGACGACGTCACCTCGCCCGATGCCGCGCTCGGCCAGGCCGTTGGCCATTGCCGCGATGCGCCCGGCCAGCTGCGCCCATGTGATCGATCCGGCGTCGTCGATGAGCGCGATCCGCTCGCCCCGGTACCGGCCGTGTGACTCGACGACGTCACACAGCCCCAGGCCTGCCCGCGGCGACCGCACTGCCCCGCGGGCCCGCTTACCGATGTCGGACATGGGCGCTACCGTCCGAGCGCGACCACGGTGACCATCGGGTTGTGGTATTCGACCCAATGTGAAACGAGATCGCCTTCGAAGAAAAAGAGCCCGACGTAGTCGTTCTGATAAGGGCGGCCGGTCCGCTCACGAACGGCGTCGGTGGCGTAAAGCGCGACGAGTCCGTCCGATTCCATTTCCCAGCTTTGTGACGCCTCGATACCGAATGGCCGGAAGTTCTCCGACACCCAGGTGAACAAGGCGCGCACATCGTCCTTGCTTCGGCACTTCCAGGTCATTCCGGGTGACTGGAACGGTACTTCCATCTTGAGATCGTCGGTGAACGCCGCGACGCAATCCTCGACCCGGCCCGCCGCCAGATCGGCGAAGAGCTTGTCGACGATCAATCGCCGGGAATTCCCCGGCTTTCCCGCGGGAAGGTTCATATCAGCGGAAAGCGCCATGACACTCCTTGTGAAAACCGATTTCTGGTCAGTCTTGCCCAGCACGGCCGCGGCGGTCATCCACCACGTGGCGCCGATACGACGACCGTCCTCGCCGCCCGGCGACCGTCACGAGGCGGCGCCCCACAGCTGCTGGAACATCCGGTCGCTGCCGGCGACCACGGGGATGATGTCGTCGATCGTCTGGTCGGTTTCGGCCACGTTCGACTTCGTGACGATCCAGGACCGGGGCAGCTGTGAGGGAAGCTGTGGCGCGCCGGTGACATGCCGGACGACCGAGTCCAGCCCCGCCAGGTAGGTCTCGATGTAGGGCCACGGCACCGAAGCGAGCTGGTCGCCGGTCTTGATGGCCTGGCTGGTGGCTGCGCCGCCCCCCTGGCCGACGATCTTCACCTGGTCCAGACCGGCCGCCTTCAACGCGGCCGGCACGCCCGAGGCGAGGCTGTCGATGGCCAGCGCCACGTAGTCGACGTCCGGGTGCGCCCGCAGGTAGCCGACGATCAGTTGCGGCGTCCCGTTGCCCAGCGCGGTGAGCGGGATGTCCAGCGTCCCGGTACCGCACGCGGCACAGAACTCCTTGGTGGCGGCCAGAAACTCGCCCCGCAGCTTCGACAGGTTGGTGAACGCGGGGACGTTGACGTACACGGAGTTCGCCTTGCCACCGCTGTCCGCGACGATCTCGGCGGCCATCAGCCGCCCGGTGTCCCGTTGCTGCTCGGGGGTGCAGATGGCGAAGTCGATACCGTTGCCCTGCTCGTCGGTGGAGCAGGCGCTGACCATCCAGGTGCCGTTGGCCTTCAGCTCCGGCAGGTATCGCTCGTAGACGGTGCGGTCGATGCCGACGTAGATCGCGGCGTCCGCCCTGTCCCGCGCGATCTGCGCGAACGCCTGCTGCTGGGAACCGGGGCTGCCGTCGGTGTTGATCGCCTTGAGCGTCCAGCCCAGCTTCTTCGCCGAGTCCGTCAGCAGGCCGGCGAACTGGTTGCATTCGGCGGCCGGGCAGCTGATGAAGTCGACGGTTTTGCCCGGTGGCACCGGTTTGCCCACGGGTGTCGTGCTGGGCAGCGCGGTCGGACGGTTCTGCAGCTGAGTGATCAGGTCCTTCGCCTTCTGCACACCGGCCTGGTCGACGGGTCCGGCGGCGGCGCCCCGCTCACCGGCGCCGCAGGCGGCGAGCGCGGAAGCGCAGAGCGCGGCGGCGATGACGGGCACGAGACGTTTCATGGGAACTCCGGTGGTTGGGGGTGGGCCCCGCAAGGAGGCTGGTTTCAATACAGTTCCGTGGGAAAGTCAGCCGCGGCGGCGCTGGAGACCAGTGGCGGCGAGCGCACCGATGAGGACCACGCCGGTGAACATGTCGGTGGCGTAGTTGGGGGCGGCGGACAGGCTCAGCCCGACCGTGCCGGCGCCGAGCATGACGACGGCGATGAGCGTGCCCCAGGCGTTGAACCGCCCGTTCTTCAGCTGGGTGGCGCCGACGAACACCGCGGCGAACGCCGGCAGCAGGTAGGCGGTACCCGCGGTGGGCGCGCCCGCCGACAGTGACGAGGCGAGGCACAGCCCGGCGAACCCGGCGATCGCCGAGGACACCAGGAGCCCGGCGAACCGGATCCGGTTCACGTCGATCGTCGCCAGCCGGGCCGCGTCGGGGTTGAATCCGACGGCGTAGATCCGCCGGCCCACCACGGTGTGCTCCAGCACGAACCACAACAGCGCGGCGAGCACGATCGCGTAGACCGCCGGGCCGGTGAACCCGGCGATCTGGACCTGTGCGAGCTGGGAGAACCCGCCGGAAAGCCGCACACCGGAGATGATCTGGGCGTTGGTGAAGAAGGTGATGAACGCCTGCACCAGCGAACCGGTGGCCAGTGTCCCGATGAACGAGTCGATCTTCATCACGACCACGACCACGCCGTTGATCGCGCCGATCACCAGCGCTGTCAGCATTCCGAGCAGCATCGCGGCCACGGGATTCGTCCCGCCGACCACGAAATGCGCGGCCGTGACGCCGGACAGCGTCATCACATAGGCGAAGGACAGGTCGAACGTCCGGGTCGCCAGCGGCACCACCAGCGCGAGCGCCCCCATCGCCGTGATCGAGTACCCGTTCGCCACCTGCTTGACGGTGGCCGATGTCGGGTAACTGATCGGCAGGTAGATGCTGAACACGACGACGATCAGCACCAGGATGTAGACGGCGCCGATGTTGCGCGGGCTGAACGCGGCCAGGCGCGAGGTGGCACGGGCCGTTCCAGGTGGCCGCGAAGTGGCCGGTTTCTGCACGGTCTCGGTCATGTCAGTTCCGTCTCTTCCATGGCACGGATCACCCCGTGCTCGGTGATCCCGGGCCCGGTCAGCTCCCGCACGATGTGGCCGCCGGCCAGCACCAGGACCCGGGTGCACAGGGCGAGCAGGTCGCCGATGTCCGCGGAGGTGACGATCAGCGCCATCCCCACGCGGGCGCGCTCGGCGACCATCTCGTAGATCGCCTGCCGTGCCGCGGGATCGACGCCCGCGGCCGGATCGCACAGCAGCAGCACATCCGGCTCCCGCGCGAGACAGCGCGCGATGATCACTTTCTGCTGGTTGCCGCCGCTGAGCGTGGCGATCGGTGCCGTCGCACCCGCCGCTTTCACCCGGACATCGGCCATCCAGCGGGCGACGGTGTGCCGCTCGCGGTGGTGCGCCAATACGGGACCGCTGCGCAACCGGTCGAGGATGGAGATCGACAGGTTCTCCGCCACCGACATCGAAGGCAGGATCGCGTCGCGGAGCCGGTCCGAGGGCACAATCGGCAGGTTCAGCCGCGCCGCCTTCGCGACCGGCACGGGCGGGCCCACCCCGAGGGCGACCTCACCACCCGCGCCGCGCACGGTGCCGGCCAGCACGTGCGCCAGCTCGGTGGCACCGGAGCCGGGGAGCCCGGCGATGCCGAGGACTTCGCCTTCGCGCACTTCCAGCGATACCCCGTCGAGGTACCGGCCGGTCAGACCGCGTGCGGTCAACGCGACCCGCCTGCCGTCGGCGGGCGGAAGGTCGGCGCGGTAACCGGCATCGACGTCGTCGCCGGCCATCAGCGTGGCCAGCGAGCCCGCGTCCAATCCCGCGACCGGCCGGGTCTCGACCAGTTTCCCGCCGCGCAGCACGGTGACCCGGTCGGCCAGCGCGAGCACCTCGTCGAGCCGGTGCGAGACGTACAGGATGCTGGTGCCCCGCGCCCGGACCCCCTCGACGATCTCCAGCAGGTGCGTGGCTTCCGCCGGCGGGAGAACGGCGGTGGGTTCGTCGAGCACCAGCAGACCCGCACCGCCGTCCCAGCCGGCCAGTGCCGCGGCGATCGCGACGACCGTGCGCTGCACCGGGGTCGCCGCGGACAACGGCGCCCGGACGTCGAGGTCCACGGCGAAATCGGCGAGCAGTTCCAGCGTGCGCTCGGTCTGCCGCCGCCACCGGATCCGGCCCGCGGAGGTGAGGAACTCGCTGCGCAGCGCCAGATTGTCCACTGCGGACAGTTCCAGGAACAGTCCCAGATCCTGGTGCACGAACCGCAGCCGGTGGTGCGCAGCAACAGTTTCGTGCGTGAGCTGCTCGCCGCACAACAGGATCCGCGAGCCGGGATCCGGCCGGTGATACCCGGCGAGCACCTTGATCAGCGTTGACTTGCCGGAGCCGTTCTGACCGACGAGCGCATGAATTTCGCCGTCACGTACCTCCAGGTCGACGGTGTCGAGCGCGGTCGTCCCCGGAAACGTCTTGGTGAGGCTCCGGATGTGCAGCACGGGCGGTGTGGACATGGCACCTCTCCTTTGAGGGCACGGGTTTCCTGGCCGGTTGTCAGGTCAGCGCGTAACCGCCGTCCACGGTGACGATCGACCCGGTCGCGTAGGTCGAAGTCAGGCAGTAGAGATAGGCGCGAGCCACCTCGGCCGCTTCGCCGACGTGCCCGACGAGGTTCGTCTCGGCCGTCTGCCGGAACAGCGCCTCGCGCGCCTGCTCGTCGAGATCCGCCCACATCCCGGTGTTGGTGAAACCGGGACGCACCAGGTTCACCCGGACCGGAGACAGTTCGACCGCCAGTGCTCTCGTCAACGCCTCCATCGCGCCACACACGCCGGCGAGCACGCCCGACGTGGCGCGGGGGCGGATCGACGCCGCCCCGCTGGTGAGCGTGATGGACTGCCGGACTCGCCCGGCGGCGCAGCGGATGGTGGTCACCGCACCGAAGTAGCGCGTCTCGAACGCCTGCCGGACCTCCTCGACCGGCATCGTCGTGATGCGTCCCGCGACGGGTGCGTCCGCGGCGGTATAGACCAGGTGGTCGACCGGACCGATTTCGTCGAACATCGCGCGCAGTTTGGCTTCGTCGAGCGAGCTCACCGCACGACCGTCCACATCGGACGGAAGTTGTCCGATGGCCTTCGCGACGCTCGCGTCGGTGTGCGAGAGCACCGTCACCTTCGCCCCCGCCTCGGCCGCGCCGCGTGCCGTCGCCAGCCCGAAGCCGGAGCCGCCGCCGACGACCACGACGCGGCTGCCCGCCAGCGCGGTCATGACCCCAGCCCCAATGCCGGGGCCAGTTCGGCCAGCACCGACAGCTTGTCGTCGCTGCCGAGCACCTGCAGCGGGATGTGGTCGGCGCCCGCGGCGAAGAAGTCCCCCAGCCGCGCGGCGACGGCCTCGGCGTTGCCGTGTGCGACGACGGAATCGACGAGCCGCTCGCTGCCTCCGCCGGCCAGATCTTCTTCGGTGAAGCCGAGTCGTTTCCAGCTGTTGCGGTAGTTCGTCTTCCGGATCGACGTCTCGAAGGACTTGCGCCCGATGGCACGGGCGGCACGCACGTCGGTGGTCAGGACCACTTTGTGTTCCGGCGCCACAAACGCGTCCCGGCCCATGATTTCGCGCGCCAGGGCGGTGTGCTCGGGCGTCGTCAGGTAGGGATGCGTACCGGCGGCGCGGTCGGCGGTGATCCGCAAGAGCTTGGGTCCCAGCGCGGCGACCACCCGGCGGTCCCGCGGCACACCGTGTTCGTCGAGCCGGTCCAGATATTCGGTGAGCGCGTCGAGCGGTTTGCGGTACCGCTGGTCGAGTTCCGGATGACCGGCCCCGATGCCGAGCAGGAACCGGCCCGGATGCGCCTTTTCGATGCGGTGGAAGGATTCCGCCACCGCGGCGGGGTCCGTGCTCCAGATGTTGACGATACCGGTGGCCACCCGCAACGTCGTGGTGGCATCGAGCAGGCCTTCAGCCCAGTCGAGTTCGGCCGGGGGCGATCCCGCGACCCAGACGGCACCGTAGCCCAGCGCTTCGATTTCCTTGGCCTGCTGCGGAGCCGGCGCACCGACGCCGAACACTCCGTAGCGGCCGAGATCGGGTTTCGTCATGCTTTCCGCCCCGTCACTTGATCATCGCGCCGGCGTCGACCGGGAGCGTCACGCCCGTGACGTAGCGCGCCTCGTCACTGGCAAGGAACAGCAACGCGTTGCTGATGTCGACCGGCTCCACCCACGGGACCTCCAGAGCGTTGATCCCCACGAAGGCCGGCAGCGCCGCCTCCTGGGTCGGCTCGGGAGCATCCGGCGCGAACATCCGGTAGGTACCCGGGTTCTGGATCATTTCGGTGTCCACATTGGTCGGATGCACGGTGTTGACCCGGACCCGGTGCGGGGCCAGCTCGTTCGCCATCGTCCGCATCAACCCGACGATCGCGTGCTTGGCCGAAACGTAGTGCGCGACGTTCATCATGCCGCGCAGGCCGCCGATGGAGCTGACGAACAACAGCGCACCACCGCCGCGTGCGACGAGGTGCGGCGCCGCCGTCCGTGCCGTGTTCCATACGCCCGTGAGGTTGATGTCGAGTACGTCCTGCCACTGCCGCTCGGTGAGCTCCAGAGCTGAGCCGAAGCTGACGATTCCCGCGTTGGCGATGGTGATGTCCAGACCACCGAGCTCGGCGATCCCCTCGTCGAGCGCCACGGCCAGCGAGCCGGAGTCCCGCACATCCGCCACCCGCGCGACGATCCGGCGGTCCAGCTTCTCCACCCGGCGGATCGTCTCGTCGAGATCGGCCGTGGTCGCGGCCGGGTAAGTGTCCACAGTGGACACCGTGGCGCAGAGGTCGACGGCGATGATGTCCGCGCCTTCCTCCGCCAGCCGGACCGCATGACTACGGCCCAGTCCCCGCGCCGCACCGGTGATGAACGCGACCTTGCCTTCGAGCCGGCCCGTCATGTCATCGCCTCCTTACGTGTGTTGGTCCTGTCACGAATCCACCGGGCCGTACGCGTTCGCCATCAGATGGATGACCCGGCGGCTGAAGCGCCACTCGCCGGCGCGTTTGGTGACCACATCGCGGTATTCGCCGTAGGACGAGATCTGCGGGACCCGATCCGAGCGGGTGAGCAGCTCGAATTGGCTCCACACCACGGCCTCGTCCGCTCCTGCCTTGTCGAAAAGCACGTTGGCCGGGCGGTGCTGTCCCCAGTGGAACGGGACGAACTCGGGTTCACTGTGGACCCGGTCGTACCACTGCGCGATCCGCTCGTGCCCGGCGAACTCGCCTCCCGCCAGGGAACTGTGCAGCACCCCGTCATCCCAGAACGTGCCGAGAAACTCGTCACGACGCTGGGTGTCGAGCCCACGGCAGTACCGCGCGAGCAGGTCCTGGATCGCTACCCGGTCTTCGATGGGAATTGTCATGTTCTCTCCCGTAAAGTTCTACGGCTTCAGCACGAAGCCTTCGTAACCGTTGGCAGCGACCTCATCGCATTTGTCGGCGAAGGCGTCGAAGCCGCCGACCCAGATCATGAAGCTGCGCGCTTTTCCTTCGATGTTGGCGCCCGCATACCACGAGTCGGCCAGCGGGAAAAGCGTCTGGTTCGCCACTTCCGTCACCTTGTCGCACCATTCCGATTCGGTGTCGTGCGTCGTGTCGGCAGTCGCGATACCGCGGTATTCCATGTGGTCGATCAGTTCGGCGATCCAGTCCATCTGGTATTCGCACTGCGTCACCATCTGGGCCACCACACTGGGACTGCCGGGGCCGTGGATCATGAACAGGTTCGGGAACCCGGACACGACCAGGCCCAGGTAATTCCACGGTTTGTCCGCCCATTTGTCCTTGAGGTTCACCCCGCCGACGCCGGTGACGTTCATCCGGGTCAGCGAACCCGTCATGGCGTCGAAGCCGGTCGCCAGCACGAGCACGTCCAGCTCGTACTCCCCCGCGGTGGTCCGCAAGCCGTTGGCCGTGATCTCCGTGATCGGGTTGCCGCGCACATCGACGAGCGTGACATTGTCGCGGTTGAATGTTTCGTAGTAGCCGCTGTCGATGCTCAGTCGTTTTGTGCCCAGCGGATACGTCTTCGGGCACAGCAACTCGGCCACGTCGGGGTCCTTGACGATCTGCCGGATCTTGCCGCGGAACCATTCCGCGACGATCTCGTTCGCCGCCATATTCCGCATGACGTCGTCGAAAAGGAAGAAGAACAGCACCCCGCTGCGCGCCTGCCACGCCTCCTCGAGGATTTTGATCTGCTCCTCGGGCGGGTGGTCGAAGATGGAACCGTACTGCCGCATGGGAAGCACGAGCGCATTCGGATGGTGCCGCATCATTTCCCGGCGCTCACCGTAATGCTGCTTCCAGTCCCGCTCGTACGCGGGATCGAGCGGCTGATTGTTGGCGGGCACCGTGTAGACCGGCGTCCGCTGGAAGACATGGAGATGGCCGGCGGTCTTCGCGATTTCGGGAACGACCTGCACACCGGTGGAGCCGGTGCCGATCACGCCGACGCGTTTGCCCGCGTAGTCCACGCCTTCCTCGGGCCACTGGGACGTGTGCACCAGGGTGCCCCGGAAATTCTCGATTCCGGGGAACCGCGGGATGTTCGTCGCGTCCAGCGGTCCCGTCGCGGCGATGACGTATTTCGCCGTCACCCGGTGACCGGCCTCGGTCGAGACCTGCCACTGCCCGATTTCCTCGTCGAACTCCAGCCGGTTCACCCGCGCCCCGAAGCGGATCATCCGGCGCAGGTCGAACCGGTCGGCCACGTGGTTGATGTATTTCTCCAGGTCCTCCTGCGGGGAGAACAGCTCCGGCCAGTGCCAGTCCTGCTGGAGGTCGTGGTCGAAGGAATACGAGTACTGCACGCTTTCCAGGTCGACACGTGCGCCCGGGTAACGGTTCCAGTACCACGTGCCGCCTACGCCGTCGCCTGCCTCGAAACAGATGACGTCGAGCCCGGACCTGCGTAACCGGTGCAGCGCGTAGAGCCCCGAAAAACCGGCGCCCACGACCACCACGTCGACCGTTTCCGATGTGGTGTCCGCGACGTTCCCTGCTGTTTCGGCAACGGTGGACATTCCGCTGGCCTCCTCTGAATTTCCGCACAGCGCGCGGGTCTGCGGGCGGTTCTCGTAACCCGGCGGAGGAATGCACCACCGGAGCGAGCGAATCCGGTGTGCCGGCCGCCTTGCCCGCCGGACCGAATTGGCATGGAAGGAGTCTTCAACAGCGTCGTGAGCGCCGTCACCCTCCACGTGGCGGTGACTACGACCGTCCGCCTCGCCGCGCGGCGAGGCGGACGCGTCGCCGCTGGTCACGGGCCGGTCGCGGCTCGGCGCGGACCGTACTCGCGGAGTAGCCATCCGGATCGGTGGACGCCGCCAGGCGCCGCCGCATGGATGGTGACCGGGTGCTCGCCACGACGCCAGACTGATCGGAAAAATCCGTAGTCGGATCAGTAACCAACAGCACAGTAAGGGGAAATCGTGGGATATGGCTTCGATCCGGAGCTCCAGCCGTGGATTCCGATGCTGCCGGCGCTGGACGTCCGTGACCTGTCCGCGGCGCGCACGCTGATGGCGTCGGCCGGCGAGTCGTCGGCTCCGTATGTGCTGCCGGACGGCGTCACGATGGAGACGACGACCGTGCCGGGACCGGCCGGGGAGCCGGACGTGCCCGTGCTGATCTTCTCCCCCGGATCCGGCCCGTCACGCCCCGCGATGGTCTACCTGCACGGCGGCGGGTTCGTCCTCGGCGACGCGAACGGCGACCAGGAACTGCCCGCGACACTCGCCGCCGGAACCGGCGCCGTGGTGGTGTCGGTCGACTACCGCCTCGCTCCCGAACATCCCTTCCCCGCACCGATCGAGGACTGCTACGCGGTCTTGCAGTGGGTGGCCGGGCAGGCCGGCGAACTCGGTATCGACCCGGGCCGGATAGGCATCGGCGGGGTGAGCGCGGGCGGCGGTCTCGCGGCGGGCACGGCGTTGCTCGCTCGTGACCGCGGCGGCCCGGCGCTGTGCTTCCAGCTGCTCGACATCCCCGAGCTCGACGACCGGCTGGAAAGCGCTTCCATGCAGCAGTTCGCCGACACTCCATTGTGGAATCTGCCGAACGCGATCGAAAGCTGGCGGCACTATCTGGGCGAGCCGGCGGCCGACGGCGAGGTGTCGCCGTATGCCGCTCCGGCCAGGGCCACCGACCTGTCGGGCGTGCCGCCCGCATACGTGTCGGTGTGTGAGTTCGATCCGCTCCGCGACGAGGGGATCGCCTACGCCCAGCGCCTGGTGCAGCACGGGGTCGCCACGGAGCTGCACCTGTATCCGGGCACCTTCCACGGATCACGGGGGCTGGTCCCGGGCGCGAGCCTGTCCCAGCGGATGCACGCCGAGCTTATCGACGCCGCTCGGCGGGGGCTCGCCGTCCGGACCGCACGCGACAACGGCCAGGTGGTGCCGGCGAACTAGCCTGCCCTCTCGCCGACCGCCGCCTCGCCCCGATCGGGGCAAGGCGGCGGTGTTCGTGCTACAGGGCAAGTTCGGCTTCGAAAGCGCCTTCCTCCAAGCGTTTCCGCATGGCCGCGACGAATCGGCCGGCGTCGGCGCCATCGATGAGCCGGTGATCGTAGGTCAATGGCAGGAAGCACATCGGTTTGATGGCGATGGTTTCTTCGCCATCGGCGCCGGTGACCACGGTCGGGCGCCGGACGACCGCCCCGGTGGCCAGGATCGCGACCTGCGGCTGGTTGATGATCGGGGTGTCGAACAGCGTGTCCACGCTGCCGATGTTGGTGATGGTGAAGGTGCCGCCGTTGAGCTCGTCGACGCCGATCGTGTTGGTGCGGGTGCGGGCGGCGACATCCACGATCGCCTTGGCGAGTCCCGCGATGGAAAGCTCGTCGGCATTGCGGATCACCGGCACGAGCAGTCCGCGCGGGGTGTCGACGGCGACGGCCAGGTGGATTTCGCGGTGATACACCACCTGCCCGTCCGGTGTCAGGGTGGCGTTGAAGGCCGGGAAGGCGCGCAGGGTTTCGATGGCGGCCTTGGCGAAGAACGGCAGGTAGCTCAGCCCGACCCCGTGCCGCTGCCGGAACTCGTCCTTCGCCCGGGCACGCAGGGCGCTGACCCGGCCGAGGTTGACCTCCTGAACCGTGGTCAGCTGGGCCGACGTGGCCAGCGATTCCACCATGCGCTCTCCGATGACGCGGCGCAGCCGGGTCAACGGCGCAACCGTCCCGGGGACCGGTCCGGTCGACGTCGCGGCGGGTTGCGGCGCCTCGGCTCGTGGCGCCGAGGCGCGCTCGACCGGCGGCGGGATGTCTTCGGCCGGTTCCGGTTGCACCACAACAGGTTCCGGCCCAACTGCACCGACGTCCGCCGCCTCGCCGACGAGCGCGAGTTCTCCACCCACCGGCACCGTGGCGTCCTCCTTGACCAGAAGCTTCACGACCGTGCCGGCGACAGGCGACGGGATCTCAGTGTCCACTTTGTCCGTCGAGACCTCCAGCAACGGCTCATCGGCTTCGACATGATCACCCGGCTGCTTCAACCACCTCGTCACGGTTCCTTCCGTGACGCTCTCCCCCAGCTCGGGCATGGTGACGGTAAATGGCGTGACGGTCATCAGATGAGGTCGAGCGCGGCGGCGACGACGGAGTCCGTATCGATGCCGTGATACCGGTACACGCTGCCCAGATCGCCGGATTGGCCGAAGCGGGTGACGCCGAGGTGCGTGGCGCGCACCTGGTTGATCCCGGCGAGGAACGCCAGGGTGTGCGGGTGCCCGTCCAGCAGCGTCACCAACGGCGCCGCCCGCCGCGCGGGGAAGGCGGCATCCAGCACCCAGGTATCGCCCTGACCGTGGCCGGCGCGGGCCTGCACCGCGTCGAACAGCAGCCCGGCGCTGGTCACCATCACCACATCCACCGCGGTGCCCAGGGACTCCAGCCGCTGGGCCGCGGCCAGCGCTTCGGGCACCATCGCACCCATCGCCGCGATCGTCACCGCCGGCGCCGTCGCAGCCCGCCGCAACGGATACGCCCCCGCCACGACCTGCTTGCGCCGCCGCTCCCTGGCCGCCGCATCGGTGGGCACCGCGGCCAGGGTCTGATCCACCGGCCGCGTCGACAGGCGCAGATACGCGCTCGTCCCGTCCGGGCGACCCAACCGTGCCAGCGACGCCAACAAGGTCCACTCCACATCAATCGCAAACGCCGGCTCATAGCTGATACAGCCCGGCTGCTCCAGCCCCACCGACGGCGTCGTGATCGACTGATGCGCGCCGCCTTCGGGTGCGAGTGACACACCCGAGGGAGTGCCGACGAGGATCGACTGCCCGCCCGCGTAAATCCCGAACGACCAAGGCTCCAATGCCCGCTCCACGAACGTGGTCATACAGCACCCCGATCGGCAACAACGGCTGCCCCCACCTGCTCCAGGTGGCACCCAGCTCACCAAGCGCCCCCACCAGATTGCCCTCCGCGATCCCCAGCTCGATGTGCTGGCCGGTCGGCTTTTCCCGCCAGTGCAGGATCGTCTCCGGATCGTCGTCGAACCAATCGCGCCGCTCATCCGGCGACCACACACCCACCTTGTTCACCCAGCCACCAAGATTGGTCGAGCTGGACACATCCGGGCACAACGTCACCACCCGCCGCGCCACCTCCGGAGCCTCCCGCGTCAGATCGAGTAGCACCCGGCCGAGCGCGGCCTGCGTCGTCGCCCGCCCCGACGGAGTACGACCAATATCCTTCGGCAACACCGGCACCGCCCCGGCCGGCACCGGCTCCCGGCGCAGCCGTTCGGCGGTGGCGGCACAGACCCGCCCGGCCGCGCTGTCCGGAGCGAACCGCTGCCAGGGCGCCTCCACCGAAATCCCGGACCGGGCAGCGAGCTCGCCGAACTGCTCCCCCGTCAGCAACGACGAATGATTCTGCGGATGCCCCTCACTCGCCAACCCAAAACCCTTGACCGTATAAGCAAAAATCACCGTCGGACGAGTGTCATCGATCCGGGCGAACGCATCCCCGACCGCCCGCAGATCATGCCCGCCGAGATTACGGATCGCCGCATGCAACGTTTCATCGTCCACAGTGGACACAAGCCGGGTCAGCTCCGGCGAATCCGGCAACCGATCCCGTAACTGAGCCGGCGTGCACCGCAACAACCGCTGGTATTCCGGGTTGCTCATCTCATCGATCCGCCGCCGCAACGCATCCCCGCCCTCGCGTGCGAACAACTCCTCCAGCAGCCGCCCGTACTTCACGGTGAGCACCTGCCAGCCCGCCGCACCGAACATCCCCGCCAACCGCGGCCCACCGATATTCGGCACCACGCGGTCGAGGCTCTGCCGATTCAGATCGACGATCCACACCACTTCGCCCAACTCGCCGACCATCGGATCCAGGATGGCCTCCCACACCGCACCCTCGTCCAATTCGGCATCCCCCACCAACGAGTACTGCCGACCGGCGCCCGCCTGCTCCCCCAACGTCGCGACGTAACGCCGAGCCAGCGCACCCCAAATCGGGGCCGTGGCACCGATCCCCACCGACCCCGTCGAATAGTCCACCGGATCCGGATCCTTCGACCGCGACGGATACGACTGCAAGCCACCGAACTCCCGCAACGTCGTCAGGTATTCCTCATCCAGCTCACCCAGCAAATAGTTGATCGCGTGCAACACCGGCGACGCATGCGGCTTCACCGAAACCCGGTCCCCCGCCTGCAAATGCTCGAACCACAACGCCGTCATCAACGTCGTCATCGACGCCGACGACGCCTGATGCCCACCCACCTTCAACCCCGTCGTATTCGGGCGCACCCGGTTCGCGTGGTCGATGATCGCGGTCGCGAGCCACCGCACCCGCTGTTCGATCTCACCCAGCACGGCAAACCGATCCCCCGAAACGGCCGGGGTCACGGGCGCGGACGGTGCGGACATCATGAACTCCTCTCGAGCAACGTGCCCGACCAGCGCACCACTTGTCGCCTCACTGCACAAGCGATGGCCATCTCCGCGTGCATCTTGCACACATCCTGCACGCCGGACCTCAGGAAGGCGAGCACGATGCACCGCATATCCGACCGTTCACAACGGAGCAGCGCAAGCTCGATCCGGTCGCCGGCGCGCTGCGAGTGGACGAAGCCGGTTCGGCCCATCTGCGGCACCGACGCACGCACCAATCAGCAGCGACCAGCTGGAACTCAGGGAGGTCCCGATTCCCGAGCCGCAGCGCTTCGACATCGGCGAGCACGTGATCTCCACCTTCACCCCGGACTGGGTCGACGGCCTCCGCCACGGCGACGCCCGGACACCGTCCTACCGGACCCTCGGCGGCTACTACCCCGGCGTCCTGGCCGACTACGTGAGCTTCCCGGCGGAATGGTTCGTCCACGGGCCGGAAACACTCGACCACCCGGAAGCCAGTACGTTGCCGTGCGCCGGGCTGACCGCGTGGTTCGCGCTCGCCGAACGTGGCCGGGCGCGTGCCGGCGACACGGTGCTGGTCGAGGGAACCGGCGGGGTGTCGTTGTTCGGCATCCAGATCGCGAAGGCACTCGGAGCCGAAGTCATCGTGTCCGGCAGCGCCCACAAGCTGCCATCCTCAAGATCACTGACGATTGCGGCGCGGACCGCATCCTCGAGATGGTGGGTGGGCCCCATCTCGGCAAGGCCGTCCAGACGGCGGCCGTCGGCGGGACGATCTAGCAGATCGGTGCGCTGGAAGGCTTCGACGTGACGGCTCCCGTCATGCCCCTGATGCTCAAGGACGTCACCATCCAGGGCATCGGCACCGGCCACCGCCGCGCGCTCGAAGACCTCGTCCACTCGATCACCTCGACCGCGGCGCCTTCGGCAAGATCGTCGTCGAAGTGGCCTGACCCCGCGATCACCCGGCCCGGAATCCGCGTTCAGGCCAGGAGGTCGGTATCACGCAGGCGCCGCAGCGCCAGCGCGAGCCCGAGGCGGGCGATCCCACTCGGCTCGGTGACGCGGTATCCCAGCCGTTCCTCCGCCCGGGCGACCCGGGCGGACACCGAGTTGTGATGCAGGTGCAGCTTACGGGCGGCCTCCCGGAGCGATCCGGCCTCGACGACCACCTCGAGCGCCCGAAGCACGTCGAGCCCGCTCGAATCCTCCGCGAGCTGATCCAGGACGTCGATATCGGCCACCCCGACGATGTCCGCGCTCCGGAGCCGCCCGGCCAGCAACTCGAAAGGCCCGAGGTCCGAGGCGAAGACCACCGGGTGCACGGCGGCGTCGGTGCGGGCGGTGCCCGCGGTGGCGTACCGCAGCGCGCGAAGGGCTTTCTCCCAAGAGGACGGTGCGTCGACCGCGTGCCCGCTCGTGCCGACGCCGACCGTCACCCCGGCGGGAGGCGTCAGATCGGCCGGCAGCGCCCCCGTGATGGCCATTGCGTGCGCGGAACCGATGATGGCGCGGCGTGGAGCAGCCCCGGACCGGTTCAGCCCCATGGCGAACGCGTCGACACACTCGACCGGTCCGAGCACCGCGAGCATGGTCAGCTGCGTACACGGCTTGAGGCCGAGCAGGTGCAGGGCCCGGGTTCGCTCGGGGGCGCCCGCGGACCGTCCGACGACCAGTTCCAGGAGGGCGGGATCACCAAGCAGCGGTGACGGCGCGTCGCTCCGGCCGAGCGTGGCGATACAGGCGATCGCGAGCCGTTCCAGCAGCATGTCGTCCATGGGCAGGGCACGGGCACCGCCGCGGCTGAGCCACACCTGATGTCCCGACGTCGCTTTGCGGACGGCGGCTCCAGTCCCGGCCCGTTCGGCGTCGAAGGTGCCGTCGGGCAGCGCACGGGCCGCGAACTGCCCGTCGACGTCCTGGAGCCCCACCGCGCACTCGGCCACGACGGCGGCGCTGCGCAGCAGCTCCTCGAGTTTGGCCTGCTGCTCGACGAGGGAGTCGAAGAAGCTGATCAGGCGGACCGCGTTCTCCGCATCGGCATCAAGCGCCGACAGCCTGAGTAAGAGCCCATGCACGGATCCACCTCGACCCTCGGCCAAAACGACACTTGGCACGCCAGCGTAGCAGCTCGCACCGTGGGCAACGGCCGCTCGAAGCGCCGGTAGCCAACTGGCTGGATCGGGGTGGCAAGGCGACGCCGGGTGGATGATGCCCCGGAGATCGGCACGGCGGGACACTGGTGCGGAGATACCTTCGAACGAGAGGCCACCGTGGGACACGCCTTCGACCCGGAGCTCCGGCCGTGGATTTCGCTGCTCCCGGTGCTGGATCTCCGGGATCTGCCGGCCGCGCGAACGTTGCTGGACTCGGTGAACAAGGCGGCGCCTTTCGTGCTGCCAGAAGGCATCTCGATGGAGGCGAGGTCCGTACCGGGGCCGCCGGGCGCACCCGATGTGCGGGTTCTCGTGTTCTCGCCCCACGGGGGCACGTCACGCCCGGCGCTGGTCTACATGCACGGGGGCGGCTTCGTCCTCGGCGACGCGGACGGCGACCGGGAGCTGCCCGCACAGCTTGCCGCCGAGGTCGGTGCCGTGGTCGTATCGGTCGACTACCGGCTGGCCCCCGAGCATCCTTTTCCCGCGGCGATCGAGGACTGTTACGCCGTCGTTCGATGGGTCGCGGGATATGCGGCCGAGCTGGACGTCGACCCGGCCCGGATCGGAATCGGCGGGGTCAGCGCGGGCGGCGGGCTCGCGGTCGGCACGGCACTGGTCGCTCGTGACCGCGGCGGGCCGGCGCTCTGCTTCCAGATGCTCGACATTCCCGAACTCGACGACCGCCTGCAGACCCCCTCCATGCGGCAGTTCGTGGACACTCCACTGTGGAATCTATCGAATGCGGAGGAAAGCTGGCGGCGCTATCTCGGGGCGCAGGCGGGCGGCGATGCGGTGTCCCCATATGCGGCGCCGGCACGCGCGCACGACCTGTCGGGGCTCCCTGCGGCTTACGTCTCCGTCTGCCAGTTCGATCCGTTGCGGGACGAGGGAATCGCCTATGCCCAGCGGCTGGTGCAGCACGGCGTCCCCACCGAGCTGCACCTGCACCCGCGTGCCTTTCACGGGTCGGGCGGACTGATCCCGACCGCGGCGATCTCATGCCGGATGCGCGCCGAGCTCGTCGACGCGACGCGGCGAGGACTGGCCACTGTTCACTCCAGTTGCCGATGATCCCGGAGGCGATCGTCGATGAGGCGCCCCACTTCCGGTGAGGAAGTGAGGCCCCTCCTTCGTCGTCGAACTCAGGCCGCACTTACGCTGCTCTTCCCCACCTCCCGCGCCTCGGCGAGCAACGCGTCCCGCACCAGC
Source organism: Amycolatopsis pithecellobii (assembly GCF_009707865.1). Taxonomy (GTDB): domain Bacteria; phylum Actinomycetota; class Actinomycetes; order Mycobacteriales; family Pseudonocardiaceae; genus Amycolatopsis_E; species Amycolatopsis_E pithecellobii. The sequence continues at coordinate 64,957 of NZ_WMBA01000011.1, forward strand.
CGGACCGCCTGCCGCGCGGCGCGATCCGGTCGCGACAACGCTTCCAGGCACCGGCCCGCACGCACTCCCGTCAACGGCAGCAACGCAAACCGGCCGGGCGCACGTTCCCCCGAACTGTGTCGCGGCAGCAACGCGACCCCGCGGCCCTGCGCCACCAGTTTCTCGATCAAGGGCAGGTGTGTCGACCGGACGAGCACGTTGGCCGGCCGTCCGGCCTGTGTGGCCATCGCTGTGAGAATCCGGCCCAGCGAGAACTTCTCCGGAAACGCGATCCACGGTTCGTCGATCACCTCGGCCGCACTGACGTGCTCCCGGGTCGCGAGCGGGTGGGAGAGCGGGACCGCCACGTCGACCGGTTCCCGGAGCAGGTGCAGCACATTCAGCCGTGACCGCTCCGGCTCGACACCGTCATCGGCGCAATGCGCGATCACGATGTCGAAATCCGCGGTCAACGGGGCGAACTCTTTTTCACCGGCCTCGTGTTCATCGGTGATCAGGTCGATTGCCGGATAGCCGGTCATCCGTGCCAGCAATCCCGGAATGAGTATCTCGCCCGCGGAATGGAACATCGCGAGCCGCACGGTTCCCGTCGCGGTCCGCCGGTAACGCTGCCATTCCGCCTCCGCCTCGGCGACCGCAACCGCTACTCGCGTGCCGGCACGAGCCAATGCGAGGCCCGCATCGGTCAGCCGGACCCCGCGGCCGGACCGTTCGACGAGCACGGCGCCGACGTCACGTTGCAGTAGCCGCAATTGTTGTGACACCGCCGAAGTCGTCTTTCCTGTGACGCGCGCGACTTCCGTGACACTACCTCGATCGGCAAGCTCGCGAAGAAGCTCGAGATGAGCGATTTCCATTAAGTCAGGCTACACCATTCTGGACGGAAATCGTCCTTGTCCTTGATTACCGGCGGGCATTGACTGGTGGTATGTCATTACGTGATCGCCTGCTCGCCCTTCTCGTCGCACTGCTGTGGGGGCTGAACTTTCCCGCCACCGAAATCGCACTGTGGCAGTTCCCCCCGATTCTGATGGTGTCTCTGCGCTGGGCATTGCTCGCCATCCCGGCGATTCTTTTCGTGCCACGGCCGCAGGTGAAGCTGCGGTGGCTGGTGGGTACCGGTCTCGGTATCGGGGTATTGCAGTTCGGATTCGTGTACGTGGGCATGGCCGCGGGAATGCCGAGCGGGCTGGCGGGACTGGCACTGCAGTCGTCCGCACCGTTCACCATGCTGCTCGCCGGAATCTTCCTGCGAGAGAAGATCAGCGCGCGGCAGGTGACCGGGATCGGCGTCGCCGTACTCGGGCTGGCCGCCATCGTGGCCTACCGCGCCCAGGTGGCCGCCCTGCTGCCCGTCATCCTGACCCTGGCCGGCGGACTCGGCTGGGCGATCGGCAACATCTGCAGCCGGCAGGCCCGCGCCCCGAAACCACTGCACCTGACCATGTGGATGTCCGTGATCCCGCCCGTTCCCATGGCACTGCTGTCTTTGGTGCTCGAAGGTCCCCGGCGAATCGGCAGCACGTTCACCACGCTGACCACCTGGCACGCGTGGACCGCGGTACTCGCCCTGCTCTACATCGTGATCTTCGCCGGGCTGATCGCGTACGGCATCTGGAACACCCTGCTGGCACGCAACCCGTCCTCACAGGTCGCGCCGTTCTCCATGCTCATGCCCGCCTTCGGCGTCGCATCAGCCTGGATCGCACTCGGCGAAGGTATGTCCACTGTGGAAATCGTCGCCGGCGTGGCGGTGATCTGTGGCGTGCTCTACGCCAGCCGGCCCGTGAAGAAAGCGCCCACCGTAACCCCCGTCGTCGACGAGGGGCGCGAAGTCAGCGTTCCCGGCGAATGACCGCCCCCAGCCCGCCGGGCCGGCGACACGTTCGGCCTCCCCGTCCCCGGGGAGGCCGAAGTCGGCGAGGATCTGGCGGGTCCGGGTGAAATGCGCGGAAAACCGGGAACCCGGAACGCGTGCCGTCGTACCGCGTGGTCCACGCACCCCCGCTGCTGCGCCACTTGAACCTGAAGCTGGCACAGATCCCGGCCTGACGCTCAACTCGCGGGTCCGCAACCTTCAACTCGCGCGCCCGCAACGCACAACTCGCGGGGTCGCGGCGGCATCTTTTACCGTGCGGCCTCGAAGATCGCGGCCATTCCCTGCCCGCCGCCGATGCACATCGTCTCGAGGCCGTAGCGACCGTCGCGGCGGCGGAGTTCGTGCAGCATCGTGGTCATCATCCGCACGCCGGTGGCCGCGATCGGATGCCCCAGCGAGATGCCGGAGCCGTTGACGTTCAGGCGGCCGGTGTCGCGCCATCCCCAGGCCTCGGTCACACCGAGTACCTGGCACGCAAAGGCTTCGTTCAACTCGACCAGGTCCATGTCGTCGAAACCGAGGCCCGTGCGGGCGAAAAGCTTCGCGACGGCGGGCACCGGACCCAGTCCCATCGTCGCCGGGTCGCAGCCCACCGCGGTCCAGCCGGTGAGGAATCCCGCCGGCACCAGTCCCAGCTCGTCCAGGCAGTCTTCGGCGACGACCAGGCAGGCGGCGGCCGCATCGTTCTGCTGGCTCGCGTTCCCGGCGGTCACCGTGCCGCCGGGAAGCACGGGGCGCAGCTTGGCGAGCGTCTCGAGATCGGTCCCGGGACGGACACCCTCGTCCCGCGCGAACACCTGTGGTTCGGCGCCCCGCCGTCCGGGCACGATCACCGGAACGATCTCGTCGTCGAACCGCCCGGCGGACCAGGCCTTCGCCGCCTTCGCATGGCTCTCGGCCGCGTAGGCGTCGGCGTCCTCGCGGGTGATATCGTATTTCCGCGCGACGTTCTCGGCCGTCTCGACCATGCCGCTGATGGCTCCGAATCGCCACTCGGGCTGCGCGCGCTCACGACCCCGATCCAGCCGGTCGTACAGCCGGACCCCGCCGGAACGGCTCCCCCACCGCACCCCGGTCGTGTAGTGCTCGACATTGCTCATGCTCTCGACACCGCCCGAGAGGACGACATCGGCGGCGCCGGTCTGCACCATCATCGCCGCCGTCACGATCGCCTGCAGGCCACCGCCACAGCGCCGGTCGATCTGCAACCCCGCGACCTGCTCGGGCAACCCGGCGTGCAGGGCAACCCACCTGCCGACGCACGGCGTCTCGGAATTCGCATACGACTGCGCGAAACTCACATCGTCGATCCGGCCCGGATCGATCCCCGACTTCTCCACCACCGCACGCACGACCGTGGCCGCCAGGTCCTCCACCGGCACGGTCCGCAGCGCCTTGCCGAAGACGCCGACGGGTGTCCTCAAAGGACACACGATGGCCGCTCGCCTCATCCGGTCACACTCCTTTCGCCGCCGCAAGGGCCGCTTCCGTTACCTCGTCGAGCTCGGCGCGTGCCTCCGGCGCCGCGATCGCGATCATGCGCTCGGCTCGTTGCCGGAGCGACAGCCCACGCAGGTCGGCGATCCCGTGCTCGGTCACCACCACGCCCGCGTCGCTGCGCGGGGTACTGACCGGGCCGGTCAGCTTCGCGACGACGCGGCTCACCGGCCCGGCACGCGAGGGCAGCATGATCACCGGGACACCGCCACGGGACCGGGCCGCGCCGCGCAGGAAATCCACCGCACCGCCCACCGAACCGACATACCGGCCGCGAGCGACCTCGGCGTTGACCGCACCGGTGAGGTCGACCTCGATGGCGGAGTTCAGCGCCACCAACTTCTCTTGCGCCGCAAGCACATCCGGATCATGGGTGTAGGACGTCTCGCGAAGTAGGATGCGCTCGTTTCGATGGGCATAGCGGAAAAGCCGGTCGCCGCCGAGCAATATCCCGCCGACCGCGACCCCCCGGTCGACCGACTTACGTTCACCCGTAACGACTCCCTGCTCCATCAGATCCACCAGCGCCTCGGGCAACAGTCCGGAATGGACACCGAGTTGACGCCGGCCGGTGAGCCCGGCGAGCACCGCCTGTGCGAGCGACCCGATCCCCACCTGGAGCGTCGCCCCGTCTTCGATCAGCTCCGCGACGTTCGCGGCGATCGCCTTGTGCACCGCGGTCGGTTCGGTGACCGGATATTCGGCCGGCGCGTGCCGGGACGGGACCACCACGGTGAGATCGTCGGCCGTAAGTGCAGGGCCGCCGTAGGTCCACGGTACGGCCGGGTTGACCTCACCGATGATCACGCGCGCTTTCGGTAGCACGTCGGCGACGTAGTCCCGCGCGAGCCCCAGGCTGTAACGCCCGCCGGAGTCGGGTGGCGACAACTGGAGCAGCACCACATCGGCGCGAAGCAGGTCCGGAAGGGACGAATAGTGCGCGGGCAGCAGGTCGGCCGCATTCGCCTCGTGCAGCGCCGAGTTGGCACCGGCACCGGTATACGAGGTGAACCGCAGCAAAGCCGCATGCTCCGGGTGAATCAGCCCGGCCACCGGAATGCCGAGGAAGGCACTGAGGTCCTCGGCCCAGGGCCGCGAGATCAGCCGGTTCACCAGGGTCAGCGGTTCGGCGCAGGCCTGCGCCCACAGGACCCCGTCCCCCACCCGCAAGTAGCGGCGAAAGTCCAGTTCCTCAACGGAATTCAGCGTTGTCACCACGAGAATCAGCCCACCGGCCGGAGTTGCCGGCTGAGTGCGGTCAGCGAGCCGTTCTCGGCGAGTCCGCCGACCGCGGAGATCACCCCATCGATCCGCTCCCCCGACAGTGCCGGGCTCGCGTACTTGCGGAACTTGGCGATGACGCCATCGGCGGTCAGATACGCGCCGCCCCGGACCTCCTCGCGCAGCACCTCTCCCCCTTCGGTGGTGACCCTGACACGGACAGTCGGAGTGGCGGGATATCGCGCTTCGAGATCCGCGTGCTCTTCGACGAAGATCCGCTTCGCGAGCTCACCGATCGGTGGGTGCAACGGGCCCAGATAGCGGTCGAGGCCGAGCTCACCGTCGACGAGCATCGCGGCGACGCCGAACTGGTTGCTCATCTGACGCTCGAGCGTCGTGTCCAGCGAGCTGCCGTTGTCGCAGCCGGGATACCGCTTGCCCATGCCGTAGGTCTCGACCACGGCCTCGGCGACCTGCTCACCACGCAGCCCGCGACCCGTCAGCCGCCGGGTCGCCTCGATCGCTTCCTGGGTGAAGGCGCAGGACGGGAACGCCTTGAAATAGACGTCCGACACCGCCCACCTTCCGGTTTCCCCGACGGCGACAGGTGTTCCCGGCGAAACCCCGCAGAACGCCTGAAGCAGTCCCGATGGTCCTTCGAGGATCCCGGCCGTCCCGGCGACGCGCTGTGCCGCGAGCTGGGCCGCGAGCACCCCGGCCCGCGCGGCAGCGCCGTTCTGGAAGTACACGTCGGGTGTTCCCCCGTAGGCCCAGGCCGTCGTTCCCGAGGCCGAACTCCCGGCCAGACCGAGCGCATCGACCTTCTGCTCGCGGTCGAGGCCGAGCAAATGGGCCGCCGCCATCGCCGTGCCGAACGGCCCGAACATGCTGCTCGGCCGCAGCCCTCGCGCGATGAAATCGGGAGTCGTCATGACCGCGGCGACCCGCGCCAGCGCCTCGTAACCGGCGATGACCGCCTCCAGCACCTGGCGTCCGCTGGAGCCGAGTGACTCGCCCAGCGCGAGCACGGCCGGGACCACCATGGTGCCGGCGTGACTGCGACTCGCCGGGTGCATGTCCTCCTGCACGATGGAATGAGCGTGCACGCTGTTGACATAGATCGCGTCCAGCACGCGATGCGTGGTGCCGCGCGACCACACCGTGCTGGGGCCGGCCACGTCGTCGATCAGCGCGTTCGCGGCCACGCTCCACGCGAAATCGCGGCCACCGAACGAGCAGGCAAGCGCGTCGAGCACGCACAGCGCCGCCTTGTCCAGCACGTCACGGCCGACGTCCGGCAGGCGCTCTTCGATGTCGCTGACGATCGCACGGGTCAGCATTCCGGAACCTCCCGCGGCCGGATATCGGAGCGCAGCGTGCGCACGATCGCGTCGATCACCGCCGAATTCGCGGTCACCACCGGCTTTCCGCTCCTGGCTTCGATGTCCCGCATGGCCTCGTAGCCACGCAGGTTGCCGCAGGCGATCAGGATCGAGTCCGCCTCCGCGCGCGGGCGGGCGAGGGTGAACTCGACGATTTCCTCCGGCAGAACCCGCCCCACGTCCGCGTTGCGTCCGATGGCCATGTTGGCCTCGGCGACGACGTCGAACCCGGCGGCCTCCAGCCGGCCTCGCACGGCGTCGTGCAGCGGCTGCTCATACGGGGAAACGAGCATGATCCGGTGCGCCCCGACGCCGTGCAGGGCATCGATCAGGCACGGGTTCACACCCAGCACCGGGCTGCCCGCGAGTTCCGATATCTCGCCGATGAACGTCGCGGCCCGCTCGACCCCGAGCAGCGAAACCGCCGACGAGCAGCCGAAAACCGTCAGATCGGGCCGGTGGTGCGCCAGCTTCCGGGCCGCCTCGGGGGCGTGCGTCCGCACCATCGCCAGCTCGCCGTCCGGTGTCACCGGCTCGGGCAGGTGCATCGTCTCGACATGCAGGCGGGCGAAATCCCGCAGTCCGGTGCGGATATCCGGCGCGGTCACGGTGTTGGAGTCCGGGATCATCAGCCCCACCTCGAACGGTGCGCTCATGACGGATTGACCTTGCTGTCGCTGAAGTCCTCGGTGGACGGTCGCCACGTCCCGTCGAGCCGAATGCGGTCGGCGGCAGGCCGGGCGGCGTTGACGGCGTCGACGACGGCGTCGCGGGAGGCAGCCGCCCGTTCCCGCAGCCGCGGGAGGTCGATCCCGGCCAGGGTGCCGTTCTCCTTCACGATCTCGCCGCGTACCAGGACCGTGTCGACGAGCCCGGGATGGGCCTGCAGGACGACGGTGCCGGCCAGGTTGTTGACCGGGAAGACAGACAGGTCGTCACCCCGCAGCAGCACCAGGTCCGCCTCCTTGCCGACCCGGATGCTGCCGATCCGGTCCGCCAAACCGCAGGCACGGGCGCCCTCGATGGTGGCGAACTCGACGACGTCACGGCAGGTGATCCGGTCGCGCCCCGGGGATGGTTCCGGCGTGTCCAGCCCACGTTGGGTGACGAACGTCGTCCGCATCGTGCCGAACATGTCGCCACCGACGGCCGCGCAGTCGTCGATCGACAGGCTCGGCCGGATACCGGCGTCCAGCAGCCGTCCCGTGGCCGGCCAGCCGAAGCCCATCAGCAGCTCGACGTCCGGGCTGACCGACGCGGTGGCGCCGACATCGGCCATCAAGCGGAGTTCGTCGTCGGCCAGGGTGGTGCAGTGCACCACGGTGGTCCGGTCGTCGAGCAGGCCGTGTTCGTGCATACGCCCCACCGGCCGCCGCCGGCCCCACTCGGCCGAACCCCCGTGCACCGTCACGCGCAGCCCGAGCTCGCGGGCCAGCGCCACGTCGTCCTTGACCACCCCCATCCGGCTGTACTGCGGACCCCGCAACGCCAGCGCAAGGGTCACCAGGTCATCGTCGTGGAAGCCGTCCCGGATCCGCCGGAGATCGGCCTCGATGGGATCGTTGCCCGGCAGCCCGAACCCGCCGCTGTAGCCGAAAACCGATCGGCCGGGACAGTCCCGCAGCCCCGCGGCGGCCGCATCCGTGTGATCCGGCGTGCTGAGGCAGTGTGACCAGTCGAGCATCGTGGTGATACCCGAGTTGAGCGCCTCGGCCCGGCCGAGCAGGTTTCCGAGGTAGACGTCCTCGGGGCGGAAATGCGGCTTCAGCGTGCCGTGCAGGCCGGCCCCGTACTCCTGCAGCGACCAGTCCGCGGCCAGCCCGCGAAAGGCCGCCTGCCAGGTGTGCCGGTGGGTGTCGACGAACCCGGGCAGAACGAGGTGGCCGCTCGCATCGATCACGTGCGCGTCACCGGCCGTCAGCCCGGTCCCGATGGCCGCGATCCGGCCGTCTTCGATCAGGATGTCCGCCCGCGCCTGGTCGCCGGTCCCGGAATCGAGGGACAGCACCGCGGCCGAACTGATCAGGATTCGCTGCTCAGACACGATCACCTCCGTGCTTCGCGAGCCACAGCTCGATCTTCTCGATGAGTGCCGAGTTCACCGATACGGCCGGCACGCCCGCCTCCCGGCTGATGTCCGCCAGTGCCTCCCGCGAGCGAAGCGCGCAACCGGCCAGCATTACGCCGTCGCCGCTGGGATCGACGTGCGCGAGGGCGAACTCGGTGATCTGTGCCGGTGATATCGCGGTGATCTCGGCGGTACCGGCGATCTCGAGGCACGCGGTCAGGACGACCTCGACGTGCTGCTTGAGCAGTTCGCCGCGCAGGGTCAGGGTCAGCGGCCATTCGTACGGCGTCAGCAGCACCGGCCGTTTGATCGCGTTGCGGCGCAAGCTCGCCAGAAACGCCTGGTTCGCACCGATCACCGGGACCCCGGTCGTGCCGCGAAGGTCGTCGCACAGGTCCTGTTCGCCGTCATGGCCCAGCAATGCGGCCGCCGACGAGCAACCGACGATCACCACGTCCGGGCGCCGGGCGGCCAGTGCCACCGCCGCGCGCGGCAGGTCGTCGCCGACCATCTTCAGTTCGCCCTCGGGTGTCACCGGTTCGTGCCGGGCGAGTGGCTCGACGTCGACGGTCGCACGCGTGCCCAGCGCGGACCGCAGATCGGCGGCGAGGGTCGGATTGCTGCTGGGCACCAGAAGCCCGATCCGGGGTGTCACGAGGCGTCCTCCCCGCTGGTCACGCGCCGGTCCCGGGGTGCCGCGGTGCCCGGAACCTCGTCGACGGGCAGGGACACCACGGTGCCCAGTTCCTCCGCCTCGATCTCCTCGAGGGTCTTGTTCCTGGTCGCCACACCGAACACGAGCACCCCCAGCCCCCCGATCACGAGCATGCCCATGAACAGCGCGAACACTCCGCCGAAGCCGAGCGCGGAGTAGCTCGTGCCGACGACGATGGGTGCCGCGATGGCACCGACCCGGCCGACCGCGGAGCACAGCCCCGAGCCGGAGGAGCGGATCGCGGTCGGGAACACCTGGGGCGTATAGGCATAAGTACAGCCGGAGACACCGCTCATGAAGAACGACAGCAGGCAGCTCGCGGCCAGGATCGTCGCGGTCGTGCTCACCTGGGACAGGATGAACGCGGAAATCGCACCACCTACGAAGTAGCCCACGATCACCGTCTTCTGGTCGAACCGGGCGAACAAGCGGGCCGCGGAGTAGTAGCCGGGTGCCTGCGCGACGTAAATCAGGATGGTGAACGTGAAGCTGCTGGTGATCGTGTAGCCACGGGCGATGAGCAGGCTCGGGATCCAGGTGTTGAACCCGTAGAAGCAGAAGAACACCACCAGCCACAGGAAACAGGTCGAGAGCGTGACCCGGCGCAGTCCGGGCTGGAGCAGATCGGCGAAGCCGCGCAGTGACCGCAGTCCGCCCCGGATCTGCAGCCGTGGCCGCGGCACGGACATGTCGTCCACTCCTGGCGCCGGGCCGGGTTCGAGCCCGCTTCCGCGTTCGAAGCGGGCGACGACCTCGTGGGCTTCCCGCCGCCTGCCGCGCAGCAGGAGCCACCGGGGCGACTCGGGCAGGTACCGCCGCCACCACAGCAGCAGCAACACCGGTGTCGCGCCGAGGACCTGCAGCCAGCGCCAGCCTCCGTCGAGCGGAATCACGAAACGGCCGGCCAGTGCGGCGATGATCCAGCCCAGCGCGAAGAACGCCACCAGCGAGCCGACGAACCGGCCGCGATGCCGGGCCGCCACGAATTCGCTGGCATAGACGGAGATCACGGCCGCCTCGGCGCCACAGCCGAGCCCGGTGACCACCCGCGCCGCGAACAGCAGCTCCCAGTTCGGGGCCAGCGCACCGAGCAGGCTGCCCAGGCAGAACAGCAGCAGGGCGTAGGTCATCACCCGGCGCCGGCCGAAGGCGTCGCCGATCGCACCGGAGGCGAGCGCCCCGAACATGAACCCGATCAGCACGCTGCTGCCCAGTACGCCCGTCTGTCCCTTGTTCAGATGCCAGACGACGGAGACCGCGGGCAGGATGAGGGCGAGCGTCGCGGTGTCCGCGGCGTCGAACGCGTAGCCGAGACCGGCCTGAAATCTCAGGCGCCGCAACGGTTTGGTGATGTCCAGCCGCTCGAGCCGGGCGAGGATCGCGGTGTCGCGGCCGGGCGGGGACAGTGGTTCTCCGTGCACGTCCATTTGAGCTCCTTTGCTGAATGGAGTGAGGTCAGGAGTGGTCGGGCGATTCCTCCAGGCCACCGGACTCGGCGAGCCGGGCGATCAGTTCGCCGGGCAGGCCCAGTTGCCGGAGGCGCTCGGCGGTGGGCCTTCGCAACGACGGTGGGGCGAGGGTGTCCGTCCGCTCGTCGCTGAGCCGGATCGGGCTGCGGACGAGGCGGCCGGAGGCGTCCGCACCGAGCGGATGAGTCGCGACCGTCCCCAGCGCCTGCACCTGCGGGTGCTCAAGGGCCTCCGGTACGGACATCACCGGCCCCTGGGGAATGTCGTGTTCGGCCAGCAGGGCGGACAGCCGGGCGGTGCTCGAGCGCGAGGTCCACGACGCGACGAGCTTGTCGACCTCATCCCGGCGTGACATGCGGACCGCCGACGTGTCCAGCCCCTCGGCGTCGGCCGTGACGTCGAGGGCACGGACCAGCCTCGCCCACTGCCCGTCGTTGCCGACCGCCAGCACGATGTGCCCGTCGGACGTCGGGAAGACGCCGTAGGGCGTCACGTTCGGATGCGCGTTGCCCAGTCGCTGCGGCACCATGCCCGCAATCAGATATCCCGCCGTGAGGTTCGGCTGGATGGCCAGCACCGACTCCAGCAGGGACAGGTCCACCCGCTGGCCGCGCCCGGTCGTGGTGCGCCCGTTCAGGGCGGCGACGATGCCGACCGCGGCGTAGAGCCCGGTGCAGATGTCGACGATCGCGACCCCGGACCGCATCGGCGCGCCATCGCGCTCCCCCGTCACGCTCATCAGCCCGCCCATGGCCTGCATCAGTACGTCGTATCCGGGCTGCTGGGCCAGCGGACCGGTGCGCCCGAAACCGGACACCGAGCAGTAGACCAGCCCCGGGTTCGCCGCCGACAGGTCCTCGTAGCCGAGCCCGAGTTCCTCCGCCATGCCGACGCGGAAGTTCTCCACCACCACATCGGAAGTACGGGCGAGTTCCCGGACGAGCTCGAGCCCGCTCGGTGACTTGAGGTCGACGGCCATCCCGGTCTTGTTGCGATTGACCGTCTGGAAATACGTGCTGTCACCGCCCGGACCGTAGGGCGGCCCCCAGGCCCGCAGGTCGTCCCCGGCGCCCGGCCGTTCGATCTTGACCACGTCGGCGCCGAGATCGGCCAGCACCATGGTGCAGTACGGACCGGCCAGCACCCGGCTCAGGTCCAGCACCCTGATTCCCGCCAGTGGTCCGCCTGTCATGCGGCTCTCCCTTCGCCCGGAAGCAGGTAGTGGCTGGCACGTGCCTCGTCCAGGACAGCATGCGCGGCCGCGAGCTCCTGTTCGCTGGGATCCGGCAGAACGCGCAGCGATGCGGGCGGTTCGGCCGGGAACCACGTGAAGCACTCGCGTGCCTGCGCCCACGTGACACCGGTATGCAGGGCGTCGGCGGTGATGCCGTCGGCGTCGTTCACGGCGAACCGGCCGAGCGGCGTGATCAGCACCTTCGGACCCGTTCCGTCCGGATAGCCGTGGGCTCGCCGTTCGCCGGGCTCGCGCAGATATCCGGGGCTGGTGATGTAGTCGACGATCCTGCGGGGGAAACCGCGGGCGCTCGTGCTGGTCGAAAGCAGCGTCAGACCCCGGCCCAGCGCGGCCAGCTCCGTTCCCCCGCCCGAGCCGGGCAGCCGGACACGCGGCGCGTCGTAGTCACCGACGACGGTGGTGTTGACGTTGCCCCGCCGGTCGACGATCGGCGCCCCGAGCACGGTGCGTGTCACGCGGCCACGCGCGAGCCAGCCGCACAGCGCGTCGAAACACGTTCCCCAGTAAGGGGATCCGACCGCCGCACGCAGATCGGACGGCGACGTCGACAGGGTCGGCGTCGCGGCGTCCTCGACGACGCCGCTTTCGTAGACCGCGACGAGGTTCGGTGCGTGCGTGCGGCGGGCGATCCGGGCCGCGAGCATCGGCCAGTGGAAACCGACGAACGCCACGTCCTCGTCGGCGTATTCGCGTGCCGCGGTCACCAGGAACCGTTCGAAGAGTGTTGTGGTCACCAGGCACCTCGCAGAGTCAGGGCCGCGCGGGTCTCCTCACCGAGGCGGTCACGGTAACCCTTGTGGCTGCCCGTGCCGTACACCCATTCCCGCAGATAAGCGTCGAAGCCCTCAGGCGTGCGGGTGGCCGCGCCGTACAGATCGTGATGGTCGAGATCGCGCACGTAGTACCCCGAACAGTCGGTGGGATGGGCGCTCCACGGTTCGACGACGGCCGCCTCGACGAGGAACCCCGGTGCGACCGTCAGCTCGGGACGCGACCGGATCACCTCCGGCTCGACGATTTCCTCGGCGATCACGAAAACCCGGTCACAGGCGGCGATCGCCATCCGAATCTCCGCGGTCGGCCCGAACATCTGCGCGTTGCCGTAGCGGTCGATCCGCTGGACGTGGAAGATCCCGAGCCGCGGCCGGATCGCCTTGACCACCGTGACCGGCTCGCCCCCGAACGGCGAAGGGACGGTGCCGAGCTTGTCCGGCCACGTCCGCCGCACCTCGAAGTGCCCGGCACCGCTCATCGGCGTGGTCGGCAGGAACGGCAGCCCCCACGCACCGGCGGCGAGTCCCATCGCGAACGAACCGTAGCTGAGCTCGTCGACCTCGACCGGATGCGGCACCCCCTCCTCGACCGCGCGCCGAAAGGCGTGTGCCGGTTGCGGCCCGACCGAATTCCACACGTGGCAGAACAGCAGCCGCCGGACACACCCGGCCCCCACCAGCATGTCGACGAGAAGTCCACCGCTGGTCTTGAGAATCTCCAGATCCCGGCGCTCCTGGCGGACGATCTCGTGGGCCAGCGCAATCGGATCACTGAACGCGAAACCGCCGACGAACAGTTGTTGTCCGTCCTGGACGTGTTCGGCGACCAGTTCGTCGAGGCCGAGCAGGGCGACCGGCTCAGGCATCGGTGACTTCGAACATCTCGAACTTCGCCGCATCGACGAGTTCCGGGCGGAACTTCCGCAGGTTCAGGGCATCGATCGCGTTCAGCCGGAAGAAGCGCTCCAGGTTCTCCTCGCGGAAGTACTTGGTCTTGCCGCCCCACTGGAAGCCGTTTTCGATGTACTGCGCGAACTGGTCGATCCAGATCTTCGGGCTGATCGCCGGGTAGTCACTGCCGTAGACGAACTTCTCCGGCAGCGTCGAGTTCATGTACTGGAAAACGATCGGCTGTGTGTCGTAGATGTGCTTGGGCAGCCACCCCGAAAGGTCGCAGTACACATGCTCGTGCCGCCACATCACGGCCAGCGCCTCTTCCGTCCACGGCCAGCCGAAGTGGCTCATGATGATGCGCAGATCCGGGAAGTCGGTCGCGACCTCGTCGATGTATTCCGGCTTGCAGCTGCGAATGTGGCACTGCGTCATCCGGGTCGATCCGGTGTGGAAGAGGATCGGCAGGTCGTACTCGACGCAGCGTTCGTAGATCGGGTACAGCTTTTCCTTGTCGTTGGGCCAGAAATCCTGGTATGCGGGGTGGAACTTCAGGCCGGAGACCTTGAGGTCGTTGACGCAGCGGTCCAGTTCGCGAAGCGAGTTCTTCACGGGCATGTTCGGATCGATGCCGGCGTAACCGATGTAGAGATCGGGCACCTTTTCGCAGTACTGCGCGATGTACTCGTTGGGAAGCGACGAGCCCCAGGTGCAGCAGGCGTTCATGTTGAGCACGACCGCGGCCTGCACGTACCCGCCGATCCGGATCTGTTCGGCACTCGTCTCGATCGACATTGTCCGCTTGTTCTTGTACCAGCTCTCGTGATGCGGAGCTTCCGGACGGCTCCCGAAGAAATCGTGCGCCTCCTGGAACGACACCCCCTGTCCCTTCACCACCTCTTCGGTGAAGGGATGCGTGTGGATGTCGATGATCCCCTTGAATCCGAGCATGCGTGCGCTGTCCTCTCTGGCGCTGATGATGGCGTCGTTGCCCTCGGTGCTGACCGAGAAGCTCACCCGAAAGATGATAAAGTATTCCGGAGTCTGGTTGCAAGACTGAGTCGAAACCTGGCGCTTCAGCCAGGGACACACAGCCGGCGGCTCGTGAGCCTTTCCGCTAATTTCCTTTTGATACAAGGCTTTTCGTCGGCAAACGTCGGCCAATGACCGCTGGATGACGCCTCGGAGGCCACCTCAGGTCGACGGCTTAGTCGCGGACTTTGTGATACTTTATCGGCCGCAGTGAGGCTGTGGAGTCGTTCGACCGAGGAAGCGGCTTCCTCGGTGACGCGCCCCGTCGACGCCGCGACGTCCGCCCACCAAACGGAGCTGCGATGCCGGAGGAGTCCGGCCGGATCGTCAACGGGTTCGGGTCGTACCGGCTAGGGGTTTTTCGCCACCAGGAGCCGTCCCCGACCTCAACCTGCACTGGCTTCATCCGATGTGATAACATATCCGCTGCGGAATCATTGTGACGAGGGGACGAGCGTGGCGACCGCCTTAGGACCGTTGACCGTCGGCGATACCTCCAGTCGCCAGAACCTCCGCGACGAGATCGCGTCGCACATCCGTGGGCTCATCTTCTCCGCCCACTTGCTGCGGGGCCAGCGTATCGATCCCACTGAGCTCGCCGCCGTGTTCGGCGTGAGCAAGCTGCCGGTGCGCGAGGCGCTGATCCAGCTGGAGTCAGAAGGCCTGGTCGACAATATCGCGCGCCGCGGGGCTTTTGTCGCGATGCTCGACCCTGATGACTTCTACGATCACTTCCAGGCCTTCGGCAAGATCGTCGCCGTCGCCGCGGAGCGGGCCGCCACCAGGATCTCCGAGGAAGACCTCGATCAGCTCGAACGGCTGGTCCGCCGCATGGAAGCATGGGACGAAAACGACCGTGAGCGTGACGTGGAACGGCTCAACCACCAGTTCCACCGGATCATCAACCGCTCCGGTGGTTCCCGGCGGCTGAAAGGCATCATCCGCTCGCTCGCCGCCAGCATTCCGGAGGATCTCTACCATCGCAGCCGGGGCTGGACCCCCGAGGCGCAGGCGGAACACCGCCTCATCCTGACCGCGCTGAGGGCACGAGACGGGTCCGTCGCCGCGGTGGCCTCGGCCCGCCACGCCGAAGCCGGCGGGCGTGACCTGGTGGAGTCGCTCCGCGCTTCGGGCTTCTGGGCCAAATAGCGGCTCGGCCGCCTTCGCACGAGACCGGCAAGCTGTCCCGTCCGGACGGATGTCGCCGGCCTAGCTGGCGATGCGAAACCGGCGGATTTTTCCGACGCTCGTGCGTGGGAGCTCGTCGATGAAATGCCACGCCCGGGGCCGGGCGGCGGGGGCGAGATGCCGCACCGCCCACTCCTGGAGGTCCGCCACTGCCGGCGGGGCCGACTTGTCCTTGGGCACGACGTAGGCCACCGGAACGTGGTCGCGCACCGGATCGGGCTGGGCCACCAGCGCGACTTCCAGCACCCCCGGGGCCTGGGCCACCGCCGCCTCGACCTCGGTGAGGCTGACGTTCTCGCCGGCCACCTTGATCACGTCGTCGACCCGGCCGACGAAGCGCAACGCGCCGTCCTCACCGCGGACGGCCAGGTCGCCGGTGTGGAACCACGACCGATCCCCGTCCGGCGTGAACGCTCTCGCGTTGATCTCCGGGGCGTCGAGATAGCCGGCGAACAGGTCCTTGCCCCGCACGCCGCGCACCCAGATCTCACCCGGCACCCCGTCCGCAACGTCCTGGCCGTCGACGACAAGCCGGACCTCGCGGCCACCGAACGGCGGGCCGATGATGTCGGGCACCGGGGGTTCGCGGGTGTCCGCGGTGACGATCGCGATGGTCTCGGTCATGCCGTACAGCTGGCGTGGCAGCGTGCCGGCGAGCTCGCCGAACGCCTTGTGATGCTCGGTGCCGAGGCTCTGCGCGAACCAGACGTGGTCAAGGGCGAGCGGAGGCTCGCTGTCCGGGCAGCGTGCCAGGATCATCCGGATCGGCGCCGCGAACAGGCTGGCGTGCGTGACGTCGAGTTCGCGTGCGGCGGGGACCCAGCCCGACGCGGAGAACGACGCGGTCAGCGCCACGCTCGCACCCACGCCGATCGCGGACGCAAAGCAGTAGTACTGCGCGTTGGCGTGAAAGAGCGGCAGCGTGACGAACCACCGGTGCCGCGCCGCCAGCTTCGCCGCCGCGGCCATCGCGGTGGCGGCCGAGACATAGTTGGCGTGGGTGACCTCCACGCCTTTCGGCTCGGACGTGGTGCCGGACGTGAACATCACGGCGAGCCGGTCTTCCGGGGTGACCGGCTCGCCCCGTAACAGGGGCGCGCCCTGTAACAACGGCGCCCCGGGTTCTAGGTCGGAGGCGTCTTCGGCGAGCTCGATGACGGCGGCGCCACCGGCACCGTCCTGGAAGGCGGCGAGCCGGGTGGTGGCCACCATCGAGATTGCCGGCGCCACGCGGCGGAGCTGGCTCCGGATATCGCGCGACGCCGACGCCGGGTCCACCGGGACCATCCAGGCGCCGAGCCGCGCGACCGCCAGCCAGAGCGCCACGAACGCGGGGCAGTTGCGGAGCACGAGGTGGACCGCGGCACCCGGCCGCACCCCCGACTCGGCGAGTGTCCCGGCCACCCGGGAAACCACGTCGTCGAACTCGGCGTAGGTCCAGCTGGTGGTCTCGCCGGAGTCCGCACGGAACAGGAGAAACGGCGACTCGCCGTACTCGTCGACGGCTCGCCGCCACAGGTCGCTGAAGGTGCCGGTGCTCACGCTCACCGACGTAGCCTCACCTCCCGAATGCGCACACGCAATGCCGTTCTTCGCACGTTCCGCGTGCATCGATGCACAGCCGGCCGGGGCCGATGGGCGTGCGTTCCCGCACATGCGGGGTGCGGGATCCGCTATTGCCCCCGCCGCTGACCGGCACCGACGATGGGCTCGCAGCGTGGAAGGGAACCAGGAACGTGAACTCGATCAAGGCCATGGTGGTCGCCGGCACCGCGTCGGGTGCGACGATCCAGCAGCGCGAGCTCGGCGCACCGGTCCGGAACGCCGGTCAGGTGCTCATCGGCGTGCGGGCGGCGTCGGTCAACCGGGCGGATCTCGCCGTCCGCGCCGGTACCCACGTCAGTGCGGACGCCACCGCGGGGCCGACGGTGGTGGGCCTGGACTGCGCGGGGGTCGTCCTCGATGCCGATGCGGACTCCGGTCTCGCCACCGGTGACCGGGTGATGACGATGGCCGGTGGCGGACTCGCGGAGCAGGTCGTGGTCGACGCCCGGATGCCGATCCGGTTGCCGGACTCGTGGTCGTTCGAGATGGGGGCCGCGGCGGTACTCGCCCTGATGACCGGGCACAACGCGCTGCGCACCGCGGGCCGGCTCGTGCCGGGGGAATCCGTTCTGGTCAACGCGGCTCGCTCAGGTGTCGGGCAGGCGACCATCCGGATCGCGAACGAGCTGGGGGCCGGCCGGGTCATCGCTGCGGTGCGGTCCCTTCGTGACGAGGATTTCCTGACGGAACTGGGCGCCGACATCGTCGTGGACACCGGCTCCGGTGGCTTCGCCGAGGCCGTGCTGGCGGCCACGGACGGGCGCGGCGTGGACGTCATCGTCGACCACGTCGGCGGGCCGTATCTGGCCGACCACGTCAAGGCGGCCGCGCTCAAAGGCCGGATCGTCGGGGTCGGCAGGCTCGGCGGCGCCGAGGGCACGCTCGACATGGAAACCCTTGCGGTCAAACGACTTGAGCTGGTGGGCGTCACCTTCCGCACCCGGGACGCCGACGAGAAGGCGGCCATCGCCGCCGGGGTCCGCGCGGACCTCATCGAGGCGCTCAGTGAGGGCAGGCTGGACCCGCGGATCGACCGGGTGCTGCCCTGGACCGAGGTGCTCGGCGCGCAGGACGTCGTGGCGTCGGACGCGCACCTGGGCAAGATCGTGCTGCGAGTCTCGGCGGACGCGTGACGGCGACCGGGCAGACCGACGCCTGGCGCGCCGCGGAAATGCTGTGGCAGCGCTGGCAGAACCGGACCCCCGGCGGTGCACTGCCGGCGGAGATCCGTCCGGTCACGGTCGCCGGCGCGTGGGCCGTTCAGCAAGCGTTCACCGAGCTGGCCGGGCCGCGGATCGGGTGGAAGATCGCGGCCAGCAGCCCGGCGGGGCAAGCGCATATCGGTGTCCCAGGCCCGATCGCGGGGCCGCTGCTCGCCGGCGGGCTCCGCGCCTCCGGCGCCGGCGTGCCGCTCACTTCGATGGCCTCGGCCGAGCCGGAAATCGCCTTCCGGCTCGGCACCGATCTGCCCGCGCGCGAGCGCCCGTATGACCGGGAAACGGTATTGGCGGCGGTGGCCGACGTCCTGCCGGCGATCGATATCCCGGACTCCCGATACGCCGACGTCCCGGCCGCCGGCGAGGCCCAGCTGGTGGCCGATCTGGCCTGCACCGCCTACGTCGTTCTCGGCGAGCCGATACGGCAGTGGTCGCCCGGCGAGCTGAAGGACCGGCGGGTCGTCCTGCGTATCAACGGGGAGATCGTGTCCGAAGGCAGCGGCGCCGATGCCCTCGGCGATCCCTGCGCGGCACTGGTGTGGCTCGTCGACGCGGTCACCCGTCACGGCTGCGGGCTGCGGGCGGGCGAGGTCGTGATCACGGGTGCGGCGGCGCCGCCGAGGCCCGTCAAGGCGGGCGATGTGGTGACCGGCGAGGTTGCCGGCGCCGCTCCGGTGACGGCGACGATCAGCTGACCGGGTTCCCCGCGGTGCCGGACGAGAGGGCGGCCGCGCTGTCTTTGAGCTGCGCCACGGTGGCGGCCACGGCGGGCCGGCGTAACGCTTCGGTCCGGGTGACCAGCCAGTAGTCCACCGTTCCCGTGATCTCTTCGGGCAGCACCCGGACGAGATCGTCATGGCGTTCGGCGAGGAAGGTGGGCAGCAATCCCAGGCCGGCGCCCGCCCGCGTCGCGGCGACATGGGCGAACACGTGGGTCGATGTCACCGCGTCGCGCATCTCCGGCACGACCCGGCGCCCGACGTCGAGGTCGTCGATCTGCAACATCGACGGGATGAAATAGACCAGCCCATGCGCGGTGAGTTCCCGGACCGATTCCGGCGCGCCGTGGGTGGCGAGATAGTCGCGCGATCCGAACAGCCCGAGTGTGTAGGACGCGAGTTTGAAGGCGTCGGCGCGCAGCACGCGGGGTTCGCCGACCACCACCTCGATGTCCAGCCCGGAGCGGTGCGTGCCCGCCGGACGGGTCGCGGAGACGATCTCGATTTGCAGCCGTGGATGCCGGGTCCGCAGCCGGGCCGCGGCCGGTGCGGCGACCAGGACGCTGAACGCGTCCGGCGTCGAAAGCCGCACGACGTCGTCGAGCAGCGCGTCGTCGTCTCCGGTGCGCAACTCGTGCAACGCCTGGTCGAGCTGCTCCGCGGTCCGCAGCGCCCGCCGGCCGAGCGGGGTCAGGTCCCAGCCGGTCGTGGTCCGGACCAGTACCTTGCTGCCGAGTACCCGCTCCAGCGACTCGATGCGGCGTGCGACCGTCGTGTGACTGAGCCCGAGCACCTCGGCCGCCCTGGTGAGACGTCCGGAGCGGGCGACCTCGAGCAGGATGAGCAGGTCATCGGCACTGACCCGTCGCGTGTCCATGCGCATACCGGAGACTAACGCGGCCCCGTTGGCATCGATCGCAGGGCGAGGCGTGGGTCAACGCAGCTGCCGGCATGTTCCGGCGGCGGTGAAGGCGTCGTTGACCGGCGCGATGAGCTCCGCGAGGCGACGGGCGCCCGTGCCCCCGATCGGCTCCCACAGCGCGGCGCACCGCTCATCGGTTTCCACCTCGATCCGCTCGCGCGCCGCGATTCCGGCGTCGGTCACGGTCCCGTCCGCGTCGAGCCAGCCCCGTGCGGCACGTGCCGTCGCCCCGGCCCACTCCTCGTCGTCCCATCCGCGGGTCGCCCGGATCACCCCCACCGGAAGGCGGCCGGTCGCGGCGTTGGATGACGTTGCCGTGGCACGGCCCGAGGTCGTTGGCGGCCAGCACGACGAGATGCGCGTCGCCACGCCATTCGCGCAGCACGGTGAATCTGCTGCCACAGCGCAACGAGCGGATCGGCCGGAAGCGGAACCGACGCATTGGAGGGCTGCGGTAATCCGATTCTGCTGGAGATCTTCGACCGTAGGTGGTCGGCCAGCGAACTGGCGCGCCGCTGGCCCGCGATGCCGCCACCGCGACCGCGGTCCTGGTCCGGCACCTGACCATGACCGCGGACGGCCTGACCGGCGGTTACCGCACCCCGCCGGCCTCCTGAAACCCGGTGACGGCGGGAAAAGCCGCCCAGGCCGTGCCTTCGGGCGGCTGCGGCATTTCCCGCCGCAACACCGGCAGGACCTCGCTGCCGAACAGGTCGAGTTGCTCGTGCAGCGAGGATTCCGGCACCCCGCCGAAGTCGAGCCCGAACAACTGCCGGTGATACGGCCCGAATTGCGCGGGGAAGGACATGATCTTGTCGATCACCTGCTGCGGGCTGCCGACGGTCAGCCCGGTGGTGCGCACCGCGTCGTCCAGGCGCGCGCCCCGGTTCGCCCTGTTGGCCCGGAAGTACGGTTCGTATCCCCGGTAGGCGTCCTGGGAGTTGCGGTGCACGTACGCGCCGCCGCCGACCCCGACGATCGCCTCCGCTTCGCTGCCGTGGCCGTGCCACGCGAAGCGCTGACGGTAGAACGCGACGGTCCTGGCGAAGTGCCCGACCGGCATGAACAGGTTGTTGACGAAGAACCCGTCGCCGTAACGCGCGGCTTGCTCGGCGATCTGCGGCGTGCTCACCGAGCCGTGCCAGACGCCCGGTGGCTTGCCGTGCAACGGCCTCGGGGTCGCGGTGAACCCGACCAGCGGCGTGCGGAACCGTCCCGACCAGCTGACCGTGTCCTCATCCCACAGCCGCCGCAACAGTTCGTAGTTCTCCACGGCGAGCGCGATGCTGGCTTCGATGTCCTTGCCGAACCACGGGTAGACCGCCGGCGTGTTTCCCCTGCCGAGCATGAGATCGACCCGGTCACCGGCGAGGTTCTGCAGGGTGGCGAAGTTTTCGGCGATCGTGACGGGGTCGTTCGTGGTGATCAGGGTGGTCGAGGTGGACAGCACGAGCCTGCTGGTGCGGGCGGCGAGGTAGGCCAGGATGGTGGCGGTCGAGCTGGACAGGAACGGCGGGTTGTGGTGCTCGCCGAGGGCGTAGACGTCGAACCCCGCCTCCTCGGCGTGGGTCGCGACACGCGCCATGGCCTGCAGCCGTTCCGCCGCGGTGAGCGTGGTGCCGGTGACGGGATCGGTGGAGATGTCCCCGACACTGAAAAGCCCGAACTGCATATTGTGTCACCTATCTCGTGGGATTCGGGACGGCTTGGCCGATGGCGGCTCTGACCCGGGGCGCGACCTCGCTGCCGAACAGGGTGATCGCCCGCAGCGCGCTGGCGTGCGGAAGGCCGACGATGCCGTATTTCAGGTCGAATCGGTGCGCGCCGAGCGCCGTCATGGTGCGCACGATCTTCTTGCTGACCGTGTCCGGCGAGCCGACGAACAGGGCTCCGGTGGGGCCGATCTCATGCCGGAACGATTCCGGCGTCGGCTGCGGAATCCCCCGCGCGGCCCGCTTTTCCGGCAGGAAATCCCGGTAGAACGGCCAGTATTCTTCGGCGGCCTCCTCGTCGGTGGCGGCGACATGCCCGGGGGCGTGCACCCCGAGGAGGCCGGGAGAACCGCCCAACCGGTCGAAAGCCGAGCGGTAGAGATCCGCCAATCGTGCGAAGCGCACCGGGTCACCACCAATGACGGCGAACATCACGTGCAGGCCATGCCGGGCGGCCCGGACGACCGACGGCGGGCTCCCGCCGACCCCGACCCAGACCGGCAGGCCGGCTTCGGTACGCGGGACGACCTCCTGGCCGGTGAGCGGGGCCCGGGTCCGCCCTTGCCAGGTGATCGGTTGTTCGTCACGCAGTTTGGCGAAAAGGTCGAGCTTTTCCTCGAACAGCAGCTCGTAGTCGGCCAGGTCGAACCCGTACAACGGAAACGAGTCGATGCTGGAACCGCGACCGAGCATGACATCGGCCCGTCCGCCCGACACCGCGTCCACCGTGGCGAAACGCTGGTAGACCCGGACGGGATCGTCGGAGCTGAGCACCGTCACCGCCGAGCTGAGCCGGATACGGCTTGTCCGCGCGGCGATCGCGGCCAGTACCACCTCCGGGGCCGATATCGGCATCTCGTCGATGTGGTGCTCGCCGACCCCGAAATAGTCGAGCCCCAGTGCGTCCGCGGCGACCGCCTCGGCGACGACGTCGCGGATGGCCTGCGGGTGGCTCACCAGCTGCCCGCCGGGGCCGTTTCCCGGTTCGCCGAACGTATCCAGCCCCAGACTGATCAGTCTGTCCACGGTCACCGTGTCCTCTCCCCGATCACTTGATCGTCGGGTAATTACATGAACGTTCACGTATCGTACCCTGAGATCGTGGGAAATGACGAGCAGTGGCTGGACGCGGACGAAGCGGCGGCGTGGTTGAGCCTCAGCACCTTGCTCGTCGTGCTGCCACCGGTGCTGGACTCCCGGATGCAGGCCGTGGCCGAACTCACCCATTTCGAATATCTGGTGCTGTCCCGGCTTTCGGAGGTGCCGGGGCGGTCGATGCGGATCAGTGAGCTCGCGGCCTTCTCCCACGGGTCGCTCTCCCGGATGTCACACCTGGTGAAACGCCTGGAGGGGCGCGGGTGGGTGCGGCGGGAAACCTGCGCCGACGACGCCCGTTCCACCGAAGCGGTGCTCACCGACGAGGGCTACGCGAAGGTGGTGGAAACGGCGCCGCATCACCTGGCGGCGGTCCGCGACCTGGTCATCAGCCGGCTCACCCGCACCCAGTTGCATCAGCTGCACACGGTCGCCGGCCGGCTCACCGAAGGCGTGACCCCACACCGGTAAACGCTCATGCGCTGATCATCTGCAGGACCTCAAGTCTATGCAAACTTTCTGGCATCGCGGTTCTGCCGGCCGTACGGTGAGGCGGTGATCGCGAGCGGGAATCGGATTGTCGCCGGGCCATGATCGGTCTGTTGCGCGAATTCCGGGGTTTCGATTACCGGGTCCGTATTCTGCTGGTGAACCAACTGGGGATCTACCTCGGTTTCTTCATGCTCCTGCCGTACCTTTCCCTTTACCTGTCGGAACAACTGGGCCTGGCGGGCTGGGCGGTGGGGCTGGTCCTGGGCGTCCGCAATTTCTTCCAGCAGGGAATGTTTCTGCTCGGCGGGACGATCACGGATCGATTCGGATACCGGCTTCCGGTGATTCTCGGCTGTCTGTTGCGCACCGCGGGATTTGCTTTGCTGGGCGTCGTCACCACTTTGCCCACGTTGATTCCGGCCGCGATGATCACCGGCCTGGCCGGCGCATTGTTCACCCCGGCCGTGCGGGTCGGCTTGGCGATGGAGGCGGGCGAGCGGCGTATCGAGGCGTTCGCGATCTCCAATGTCGTCTTCCGGATCGGGGGGCTGGCCGGTCCACTTCTCGGTGTGGCACTGCTTTCGGTGAGTTTCCGTGTCGCGTGCCTGAGCGCCGCGGCGGTGTTCGCCGCGCTGTCCCTCCTGCAGATCCGGGCGCTGCCCAAGCGGGAGGTCCCGCCGCGCGAAGGCCGGATACGGGAGGACATTCGCACCGCGGCCGGGAACCGGCGGCTGCTCGCCTTCGCCGCGGCGATGACCGGGGCCTACCTGCTGTCGTTCCAGATCTATCTGGCGCTTCCCGACCAGGCGCGCACCGTTGCGGGGGCGGACAGCGATGTGCTGGTCACGGTCTTGTTCCTCATCGAGAGCGCGCTGGCGCTCACGTGCCAGTTGCGCGTGACCGCCTGGTGCCGCCGGGTTCTCGGGCCCACCCGGACCCTGCCGGCCGGGATGGCACTGCTGGCCGTGGCGTTGCTGCCGCCGGCACTGCCTACGGGACTGCTCGGCCACGCCCTGGCCTGGGTGCCGCTGCTGCTGTCGAGCGCCTTGCTCTCGCTCGGCACGTTGATGGTGTTCCCGTTCGAGATGGACACCATCGCCACGATGGCTCAAGACCGTCTCGTCGCCACCCACTACGGGCTCTACAACACCATCGTCGGCATCGGCATCCTGGCCGGGAACCTGTTCACCGGCAGTGTGCTCAGCTGGGCACAGGGAGCCGGCGTACCCGCACTCCCCTGGCTCGGCCTGTCCACAATCGGCGGGATTTGTGCGATCGCCCTGTACCGGCAACGACCGCGAACGGCGCGGGACGTCGAACCCGTTTGAGGCCGGTGCGCACCATGCCCGGCCAGCGCACCACCAGTAAGCTCACTGCACAAGCGATGCGTTCAGGGAAGGCATCCTGCACAGGGCCTCGGGAGGGCAGGCACGATGCACAGTGACCCGGACAAGAAGCCGGCCCCGATCGACGCCATCGACGCGAGGTTGCTGCTGGCACTCACCCGGAACCCGCGCGGGACGGCGCTGGCACTGGCCGAGCACGCCGGCCTGTCCCGTAACACAGTGCAGGCCCGGCTGACCCGGCTGGAGGAAAACGGGGTGCTGGGCAGCCTCGAACGGCGGATCGATCCCGCGGCGCTCGGCTACCCGCTCACCGCATATCTGAGCGTCACCGTCGAGCAACGCAAACTGGACCGGGTCGGCGACGCACTGGCCGGCGTGCCGGAAGTCATCGAGGTCCTGGGCCTCAGCGGCGAGGGCGACCTGCTGGTCCAGGCGGTCGCCCGCGACGCCGACGACCTCTACCGCATCGCCGGCCGGGTCCTCGCCATCGACGGCGTGGAACGCACCACAACCTCCCTCGTCATGCGCCGCATGGTGGGCCATCGGGTCACCGCATTGGTGGAACGCATCGCCACCCAGCGGTGAGGCTCCGTCGGTCACGCTCGCGCGCGGTCGAGATGTGAGAAGTCGGCTCGCGCCGACAGCTCGGTGAACCGGTATCCGAGCCGAATGTCGGCGATCTCAGCGAATCGGTCGAGTTCGGGGGTGGATCGTCGGCGAATACCCGTCGCACCTCACATTTTCCGGACTTGATCGGTCACGCGCGAGGGTGCGAGACAACCGAGGACAACGACGTCCATGCCGACTTCGAGAATGGTGGCGTCGGCAACACAGGTAGCTCCGATTCCTCGGAGGTGCGAACAAGTCCGTGGACGTAGTCATCAAGTTCGGCTGCGGGGTCGAGGAGCTGACTTACCTCACCTTGGAACAGAACCTGTCGGCGCCGCAGAACGAGAACGTCGTCGGCGAGAACCCTCGCGACCGCCAGGTCATGGGTGACGAGGATACCGGCGAAATGGTGCTTCTTCTGCAGTGTCATCAACAGATTGAGAACCTGCCCTTGGACGGACCCAACTGTCACCAACCGCTCCCCCGACTCCGCCCAGCACTGCCTTGACGAGCGCTTGACGATCGATCGCATGGGTGAGTGCCTGCCTCACCTTGGGGTTGTCCAACGGCGCGGTCTGGGTGGCAAGCGACAGCCGGCCCACGGCCCACGAGCTGTTCTGAACAACCTCGATGTCCGTGTTGCGCCGCAGCGATGCGGCGTTCTGCGGGGCCAGACGTAAGACCACGTCAAATGCTGCCTGACCGCAGTGCGGCTACCCGGGCATCGGCGTCAATGATGATAGGAAATTCCAGCCGCTGCAAGTACGGACCTGTCCCACGATAGCCAGGGTTGGCCTCCAGAATGACGTTTCGCGCGGTCGTGTAGCTGACGAACTTGAAGGGAACGGTTCCAGTCGGTGTCTTCGCCACCGCAGCGGCCCCAGCGCGAATCAGCTTCGGGGAAATGACGCGCAGAACCGACAGGTTGCAGCGAGATCAGAGAATGGCGCCGGCAGCACGACCCGCACTGCGTGTGGATCAGAGTCGTCGTAGACAGCTTTCGAAGGCAGGAAATCTCCGAACGCGCCGGCGCTGTTCTTCGCATACTCGAACGAGGCTCTCGCCGCCGATGCCGTAAAGGGTTCACCGTCATGGAAGACGACACCGTCGGGGAGATGGAAAACCCACTCGCGAGCATCCGGGGAAGATTCGAAACTCGTTGCGAGAACTCCCTCGAGGTCACTGCTGTCGTCCTTGTACCGCACCAGGCTTTCGTCCACATTGTGTGCGGTGTCCCCCTGTCAGCGATGCTGGCGCCAATTGCCGGGTCGAAGCTGATCGGTTCGCCGTTATTTGCCACCCGCAGTACGCCCGTAGGTGTTGGCGACGGTGTTCCCACAGCACCCGGCTCCGTATTGCCGTTCTGGCATGCGGTAATGGCTGGAACGCCCAGTGCGAGACCAGCGCCGGTAATGCGCTGAGCCGCAGAAAGTCTCGGCGGTTGCGGCGTGCGGCTAATTCCAGTCGTAGTGGGGCATGCCCGGGAGATGGTGCTTGCATGACGACTCCTCTGTCGTTCATTACACATGCAGTAATCGGTGTCGGAAATGATTACGACGGTCTTCGTGGGCCACCCGCATGCTTGGCCGAGACGGCGTCAATGGGGTTCATGAATGAAGCCGTCGGTATACCCGGCGACCGTCTCGCGGTCTCAACCTCGGCGAGCCTCGCGAACAGACAATCGCCACAAACACCCATGATGAAGCACGGAAAACCGCCAGAGGATCCTACATCGGAAAACCAGTCATTCCTGCCAATTCCCCAAATACAGTTACTCCCAGGCTTGCTTGACCAAATTGAAGCTCGAGAGGCCGAATCTCTTGCAAGCACGCATAGAATGCGTCCACGAGGCGCCCTCCCACAGCCGATTTCCACGAATGCCGACTCCGCACGAAACATGCACCGACCCCGCTCGCCGGGTCGGCGAGGGCAACCTGGCCCCCACCACCGTTGAAACCAAAAGCCTCATCGTGCGGCCCCCAACTGTCCAGCGCGTCCGCATGTACCGGTTCACGCAGTTGGAACCCCTGGCCCCAGCGCTTCTCGATACCATCCGCGGCGTCGGTCGCTCGACCATGCTCAGCCGCGAACAACCGGATCGTCCGCTGATTAAGCAGGCGTGCAATCCCGTCGTGCGCGTCATCGTCAAGCGTCCCGTACAGATTGGCGACAGCGCGCGGCCCCCGTCGCGTTGAAGGACGGAAACTCCATGGCGACATATTTCGGACCATTCAACGTCACGTCGTAGTAGCTCATGAAACCGTATCCGTCGACCGCGAAAGACAAGCGCCTGAAGTACGGGGTCCGGTCGTACTTCGCCTCCTTCATCGGTTGATAAGGCAATATCGGCCCCACTCGAGCCTGCTGTCGCGCCGGTGTACCGAGGTCGATATCCAACTTCTGAGGTTTCGCGATACGCTCACGAAAAATGGCGCCCGCCGAGGTCCCGGCAGCGCGGCGGACAATTTCTCCGACCAGCCATCCATAGGTAAGGCCATGGTAACCGTGGGTGGTGCCGGGCGGCCATTCGGGTGACGCCGACGCCAGGCGACGCAGGACCTCGGACGTTTACTCAAATCCTTGCCCATTCGTGCCGAAAACCTCTTCGTATCCCGGAACAGTCGGTAGTCCGACCGAATTCGACAAGACGTGCGCGACCACGGACTTGTGCCAGCCTCGCCTGCCCACAGATCGACGACGGGCCGGCCTCGGACGGCGGCCGCGAAGGCCGCGCCTCCTTCACCGATATCACCGAGCTGCCCGGTGAACCCTTCGCGTACCGGCTCGAATCCATCGGCTACTTCGCCGCAAACCTGAGTATCGTTATGTGTCATAAGCCAACGTCTCTGTTCGCCACCTTCGGTATCACGTTCGGCACCTAGACCGCACCATTGTCGAGTGCCGCCGTCCGCCAGGATTCGTATCGACTTATCCGTTCTCTGGCCAAGCGGTAGATCGGGTAGTCAACAAAACGGCCGTCAACGCGAATTGATGCGACGCCATCCTTTTCGGCCGTCTCGAAGGCCTCGACGATCCGGCGGTTCAGTGCCTCCTCATCTTCGTCGAGACTCGCATAGGACCGCAGGATCGTGTCCAGCTGTTTGGGGTGCAGTGCGACGCGGCCCTGAAATCCCAATTGGCGCGACCGCGCACTGTCCGCTTCGAGTCCCTGATCGTCGTCGAGACTGAACCACGCGCCATCGATGGGCGCTGGGAACCCGGCAGCTCTCGTGGCGATGACGATCCGCGACCTGGCGTAGAGGATCTCGGTCGCGTCGACCGTGAGATCGACTCCCAGTGCTGTGGAGAAGTCGCCGGAGCCGAACACCGCGGTGAAAGTGCGGTCCGGGGCTTTCGCCAGCAGCTCCTCGCACCGGGCGACTCCAATAGGCGTCTCGATCGAGACCAGCAGCCGGATTGCACCAACCGTCAACCCGGCAGCGCGTTCGGCAGCCGCGATGACAGCGTCAGCGTGCCGCAGAGTCTGCACGGTCTCGACCTTGGGGAGGACGATGACATCGAGCCCAGACAGGACAACGGCCGAGACGTCGCCCTCGAACCAATCGCTTTCCACGGGGTTTACCCGCGCCGCGGCAACCGACTCCCGGCCGTATGCCGAAATGGCCGCGGACGCGCGGTCACGAGCGACCAGTTTCTGCCCGACGGCCACGGCGTCCTCGAGGTCGACGACAGTCATGTCGGATCCGTACGACCACACTTTGGCGAGTTTATGTTCGTCGCTTCCCGGAACGAACATCAGCGCACGTATGGCATGGGCGTCCCAATGAGTCATCCGGAAATCTCCTCGTCGTTCCACACGGTTTGGGTCCATAAGGAATTCCTGAGTTCATTTTTCACAGAAAAGTCAAGAAATCACGAAGCACAGACAAGCGGAGCGCCGGCATCACCACAGTCAAAACGTCACCCTTGCGAAGGCCTGCTTTTTGCAGCACAACAGCCGGTTGAGCCGCCGAGCAGGGTATCGATACCGACCAGTATGCGAATCCGTATGTGACGCCACGCACGGGAACAAAGGTAGTCGTGCGACGACGCGCGGGTCCCAGTCGGCGAGCGGCACTGTCCGGTTATCGGGAGACGGAAACGTCTCCAGCAAGCTGAGGTTTCACGGCGACTCTATTGTCACCCATCGACAACCGTCAATGGAACGTAGCTTCTTCGGTATCAGATGATCTGACTGTCACGTAGCTGTGCGAGTTGTTCAACCGTCGTCCCGAGCGTCTTGGCATAGATCTCCTCGTTGTCCTCCCCGAGGTCGCGTCCTGTGAACCGTACCTGACCAGGGTTTTGTTTGAGGCGCGCGATCAGGTTCTGCATGAGTAGCGGTCCCAGCCGTGGACGGGGAGCTTTCACGATCGCTTCCCGGGCGATGAACTGTGGATCTTGGACAAGCTCATCGACCGTGTACAATGGGCGCGATCACTGCTCCCGCCTCTTCGAAAGCCACGATCGCTTCGTCAGCAGTACGTACACCGATCCAGTCCTAAGCGGCGTCCATCTCGGGGGCGTGCTCGACGCGACCGCTGTTGTCCCGAAACCACGGCTGCTGGACCAGATCGTCCCTGCCGATCAGACGCATGACCCGTTCTGCGATCGACTGAGCGCTGGCAGACAGGCCCAGCCAAGAGCCATCTTTGGCCTGATAGGCGTTCCGTGGGGCAACAAACGGCGCCGCATTACCCGAGCGGCCCTGGACGATGCCCAACTGATCATAAACCAGGGTCTGGGGACCGAGAATCCAGAACAACGTCTCGTAGATCGACAGATCGATCACTTGACCACGGCCCGACTCACTCGTGTCCCGCCACCAGAGCGCCAGCGTGGTCGCGAAGGCACCGACAAGCGCAGCCACCCTGTCACCGGGGGCGAAGGGGGCAGCACCGGCGGCTTGTCCGGCCACCCATTGATGGCCGCGAAACCGGACATCGATTCGGCCAGCGTTCCGAACCCGGGACGCTGGGCATAGGCCCGTCCTGCCCAAACGCGGTGGTACGTACGATTACCAGCCGACTGTTGATCGTATGCAACTCGTCAGGCCCCAGCCCCCATCGCTCCAAGGTCCCGGGACGGAAGTTCTCGATCAGAACGTCAGCATTCCCCACCAGCTCGCGGAGAATTTCCTGCCCTTCGGGTTTCGACAGGTCAAGCGCCACACATTCTTGTTCCGTGCGGCCAAGGCGCACCAAAGCGGCACCCCGTCCTTGCTCCACCCCAAGCTGCGCAGTGAGTCATCTCGAGTGCGCTCGACTTTGAGAACATCGGCACCGTAGTCAGCAAGAAGTGAAGCCACCACCGGCCCGGCGAACAGAGCTCCACGTTTCAATATACTATATTTTCTCTTAGGTATGTGTCAGCGGTATAGCGGTCCTTGCGGGATGTTCAGCGGAAGCCCGGCAAAGGCAGTCGCTACGCGCCCCGTCGTGATGAATTCCGAACTCGCCACAGCTGTTCGGGAACGTATCAAGATCACCCTGGTGCTCATCGACAACCACGGCTATTCCAGTGTCGGCAACGTGTCCGAGCAGGTCGGCTGCGAAGGATTCGGCTGCCACTACCATTTCCGTGGCCCGGACGGGAAATATTCGGGCGACGTGCAGCACCACGACCTCGGCAAGATCTGCGAAGGTCTCGGCGCGCGCGTGCTCACCGTGTCCAGCCTCGATGAATTCGAGAAGGCGCTCATCGACGCGCGCGGGTCGGCGGAGACGACCGCCATCGTCGTGGAAACCGACTGGCACGAGCGTGTTCCCGGCTACTCCACCTGCTGGTGGGACATGGCCACCGCGGAGGTGTCCGAGATGCCCGCCGTGCGGGAAGCCCGCGAAGACTATGTCCGGAACAAGGTGCAACAGCGCTGGCTGAGCACCCTCGGCACCGACGAAGCCGCCGGAACGCGATGAGCCCCGGCAGTGGCGCGCCCCTGGATCGGGAGCCGCCCCGGCTGCTCACCGTCGGCCGGATGAATCTCGACCTCTATGCCAAGGAACTCGGCGTGAGAATGGCGGATGCGACGTCGTTCCGGGCGTCGATCGGCGGCAGCCCGACCAATATCGCCATCGTGGCGCAACGGCTGGGGTTGCCCTCGGCGGTGTTGTCCGCGGTCGGTGCGGACTTCACCGGCCAGTTGCTGCGCAACCAGCTGGCGGCGACCGGAGTTCGTACCGACTGGGTGTTCACCCGTGCCGGCGCCACGTCACTGGCGCTGCTGGCGACGGTGGCCGCGGACCAGGGCGAGCGGCAGTTCTACCGGCACGACCCTGCCGACTCGCATGTCGAGCCATCGGTCGTGCCGCAACTGCCCTGGGGTTCACTCGAGGCGATCGCCGTCTCCGCCGACGCGATCGCCCGCGGCGAAATGGCCGAGACCGTCCGGGCGGTCTGTGCGGAGGCGGACCGGCTCGCGATCGGAGTCTGGTGGGATCTCGATCTGCGACCGAGCACCTGGCCCGACCTGTCCGAGTACGCCAGGGCGAACCGGGCATTGGTCTACGGTGCGTCGGTGCTCATCGGGACCGAGGCCGAATTCGCCGCGCTTTTCGGTCTCGCTGCCGATGACATCACCGGGGTGGAAAAAACCCTTGGCACCGCGCCATTCCCGTTGGTCGTGCTCAAGCGGGGCGCGCAGGGCGCCTCCTTGCTGGTGGACGGCAAGGAGGAGATCTCGGTGCCCGCTCACGCCGTCAGTCCGGTCTGCACCGTCGGCGGCGGCGACGCGACCGCGGGCTCGCTGATCGCCGCCCGGCTCGCGGGTTTCGGCTGGGGGGACTCGCTACGGTTGGCCATGCGGGTGGCGGGTTGGACCGTCGAACAGCCCTTCTGCTCGACCGGATTCCCGGCGCTGAGCGATATCGGCATGTCCGCGCTCGACCCCGGTCAACTGGGCGAGGTGGTGTCGTGAGCACGAAGATCGTCCAGCTCACCACCAAGGACACGGGCTGGAAGTACCTTGGCGTCGAGGTTGTGTCCCTTGCGGCCGGTGACCGGCTCGACCTCGACAGCCCGACCCACGAGACGGCGGTCGTGCTCGTCGAGGGGGCTGTCGAGGTCCACGGCGCCGGGTTGGACGCCCGTATCCACCGCGGCAGCGTCTTCGCCGAAATGGCCGAGATCGCTTACGTCCCACCGAAACAGCGGGTGACCGTCGCCGCGGTGGCTGATTCCGAGATCGCCCTCGGGACCGCCCCGGCGGCCGGGCTTCACCCCGCCAGGCTCGTGCGCCGGCACGAAATGGCCAGTGTCGTACGTGGCGGCGGCCCCGCCGTCCGGCAGGTCACCTCGCCACTGGCCGACCCGATCCCGGCCGAGAGCCTGATCGTCTACGAAGCATGGGTCCCGCGCGGCGGGTACGCGGGCTGGCCGCCGCATCGGCACGACGGCGCCGACGGTTCGCCCTATCTCGAAGAGACCTACTATTTCCGGTTCGATCGCGACGTCGGTTTCGGGTGGCATCGCAACTTCGCCGCCGACCTGGACCTTGACGACTCCTTCTCCATCAGGAACCGCTCGCTGGTCGCGGTACCCGCCGGCTATCACCTGTGCACCGCGGGCCCGGCGGCGAACATGTGGATCCTGAACTTCCTCGCCGGCGCGCCCGAGGACCGGGCACAGCCGCCGTGCTTCGATCCCGCCGAAACCTGGATCAACGAAGACTGGACCAGAGGGCAACTCCCGATCCCGGCCGTCGATCCGCGCAAGTAGTTCACCTACAGCTCGCCGAGGGCGGAGAGTGGGGATTCGGTGCAGTCGGCGACGAAGCGGAGAAAGCCGCCGGCGGTGGCGCCGTCGCAGACTCGGTGGTCGAACGTCAGGGTTAGCTGGCAGATGGTGCGGGGCACCACCTCGCCGGCGACCACCCACGGGCGTTCGATGATCCGGCCGATGCCGAGGATCGCCGCCTCCGGGTGGTTGATGATCGCCGCCGAACCGTCCACGCCGAAGACCCCGTAGTTGTTCACCGTGAAGGTGCCGCCGGTCAGTTCGGCCGGCGGCAGGCTCCCGTCCCGCGCCGCGGCGGTGCGGGCGGCGATCCCTTCGGCGAGCGCCCGGGTGCTGAGCCGGCCGGCGTCCCGCACCACCGGCACCACGAGCCCACGATCGGTCTGCGCCGCGAACCCCAGATGCACCGCACCGAGCACCACGATCTCGTCGCCTTCGACCCGTGCGTTCAGCTCCGGATAACGACGCAGCCCGGCCACCGCGAACCGCGCGAACAGGGACAGCAGGCTCACCGGATGGTCCGGATCCCGCTCGTTGATCGCGGCCCGCGCCGCGAGCAGCCCGGTCGCGTCGGCATCCACCCACACCGTGGCCTCCGGGATCTCCCTGCGCGACGTGGTGAGCTTGTCGGCGATGGCCTTTCTCAAGCCCCGCAAGGGAATCCGCCGGTCCTGCGCGCCGTCGCGGGGAGCGGGAACGACCGCGGCCCGCTCGGTCATCGCCAGTTCGACGTCCGCTCGGCGGATGATCCCTTGTGGACCGGTCCCGGTGAGGTGCGTCAAGTCGATTCCGTTGTCCCGCGCGATCTTCCGCACCAGCGGTGAGATCACCACCGGGGCGGCG
The DNA here is from genome assembly GCF_009707865.1 of Amycolatopsis pithecellobii. Taxonomy (GTDB): domain Bacteria; phylum Actinomycetota; class Actinomycetes; order Mycobacteriales; family Pseudonocardiaceae; genus Amycolatopsis_E; species Amycolatopsis_E pithecellobii. The sequence continues at coordinate 98,621 of NZ_WMBA01000011.1, forward strand.
GGCGCGTCCACGACCGCCGTCGTGGCACCGGAACGCCGGCGCCGGCTGCTCCGGCGTTCCGGAGTGCCGTAACCGATCAAGACGTTGCCGCTGCCCTCGCCGGCGGTCACCACACCGGGTTCGGTGAAACCTCCGGCCGCCGCCACGGTGATCAACGGCGCGCCCACGGCCAGCGTCTGCCCTGGTTCGCCGTGCCGCGCGGTGATCACCCCGGCGAACGGCGACGGCACCTCGACCGACGCCTTCGCCGTCTCCACCTCCACGACCGGCTGGTCCACCACGATCTCGTCACCCACCTCGACCAGCCAGCGGACGACTTCCGCCTCCGTCAGCCCCTCACCGAGATCAGGCAGCAGAAATTCAGGCATCTCGCACACTCCCCGCGAGAACGACCTCGTCATCCCATTGGAGCCGGTCGATCGCGTCGAGGATGCGGTCGGCCGTCGGCAGGTGGTGTGCTTCGAGTTTCGGTGCGGGGTAAGGAACATCGAAACCGGTGACCCGCAGCACGGGCGCCTGCAGGTGATGGAAGCACTGCTCGCTGACGCGGGCGGCGATTTCCGCGCCGTACCCGCAGAATCCGGCGGCCTCGTGCACGACGACGGCACGTCCGGTCCGGCGCACCGACTCGGTGATCGTCTCGTCGTCGACCGGGGACAGTGTGCGCAGATCGACAACCTCGACGTCACGCCCCTCGGTCGCGGCGACGTCGGCGGCCTCCAGCGCGGTGGCGATCATCGGCCCGTAGGCGAGCAGCGTGACATCGTTGCCCTGCCGCCGGATCCGGGCCCGGTCGAACGGCGTCCCGGTGCGGGTGAACGACACGGGTTCCTTGGCCCAGTACCGGGCTTTCGGTTCCAGGAACACCACCGGGTCCGGCGATTCGACGGCGTCGCGCAGCAGATCGTAGGCGTCCTGCGCACTGCCCGGGGTGACCACCCGCAGCCCCGCGGTGTGCGTGTAGTACACCTCGCTGGAATCGCTGTGGTGTTCCACGCCGCCGATCCCGCCGGCGTACGGAATCCGGATCACCATCGGCAGCTCGATCCGCCCCTTGGTGCGGTTACGCAACTTCGCCACGTGCGAGGTGATCTGCTCGAACGCCGGGTAGGCGAACGCGTCGAACTGCATCTCCACCACCGGCCGGAACCCGCCCATGGCGAGCCCGATCGCATGCCCGATGATGCCGGCTTCCGCGAGTGGCGTGTCGAAACACCGGTCCTCACCGAAGTCGCGGCTCAGCCCGTCGGTCACCCGGAAAACCCCGCCGAGCGTCCCGACGTCTTCGCCGAACACCAGGACTCGCTCGTCCTCCTTGAGTGCGTCGCGCAGGGCGGCGTTGAGCGCCTGCGCCATCGTGATCGGCTCCACGTCACGCCTCCTGTGCGGCGAGTTCGGCTCGCAACGTCTCCCGCTGCGCGACGAGCTGGCGGGTCGGTTCGGCGTAGACGTGCGCGAACAGCTCCAGCGGGTCGACCTCGGGCTCGTCGTTCATGCCCGCGCGGAACCGCGCCGCGAACTCCTCCGCCGCTGCCTTGTCCGCTTCGATGTCCTGCCCGGTCAGGCCGAGATACTTTTCCAGGCGTGCCAAGGGATCCGCCGCGCGCCACCGCTCCACTTCGGCGGCGTCGCGGTACCGGGTCGCGTCGTCGGCGTTGGTGTGCGCGTCGATCCGGTAGGTGTGGGCCTCCACCAGGAACGGGCCGTGACCGCCGCGGGCATGCGCCACCGCGTGGTCGAGCACGGACAGCACCGCGACGAGATCGTTGCCGTCCGCCTGTTCCGACGGGATGCCGTAGCCGATTCCCTTGTACGCCAATGCTTCCGCCGCGGTCTGCTTCTCCAGCGGGACGGAGATGGCGAACCTGTTGTTCTGCACGAAGAACACCACCGGTGCGTGGAACACCGCGGCGAAGTTGAGTGCCTCGTGGAAATCGCCCTCACTGGTGCCGCCGTCGCCGATGAAGGCCATCACGACCCGGTCCTCGCCGCGGCGGCGGATCGCGTCGGCCAGCCCGACCGCGTGCAGGGTCTGCGTCGCCAGCGGCGTGCACTGCGGCGCGGTGTGCGTGCGGTGCGGGTCGTAGCCGGCATGCCAGGTGCCGCGCAGCAACGCCATCAGGTCCACCGGGTCCAGCCCGCGGGCCACCAGCGCCATCGAATCCCGGTAGGTCGGGAACAACCAGTCGTCGTCGCGCAGCGCGAGGACCGCGCCGATCTGGCAGGCCTCCTGCCCCGCCGCCGACGGGTAGACCGCCAGCCGCCCCTGCCGGGTCAGCGCGGTCGCCTGGGTGTCGAACCGGCGGCCGAGCACCATCCGCCGGTAGGCCTCACGCAACCGGTCCGCGGGCGGCTCCGCGTACCCTTCGGGCCGCGCAGCGGGCGAACCGTCCTCGTTCACGAACCGCACCGGTTCGGTCCCTGGCAGCAAATCGCGCACCTGACCTCCTTGCCGACTGTTGCGCAAATACTGCCCAGTGCGACAATAAGTGTTCAAGCAATCGCAGGAATCAGCGACAATCGGCCATAGAGAGGGGCTCGGATGGGCAATCTGACTACACCTAGCCTGGAACACGGCATCGCCGCTGGACAAACGGCCAGCCTGGACGACATCGACCAGGCGATGCTCACGGAGCTGTCCGCGGACGCGCGGATCTCGGTCCGCGCACTGGCCGACCGGCTGAACATCTCCCGCGCGAACGCCTACAACCGGCTGGAACGGCTCACCCGGGACCGCGTGATCACCGGGTTCAGCGCGGACATCGACCCGATGCGGGCCGGGCTGGGCACGAGCGCGTATGTGATGCTCACCGTCGAACAGACGTCGTGGCGCACCATCGAAGGCGGGCTGCGGAAGATCCCGTATGTCGAGCACATCGCGCTCGTCGGCGGCGACTTCGACGTGCTGGTGCTCGTCCGCACCCCGGACAACGCCGCCCTGCGCGAGATCGTGCTCGAACAGATCCAGGCGGTCGAAGGGATCCGGTCCACGCGCACGTGGCTGATCTTCGAGGAGGCCACGGGGCAGGGTGCCCCGTGGGCTCGTCATTGACGGCCCGGCAGCCGCAAGGTTTTTACCAGGTGCTGGATTCCACGGTGAGGACCGGGACGAGGTTGTTGCCCAGGGTTTCGAGGAACGTCACGATCTCCGCGGCCACCGAGCGGTGCTGGCGGTCGTTGAGTACGTCGTGATGGGCGCCGTGCACCACCGAGAACCGGGCCGTCGGCGCCGTTTTCACCGCTCGCGCCAGTGCGTCGCGGTCGGCGAGCGGGTCGGCGTCCCCGGCCAGGATCAGCTGCGGGACGTCCACGCCCCCGGCATACACGGTGTCCAGCAGCTCGTCCGGGACCGCCACCGCAAGGGAGCCCCGCTGGACGGACGGGTCGCCGCTGAGCACACCTCGGTGCACCACGCACGAGGTCCGGACCTCCAGCTCCTCCTCCCAGTTCTTGGTTTCCCCGCCGCCATATCCGGGCAGTCCGGCGAGCACCACGCCGTCGGGCCACCACGGCGCGCTCCTCTCGCGTCCGGCCAGAAGCGCCGCGATCGCGGCGGCGCCGGAGTCGGCACCGGCCAGCACGAGCGGGCGGGGCAGTTCCGCATCGGCGACCGCCGCGGCGAGTTTGCCCGCCAGCCGGGACAGCGAGCCGGCGATATCCGTCTCCTCGACGGCGGGCGGGTCGATGACCCGGACCTGGTAGGCGTCGGCCGCCAGGCGCCTGCCGAGCCGGCTGTAGGTGCCGTGGGTCTCGCCGCGGCCGGGCACCACGACCACGGTGCCACGGGTGTGAAGTCCTTGCGGTGCCTCGAATTCGGTGTAGTCGCTCATGTCATGCTCCTTGCAGCTCGGCGGCCCGCCAGCCCAGCGCCGGGGCGATCTCGGTCGCGATGAGCTCGAGCGCCCGGATGGCCGCGTCCTGCTCGGGAACGGCGGGATTGAACTGGGTGATCAGATCGGTCGCGACGGGCAGCACCCGCTCCCGCCGCAGTTCTTCGATGATCTCGTCGGGATGTCCGTAGAAGGAATGGAAGCGCCGTAACGCTTCATCGATGTCCACATTGGACGGAAAGGCACCACGCTCGCCGAAGCGGAGCGCCGCACGGTGCACGTCGTCGGCGATCTGGGCCAGCGCGGTACGGCGGTCGGCGGCGGGGAAAATGAAGCGGGACAAGCCAATTCTGGGTGCGTGCGGCCGGTTCCACGCCGAGGAGTACGCGTCGGCCCATGGCCGCTGCACCTCGTCGGTGGGTTCCTCGTAGCCATAGGCGGCGCGGTTCAGCAACAGGTTCGACCCGGCTTCGGCGGCGTGTCCGGCGCCCGGTTTGCTGAACACGCCCTGCCAGATCCGGCCGGTGAAATCCGCCGCCGGTGGCTGGATGGTGAAGCCCGCCGTACCGACTTCCTCGTTCGCCAGCGCCTTGCGCAGCACGTCGAGACCGGTGGTGGTGAGCTCCCGTTTGCGGGCGACATCCCGGCCGAACGCGGCGTATTCGACCTCGCTGCCGCCGCTGCCGACCCCGATTTCGACCCGCCCTCCGCTGAGCGTGTCCACCACGGAAACGTCCTCCGCCAGCCGGATCGGGTCCTCCAGCGGCAGCACGGTGATGGCCGTGGCGAGCCGGATCCGTCGGGTGCGCGCGGCGGCATGCGCCAGGAACGTCCAGGGCGAGGGCAGTCCACCACCGCCGAGGGCGACGTGATGCTGGGCGACCCAGCCGACGTCGAACCCGAGCTCGTCGGCGACGACGAACAACTCCTGCGCGTTGCGGTAGATCTGCCTCAGGTCCTTGCCGCGGCCCTGGACGTGGGTCAGGAAACCGAGCCGGAAACGTGGCGTCACAGTGTCACCTCGTCGCGTCGCCGGAGCGGTCCGATCGGCCCGGCCACCGCGGCGACACCCAGCACGTGGTCGAACACCGCCGCCGCACCGCCCGCGGGAAGATCCGTGCCACGCCAGGCGACGTGCTGGTCGGGCCGCACGAGCACCTGGCCGGCACCGTAGAGCTCCCGCGCCGCCGGATCGGTCAGGTGGATGACGGTGAACGGCAGCCCTCGCGTGGCGGCTTCGGCGGCGAAGGCCTGCTCCACCGCACGGCCGGGCGAGAGCACGAGCAATGCGAAGTCGTTGCCGATCCGGTCGTACAGCGTGGTGCCGTGCGGATCCACCACGCCGTTCGGCGCGCGGTGTCCCGGCCGTGGGTCGTCCTCGTAGACGTCGGCCTGCCACGGGGTTTCCCGGTCGAGCTGGCCGTCTTCGTACCAGATGACCGGCGAATCGTCGTACCGCTCGTCGAAGGTGACGCCGTCCGCGCCCAGCTTGTTCTTTCCGAGCAAGGCGCCGATGGCGAGGCGGGTGCGCTCCGCGTCGGGGCTGCTATCCGCGTCGTCGGGCACCCCGATGCGGCGGATGTCGGCGATCGTCGCCTGCATGCGCCGCGACCGGCTCAGCGCGAAATCCGCGATCCGCCAGTTGTGCCTGCGGCGCTCGCGGTCATACGAGTCGAGCACCTCCTCCGGCGCCCAGCCCTGCACCACGGCGGCGAGTTTCCAGCCCAGGTTGACCACGTCGCCGAAGCCCTCCCCCAGGTTGCCGCCGGGTGTCCGCACATGCGCGGCGTCCCCGGCCAGCAGCACCCGGCCCGATCGGAAGGTCCCGGCGATCCGCGTGGCGTGGTAGAAGGTCGTCGCCGACGCCAGTTCGAGGTCCACATCGAACCCGAACGCGGCCTTCGCGGTGTCCAGAAGCTCCACTTCGGACGGTTCGTGGTCGAGCGGGAACGGTCCCGCATAAACCCGCCATTCGCGGCTGCTGATCGCCGCCAGGAACCCATCCGCACGCTGGTTGACCACGATGTTCGTGCCGCTGGGCGCGACGCCGGCGCGGGCCGAGATATCGCCGGTGCGCACGACGAGCCGCACCCGTTTCTCGGTGGCGTGCTCCCCTTGGCGCTCGATGCCGGCCAGTTTCCGCACGGTGCTGCGTCCGCCGTCCGCGCCGAGCACATACCGGGCCCGGACGGCGCGGTCGCCGACGACGGCTTCGATTCCCCCGGCGTCCTGTCGCAGCCCGGTCAGCGGCCACCCGCCCGCGACCGTCACCCCGCGCAGCGCCAGGTGACGCAGGAAAACCTGCTGGAGCGCGCTTTGCGGACGGCGAAGGGCTTCCTCCGCCACGGGGCGGGTACCGGTGAACGACGGCCGCCGGTTCGGCACCAGCTCGTGGCCCACCAGGGAGGTGACCAGCCGGATGCCCTGGTTCCACTCGGGAGGAAAGGTCCACTCGGCCCGGATTCCTTGCAGCACACCCCATCGGCGGAAATGTTCCACCACCCGCGGCGTGTGCCCCATCGCGCCGGCGCGGACCAGCGTGGCGCGCCGCGCCTGATCGACGACCGCCACATGCACACCGCGGGCTTCGAGTTCGATCGCCGCCGACAGCCCGACCGGGCCCGCCCCGACGATCAGCACGTCCACCTCGTCCGGCGGAACCGCCTCCGGGAACGGAACTTCGTGCACCGCGCGCCCGGACATCAGGCGTCCACCAGATTGCGTTCGGCGGTGTGGCGGTTGACGGGGATCGGCAGTCCCAGGTTCTCCCGCAGGGTCGTGCCCTCGTACTCGGTGCGGAACAGGCCGCGCTTCTGCAGCAGCGGCACCACCGCGTCCACAAACCACGTCAGGTCCTCGTTGTTACGGAAGGCGAGATTGATGCCGTCGAAGGTGCCGGCCGTGAACCAGCGCTCGATCGTGTCGGCGACCGTGGCGGGTGCCCCGACGAACGGCGACTGCTTGTGCTCGTTGAAGGTCTCGACCACTTGGCGCAACGTCAGCCCGCCGGCGCGGGCACGTTCGATGATCTTCGTGGCGCCGGTCCGCCCGCCGCGCTCCGCCAGGTGCGCCACGTCCGGGAACGGGGCGTCCAGGTCGTACTGGCTGAAATCGTGCGCACCGAAGGCCCGGCCGAGCAAGGCGACATTGCGGTCGAAATCGTTGTCCTCGTGGAAGATTTCGCGGGCGCGGCGCTGGGCGTCGAGATCGTTGCCCCGGACGACGGGACCACCGTGGATGAAGATCTTGATGTGCTCGGGGTCCCGGCCCGCGGCGGCGGTGCGCTGCTTGATGTCGGCGTAGTAGGCGCGGGCATCGTCGAACGAAGCCCCCGGGGCGTAGATGCCTTCCGCCACCTGGGCGGCGAGGTTCCGGCCCTCCTCCGAGACGCCCGCCTGGAAGATCACGGGTTGTCCTTGCGGGGACCGGGAAAGGTTGAGCGGGCCGTCGACGCGGAAGTGCTCACCGGCGTGGTTGAGCGCGTGCAGCTTCTCCGGGTCGAGGAAGACCCCGCGTTCGACGTCGGCGGGGAAGGCATCGTCCTCATAGGAATCCCACAGGCCGCGGATGACCTGCACCGCCTCGAGCGCGCGGCCGTAGCGTGTCGCGTAGTCGAGGTGGTCCTCCAGGCCGTAGTTGCGGCTGGTGCCGGTGTCGAAGCTGGTCACCACGTTCCAGCCGGCCCGCCCGCCGCTGATGTGGTCCAGCGAGCCGAACCGCCGCGCCAGGTTGAACGGCGAGTTGTAGGTCGAACTCGCGGTGCCGACGAGCCCGATGTGCCGGGTGTGGGTGGCCACGGCCGAGAGCAGGGTCAGCGGTTCGAGTCGGTTGAGGTAGTGCGCCGGATAGGTGGCGTTGATGAACTGACTGTCCACAATGAACAGGGCGTCGAACAGCGCGTGCTCTGCCGCCTGCGCCTGCTGGATGTAGTAGTTGATGTCGATGCTGGCGTTCTTGGCGATGCTGGGGTCCTTCCACAGGCCGTGCTGGCCGGGACCGCCGACACCGTAGGGATGCAGGGCGAGGTGGATCTTGCGGGTCATCTGGAAATCCTTTCAGGCGTCGAGAAGCGCGCGCAGGGCTTCCCGTTCGGCGCGTCCGGCCGAGGCGGTGCGCAGGGTCGGGGCGGAGCTGACGAGCAACCGCGTGTAGGGATGCCGGGGCTCGGCCACGACATCGCGGGCCGGGCCGGTCTCGACGAGTTTTCCTTGGTACAGCACGGCGATGCGGTCCGCGATCCCGGCCACCGAACCCAGATCGTGGGAGATGAACACCATCGCCACGCCGGTGCCGCGCAGTTCCTTGAGAATCTCCAGGATCTGCACCCGGTTCGCGGAGTCCAGCGCGCTGACCGGCTCGTCGAGGATCACCAGCTTCGGCTCGGTGACCAGCGCCCTGGCCACCGCCACCCGCTGCCGCTGCCCGCCGGAAAGCTCGCCGGGCAACCGGTCCAGCAGCTCCTCGCCGAGCCGGACCCGGGACAGGTACGTGCGGGCCCGCCGCGTCGCCTCCGCCTGGGAAACCCCGCTCACCAGCAGCGGTTCGATCAGTGAGTCCGCAATGGACAGATCGGGATCGAGGCTGCGCAAGGGATCCTGGAACACGTACTGCAGCACGCCCCGGCGCCGCAGTGCCATCCACTGGCGGCCGGAGTAGCCGGTGACGTCCTCGCCGTCGATGACGATGCGGCCCGCCGAGGCGCGCACCAGGCCGAGCACGGCACGGGCCAGCGTGGACTTGCCGGAACCCGTCTCACCGATGAGCCCGACCACTTCCCCGCGCTCGACCGTCAGTGACGCACCGGCCAGCGCCCGCCGGCGCCGGCGGCGCTGTCCATAGTGGACATCCAGCTCGCTGACCTCGAGGATCATGGCCGGGCCTCCGTCCGGTCGAGGAACTTCTCCAGGCCGTACTGCTCGTGCTCGCTGATCAGCAAGCGGGTGTAGGCATGCCGCGGGTGGTACAGAACCTCTGTCGTGGCACCATGTTCGACCACCTCGCCGTCCCGCATGACCAGCACCTCGTCGCACAGCTGCGCGACCACGGCCAGGTCATGCGACACGACGACCAGCGCGAGCCCGGTGCGCTCCCGCAGATCCGCGAGGAGGTCGAGAATCTCCGCCTGCACCGTCACGTCGAGCGCGGTCGTGGCCTCGTCGGCGATGAGCACCCGCGGGCCGGCCGCGATGGCGGTCGCGATCAGGATCCGTTGCAGCATCCCGCCGGACAGCTCGAACGCGTACTGCGTGTACACCAGCTCCGGGTCACGCAGCTGGACCGCGTCGAGCAGCTCGAGCGCACCGCGGCGGGCCGCACGGCGTCCGAGCTTTTTCTTCACCCGCAACACTTCGGCGAGCTGTGCGCCGACCGGGATCGACGGGTTCAGATAGGACGCCGGGTCCTGGAACACCGCGCTGATCGTCGAGCCGCGCAGCGCCGTCCACTGCGCCTGGCTCAGCGCCGACACGTCCTGGCCCGCCAGCTGCACGGAACCGCCGGAGATCTCGAAATGCTCCGGCAGGATGCCCAGAACCGCCCGGCAGGTCAGGGTTTTCCCGCTGCCCGACTCGCCGACGATGCCCACCACCTTGCCTGGCGTGAGCTCGAAACTCACTCCGTGCACGATTTCCCGGCCGTCCACCCGGCTCGAGACCCGGACGTCGCGGACGGCGAGCACCGGATCAGCCACAGTGGACACTGCAGCGCTGTCAACGAGACTGGTCATGACACCCCCTCTGTCGACTCCGAGGTTGAAGTCAAGCCCTGGGCTTCGCAGCCGCACCTCAGGGGAACGTGACGCAAACCAGCCACAAGCACGTGACCAGGCAGAACCATCCGTCCGCCACGCAACCGACCCAGTGAATTTCGGGGAGGCGGAACTGTCATGACGCTCCTCCGGCGGCGATCTGGTTGGCCCGGACCTTCCGGTTGTTCAGCAGCGCCCGCCCGGCCTCACCCGATACGTCACGGATGGCGTCGGCGAGGACGTTGCACGCCCACACCGTGATCATGATCAGCAGCGCGGGCACGAACGGCGCCCACGGCTGGTAGCCGAGGAAGCCGAGATCCGAGGCGAGCAGGCCGCCCCAGGTCGGTGCCGGTGGCTGCACGCCGATCCCGAGGAAGGACAAGCTGGACACGACGATGAAACCGACGCCGACGGTCTGGGCGAACGCGACCGCGATGGGCGGGAGCACCTTGACCCACACGTGCCGCCGGACGATCCAGCCGAGCGAGGCGCCGGAAATGAGCGCCGCTTCGACGTATTGCGAACGCGCGACCGAGAGCGTGGCCGCCCGCGCCACCCGGTAGAACAGCGGCGAGACGAGCACGCCGGTCACCAGCATGGCCTGGGTGATCCCGTTGCCCAGCAACGCCGTCACCGCCACCGCGAACAGCAGGAACGGCAGCGCCACCAGGGTGTCGGCGAGCCGGAGGGTGAGCCATTCGAACACCCGGCCCAGATACACCGACAGGATGCCGGGAATCGCGCCGACCACGAGCGCCGTCAGCGCGACCTCCAGCGAACCGAGCACGCTGATCCGCGAACCGGACAGCAGGCGGCTGAACACGTCGCGGCCGAGATTGTCGGTGCCGAGCCAATGGTCGCCGGACGGCGGCGCGAGAGTGCCGGCGCTGGTGGCCAGCGGATCGTGCGGCGCGAGCAGCGGCCCGAAGATCGCAAGCAACGCGATCACCACGAGTACCGCGAAGGCGAAGCGGCCCGAGGCGAGGGAGAAAATCCGGCGCAGCATCGTCACACTCCCCGTTGCGAGGCCGGGGCGATGCGGCCGAGGACGATGTTGACGATCAGGTTGAACGTCACCACCATCGCGACCGACACCACGAGCACCCCCTGGACCGCGGGCACGTCACCGGCCTGTGCGGAATCGTTGGCGAACCGGCCGAAACCCTGGAGTCCGAAGATCCACTCCGCGACGACGGACGCGCCGATCAGCTGCGGGAACTTGATCCCGAGCGTGGCCAGCGCGGGCCCGATGCCGTTGCGCAGCACGTGCCGGAAGAAGATCCGGCGCGGGCTCAGGCCGCGCACCATCGCGCCGAGCACGTAGTTCTCGCGGTAGGCCGACACCAGTCCGGTGCGCAGCTGCCGGGCGACGTCGGCCACGATGTCGAAACTCAGCGCGAGCGCGGGCAGGATCACGTGGGCGAGCCACGGACCGGCGCCGGCGGCCAGCGGCGAGTAGCCTGCCGACGGCAGCCAGCCCAGCGCCACCGCGAAGATCTCGACGAGCACGATGCCGACCACGAACCCGGGCATCACCGAGACCACCGTGACGAAACCGGTGATCGCCCGGTCGATCCATGTCGTGCGGCGCAGCGCGGCGACGGTGCCGAGCACCGAACCCAGCACCACGCCCAGCACCAGCGCCAGGATCGCCACCGACAGGCTGACCCCGAGGCCGAGCCCGATCAGCGTCGAGATGTCGGCGCCGTTGACCCAGCTCGTGCCCAGTTCCCCGTGCAGCAGGCCGGTGAACCAGCTCCAGTACTGAGCCAGGAACGGCCGGTCGAGACCCCACTGGCTTTCGATCTGGTGGATCGCCTCCGGGGTCGCGTCCTCACCGAGTTGCAGCCGCGCCGGGCTGAGCCCGCTCATCGACCGCAACGCGAAAGTCAGCAGCGTGCCCACGAAGAACACCGGGATGAAGATCGCGACCGACCTGGCGAGCGTCACGAGGATGCGGCCACCGGCGCGGCGCACACCCGTCAGGAAGACCGGGCCGGTGGGAACGAACGTGTCAGCGACCACCGATCGTCACACCCGTCCAGTCGAGATGCGCGGGATTCTTCGGCAGGTCCGAAATGGACTTGTTCTTGGCGAACAGGTTCGGCGACGAGTAGGTGAACACGAGCGCCTTGCTGGTCAGTCCCACGCGCGTCGCGGCTTGCAACACCGACGCGTAGTCCGGCGAGTCGATCGGGGTCTGCCGCACCTTGGCCGCCGCCTCCTCGAAACCGGCCGGCTCGTACGGAGTCGACAGGTTCAGCGGGCCGTTCGGTCCGAAGTGGGCGGTCAGCGTCTGCAGCGCGGAGTCACGGCCGGTGGTGCCGTACAAGGAAAAGACCAGATCCTTGGCGAAGAACGGCGTCGCCCAGTTCTTGTTCACCTTGATGTTGACGGTGATCCCGACGGCAGCCAGCTGCGACTGCACGATCTCGGCGGCCGGATCGGCGCTGGGGATCACCAGATCGAGCTTGAGGTCGCCAGGGTGGTAACCGGCCTCGGACAGCAGCTGCTTCGACTTCTCCGGATCGTAGGGATACCGGTTCTTCGACTGCGGATCGTAGGCGACATAACCCTCCGGGAACGGCTGGTCCGTCGCCGAGCCGTAGCCGAAGGTCAGCTTGTCGACGAATTCCTGGCGGTTCACCGCATACCGTACGGCGTCGACGACCTTGTCGTTGTCGAACGGCGCCTTGTTCACGTTGAGGCTGATGTTGGACGCGTTGAAACCGGGCTGCACGAACAAGTCGAGCCCGGCTTGTTTCGCCGCGCCGGCCTGACTCGGGGTCAGATCGGCGAAGTTGTAGACCCCGGTCTGCAGACCGGAAACGACGGTCGAGGCGTCCGGCGCGGAGGTCAGCTCCACGCTTTCGATGTGAATGTTCTTGGCGTCCCAGTAATCCGGGTTCTTCTTGAACACCGCCTTGGTGCCCGGGATCACCTGGGTGGCGATGAACGGGCCGGCACCGACGGGATTCTGGTCCAGCTTCGCCGGATCCGCCGCGGCCTTGGGGCTCGCGATCTGCAGCACCCGCTCCCCCAGCAGCTGCGGAATCTGGTGATCCACCTGGGTCAGCGACACCACCACGTCGAGCCCGTTGGCGGTGACCGCCTTGATGGACGTGAGGTCACCGAACAGTGCGGAGTTCTTCTGGTTCTTCGCCCGCTCGATCGCGGCCTTCACCGCGGCACCGTCGACGGGCGTGCCGTCGCTGAACTTCAGGCCGGGCCGCAGATGGAAGGTGACCTCGTCGCCGGTGTCGTTGTAGTCCCAGCTTTGCGCGAGATCGGGCACCGCACGGCCCTGGTCGTCGGTACGGGTCAGGGAAGCGTAGGAGAGCGCGAGTTCCCGGAACTGGGCGCCGCTGCCGGAAACCACAGGGTCCCAGTGGGCCGGGAAGTACGAGCTGGCCCATTTCAGGGTCCCGGTGCCGCCACCGGTGGCGGCACCGCCGCTGCCGCACGCGGCAAGGGTGGCGGCGACGGTGATTCCGATGGCGGCGGCGAAGAGGCGGCGGGCCGTGGTGCGTCTGGACATGTCCTGTTTTTCCTCGGGGGGATCGGTTACGGGGCGAGTGCGGGTGCGGGATGCCGCGCGTCGGTGTGGCGGTTGGCGGGCACGGGCAGGCCGAGATTCCCGCGCAGGGTGTCCGACTCGTACTCGCTGCGGACGACGCCGCGTTCGCGCAGGATCGGCAGCACCCGGTCGGTGAACAGGGCGAACTCGCTCGGCGCGTTGACGGTGACGTTGATGCCGTCGAACCCGCCCTCGGAGAACCAGTGCTGGATGGTGTCGGCCACCGTTTCCGGGGACCCGACGAACGGTGAGCGGGCCGCGTCGATGAGGTGCTGCACGACCTGGCGGAGCGTGAAACCGTTGTCCCGCGCCAATTTCTTGATGGAATTGGCTTGGGTGCGGAAGCTGCGCTCACCGGCGTCACCGATCTCGGGGAACGGCGCGTCGAGGTCGTACCGGGTGAAGTCGTGCCAGCCGAAGGGACGGCCGAGTTCCTTGAGCGCCCGGTCGAAGCTCTTCGTGCCCAGGCGGGCGTCCTCTTTGGACCGGGCTTCCTCGTCGGTGTCGGCGATGACGAGCTGGATCCCCGGCAGTGTCAGCAACCCCTCCGGATCCCGGCCCTTGGCCGCGGCCCGCTCCCGCAGTTCGGCGCGGAAAGCCTTGGCCTGCGCCAGGTTCGCGGCGTGGGTGAAGATCACCTCGCCGACGCTCGCCCCGAGATCGCGGCCTTCCTCGGAATCCCCGGCCTGGAAGATGACCGGCTGTCCCTGCGGGGAGCGTTCGAGGTTGAGCGGCCCGACGACGGAGAAGTACTCGCCCCGGTGGTTGAGCGCGTGCTGCTTCTCCGGGTCGAGGAAAACGCCGGATTCCTTGTCCCGTGGGAAGGCGTCGGCCTCGTAGGAGTCCCACAGTCCACGCACGACCTGAACGTGTTCCAGCGCACGGCCGTAGCGGGTCGGGTAGTCGAAGTGCTCGTCGCGGCTGTAGTTGCCGGCGGTGCCCGCGTCACCACTGGTGACCACGTTCCAGCCGGCGCGCCCGCCGCTGATGTGGTCGAGGGAGTAGAGGCGGCGCGCGACGTTGAACGGCTCGTTGTAGGACGTCGTCAGCGTACCGACGAGACCGATGTTGCCGGTGTGCACGGCGATCGCGGACAGCAGCGTGAGCGGTTCGAGACGGCTCAGGTAGTGGTTCGGCGAATTCCGCGTGATGAACTGACTGTCCACAATGAACACCAGGTCGAACTTCGCCGCCTCGGCCTCCTTGGCGCGGGCGATGTACCAGTTGACGTCGACGCTGGCGTTGGCCGGGATTTCGGGGTCGAGCCAGGTGTTGTGCTGGCCGGGTCCACCGACGCCGAGGAGGACGGCGCCCAGCTTGAGGGTGCGACGGGACATGAGGGACCCGTTTCCTTTCGTGGTTGACGGGCACAAGGCAGGCAGACGCACCCCGACGGGCGTCAGGAGATCACGCGGCGGCTGCCGGAACTACACGAACGCGGCCGCGTCAGCGGCGGCCGGCGGAAGCCGGACAGATCGCGGTGCCACAACGGGCATAGTCCAGCCACCGGCGGCTTGTCAGGAGCAAGCCCATGCGATCGGCAGACTGGTTCATGACCTTGAGCATGCAGGGTGAGTCACCGCGAAGTCCAACGATGTTTCACGATGCGGATTCATTACGGTTCATGATGAATGCTCTAGTAGCTTGCGCGACATGGACCAGATACTGGATATCGTCCCGCTGCGCAGCTTCGTGGCAGTGGCCGACCGCGGCGGTTTCCAGCGCGCCGCCACGTATCTTCACCTGAGCCAGGCGGCGGTGAGCCAGCACGCCCGCCGGCTCGAAGCCGCGACCGGGCGGCAGCTGGTCGAACGCGACGGCCGCCGGTCCCGGTTCACCGCCGACGGTGAGCAGCTGCTGAGCTACGCCAGGCGGATCCTCGCGCTGCACGACGAGGCGTTGCGCAGTTTCGGGGTGGACAGCGAAGAAGCGATCGTGATCGGTTCCACCGAGCACGCCGCGGCGCAGCTGCTGCCGTATCTCACTGCCACCCTCGGGAAGTCACTGCCTGATCACCGGGTGCGATACCGGCTGGATCGCGGCACCGCGCTGCGTGAGGCACTCGCCACAGGCAGGCTCGATCTCGCGCTGATCCCCGGCGCGTCCGACGATCCGCGCGCCACCCCGGTCGGGGAACTGGAACTGACCTGGTACTCCTCCCCCGGCTGGTCGAGGCCGAGCGGGCCGGTGCCGCTCGTCGCCTTCGACAGCCCGTGCGCGCTGCGGACCGCGGCACTGGAAACGCTGGCCGGGCACGGGATTCCCGCCGAGGTCGGCGCCGAGGCGAACCAGCTCGCCGGGGTGCACGCCGCCGCGGCGGCGGGTCTGGGGGTGGCGCTGCTGGCGACGTTCGGCCAGGCGCCCGAGGGCCTGGTTCCCCGCCCGGACCTGCCGCCGCCCGAGCCGCTCGCGCTGACCGTGTGGCGGCGCCAGGGCCTGGGGCCGGTGGTGTCCGGGCATGCGATCAAGGCGTTGCGGCAGCTGCTGTCGGCGAACCAGGCTCCCGGCGCCGTCGTGGCGTGAGACCTTACGATCACTCCCAGTGGAAGGTGCCGGTGCCCAGGGAGAGCCGGACGCCGATCGAGCCTTCGTTGACTCGCCAGCGACAGACCTCGAAGCTGCGCAGGCCCGCGACGACGAAAGGATCGCCGCCCGCGAGTCTGGCCGCGTGCTCGGCGTCGTCGGCCCGCAGCACCGTGATGCCGGAGCCCGGCCGCGCGCCCGGCCCGTCCAGCAACGGGCCCGACAGGACGACCAGCCCCTCCCGCTCCAGGCCCAGCAGCCACGACACGTGTTCGTCGACCAGCGGCGTAAGATCATCGGCCGTCGTGGTCTCGGCGGGAAGGCTGCGGATCAGCCAGTAGTCCTTGCCGAGCAGCTTGTCGGTGCTCCCGCTCATGGCGACTCCGAACTTCCTGAGGGCGGCTACAAACCGTAAATAACTGTATTCAGTTATAGCACCCTGCACAACGGCGACTTGACCGCTGCCCCGCGCTGGCATATTTTTGCATACATTAATTGTGGTTCAGACTTCAACGCGAGGTAGGTTCATCGAGATGTCAAGCGGCCTGGGTATCGCGACGATCGAGCTCGACGGCGCACCGGTTGCCGCCGTCGTGCTGCCGGGTGGCGTGGTGCCGTTGTCCGAACTCGTCGCGGAGGCACCGCGGGACGTCACCGTCCTCATCGAACAGTGGGCGACCTGGCGCGCGCCGGTGACCGAAGCCGCGACGGTGCACAAGGCGACGATCGACCTGGCGGAGGTCCGGTGGCTGCCGCCGCTGCAACCGCGGAAGATCCTGTGCGTCGGCTCGAACTACTACGACCATGTCGCGGAGATGGCGGGCCCGGCCGGGCTGGAGAACCGCCCGGCGCCGTTCCCGTTCAGCTTCCTCAAGCCGGGCACCGCACTCGTCGGCAGCGGCCGGACGGTAACCTATCCCTCCTACGGCAAGCAACTGGACTGGGAAGCCGAGCTCGCGGTGGTCATCGGCGACCCGGCACTGGCGACCGGCCCGGATCCGCTGGCGGCCGTGTTCGGCTACACCGTCCTCAACGACCTGTCGTTGCGTGACTTCCTTCCCTTCCCGCACACCCTCGGCCTGGATGCCGTGGTGAGCAAGGGTTTCGACGGCGCCGCGCCGATCGGCCCGTGGATCACGACGGCGGACGCGGTGGGAGATCCGCAGCACCTGCCGATCAAGCTGCACATCAACGGCGAGCTGCAACAGGACGGCTCCACCGCGGACATGATCTTCGGCGTCGCCGATCTCGTCCGCCACTACGCGCGGGTCATGACGCTGCAGCCCGGTGACGTGATCGCCACCGGCACCCCCGCCGGTGTCGGCGCCGGGCAACGGCCGCCACGGTTCCTCAACCCCGGCGACGTGGTCCGGGTGCGCATCGGCGAGCTCGGCAGCTTGGAGACGACCATCGGCGCGCCCCTCGCTCAGGAACAACTCGACCTGACCCCGCAGCCGATCCGCGCCGACGAGGTGGTGAAGTGACCGTGAATCCCCGTGCCACCAAGGAAATCACGCAAGCGGTGCACGAGAGCTTCGAGCACACGCCCTCGCCGCGCCTGCGCCGGATCATGCAGAGCCTGGTCACCCACCTGCACGCGTTCGTCACCGACGTCGAGCTGACCGAGGACGAGTGGGCGAAGGCCATCGAAATCCTGACCGCGACCGGGCACATCACCGACGACAAACGCCAGGAGTTCATTCTCTGGTCGGACACTCTCGGTGTCTCGATGCTGGTCGACGCGCTCGCGCATCCCGCGCCCGACGGCGCGACGGAATCGACCATCCTCGGCCCGTTCTACGTGCCCGGTTCCCCGTTGCGCCCGCTCGGGTCCAGCATGGCCGAGCAGGAAGCCGGCACGCCCGCCCACATCTTCGGGCAGGTGCGCGGCCTGGACGGGAAACCGATCGCCGGCGCCGAACTCGACGTGTGGCAGAACGGCGACAACCGCCTGTACGCGGTCCAGGACCCGGATGCGCCCGAATTCCACCTGCGGGGCCGTTTCCGGACCGACGACGACGGCCGGTTCTCCTTCTGGGCCGTGCGGCCGGTGCCGTATGCGATCCCCGACGACGGTCCGGTCGGGAAGATGCTGAACGCCACTGCGCGTCATCCGTGGCGGGCCGCGCATGTCCACCTGGTGGTCAAGGCGCCGGGCTACCGCTCGCTGACCACGCACATCTTCGACGCGGAGAGCGATTATCTCGACAGCGACACGGTTTTCGCGGTGAAGGAGTCACTGTGCCTGTCGTTCACCGAGCACGGCGCCGACGATCCGGGCCGCCCGGAGCACGTGACCGGGCCGTGGGTGTCACTCGACCTGCCGCTGGTGCTCGCCCCCTCGGACGGTGAAGACGGCGTCGTCACCGACCGCGGCCGCACCCACTGAAAATACTGAAAAAGCGTCCGGCTCTGGTGCTCGGTTCCCACCGATCACCGGAGCCGGTTTCCATTTGCCCGCGACCTACCTGCGGATGGGATGCGTGCCGTCCCAGCCGATGCTGGCTTCGCGGATCTGCGCCCAGAACCCGAGCAGCCCGGCGCTTGCGGCATGCACCTCGATGCTGTGCCCCACCACGGAAATCCCGTCGTGCATGGTGAATTCGATGTCGTCGACGCGCGCGTGGAGGAACTCCGGCATACCCATTTCGGTCAGCCGCGCCCGCACTCCGGCGGGGTCCGGGACGGCGTAGGCCACGTGGTTGAGGTTCGGTGTCCTCGGCGGCACCAGTCCTTCGGTAACGCGCTCCGGTGTGGTGCGCTTGATCTCCTGGAACTCCACCCCGACCTCGCCCCACTGACCGAACGCGGCGCTGTGCCAGAACTCGGCGGGCTGCCCGTTCGACGTGCTCTCGAGCTTGACGTCGTCGAGCACGAAGAACGGTCCGGCGCCCAGCCTGCGGACCGCGTCGAGAATCGCCGTGTCGAGATCCGCGACGGCGTAACCGAGGTGATGAATGGGGAGGTCCAGCGGGGAGTTCATGAATGAGGTCCAATCTTGCCGGTGAGCTGATCGCGCACGCTGGAGACGTCGAGGTGCCCACGGCCGTGGGCCATGGCGTCGTCGTAGAGCGCCTTGGCCACGTCGAACATCGGCGTGCGGGAGCCGACTTCCTGTTTGTAGGCGTCGATCTGCACGAGGATCTCGTGCAGGGTCTCGATCGGCCCGGGCGCCGGCAACCACTCGCGGGATCGGATCCGCGGGCCGAACCGCTTCCACACCATCGAGCCCGCGATCGACTCGTCCAGCGTGCGCTGCACCAGTTCCAGATCCAGGCCGGCCTTGTCCGCCAACGACATCGCTTCGGCGGCGGCGACGGTATGCACCGCCAGCAGGAGGTTGGCGATGTACTTGAAGTGTGCGCCGGAGCCGAACTCCCCCGCGCGTACCCACGGGCCGGAGATCGCGGCGAGCACATCGGCGACCGCGTCGATGCTCTCGCCCTTGCCGGAGGCGAACGTCGTGGCCAGCCGCGGCGGCACCATGCTGGGGCTGCCGCTGATCGGCGCGTCGAGAAGGTCACCGCTGGCCTGCTGGACGAGATCACGCACCTTCGCCTTCTCGGCGACGTCGATGGTGCTCATCTCGATGTGAACAGTGCCGGGGCGTAAGGACTTGAGGGTGCCCTCGGGGCCGGACACGACCGCTCGGACGGCGTCGATATCGGGCAGGATCGACAGCAGCACATCGGCACGCGCGGCCAGGTCGGCGGGCGAGTCCGCCTGCGTACCCCCCGCGGAGATCAGGTCGGGCGACGGCCGGCGCTGATAGCCGATCACCTCGAACCCCTTGTCCAGCAGATTCCGTGCGATCGGCAGACCCATCCGGCCAAGGCCGAGCACGCCGACTCGGGTCATCGTCACCTCCGAGGTAAGAGCGCGCGCATCGTCGCGACGCTCGCCAGTAACTGTATGCAGTTTTCCGGGGAGGTCAAGCAGTTGCGGTGAAATGTAGCCGATTTTCGCCCTGGTTCACTTTAGTGTATGCAGTTAATGGTGGTGGGGCCGCGGAGAGAGGGAGAAAGAGGTGACCGCGTAACCGGCGCCCACTATCTGGGAAGCCCCGCATCAGGGTGGTGAATTTCCTTCGGGTTCTTTATGGTCGCGTGGTCCAGTCCTTTGAGCCGAGGAAACCGTTGTCCGACATCCTGTCGCCGGGCGCGCCGGTCCCCACCGCCCCGGTAGCTTCGCGCGGTTTGTGGCGCGCGTTGCGGCGCGACCGGTGGGCGCAGGCCAGTGCCGTCGTGATCATGCTGGTGATCGTGACGGCGCTCGCCGCGCCACTACTGGCGCTCGCCGAGGGGCACGACCCGTACACCTACCACACCGAGCTGCTCGACCCGGCCGACGGCACGGGTGCCGGCGAGCTCGGCGGGATCAGCGGCAGTCACTGGTTCGGCGTCGAGCCGCTGACCGGGCGCGACCTGTTCGCCGTCGTCGCCTACGGCGCGCGCACCTCGTTCCTCATCGGACTCGCGGCGACGGTGCTGTCGATCGTCATCGGGGTGCTGCTCGGCGCTAGCGCGGGCTACACCGGCGGCTGGTGGGACACCGCGGTCAGCCGCGTCACCGATGTGCTGCTCGGGTTCCCGCAGCTCATCTTCATGATCGCGGTCGGCGCGGTCGCCCCGGCCGCCATCCCGCGGCCCCTGCTGCTGATCGCGGTGATCAGCCTGTTCGGCTGGCCCCGGATCGCGCGCGTGGTCCGTGCCCAGACGCTCAGCCTGCGCGGCCGCGATTTCGTGCGTGCCGCGCAAGCCCTGGGCGCCGGCGGGGTGCACGTGTTCCGGCGTGAACTGCTGCCGAACCTGTGGGCGCCGATCATCGTGCTGACCACCGTCACCATCCCGGCCAACATCGGGCTGGAGGCGGCGCTTTCGTTCCTGGGCGTGGGAATTCCGCCGCCCACCCCGAGCTGGGGCCGGTCCATCAGCGACGCGATCAATTGGGTGCAGACCGATCCGATGTTCCTCATCTTCCCCGGCGCGGCGCTGTTCTTCGCCACGCTCGCGTTCAACCTGCTCGGTGACGGGCTGCGTGACGCGCTCGACCCGAAGACGGCGGTCCGCCGGTGAACCGCATGCTGCGCTTCGCCGGCGTCCGGCTGGCGGGGATGATCGTCGTGCTGCTCGTGGTCAGCTTCGCCACCTTCGCCGTGTTCTACCTGCTGCCCACCGATCCCGCACTGATGTCGTGCGGAAAACCGTGCACCCCGGAGAATCTCGCCACCGCGCGCCAGTTCATGGGGTTCGACAAGCCGTGGGCGCAGCAGTACCTGGACTTCCTCGGCGGGATCTTCGGCGGCCGCACGTTCGGCACCGGCGCGACCGCGATCGTCTGTGCCGCACCGTGTTTCGGGTACTCGTTCCAGCAGAACGAACCGGTGCTGACCCTGATCGGCGACCGGCTACCGGTCACCGTGTCACTCGCGGTCGGCGCGTCGGTGCTGTGGCTGGTCGCCGGCGTCGCCACCGGGGTGCTCTCGGCGTTGCGGCGCGGCCGGTTCACCGATCGCGCGGCGATGACGGTGACGCTCGCCGGGGTGTCGGCGCCCGCGTATCTGGTGGGGCTGCTGGGAATCCTGCTGTTCGGCTTCACCCTCGACATGGTCCCGGTCAGCGGTTACGTGGCACTCGCGCGAAGTCCCGTCGACTGGGCGTGGCATCTGGTCCTGCCCTGGCTCGTGCTGGCGTTCCTCAACGCCGCGGTGTACGCGCGCCTTTCCCGCGGGCAGATGCTCGAAATCCTGGGTGAGGATTTCATCCGCACCGCGCGGGCGGCCGGACTGGCAGAGCGCACGGTGATCGGCAAGTACGCGCTGCGCAACGTGCTGCTGCCGGTCGTCACGGTGTTCGCCATCGACCTCGGCACGTTGCTCGGCGGCGCGGTGATCACCGAGCGGGTGTTCGCCCTACCCGGTCTCGGCGGACTGCTGGTGGACGCCGTGCACCAAGTCGACCTGCCGCTGCTGATGGGCGTCAGCCTGTTCGCCGCCTTCTTCGTCGTCCTCGCGAACTTCGTCGTCGACGTGCTCTACGGGGCGCTCGACCCGCGCGTCCGGGTCGGTTAGGAAAGGGGAAACCAGTGGACCGCAGGGACTTCCTGAAAGGGCTGGGGCTGACTGTCACCGCGTCGGGGTTGGGTGCGCTGCTCGCCGCGTGCAATGCCAACGAGCAGCAGAGCGGGCAGGCCATCGCCGTCTCGTCCGGCGGCACGCTCTACGTGCTTTACGACCTCACCTCGCAACGCCTCGACCCGGCGAAAAGCAGCAGTCTCGCGATCACCATGTCCGGGCTGATCCACCGGCGGCTGACCGCATGGCAGACGCCGGCCAACGGGCCCGCCACGGTGGTACCGGACCTCGCCACCGACATCGGCCGCGCGAGCGCCGACGGCCGGACGTGGACGTACACGCTCAAGGACGGGCTCAAGCTGTCCGACGGCACGCCGATCACCAGCGCGGAGATCAAGTACGGCATCGAGCGTTCGTTCGACGCGGCGTTCTCCGGTGGCCTGGGTTACCACAAAACCTTGCTGGACGGCGGTTCGACGTACCGCGGCCCGTTCTCCGGCGGTGAGCTGGCCTCGATCGAGACGCCCGATCCGAAGACGATCGTGTTCCACCTCGCCCGGTCCTATGGGGACTGGCCGTGGATCGTGAGCATGCCCGCGTTCGCCCCGGTGCCGAAGGGCAAAGGCACCGACGCGAACTACGACAGCGGCCCGGTCACCTCGGGTCCGTACCAGGTGGCCTCCTACACCAAGGGCGTCGAGATCCGGCTGACCCGCAACCCGAACTGGGACCCCCACACCGATCTGGCGCGCACCGGGTTGCCCGACACCATCGTCGTCCAGCTGGGCCAGGACACCGGCGTCACCGCGCAACGGCTGCTCGCCAGTGCCGGCAACGACGCGTACGCCTTCGGCGCCGCGTTCGTCAATCCCGCGCAGCTGGCCCAGATCCGCACCAACCCGGCGGCGAAGAACCAGCTCGTCACATCGAAATCCGGGGCACTGGCCTATCTCGCGCTCAACACGCGCCGCGGCCCGCTCGCGAATGTCAAGGTGCGCCAGGCTTTCCAGTACGCGGTGGACAAGACGGCCTACCAGATCGCGACCGCGGGCAACGCCGAGCTGGCCGGCCCGGTCGCGACGACGCTGATCACCGAGGGCATCACCGGGCGCGAGGTGTTCGACCTGTATCCCGCCCCGCCGGGCGGTGACGTGGCCAAGGCCAGGCAGCTGCTCGCGGAAGCCGGTTACCCCAACGGGATCGAGAACCTGGACTTCCCGGTATCCACGGCCAACAACAAGGCCGACCTCGCGCAGGCGATCCAGGCGGCGTTGCAGCGCGCGGGTATCCAGGCGAAGCTGCGCCCGCTGGACGACGACGCGTGGACGGCCATCGCCACCGGCAACGACGACAACGCCTACGATCTCACGCTCAGCACGTGGCAGCCCGATTTCCCCAGTGCCAACGCCAATATCCAGCCGCTGTTCGGCACGTCGGAGATCGGCAACGGTGGCTACAACCTTTCGCGCTATTCGGTGTCCGAAGTGGACACTCTCATCGCGCAGGCGCAGGGCACCGTGGACCCGGCCGCCGCGGGCAAGCTGTGGGCGGCCGCGGACCGGCGGATTCTGCAGGACTCGCCGATCGTGCCGTTGATCTACACTCGCAACTCGTTCCTGCACGGCGCCAAGGTGGGCGACTTCGCGATCGGCGAATTCCCCGCCTACCCGAACTTCCTGCAGGTAGGGTTGGCGAAGTAGCGCCGTGACCCCGCTGCTCGCCTTGCGCGAGGTCTCGATCCGCTTCGGTGACGCCGGGGCCGTCCATGACCTCGGTTTCGAGGTGCTCCCCGGCGAGGTGTTGGCCCTCGTCGGGGAATCCGGCTCCGGCAAGTCCGTCACCGCACTGTCGCTGCTCGGTCTGCTGCCGGACACCGCGACGGTGCGCGGGTCGGCGGTGCTGTCGGGTCGCGATCTGTACACAGTGGACAGCCGCGAGTTGCGCACGGTCCGCGGCGGCGAGATCGGCATGGTGTTCCAGGAGCCGATGAGCGCGCTCAACCCGGTGTTCCGCATCGGCACCCAGCTCACCGACGCCGTGCGGGCACACCGGAAAGTCTCGCGCGCCGAAGCGAAACGACGCGTGCGGGAACTGCTGGAGCTCGTCGAGCTGGACGCGGCACGCGTGCCGCGGTCATATCCGCACGAGCTGTCCGGTGGTCAGCTGCAGCGCGTGGTGATCGCGATGGCACTGGTGCACGAGCCGGCGCTGCTCATCGCGGACGAGCCGACCACCGCGCTCGATGTCACCGTGCAGGCCGGAATCCTGCGGCTGCTGCGCTCACTGCGTGACCGGCTGGGCACCGCGATCCTGCTCGTCACGCACGACATGGGCGTGGTGGCCGATATCGCCGACCGCGTGGTGGTCCTGCGCGACGGGCGGGTGGTCGAGCAGAACACCGTGTCCGGTCTTTTCCAGGCGCCCCAAGCGGAGTACACCCGGGAGCTGCTGGATTCGGTGCCGTCACTGGGTTCCGGGCCGCCCGTGCGGCGCGAGCCGGTGGCGGCCCCGCTGGTGCGGGTGACAGACCTGGAAGTGACCTACCGTGCGGGCCGCGGTGCCACACCGGTGCGCCCGGTCGACGGGGTGTCCCTGACCATCGGCGCCGACGAGGTACTGGGCCTGGTCGGCGAATCCGGGTCGGGTAAGAGCACGATCTCGTCCGTCCTCACCGGACTGGTGTCGCCGTCGGCGGGCTCGGTCGAGATCGGGGGCGTCGACCTGCGGCGCGCGGATTCCCGGCAGCGGCGCGAAATCCGGCGGCAGATCGGGATCGTGTTCCAGAATCCGGCATCCGCGCTCAACCCGCGCGCCACGATCGGCGCGAGCATCGCGGAACCGCTGGTGGTGCACGGGGAACGCGATGATCACCGGGCGCGGGTCGCCGAGCTGCTCACCGCGGTGCGGCTCGACCCTGGCTGGCGGGGGCGGTATCCGCACGAACTGTCCGGCGGGCAACGGCAGCGGGTGGGCATCGCACGTGCGCTCGCGCTGCGGCCCCGGTTGCTGATCGCCGACGAGCCGACCAGCGCGCTCGACGTGTCGGTCCAGGCGTCGGTGCTGCACCTGCTCGCCGGGCTCCAGCGTGAGCTGGCGTTCGCGTGCCTGTTCATCAGCCACGACCTCGCCGTCGTCGAACAGGTGGCCGACCGGGTCGCCGTGCTGCACCAGGGCCGCGTCATCGAGGCGGGCCCGGTGGCCACGGTGCTCGGTTCACCGCGCGAGGACTACACCCGCCGGCTGGTCGCCGCCGCGCCGGTCGCGGACCCCCGCCGGCAGCGCGAACGCCGGGCGGCGTGGCAGACCCTCGCGCGCACCGAGGGCTGAGAACGGCCGATTCACTATGTGAGACGAGTCGTGCTCCCGGGCACCCTGCACCACACTGACCGTCACGTACGTCACATCGAGGAGGGTTTTTCATGACCGCGACCGACCTGCCCGTGGACAACGGCGTCAACGTCGAGGCGCTGCTCGGCGCCCGCGAGGCACTAGGCGACTCCCCGGAGATCGCGAAGTTCACGTGGCGCTCGGTGAACTCGTGGGTGAAAGGCACCCACAGCCAGTCCACTGTGGAGACTTTCTACGGTCTCGGCGGCGAGCAGCAGCACAAGAAGACGTTCGCCTTCGACGCGGACCACCCGGCGGTGTTCGCCGCCGAGGACAACGGGATCACCCCGGTCGAGTTCGTGCTCGTCGCGCTCGGCAGCTGCCTCACCGCCGGCATCGCCGCCGTCGCGCAGCAGCGGCAGATCCAGCTGAACTCGGTGCGCGCCACCGTCGAGGCGGACTTCGACCTGCACGGCATCCTCGGCGCCGACCCCGAGGTGCGCAACGGGTTCAGCGACGTGCGGGTGCACTACGACATCGACGCGGACGCGAGCCCCGAGGACGTCAAGGCCATCGTCGCGCAGTCGCAGAAGCGCTCGGCCGTCTACGACATCCTCACCAACCCGACCAACGTCACCGTGGAAGTGGCCTGAGCACCGTGCCGGAGACGACGACGCTCGTCATCGGTGCCGGGCACTGCGGGCTCGCCGTCAGCCGCCACCTCGCCGGCCGTTCGATCGACCATGTGGTCCTCGAACGCGGCGAGGTGGCGAACTCGTGGCGGACACAGCGCTGGGACTCCTTCCGGCTGCTCACCCCGAACTGGATGACGCGGCTGCCGGGTTTCTCCTACGCCGGTGACGATCCGGACGGCTACCAGACCGCGCCCGAGGTGGCCCGGCTGATCGGCGACTACGCCAAGGCCAGTGGCGCGCCGGTGCGGGCGAACACCACGGTGGAATCGGTGTCGCCGGCCGGAAACGGGTTCGTGGTGCACACCGATCCGGACGTGTGGCGGGCACGCACGGTCGTGCTCGCCTCGGGTTCGCACAACCTGCCACGCCTGCCGCCGGTCGCCGACGCGGTGCCACCGCACATCTTCACACTGTCCGCATTGGACTACAGGTCGCCGGCGCAGCTACCCGAGGGCGGGGTGCTCGTCGTCGGCGCCTCCTCCAGCGGTATCCAGATCGCGCACGAGCTGCACCGCTCCGGGCGCCCGGTGACCCTCGCGGTCGGTGAGCACGTCCGGATGCCACGGCTGTACCGCGGC
The DNA here is from genome assembly GCF_009707865.1 of Amycolatopsis pithecellobii. Taxonomy (GTDB): domain Bacteria; phylum Actinomycetota; class Actinomycetes; order Mycobacteriales; family Pseudonocardiaceae; genus Amycolatopsis_E; species Amycolatopsis_E pithecellobii. The sequence goes on from NZ_WMBA01000011.1 coordinate 124,973, forward strand.
CGGGACATCCTGTGGTGGATGGACGCCTCCGGGGTGTTCGACGAACGCTACGACGAGGTGCCGGATCTGACGCGGGCCCGGAACCTGCCGTCGATGCAACTCGTCGGCTCCCCCGAACGCTCCACTGTGGACCTGGGCACGTTGACCCGGCTCGGGGTGCGCCTGGCCGGCAAGTTCGCCGGAATCCGCGACGGGCGCGCACAGTTCTCCGGTTCGCTGCCGAATGTGTGCGCGCTGGCCGATCTGAAACTGGGGCGGCTGCTCGGCACGTTCGACACCTGGGCCACCGAAACCGGTTTCGACGAGTGCGAGGCGCCGGAGCGGTTCGCCCCGACCGAACTGCCCGGAAAACCGCCACTGACCCTTCAGCTCGGCGAATTCAGCAGCATTGTCTGGGCCACCGGGTTCCGCCCGGACCTTTCGTGGCTTGAGGTCCCGGTGACCGACCGCAAGGGCCGCGTCGTGCACGACGGCGGGGTCACCAGCTGGCCGGGGCTGTACCTGGTGGGCGCGCCGTTCCTGCGGCGCCGGCGATCGAGCCTGATCGACGGCGCGGCGGCCGATGCCCATGAGATCACCGAACACGTGGCGGCACATCTTTCCTGATGGCGACCGGCGTCCACAGTGGACGCCGACGGCCATCAGGCTGTCATCCATTGTGGACGTCGATCCGTTCCCCGGCGCGGACGATCCGGATCGGGCCGGGGAATTCCGAGGCTGCGTCATCGCGAAGATGGTGCAGCCAATGGCGTTCCGTGCAGGCGAAGTGGGTCAGCGCCAGTTCTCCCGCCCCGGCCCTGGCGGCGATCCGGCCGGCGTCACCGCCACACAGGTGTCCGTGCTCGGTGCGGTCGGGGTGGCTCAACGTCGCCTCGGCGAGCAGCAGGTCGGCGCCCGAGGCGAGTTTGACTGCCGCGTCGGTCATGCCGGTGTCGCCGGTGTAGGCCAGCGCCACTCCCCCGGCCTCGACCCGGATCCCGCAGTTCGGCTCGACATGACGCAGCTCGTGCAGGCCGATCGTGGCGTCGCGGATCTCGAACACGTCACCCGGTGCGTACTCACGCACGTCGAAGGCACGCTCGAAAGCCTTGTCCAGCAACGGCATCGTGGTCACCGGGAAGAGGGCGGCCCAGCGGTCGAACAGCTCACGCGCGCCCGCGGGCACGAGCAACGGGATCGCCCGCACCTTGTCCGCGCGCGCCTGCGGGCCGCCGGGGAAGCTCATCGTCGCGCTCAGCAAGGACTTCCCGATCGGCAGCAGGTCGTAACAGTGGTCCGCGTGCAGATGCGAGATGACGATGGCGTCCAGCAGCGTCGCGTCCGAAACCGCGGACAGGGCGGTCGCGATACCAGGCCCGCAGTCCAGCAGTACCCGCGCCGACGGCGTCTCGACGAGATAACCCGAGCTCGCTTGGCCATCGGCCGGCATCCCTGACCGACAACCGAGAACTGTGACCTGCATACGTGCCTTCCGATCTGCCGTTGGTTCGTTGGGCGTTCCGGCGAAACCGGTCGGCCCACGTTGGCCTTCTGGCACTATGACGGGAAAAAACACCGTTCAGCGCGCCGTACGGGCAAGACCAAACGATCGATTTGCCGTGCCTATCGACTCACACGTCGAGCACCAGCCGTGCCGAACGGGCCCGGGAAACGCACACCATCATGGTCTTTCCCGCGGCTCGTTCCGCATCGGACAGCACGGAGTCGCGGTGCTCGACCTCGCCTTCGAGCACCGCCGTCTCGCAGGTGCCGCAGGTGCCTTCGCGGCAGGACGACGGCATCGGTACCCCGGCCGAGTCCAGCGCGTCCAAAATGGACTCGCCAGGGGCGACCGTGATCGTCTGCCCTGATATCGAGGCGACCACTTCGGACTCTCGCTCCCGGCCGGTCACGGTGATCTCGCGCGGGTGGAAGCGTTCCAGCCGCAGCCGCCGCGGCGGGCACACCCGTTCCGCCGCCGCCAGCAGCGGCTCAGGGCCACAGCAGTAGACCGGATGATCCGACCCGGCGACGATGTCGGCGAGCGGCAGCAGACCGCACTCGTCCTCCGGTAGCACCCGGACCCGTTCGCCGTGGCGGGCCAGCTCATCGGTGAACGCCATCCGGGCGCGATGGCGCCCACCGTAGTAGAGCGTCCACTCTGCACCGAGCCGCTCCGCCTCGGCGATCATCGGCAGCAGCGGGGTGATCCCGATGCCGCCCGCCACGAACACGTAACCGGGCGCGGGCTCCAGCGGGAAGTTGTTGCGCGGCTGGCCCACGAGCAGCGTGTCGCCCGGCATGATCACGTCGTGCAGCCGGCGTGACCCGCCGCGGCCGGTTTCCTCGCGTAGCACGGCGATCCGCCACCGGCCCCGGTCCCCGGGAGCACCGCACAGCGAGTACTGGCGGACCAGCCCCGGCCCGATTCCGACGTCGACATGGGCACCCGGGCTCCAGCTCGGCAGGTCGTCCCCGCTCAGCTCGAACGACACCACGCCCTCGGCCTCACGGCTCTTCGCGCTCACGCGTACTTCTCGCACGCACCCAGCGTGCGGACGAGCGGGGTGGCCGGCCCTCCTGATTGGTTCTGCCGATCGACCGGCAGGTGTTTTCTATGGTTCCGTGGCCGCGCGTGCCGGCGTGCTGGGATTCTCCCGCGAACACGACCGAACGAAAGGGATATCCGTGGGCCAGATCCGGATCCGTGGGGCCACCAAACGATTCGGCGCCGTCACCGCGGTCGACGGGGTGAGCATCGACATCGCCGACGGCGAGTTCCTGGTCCTGCTCGGTCCCAGCGGGTGCGGCAAGTCGACGCTGCTGCGAGCCATCGCGGGGCTGGCCCAGCTGGACGCGGGAGCACTGGAACTGGACGGCCGCGACATCACGCACGTGCCGCCCCGCGACCGTGATCTGGCGATGGTGTTCCAGAGCTACGCCCTCTACCCGCACCTGTCGGTCGAACGCAACATCGGCTTCCCGTTGCGTGCCCGTCGTCGTCCCCGCAAGGAGATCGACCGCAAGGTCGCCGACGTCGCCACCACCTTGGAACTGACCGAACTCCTGCGACGCCGCCCCCGTGAGCTGTCCGGCGGGCAACGTCAGCGGGTGGCCTTGGGCCGCGCGCTCGTCCGTGACCCCGGCGCGTTCCTGATGGACGAACCACTGTCCAATCTGGACGCCAAACTGCGGGCGTCCACCCGGTACGAACTGGTCGAGCTGCACCGGCGCCTGCGCGGCACGTTCGTCTACGTCACGCACGATCAGGTCGAGGCGATGACGATGGCCACCAGGATCGCGATCCTCAACGCCGGACGGCTCGAGCAGGTCGGCACCCCGGCCGAGGTCTACGACGAACCGGCGTCCACCTTCGTCGCGGGGTTCCTCGGTTCGCCACCGATGAACCTGGTGCGCGCCAAGGTGTCCAGCCGCGGCCCGATGGTGTTCGCGACCGCACCCGACATCGACGTTGCGCTCGGCTTGCCCGGGCAGGTACCGGAAACCGAAGTGGTGCTGGGCATCCGGCCCGAACACCTGCGCACGCACGATGCGCGCCCCGGCATCGAAGGCGTGGTGCGGCTGGTGGAAAACCTGGGCGCCGAGGAGATCGCGCACTGCGACGTCGGTCCGGCGCGGGTCGCCGTCCGCGGCCCGCGACCGCTGCGGCTGTCCCCCGGCGAGCCCGTGAAGCTGTCCGTCGAACCCGATCACCTCCACCTGTTTCACCCGGACACCGGCCGCCGCCTGCGGTGGCAGGACGACCCGGTCCCGTCCCGTTCCGAACAAGGAGTGCTGGCATGAGAATCACCCGTTTCCGCGCCGGGGGCGTACTCGCCGCCGCCGCGCTGCTCGGTTTCGCCGGATGCGGGGTCCCGTCGACCTCCGGGTCCGCCGCGGTCGCGCAGGCCCCGGAGCTCGCGCCCGGTCAGCAGGTGTCGATCGTGTTCGAGAGCTACAACTTCGGTCTCGCCGGTGCCTGGACCGACACGTTCAACGCACTGATCGGCCAGTTCCAGCAGGCACACCCGAACATCAAGGTGACCGCACAGAAACCACAGGGCAGCGACCCCAACCCGGCAAAGAACGCGGCGTCGAGCGTGCAGACCGAGACCGCGGCCGGCAACCCGCCCGACGTCGCGCAGCTCGGGTTCGACACGCTCGATTTCGCCGCCGGGCAGCTCGGCGCGAAACCGCTCGACGATCTGGTCACCAAGAACGAGGTGCAGGCGAATTTCGGCGGCCAGTTCCCGTACGCGGCACCGATCCGCAATCTCGGTGACTCCGGCGGAAAGACCTACGGCGTGCCGTTCGTGCTGTCCACGCCGGTGCTCTACTACAACGCCAGCCTGTTCCAGAAGGCCGGTCTCGACCCGGCGAACCCGCCGAAGACGTGGGCGCAGGTTCAGGAGTACGGCGCGAAGATCAAGCAGGCGACCGGAAAGGACGGTGCCTACGTCGACTGCCTCACCCGGTCCGCCAGCGACTGGTGCTTCCAGAGCCTCGTGCGGTCCAACGAGGGGCGGGTGCTCTCACCGGACCGCAAGACGCTCCAGTTCGCCGACGCGCCCTCGGTGCAGGCGGTCAAGACGATGCAGGACCTGGTGACCGCGAACGCGATGCCGAAACTGTCGCAGGTGCAGGCGGTACAGGGGTTCGCCCGGGGCGACCTCGCGATGATGGTCGAGAGCAGCTCGCAGCAGGGCACCTTCCAGAAGGGCGCGCAGGGCGGCAACTGGGACCTGCGCGCGGCGGCACTGCCGGCATTCGACGGGCACGCCGCGGTGCCGACCAACTCCGGTGCGGCGCTGTTCGTGTTCTCCGGTGACCCGGCCAAACAGCGCGCCTCCTGGGAGCTGATCAAGTTCCTCACCAGTCCCGCGGCGTATGACGAGATCACCAGCAAGATCGGCTACCTGCCGCTGCGGCTGGACCTGCTGAACGACCCCGCGCATCTGCAGTCCTGGGCGGCCAAGAACCCGCTGGTCAAGTCCAATGTGGACCAGCTGAACCACGTCGAGCCGTGGATCGCCTTCCCCGGCAACAGCTACCAGCAGATCCGCGACGCGATGATGGACGGCGTGGAGAAGGCCGTGTTCCAGGGCGCCGACCCGCAGGCGACGCTCACCGCCACCCAGCAGCAGGTGACGGCACTGCTGCCCGGCGGGAAATGATCTCGCGGGACGGATAGCCGATGTTCGTGGAAATCCCGGCACCGGCGGTCGTGACACCCCTACGGGTGGCACGGCCGCCGCTGCCGCGGCGCCTGCTGCGCGCGGCGCCGCCGTATCTCTATCTCACGCCCGCGCTGGCACTGCTGGTGATCTGGACATACCGGCCGCTGGCACAGGCGGCACAGCTTTCGTTCTATTCCTGGAACCTGCTGCCCAGCCGGCCCGCGACCCCAGTTGGTCTGGACAATTACGTACGCCTGTTCCAGCTCCCGGCTGTCGGCGCGTCGTTGCGGCGCACCGGTGAGGTGATCGGCGGCCTGCTGCCGTTCACCATCGTGATCCCGGTCGTGGTCGGGCTGCTGACCCAGCGGGTCCGGGGCCGGGCCCGCGCGGTGTACCAGGCGATGGTGTTCGCCCCGCTGCTGGTGGCGCCGGTCGCCAGCGCGACGGTGTGGCAGTGGTTGCTGGATCCCGGTTCCGGCGCGGTGAACCGGATACTGGGCACGAACACGAACTGGCTGCACGACCAGCACTGGGCACAGCCGGCCATCATCGTGATGACCGGCTGGCACCTGCTCGGGTTCGCCGTGCTCGTCGTGGCGGCCGGGCTCGCCGGCATCAACCGTGACTACACCGAGGCGGCACTGCTCGACGGCGCGTCCCGTGGGCAGATCACACGGTGGATCACGCTGCCGCTGCTGTCCCCGACACTGGTGTTCCTGGCGCTGATGACGGTACTGCTGGCAGCACAATGGACGTTCCCGCTGATCGACACGATCACCCAGGGCGGCCCGTCCGGCGCCACCACGAACGTCTACTACCTGTTGTGGGACTACAGCTTCCACAGTTTCGACGCGGGACTCGGCACCGCGGCGGGAATGCTGCTGTTCGTGGTCTTCGGCCTGGTGGCCATGGTGCTGGTCCTGCTTTCGGAGAAACTCTCCTTTCACGACGACTGAGGATGTCCACTGTGGATACTGTGGTGGCCGGGCAAGCACGGTGGCGCACCGTTTCGGGGCACGCCGTGCTCGCGGTGCTCGGCGCGCTCTGCCTGTTCCCGATCTACTGGTTGTACGCGACCTCGCTGCGCCGACCGGAGGACGTGCTGTCGCTCTCGCCACTGCCATGGCCGCTTTCCCTGGACAACTACACCGAGGCCACGCATCTCGTCGACGTCGGCGGACTACTGGTCAACACCACGCTGGTGGCGCTGCTGACCGCGCTGGGCCAGCTGCTCACCGGGTTGCTCGCGGCGTACGCGTTCGCCGCGTGGAAGTTCCGCCTGCAACGGCTGTGTTACCTGCTGTTCGTCGGGACCTGGCTGGTGCCGTTCCAGGTCACGATGCTGCCGAACTACGTGCTGCTGCTGCAGCTCGGCCTGCTCAACACCCTTGGCGGGGTGGTGGTGCCGAACCTGTGCTCGGCACTCGGGGTGATGATGCTGCGCCAGCACCTCGACTCCTTCCCCAAGGAGCTCATCGAAGCGTCCACAATGGATGGACGCTCGTCGTGGACGACACTGTGGACGGTCGTGGTGCCGAACCTTCGTGCCCCGCTGGCCGCGTTGACGATCCTGCTGTTCGTGACGTCCTGGAACGAGTACTTCTGGCCGGCGATGGTCCTGCAGCGCACGAACGCCATGCTGCAGCTGGGCCTGCGCAGTTTCATGATCAGCGAGGGCAGCCAGGGCACCTACTGGGGCCCGCTGATGGCGGTCGCCGGGCTGGCCTGCCTGCCGATCTTCGTGCTGTACCTGGTTTTGCGCCGGCAGATCGTCAGCGCGTTCGTCCGATCCGGACTGAAGTGAGTCAGAGTGCCGCTTGCGCCGGCGTCGCGGCTCGGCGCGGCTCTCGGACCACGTTGTGGCCGGCGTGATAGCCGTAGGTGATGGCAAGGCCGAGCGTGACGCCACCGCCCCAGTAGCCGGCACCGGCGGGCGAGCCGATGCAGTTTCCCGCACCGTAAAGGCGAGGGATCGGCGTACCGTCCTCCCGTACGATTTGACCGTCGACGTTGATCTTCGGCCCGCCCTTGGTGCCGAGGCAGGACGCGCCGAGCAGGATCGCGTGGTACGGACCACGATCGGCGAAGGGGTACATCGTGTGGTTGGGCATCGGATCCGGGCGGGCATCGAGCGAGAAATAACGCTGTGGCAGCGTCGTACCACGCTGGAAGTCCGGGTCCTCGCCCGCACGTGCGTACTCGTTGAACTTCTCGATCGTCGATTTGAGACCGTCCACAAACGACGGTTCGAGCGCGAACCCGCCGGTGTGCCCGGAAAGCGAGGCGAGTCGCCGCGAAATGACGGACGCCAGCTCTTCGAGGGTGTCGCCGCTGATCAGGTACGACGGCCGCGGCTCGTCGGGCATCGGGACCGGCCAGCGGGTCGCCCACAACGTGTCGTCCTGCAGCACCGAGTCGTCGAAGACCTGGATCAGGACCCGGTTCGGGAACCCGCCGGAGGCGTCCTTGACCAGATGCGCTTTGCCCCGCTCGTTGTAGGACTCCTTCTCGTTGACGACCCGCTCACCGGCCGCGTTGACGAGGACCATGCTGTCACCGTGGAGCGTTTCGATCAGGCGCCCCTGCTCGAAGCTCTCCGCGCACAACTCGACCGGCAGCTCGGTCCACCAGGCCTCTTCCATGTTGTGCAGCGCCACACCCAGCCGCTCGCCGATCGCGACGAAGTCGCCCCGGTTGGTCGGCACCCCGCAGGTGCCGACAATCGGACCGCGCAGAAAGCGCTTACGCAGCTCCGGGTTGAATTCCATGCCACCGGTGCCGAACACGACTCCCTGGCGGGCCTGCACGGTGACCGGGCCGTCCGGCGTCTCGGCGACCACGCCGATGGCCGCGCCGTCGTCATCGAGGACCACCTCGGTGACCCGGTGTTCGAGCGCGACGGTGACGCCGTACTTCACTGCCATCACCAGGAGATGGCACGCCAGGTCGTAGCCGATGCCGTACTCCTTCAGGAACTCGACCCGGGCCTCCTCGAGCACCTCACCGCTGTCGGTCGCGTAGTCGACGACCGGGAACGGCAGCTCGCGGTCGCGGAACGGGCGGGGACACAACAGCCTTCCGTAGGGCGCACCGTCCTCTTCGGTCTCGAACCACGTCGGCAGCCCGAGCTCGTCGCCGCGCATCGAAAAGTTCATCCGCATCGGCAGGTCGCCGCTGTCCTCGAGATCCTGGAAGACCTCGGCGACATGGTCGTAGTAGAAGACGTTGAGGTCCCACAGATCCTGGGGCAGCCCATGACGCTCGGCGCCGCGCCGGTAGAGCTCCGGATAGGACAGCTTGGCCATGTGGGCGAGAGCTCCGTCGCGGCTCTCGGTGAAGCGCTCGTCGGTCTGGCCACGCTCGCGCATCCGGCGGTTACGCGGAACCCAGAATCCACCTGAGGACTTCGCGGTGTTGCCGCCGATCTTCGTGCCGGCCTCCAGCAACGCGACCGAGGCACCGGCACGAGCCGCCATCCCGGCCGCCGTCAGCGCCGCGGCACCGCTTCCGGCCACCACGACGTCGAATTCCTTGGCAGGCAAAGTCTGTGCAGCAGCGTTCATCGAATCCCTCCGTTGGAATTCCGGCGCTCCCGTATCGGACTATCGGTCCGATCGGACTGACAGTCCACACTGTCGCCGATCGCCGGCGTCGTGTCAATACGGCGTTGCGGGTACGGTTCGAGACGTGGAACGCCCGCTCATCAGGAAAGTCGCTGACACGCCGCCGGCAGCACCATCACAGCGCCGCGATCAGGTGGCGACGCGCCGGCGGATTCTCGACGCCGGCCGGCGGCTGATCGAAACGGGCGGCCCGGAGGCGTTCTCGACGGATGCGGTCGCCGCCGAGGCGGAGGTCGGCAAGGGGACCGTCTTCCGTCATTTCGGGGATCGCGCCGGCCTCATCGCGGCGCTGGTCGACGAATACCTCACGGTGCAGCGCGAGGCCATCGTGTCCGGACCGCCGCCGCTGGGACCGGGAGCACCACCGGCGGAACGCCTCGACGCCTACATCGTCGCGGGTATCCGTCTGCAGCACGAAAATCTGGCGATCGCGGTCACCTGTCAGCTGGAGTTCGGGCAGAACGCGCTGGCGAGTTCCGGGCCGCTGCACGCCCATGTCGCCGGGCTCCTGCGGGACCTGGGCGTCGGCAAGCCCGAAATCATCGCCACCATGCTGCTGGAGGCCCTTTCCCCGGTCAGCATCTACGTGCTGCTCGAACGGGGCGATCACCTCGACGAGGTGATCGCCGCCGCGCGGCAGCTGGTCGCCGCCATCGTCGCCCACCCGTCCCCGGCCGTTACCACGGCCGGGCGCCGGGCTCCCGCAACTCGACCGCGACCCCGGTGAGCTCGTAGATCCGCAGGCCGGGCTTCCACACGCTCGCCTCGCCGGTCACCCGCACCCGCCCTGGCCGGCGCTCGACGTTCTTGAGGTGCACCTCCACCGTCATTTCGCGGTCCTCGGCCAGAATCTGCCCACGGTAGCGCCAGGACATCGGCAGCTCGGCCGGCAGCACGAACTCCGGCTCCCGCAGCCCGTCGGCGAGACCCGCGTCGATCGCCCACTCCTGCATCGCCTGGATGACCGCCTCGACCCCGAGCGAGCCGGGCATCACCGGATCCAGGTGGAAGTGATACGCGAAGAACCAGTCGTCGGCCCGGATCGGGCGCACCGCGTGCAGGTAGCCCGCGCCGAACTTCCCGCCACCATCGACCACGGTGACCGAATCCAGCAACGCGAGATGCCCGCTGGAGGCGAGCGCGTCACCGCGTCGCGCGGCGACGTCGATGGTGCGGGCGGCCTGCGGAGCGGTGTCCAGCCACGGCGGCACGTAGGCGCCATTGTCCAGACCATTCTGGTTCGCCAGGGCGGTCTCGTTGAAGAACCCGAACAGCGACTCCCCCGCGTAGAACGGCTCCCCGTCCACGGAAAGCTCGTAGGAGAACGTCTGCAGCACGGCCCCCACCAGCACGGTGGTGTTGAGCAACCGGCTGGTCTGCTGGATGGTCTTGTCCCGCAGGTCCACTTCACGCAGCACGGTCGCGGTCCCGTCCAGATTGCGCAGGCAATAGTCCTCCTCGGGCGCGGTCAACGTCGCGCCGAGGAAATAGCCGAGTAGCAAGGCCGACTGCAGCGAAGTCTCCATGTAGACCACGTTCGGCATGGACGCGTTCGCGGATTCCTTGTAGTACCAGGAATCCGCGGGCGAATCGTACTCGGTGTGCCCGGTGGCACCGGTGAGGTTCCCGCGCTCACCGTCCACCGCCATGACGCGATCGCACAGCTGCAGCCCGTGGTTGGGCATCCGGGTCGCGCGGCGCCCCGCGTACCGCGCGAACTCCGGTCCCAGTGCGATGGCGAGGTCACCACGGGCGCTGTGTGTCATGTGGAACTCGCCGAGCAACGCGCGCTGCCCGAACCCGTTGCGGCGGCCGAAGAACCGCGGAATGACGCCCCCCGCTTCCGGGCCGACCGGGGTGCCGGGCTCCTCGCGGACCCGCAGCGTCAGGTCCCGGACCCGGGCGACCACCGTGCCGTCTCGCCGCAGCTCGGCGTTGACCCGCAGCCACGGCCGCGGGAGCAGGTCGATCTGCACGACGTCCAGGGTCAGCTCACCCGCGGTCATGGTCTGGACCAGCTCGACTTCGCAGGCGTCCGGCACCGTTTCGAACCGCGCGCCGGCGAGGCACAGGTGCAGGCCGGTCTGGATCGCGAACACCTGCGCTGCCTGCCAGACGACCTCGACGGCGGCGGCGAGCCCGTCTCCGCGCACCTGGTAGGACGCCCGCAGCTGCCCACGGTTCCAGGGGCCGCCGTGGCGCTCGATGCCGGAAACACCTGTCAAGGCGCCGTTTTCGCAGGCGGCGAGGCGGATCGCCGGGTTGACGCCTTCCTGGTCGTAGGCGGTACCGAGCACGTTCGCGATGGCGCCATGGGCCAGTTCGGCGAGGGCGGATTCGTCCAGTGCCGTGACCGGGGTGCGCGCGAGCGCCTTGAACGCGCTCATGGTGGACGCGGGCTCCGGCGCGGGGAGACGGACCGCATCAGGGCGCCGCGGCCCGGCCGCCACGGAAAGACCCGCATCGAGCGAGTAGCCGAGCGTAACGGTGTAAGCGCTTTCAGGATGGGTGGTTGCGGTGGTTCCGGCGCCCGCGGCCGTTGCGGTGGTTACGGTGCTCCCGGTGGGTGCTGGACGTCCGAGTGCGGCGAGCCGGTGCCGTTGCAGTCCGGTCTGCACCGCCATCGCGGAGGTGTGCGCCGCGATCAGATCGGCCCGGAAGTCCTGCAACAGACCGGAAACCGGGTCCCCGGTCCGCGGCGGCTCGGATGCTGGGGCCCGCCGGACGGGCTCTTCCACCGTCCAGGCAAGGGCGTCGAACGGCTCGCCGACGAAATCGAGCGCGTCGAGTTGGGCGGTCATCGGTTCTCCTCTCGCACCCGCACGGCCTCGGCGAACTTCGCGGTCATTTCCGGGGTCGCGATGACCGACAGGTCGGTGTAGCGCTGCAGCACCCGGCCGTCCGGGTCGCTCGCCGTGACGGTCACGGTGACCTGGGTCCGGTCGGAGTTCGCGCGCAGGTCGCCGACTTCGGCGATGAACAGGCGGTTTCCGGGCAGTGGGGCGAAATACTCGATGCGGCCGACCGTCAGCGGCAGACAGCCGGAGTCCATGAACCACACGCCCAGCAGCGATCCGGCCTGGATCACCACGTCGGCCAGCACCGGGCTGTGCGAGCCGCCCGCGAACTCGCCGTGCGCGAGCGGGGTGTCCGGCAGCCGGCATTCCACCACAAGATGCCGTTCCTCGCGCCGGAGTATGCGCCGGATCCCTTGCAGGAGCGGGCCGTGGAACAGGGTCGCGGTGCGGTAGACCTCGAGTCCGTCCTCTTCCCCTTCCCCGGGCTGGTATGCGGTGCCCGCCGGTGCGGCAGCGGGGTCGGCCGCGAGCGTGAAGGTGCCGGCGAAATGGGACGGTGGCAACGTTTTCCCGGGTTCGGCGCTGCGAATCCACGCCTTGACGCTGATGCGGTCGCCGTCGAGGACGCCGGCCTCGGCGTCGAGCCAGTAGTCACGCTGGTGACCGCCGTCGTACACGATGCCTTTGAGTACCTCGAAGCCGGAGCACTCGACCACGCGCAGGCCGGGGTTCGCCCGTTCCAGCACGTTGATCGCCCAGCCCAGGCCCGCGGCGGCGGGGAACACCGGGTACCGGCCGACCTGATGGTCGAGTAACACGGGGTCGGCGGCGAGCCCGGAAAGGTCGCGGTGAGCGGTGAACGCGGGTGTCCGACTGGGCACGGCGGGCGGTGCCAACGGGTTCGCCGGACCGGCGAGCACCGATACTTCGCGGGCTCGGGCGGCGGTGAACTGCTCGGCGAACAGGCGCGCGCCGTCGTCCATCCCGAGCAAGGTGACGCCACGGGCGAGGAACATCTCCCGCAGTTGCGGGGTGACCATGCCGCCGTCCCATGCGCCCCAATTGATCGTGGTGACCTGGCTGTCCGGCCGCTGGTGTTTCCAGCTGATCGCGACGCGGTTGAGCGCCTCGTTGGCCACCGCGTAGTCGGCTTGGCCGGGGTTGCCCAGTACGCCGGCGACGGAACCGAACAGGATCACGTGGCGCAGCGTGGCTTCGGTGAGCGCGGCGACGACATTGTGCAGACCGTCCACTTTGGTCGCGAGCACGGTGCGGATGTCCGCCGGGGTCTTGGCCGGGAGCAACGCGTCGGCCAGTGCACCCGCACCATGCACGATGCCGGTGACCCGGGCCTGGTGCGGGGCGAGCGCGGCCTTGGTGGCTTCGGCGTCGGTGACGTCGACCGCGATGTAGTGGGCGCGTGCCCCGGCGGCCGTGAGGTTCTGGACGGTCGCCCGGATTTCCCGCTGTGCCAGCAGATCGCGGGTGACGCGGTCGATGTGTTTGGGTTTTTCCCCGCGCAGGGCGGAGATGGCGGCGGGTTTGAGTGCGTCGTCGGCGATTCCCGTTGCCCAGCCGGGTTCTTCGGTGAGTTCGGTGCGGCCGAGGAGAATGAACTCGCATGGCCGGCGCGTGGCGAGTTCCCGGATGCAGTGGGCGGTCACGCCGCGAGCGCCGCCGGTGACGACGAGCACGTCGTCCGTGGTGATGGCCGGTTCGGTGCCGGCGGGTTCGTCGATGGGGCGGGGCCGGAGCGTCCAGCGGGCGCGTTGGGCGTCGATGGCGACCTCACGCACGTCGGTGGCCGCGTCGACGAGCTCGTCGAGGACGGCTTCGGTGAGGGCCTCGCCGGTGAGCTCGGGGGCGAGGTCGAGTGCGCGGCAGAAGAGGGACGGTGCTTCTTGGGCGAGGGTTTTGGTGAGGCCGCTGACGCCGCCGATGAGGGAGGCGGCGGCCGGCCGGTCCCCGCGGTGGCCGAGGGCACCGTCGATCCTGGTGAGGGTGACGAACGCGGCCCGGTTGTCGTTCGCGGTGAGGCGTTGGTGCACGAGCTTGGCGGTCAGGATCGTGTCGGCGAGGCACCGGGCGGCGGCGTGCCATTGCCCGTCGGCAGGCAAAATGGTGAGGACGAGGTCGAGCCGGTTTGCCGCGTCGAGGGCTGTGCTGAGGGTCCGCTGGATACGCTCGCCGTCCCATGTGGACAGTGGTGCGTCTTCCTGCCCGGTGGCGTCCACCCGGTGCACGGTCCAGCCGTCCTTCTCCAGCCCCGCGGCGAGCTCCGCCGCCGTGGACTCGCCATGATCGACGACGAGAGCCGTCTTGCCCTGGGGGTAGGGCTCATCGAGCCGATCGACGGCGGGGAGGCGCACCCGCTCGAGGCGCAGCAGCACCGGTTGCGTGGGCGCAGGACTGTCGCTTGTGGATGGTTCGGTTCCGCCGATGAAGCCGACGATGTCGTTCAGGGTGCGCAATTCCGCCACCTGCTCCGGCCCTACCGCCGGAACACCCTCCACACGATCCCTCAACGCACCCAAAATCTGCACCCGCTTGATCGAATCCACCCCGAGATCAGCCTCAAGATCCATCGACAAATCCAACATCTCCGGCGGATAACCCGTCTTCTCCGCCACAACCTCCACCAACACCGACCGCACATCCGAGCCCACCGGCTCGCCACCTTTGATGAAACCCACAATGTCATTCAAAGTGCGCAACTCCGCCACCTGCTCCGGACCCACCGCCGGAACACCCTCCACACGATCCCTCAACGCACCCAAAATCTGCACCCGCTTAATCGAATCCACCCCGAGATCAGCCTCAAGATCCATCGACAAATCCAACATCTCCGGCGGATAACCCGTCTTCTCCGCCACAACCTCCACCAACACCGACCGCACATCCGAGCCCACCGGCTCGCCAC
>NZ_WMBA01000120.1 GCF_009707865.1 Amycolatopsis pithecellobii
CTCCCGCGCCGTGGAATGCCTTGACCCGCGCCCCGCCCCGTCGAGATCATCCGCGGCATGTCGAACACCATTTTCCCGCGCCGGCAAAGGAGTTCGGCATGACCACCGCCGTGTTGCGCACCGCCCATGTGCCCGACGCCGGCATCGTCGAAGGCCCCCGGGTGTTGCACCGCCTGCCCGCCGGCGCCGAGTCGCGGCCCTACGAGCTGTTCGGGGTGCGCCCGCTGAGCCGGGTCATCGGCGCGGAGATCGAAGGTGTGGACCTCGCCGACCCGCTGACCGGCGCACTGCGCGCCGAACTCAACCGTGCCCTCCTCGAATGGAAGGTCCTGTTCTTCCGCGACCAGGACATCACGTCCACCCAGCAGCGCGCGTTCGCCCGGCACTGGGGTGAGCTGGAGACCAATCCGCTGCTGCCCGCCGGTGACTCCGCCGAGGTGACCCGTTTCTCCCGCGACGCGAGCATGCCCGCGTTCGAGAACATCTGGCACACCGACGTCACCTTCCGCCCCCGCCCGGCGTTCGGTTCGGTGCTGCGGCTGGTCAAGGTTCCGCCGTTCGGCGGGGACACCATGTGGGCGGACCTGGCGGCGGCGTACGACAATCTGCCCGCCGGCATCCGCGCCCGGATCACCGGGTTACGTGCGGTCCACGATTTCGTCCCCGGGTTCGCCCGGTTTTCCGACCCCGGGTTTCTCGAGCGGCGCCGGCACGAGTTCCCGCCCGTCGAGCATCCCGTGGTGCGGACGCATCCGGAAACCGGTCGGGCGACGTTGTTCGTGAACCCCTCGTTCACCACCCATATCGTCGGCCTCGATCGTGCCGAAAGCGACGAGCTGCTGCGGCTGTTGTTCGCCCAGGCGCATGTGCCCGAATACCAGGTCCGGTTCCGCTGGACCGAAAACGCCGTCGCGTTCTGGGACAACCGCGCCACCCAGCATTACGCCGTGAACGACTACGCGCCCGAGGTCCGGATCGCCGAGCGCGTCGCGATCGCCGGTGACCGCCCGTTCTGATCCGCCGCCGCCGGCACCTCGTCATCGGGAAACCGCGCCGGATCATGGTTGGCGGACTGGAACGAGGCCACGACCAGGCGGGCGGTCTCGTCGAGCGGCGCCGGCCGGCACGGCCGGGTGCTGCCCCATGCCGAGGTAGTCGTTGCCGCACCGGACTTCGATCTCGGCGGCGTCACCGTTCCGCCACGCCATCGCCGTCGGGAAGCAGATCCGGTGGGTTCTCGAGCCGATCCCGGGAGCCGACCGTAACCCGGTCGGCTCCCAGTACTTCGTCCCAGGTGACCGGCAACTTGGCAGGCCCGAGTACGGCATGGTTTTCCTTGAACGGGATCTCCTCGAACGGCACCGCGAGGCGCAGTGACGGGATCCGCTGCGGCAACGTGGTCAGCACGGCGCTCAGCTCCAAGCGCACGACTTGCTGACCAGGGCACTGGTGCGGGCCGTGGCCGAAGCCGACGTGGGGGCTCCGCGGCCGGGCGATGTCGAGCCGGTCAGCTTTCGGAAACCGTTCCGGGTCGTGGTTGGCGGACTGGACCGCGACCACGACGTAATCGCCGGCCGCGATGGGCGAGCCGGCGATTTCGGTGTCCACCGTGGCCACTCGCAACATGCCGGCGCCGGAGCCCACCAGGCGGACGAGTTCCTCGACGGCGCTCGGCGCCAGCTCCGGGGAACGGCGCAGCGCCGCGAACTGGTCGGGGTTTTCCAGCAGTGCCAGCGTCCCGTACGTGATCAGGCTCGCCGTGGTGTCATACCCGCCGACCAGCAGGCCCGAAACGATCGTCATCAGTTCCAGATCGCTGAACGCGCCCTCCGCATTCCGGGCTTTCGCGGCGATCACGCTGATCACGTCGTCGCCGGGGTCTTGGCTGCGGCGGGTCACCAGTCCGTAGAGGTACTGAAACAGCGGGGCCTGCGCCGCCTCCAGCTCTTCGGCTCCCGCGTCACGGGCGAGGAGGGTCTTGGCCAACTGGAGAAACAGCACCCGGTCCTCGCGCGGGATATCGAGCAGCTCGGCGATGACGGTCGCGCCGAGCGGGAGGGAAAACTTTTCGTGCAGGTCGACCGGTCCGGTCTCGGTCGCCAGCTCGTCCAGCAGCTCGTCGACGATCCGCTGGATCTGCGGCCGGAACAGCTCCGTTCGCTTGACCGTCGTGATGGCGGGCGCGATCACCCGGCGGAAGCGAAGATGATCCGCGCCGTCCATCCGGTTGAGATTGCCCTCCTCGACGGGCGCGTCCGGGGGCATGGTGAACACCATGTGGCCGAGAGCGCCGGTACGTGAGCTGAACCGCTGAGAGTCACTCAGCACCTGGCGGACGTCGTCGTAGCGGGTGACCAGCCACGCTTCGATCCCGGTCGGGCAGGTCACCTTGACCACTGGCGAGCGACGTCGCAAGGCATCGACCTCGGGCGCGGGCCCGAAGGGGCATTCGCGCTCGCGGGGCAGGGGCAGCGGAATCGGGCCGGTCACCAGAGACATCAACGGCTCCTTCGGTGGGGTGACGAGATGCGATCGAATGATCACCCCGCAGCCCGGAAAGCGAAAAAACACTGCCCTTAAAGCATTTCCCGATGCCCTGGATCCATTCGGCGTGTTTGCCGCCGCGGCGGTCCGGGCATCACCGGGGCATGAGTCCGGTACTGGTCCTCGATGTGGACGGCACGCTGGTCGACACCAATTACCACCACGCGATCGCCTGGTTCCGCGCCTTCCGGCGCAGCGACGTCACCGTCCCGGTGTGGCGCATCCACCGCGCGATCGGCATGGGCGGTGACCAGCTGGTGCCCACCGTCGCCGGAGAAGACGTCGAGAACCGGTGCGGTGACACCGTCCGCGAGGCGTGGAAGGAGGAGGTCGACAGCATCCTCGACGAGGTCCGCCCCCTCGACGGCGCGCGCCGGTTGCTCGAAGCGGCACGCGCGGCCGGTTACGTGATCGTCCTTGCCAGCTCGGGAAAACCCGATCACGTCGACCGGTACCTGGACCTGCTCGACGCGCGCGAACTGGCACATGACTGGACCAGTTCGGCCGACGTCTCGCAGACCAAACCGGAACCGAACCTCATCGAGGTCGCGCTCGAGAAAGCCGGTGAGTCCCAAGGTGTCGTCATCGGCGACTCCGTCTGGGACTGTCAGGCGGCCGGGCGCATCGGACTGCCCTCGGTCGCGGTCCGGACCGGCGGCTTCGGCGAACAGGAACTGCTCGACAACGGCGCATCCCGCGTGTACGAAGATCTTCACCAGCTGCGCGAGGACCTGCCCCGGCTCGCGGCCGACCTCAGGCGTACCAGTAAGCCGTCGTTGCGATCTCCGCCCCATGCAGTGGCCGATACCGGCCGGCGGACTTCCAACCCAGCGCTTGAACGGTGACCCGCAGGTCCTGGCTGAACGCGATCGGATCGGGCTCGTGCCAGCGGTACATGCCGAACCGTTGGTGCGCCTGGTAAATCTCGCCGGGCGGCAGCACCTGCGCCAGACCGAGGCGGCGCGTCGAATACGGCACGTACCGGCCGCCGGAGTCGAAATTCCAGGCGCCACCGAAGTAATCCTCGGTGCCGGTGCCGCAGATGGTGGGGAACTCCTGGTCACCGTCGAGGTAGAACCACAACTCGCCCTCGCCCCACCAGCCGGGCGCGTTCGGCGCGATCGCGAGGTAGGTGCCGGCGTACTGGCCGGGACCGCGCGCGCCGTCGAGAATCGTGTGCACGGCGGGGGACCCGAGCGGATCGCTGTGCCGCCACGCCGCGTGCAGATACGCCGTCTCCGGCGGCAGTTCCCGCAGCCGGTAGCTGACCTGGTAGTACACCGGCACTTCGGCGCCGCCGGTGTTGTGCAGCGACAGCCGGGCGCGGCGACGGAACGGCATCGGCCAGTAGCTGTTGAGACCGCCCGCGGGCGCGACGACGATCATGTCCGAGTCGATCAGCGCGAGCTCGTTCCACGCATTGCAGAAGAAATCCCCCAGCGGAACGTCCACCGCGGGATCGTCGCGCTCGTCCCAGTGCATCCGCAGGATCAGCTCACGCAGCCGGCCACGGTCGGTGGTGAGCCACAGGTGCTGGATGACGCCGGGACCGGTGATGTCCGCGAGCGTCGCCGTCTCACCGCCACGAAGGATGATCGACGGCGACACCTTCCACCCGCGGCCCAGTTCGCGGGCCGCGGCCGCCCCGGTCCCTTCGGTGGAGCGGGCACCACCGCCCTTGGCGCCGGTGAAGTTTTCCGGGCTGACGGAGCCCGTCACGCCCGGCTCCAGCCGCCAGATCTCCGGCATTACCGCACGGCCAGCTCGCCCAGCTCGGACCAGCCGTCCTGCGGGACCGTGAAATTCACGATCCGCGGGGTCTCCACCAGATGTGGCGGCAAGGTCCGTTGAGCGGTCTTGAAATGGTCGGACTGCACGTGCGCGGCGCCGGCCTCGTCATCACGGAACGCTTCCACCAGGACGTACTCGGTGGGGTCGTCGAGGCTGCGCGACCAGTCGAACCACAGGCAGCCCACCTCACCGCGGGTAGCCTCGGTGAATTCGCGCGAAATCTCAGGCCACCGGTCGGCATCCTCCGGTTTACTGTGCCGTTCTTGACCAATCCGACGGCAGCCACGGCGGAAACAGGGGTCGTCATGCAGATTGGCTGCGGGCCGTATCCGCCTGCTTTCGGTCGGATTGGTCATGGGGAACTTCGCCGTAATGAAGATCATGGCTACCCCTTCTAGGCTTGGACGACGTACGTCAAGTGTGGAGGGAGCGGGCCGGGATGGCACGACGATGGCCGATCCAGCGGGTGCCGCGTGAGCTGTGGTCCGCGCAGGAGCCCACGTTTTCCGACGCCGCACCCGCGGTGATCGAAGCCGCGGCGAAGCGGGCGGGGGAACGCCCGTCCGGCAACTGGTTCGTGTTCGCCGCGAGCACCGACATCCGGGCCGACCGTCCATTCGGGACACGAGTCGGCGGCCGGGAACTCGTCGCATGGCGGGACCGCCACGGCACCCTCCTCATCGGACCGGGGGAGTGCCCGCATCTGGGCGCGCCGCTGGCGCACGGCCGCGTCGTGTGCGGCACGCTGGTCTGCCGATGGCACGGGATGCCCGTCGGCGCGGACGGCCGGTTCGGCTGGGAACCGTGGCCCGCCCACGACGACGGCGTGCTCGCGTGGGTGCGGCTCGACGGGCCCGAAGCGCCGCTGGCCGAACCGGTGCTGCCGCCGCGGCCTGCGCTCGCGGACAGTGTGGCGGCGGTGGCCCGGCTGGACGGCGTGTGCGAGCCGGAGGACGTCATCGCCAACCGGCTCGACCCCTGGCACGGCTCGTGGTTCCACCCGTATTCGTTCACCCACTTGAAGGTGCGCAGTGTGCCGGAACCACAGGACGACCGGTTCGTCGTGGACGTGACCTTCCGGGTGGCGCCCGGGGCCGGGGTCCCGGTGCGCGCCGAGTTCGCCTGCCCCGAACCGCGGACCGTGGTGATGACGATCGTCGAGGGCGAAGGCGCGGGCAGCGTGGTCGAGACCCACGCGACCCCGCTCGGGCCCGGTCCGGACGGCCGGCCGAGGACAGCGGTCATCGAGGCGGTCATCGCCACGTCCGGCCGCACCGGTTTCCCCTTCGCCCGCAAGGCCGCGCCCGCGCTGCGCCCCCTGATGCGCCGCGCCGCGGCCCGGTTGTGGCGCGACGACCTCGCCTACGCCGAGCGCCGCTACGCGCTGCGCTCCTGAAACCACTTGCCCAGCAAGCGAAAGAACGCCAGCCGGCCGCGGTTGGGCACCGTCGTGATCGGGTGGCCCGCGGTGTGCCAGCCGCTGAGCAGGTGGTTGGCGGCCAGCCACCCGGTCGTCGCCGCGCGTTCCATCAGCGCCACCGGGAGATCGACGCGGATCCCGTCACCCGCCAGCACCAGGCCGGGCACGGGGGTGGCGATCGCGGGCCGCTGGAAATAGGTGCCCGGCGCGAGCAGCGGGCAGTCGGCCCGCCATTCCTCGCGCTCACCGATGACCTGCGCCCGCACGGTTTCCGGATAAACCGTGTGCAGCCGCGCGAGCAGTTCCCTGGCCGTCGTCTCGCGGTCCGTGGCCGCGTAGGCGTGCAGTTCCACGACCGAACCACCGGTGCGACGCGCCCACGCGGCGGCATCGGTGTCGTAGCGGTCGAGCACGCTGACGTTGTCCAGCGGCGGCATCCCGCCGGTGGCAAGGAAAGCGGGCCGATCCGCCCGCACGGGACGGTCGAGCCACAGCCTGCGCACCAGAAACGGCGGTGCCGCCTGCTGTGCGGCGATCTGCTCGCGCCAGTCCGCCGGGCCCAGCGCCGCGGTCAGCGACGGCAGCGCAGGTGGCTCGACCGCCAGCACCACGGCGTCGACCGGGAACAAGCCTTGTCCACTGTGGATGGTGAAACCCGGCTCGATCGCGGTGACCGGTGTGGACAGATGCGTCGAGACACCCAGGCGGTGCAACCGTGCCACAACCGGGTCCCACAGCGTGTGGAACGGCTCGCGCGGGACGTCGAACAGGAGTCCCTCGGCGGAACCGAGGAAGTACAGGTGGAACATCACCACCAGTTCGGCCGCGGAAAGCCGGTGCGGTGAGGCGAAAAAGCTGCGAGAGAACACGTCGAAGGCCAGATGCCGCGCGGCTTCGGGAAACCGGACCCTGGCCAGGAAATCCGCCGCGCTCTCGGCGTCCAGCCGCTCGTAGCTCTCCGGTACCGAAACGTCCACAAGCGACAGTGCGGCCCGCAGATCGACCTTGCGCAGCCCGGAAAGCGTGAACGTGGGGCTGCGCAGGGCGAAGCCGAGCGCGTTCCACGGCGGAGTGCGCGGGATGCCGCGGAAGGTGTCGGTGTGGCCGTGTTCGTCGAGCAACGGGTAGTCGTGCAGCGGCATCAGCCCGACCTCCGCCCGCGCCAGCAGCGCACGGAGGTTGTAGTACTGCCGGAAGAACGCGTGGAACCCGCGGCTCATCCCGACGGTGCTGCCGTCGGGCAGCCGGGTCGTCCACCCGCCGACCCGCCCGCCCCAGTAC
>NZ_WMBA01000121.1 GCF_009707865.1 Amycolatopsis pithecellobii
ACCAGCCGGACGCCGCAACCTGCAACCCGCCGACCGCCACGACGTGCACATCGTCACCGCGACCACGACCACGAAAGCCAAACCGGTCACCCCCCGACCACGCCGAACAGGTTAAAACTCAAGCTAGCGACTGTTTGAAAGTGGTTTGCGTAGCGGTGCGGGTAGCGGAACCTCAGTCCCACCTGCCAGCCCGACCACCGCCCCTGCATCACATCGGCGCTGTCCTCGCGAGGAACCACCTGAGAATTCGGCAGCAGAGTGTCAGTTGACGGCCCACAGCATGCGGCTCCGCCGCTTATGAAACACGACCTGGCGCGAGCGGTATCACTCCGGCAACGCCCGAAAAAGGTTGTACCCTGCTAACTGTTATAGGCGTACAACTATTTGGGAGACTTCTTGCCGGAGCTGACATACCGTCGCAAACTGCTGGTGCTGACGATCTGCTGTACGGCCCTGTTCCTGGTGTCGATGGACACCACGATCGTCAACCTGGCCCTGCCAGCGGTTCAGCGCCAGTTCACCGCCAGTGTCACGAGCCTGCAGTGGACCATCGACGCGTACGCGCTCGTGGTGGGCAGCTTGCTGATGCTGTCCGGTTCGACCGCGGATCGCCTTGGCAGGCGGCGTACTTTCCAGACGGGCCTGGCGGTCTTCACGGTCGGCTCGCTGCTGTGCAGCATCGCGCCCACGATCGGATTGCTGATCGTCTTCCGGATGGTGCAGGCGGTCGGCGGGTCGATGCTGAACCCCGTCGCGATGGCCATCGTGACGAACACGTTCACCGATCCACGGCAGCGGGCGCGGGCGATCGGCATCTGGGGCGGGGTGTTCGGGGTCAGCATGGCGCTCGGGCCGGTTGTCGGTGGTGCGCTGGTCGACGCGGTCGGCTGGCGGTCCATTTTCTGGATCAACGTGCCGATCGGGCTCGCCGCCATCGTGTTCGCGGCCATTTTCGTGCCCGAGTCGCGTGCCGCGCGGGCGCGCCGGATCGATCCGGTGGGGCAGCTGCTGGTGATCGTGATCCTCGGCAGTCTGATCTACGGGATCATCGAGGCGCCGCGGGCGGGGTGGGTTTCGGCGCAGACGGCCGGTTGCTTCGCGGTCGCTGTGGTGGCACTGATTTTCTTTGTGCCGTACGAACAACGCCGTCGCGAGCCGCTCATCGACCCGCGGTTCTTCGCGAGTATCCCGTTCTCCGGGGCCACCCTGATCGCGATCTGCAGTTTCGCGTCGATGGGCGGTTTCCTGTTCCTCAACGCGCTCTATCTGCAGAGTGTGCGCGGGTTTTCGCCGTTGCACGCAGGGTTGCTGACGTTGCCGACCGCGGTGATGATGTTCGTGCTGGCGCCGATTTCCGGACGGGTCGTCGGCAGCTGGGGTCCGCGGGTGCCGCTGATGGTCGGTGGGGCCGGGATTCTCGGTACGGGCGTGCTGCTCGCCACGGTGAGCGCGCATTCGTCACTGGCTCTGCTTGTGCCGGCGTACCTGCTGTTCGGAATCGGGTTCGGCATGGTCAACCCGCCCATCACGAACGCCGCGGTGTCCGGGATGCCGCGGGAGCAGGCCGGGGTCGCGGCGGCCGTCGCCTCCACGAGCCGTCAAGTCGGAAGCGCGTTCGGTGTCGCGGTGCTGGGCTCGGTCGTGACTTCGCGGGTGCATGGCCCGATCGAGTCCGGGTTCGCGCCGGCGAGCCATGTGGCATGGTGGATCATGGCCGGATGCGGAATGGCGGTGGTCGTGCTCGGGTTCGTCACGACGGGCCCGTGGGCACGCCGGACGGCGCCCGAGTTCGGCGAGCCGGACGTGGTCGCGGTGAGCAGGCCGTGAACGAGACGGCGACGCGCGCCTGGGCGAGGATGCGTGAGCTGGTCGTCGAGCGGCACGACCGGCGCAAGGAGGTCGTCGACACCCTCGGCATGAGCTTCGTGAAGGCGAAAGCCTTGCGGTTCCTGGCCGCGCACCCGATGACGATGCGGGAGCTGGCGGAGCAATTGCTGACCGACCGTCCTTATGCGACAGTCCTGGTGGACGACCTCGAACGCCGGGGACTGGTGGCGCGCGCCGTACACCCGGACGATCGGCGTTCGAAGATCGTCACTCCCACGGCGGCCGGCCGGGCCGCTGCTGCCGCGGCGTCGGAAATCCTGGGCCGCCCGCCGGCTGGGTTGCTTGAGCTGTCGGAGAGGGACTTGTCCACATTGGATGAGATACTGGCGCGTATCTCGGACTGATCCGCGGTCAGCTGCGCGATGCGAAGAAAACCAGCTCCCGCCCTGGCCGGTCGGGGGCGTCGCGCACCTCGTCGACGCGGAATCCTTGTGTCACCAAGGAAGCCTCGACCTCTTCCGGTTCGCGGAAGCGCAGCGTCGAGTCCGACGTGAGTACCTCACCGTCCGAAGTGAACACGTACGTCCAACGGAACCTGACCAAAGGCAGGCGCACGTCGAGTAGCTCCACCCAGCTCTCGACTTCCTCGCCCACCCGGTGCGAAGCCGCCTTGGTCCAGCCCTCCCACGCGCGGTACGCCGGGTCGCGGGTCTCGAAGACCAGCCACCCACCCGGTTCGAGCGCCGCGTGGATCCCGCGCAGCGTGGCCTCCCAGGCGTCCGGTGAGACGATTTCCTGGGCGACGTTCGCCGTCATCGTCGCAAGGTTCGCCCGCATCGGTGGCAGCGTCGTCGCATCGCCGTGCAACCACCGGACGCGGCCTGCGCCCGGCTTCGCTCGCGCCACATCCAGCGACGCACCAGCTGGTTCCACCCCGGTCACAGCCAGCCCGCGCGCCGCGAGTATGAGTGCGAAAGTCCCTGTCCCGCAACCGATATCGAGCACCCGGCGCGCACCGAGCTCGTCCGCGATCGCGGCGTATACCTGGAGATCCGTGCGCTCGCCTTCGAGCTCGTCGTAGAGTACGGCAAGCCGCGGGTGCACGAAGATCACCGCGCGGCCTGCCGGACACCTTCGAGGAGGCGGTGTACGTCGCCTGCGGTGGTGTAGGGCGCGATGCCCGCACGGACCGCACCCGTGTCCCCGAGGCCGAGCCGGCGCGAGCATTCGAGTGCGTAGAAGGTCCCGGCGGGCGCGTTGACCCCGACGGCGGCGAGGCTCCGGTACACGTCGGTGGCAGGGATTCCGTTGACAGAGAACAGAACCGTCGGCGTCCGGCGCCGGGTGGGGGAGCCGTACCTGGTGACGCCGGGGATCTCGGCGAGTCCGTCGTCCAGCAGGCGAAGCAGCCCTTCCTCGTGCTCTTCCAGCGCGCGCAGCGAATCCCGCAAACGCGCGCGGCGGTTTCCGTTACCCGGCACCAGATCGGCGAGGAAATCGATCGCCGCGGTGGTTCCGGCGAGCAGTTCGTACGGCAGTGTCCCGAGTTCGAACCGTTCGGGCACCGCATCGATCGACGGGATGAGCTTGTCCGGGTGCAGCGTCTCCAGCAGCTCCGGCGCAGCCGCGACAAAACCCAGATGCGGGCCGAGGAACTTGTACGGCGAGCAAGCGAAGAAGTCGGCGCCGAGCGCCCGGACATCGACCAGAGTGTGCGGCGTGAGATGTACACCGTCCACATAGCACAGTGTACCGGCGTCGTGTGTTTTCGCCGCGATGGCGGGAATATCGGGGCGAGTACCGAGCAGGTTCGACGCGGCGGTCACCGCGACCAGCCTTGTCCGGTCGGTGAGGGTGATGGCCTCGACGGGCAGTTCTCCGGTGACCGCGTCGAAATCGGCCCACCGCACGGTGACGCCACGTGCCTGCGCGGCCTGCACCCACGGACGGATGTTCGCGTCATGATCGAGCCGGGTCACGACGATCTCGTCGCCCGGGGCCCAGTTTTTGGCCAGCGCGCGGGAAAAGTCATAGGTCAGCTGCGTCATGCTGCGGCCGAACACGATCCCTTCCGGCGTGCCGCCGACAAGGTCCGCGGCGGACTGGCGGGCCGCGCGCACGGTCTCATCGGCACGGCGTTCGGCCGCGGTCACCGTGCCCCGGTTGGCGATCGCCGAAACCAGCGTCGCCGCGACGGCCTCGCCGACGACGTCGGGGACCAGCGAACCGCCGGGACCGTCGAAATGCGCGGCGCCCTCTTCGAGCGCGGGAAAATGCTTGCGTACCGCGTCCACGTCATAGGCCACGGCCGTCAGCATGCCTCATGTGTGCGCGAAAGTCCGCCGGTAATCGTGTGGTGAGACACCGACCATCCGGTGAAAATGGTGCCGGAGCAGCGCCGCGGTGCGGAATCCGGACTCGCGGGCGATCTCCTCGATACCCAGTTGGGTTTCTTCGAGCAGCGCCCGCGCCCGCAGCACGCGCTGCGCCGAGATCCACTTGTGCGGCGTCGTCCCGGTTTCCGCGACGAACCTGCGGGCGAACGTGCGTTCGGACATCCGTGCCTGGCGAGCGAGGGTGGCGACCGTGTGCTCGTCGGCCAGATTCTCGAGTAGCCAGGCCAGCACCGGCTGCAGGCTGTCACCCGTGCACTCGGGTATCGGCAGTTCCACGAACTGGCGCTGCCCGCCGTCGCGCTGTGGCGGTACCACCATCCGGCGCGCGATGGCCGTCGCCACCGCCGAGCCGAGTTCGCGGCGCACGAGGTGCAGGCAGGCGTCGATCCCGGCGGCCGTGCCCGCGCTGGTGATCAGGTCGCCGTCGTCGACGAACAGGACGTCGGGATCGACCTTGGCGTTGGGAAACCGGGCCTGGAACTCATCGATACTGCGCCAGTGTGTGGTGCAGTGCCTGCCATCGAGCAGTCCGGTCGCACCGAGCAGGAACGCGCCGCTGCACACCGTGAGGATCGTGGCGCCCCGGTCGGCGGCTTCGCGGACCACGTCCAGGACGGCCTGCGGATACTCGTCGCGGATGTTGACGGCCGGCACGGCGACCAGGTCGGCATCGCGGACTCCGTCCAGCCCGTGTGCCGGCGTCAGCTGGACGCCGGGAACCGTTGTGGCCAAAGGCTTTCCGGGGTTCTCGCCGCATACGCGGAACTCGAACTTCGGCACCCCGTCCTCGGTGCGGTCGATCCCGAAGACCTCGCAGACCACCCCGAACTCGAACGGGGCGAGTTCGTCGATCACCACCACCGCGACGGTCTTGAGCATGGCAGGATCTTATCGCACATCGTCAGATCTGCCGCTGGTGGCAGGAAGTGGCAGATCAAAGAATTAGTGCCATGGTATATCTGATCATTTTCCTCGTCGTCCTGATCGCACTGGGTTACGCCATCGAGCGGAACCATCGGCGGCAACGGCCGCCCCGCATGAGTGGCAGCGTGAACTACGAAGACCGTGACGAGGAAAGGGCGAGTACGGAGTTGCACGAGATCCCGTTGCCGCGTGTGCCGGAGCAGGGGTGGCACGAACACCGCCGGATCAGCTGAAGGTCGCCAGGCCGTCTTCGATCAGGGAGGCGGCGCGGCGGACGTCGTCGGCCACGGTGGTGAGCGCACCTTGGATCGGGTGACCGGGGCGCAGCCGGATTCGTAGTGCGCGGAACTGGATCCGCCACAGGCCAAGGAGTGCCGCCGCCGCGATCTGTGGTTCGGGGTCGGTGGGGTGGAGCCCGAAGCGGGCGGCGAGCACTTCGGCGGCGACGTCGGTAAACCGTTCGGCAGTGTCGCTCTGGTACGCCCGCAGTGCCGGCGTCTCGCGGATGAGGTCGCCGAACTTGCGGAACCGGGTCAGCGCGCGGTTGCCGGCGGTGGTGAGGCTTGTGCCCAGGTTGTGCAGTTCGTCGTCGAGGATCTTCACCATCGCCGCGACCGGGGAGAGCGCCGGGTCCGCCAGGCGGGTGCGCAACGCGTCGGCCATGGTGTCCAGCTGGTCCATGACCAGCGCTTCCTTGCTGGGGAAGTAGTTGTAGACGGTTTTCTCGGATACTCCGCAGGCTTCCGCGACGTCGGCCACGCGGACCGCGTCGAAGCCGTGCTCGATGAACATTCGCGCCGCGGTGTCGGACAGCTGCTGACGCATCGCGCGCTTCTTCCGCTCGCGCAGCCCTTCCGTCTTCATGCCGGGCAGGCTACTACAGTCGCACGAAAAGTTCTGCTACAGTAATTTTATAGCGACTGAAACGAAGGGATTGCTGCTGTGGCTGAGATCAACATTGTGTGCGACTACCCCCACTCCCCCCGGAAGGTCTGGCGGGCGGTGACGGAGCCTGAGCTGATTCCGCGCTGGACCTCGACCGGTAAGGGGGCGCGTGCGGTGGGGTTCCGGCCTGAGGTGGGCAACCGCTTCCAGTTCGTGGCCAAGCCGATGCCGGGTTGGCGGGGGATCGTGGACTGCGAGGTGCTGGAGGTGCGCGCGGAGGAGTTGTTGCGCTACACGTGGGTCGGCGCCGAGGGGGAGGCGCCGAGCTATGTCCGCTACCAGCTGGAGCCGACGCCGGAGGGGACGCGTTTTACCTACCACCACACGGGATTCACCGGTATCGGCGGCTTCGCGATGGCCAAGATGCTGGGGTCCATCCGGAAGAAGATGCTGACGGTGGGAATGCCGGCTTTGCTGGCGGACCTGGACGAAACCGGCGCCCTTCGCCGCGACGCCGCTGAGCAGGGTGGCCGGTGAGGGGCGTTGCTCGGTGCGGATGCGGTTTGGGGTGGCGACGGTGACGGAGGAGTCCGGCGCCCTGTGGCGGGCCGGACCCGTGGGGCCGCCGGCGGGTGGGCGCGTCTGGCGGCCGGCGA